>CALJJQ010000112.1 GCA_937973965.1 uncultured Calothrix sp. | reverse complement strand
CAGCTAATTTATCATCTAGAACTCGATGGAGTTCTGCTTCCACTAGATAGTATTTGTGTAAGAAGTTCATTGGTGCATGGGTTGCCCAATGCTGCATTTTTTGTTGATTGGATTTTACTTTTTCTAAAAAATCATTTTGTTGGGAACAAGCTACTTGAGAATATACTGATAATCTCGAAAGAGAATCGTAAAAATAGAAAATAGGAATGATTAAGGAACCTGTAATACTAGATAAATACTTTTCTGTTTCTATGGAATATTCTAGAGCTTTTAATGGATTACTAAATAAGTAATTCAGAGTAAGTTTATTGAAATTTACTATTGCGATCGCCATCACATAATTACTTTCTTTATGTAGTGGCAACATAATATTTTCATCATAACTCTCACCAACCAAAGAGCAGACATCTTGACTTTTAGTTATTAATTTGAGTATTGTTTGTCTCCAGATTCTTACTGAATAAGAGGCTGCTTTTTGATTAAGTCGTTCAAGCTCATCACAATATCTAGACATGTTGTACTCTAATTCATGCAGTTCCTTTCCGATTAAATAAGAAGTATATGATAAATTATTTAAGGCATAGGCTGTAAATTCTAAATCTCCCACTTCTAAAGCTGTTAGATAAACTTGCTGTAATGGATTTAAAAAGTTACGAGCATGATTTTTCCAAAGTCCAATAAAGCTGTTATACATTAACAAGCTTTTAACTTGTAATGGTTTATTGGGAAATTTTGACAATATTTTTAAGGATAGTTGACCGCATTCCAAGCCTGTCTCAATATCACCAATAACACTACATAAAAGAAGACCATAAGAGCAGTAAGCAAATGCTGATATGCTCGTATTTCCATATTCCAGTGACAATTCAATCATTTTTGTGCTAAGTAAGGGCACAAATTCTGTCCGTCCGAGATAGGCAGCAGCAAACATACTCAGTAAAATACGCATTGCTGCTAACATCTCTAAGTTGTTCATTTCTGGTAAATTGATTAAGTCTGCTAATTTTCGATTTTTTAATTTTTCTGCTGTATTCTGAAATGCTTGCTCAATATCATTCTGAGATGGTGTTGTCGAAAATTCTATATTTAAAAGCTTAAGAATGCCTAAAGCTATATCAAAAGCCTCCGTGAGCTTATTTCTGACAATATTTGCCTGAATTTTTATTTCGGATACTTTAATTTTTTCTAAAATAGTTTTAGTAGAATCAATCACTATTTCTGCTAATTGTTCCATCCTGACGAAATTTCCAGATAAATAAGCTGCTTCACATGCTTCTTCATACAATTGGAGTGTGAAGTCATATTCTGTTGTCCAAGAATTATGATTTAGTATTGACAATGCAATATTAAAATAACTCATAGCTGCCGTATATGCAGTTGCTATTTTTGCTTTTATACCGGCGGTGAAGTTTAACTTTACAAGTTGATTAATATCGAATTCTTGAGTAATTAGCTCTCTACCATAATTTAAATGGTTAACGATATCAAAGATTATTTCTGTTCGCTTTTCTCGGGGAATATTTTCTAAGAGAAGTTGACCAATTTGTAGGTGTGTTTGTTTTTTCTCTGATTCATGAATTAGGGAATAGGCTGCTTGTTGTACTCGGTCGTGGAGGAATTTGTAGTTGGGTGATTCTGTGGTCAGGTGTTGATGATTTGCTGTGAAAATATTGTGATTTTCTTGTTGATATAGTTTATAAACTTCGTTGGTGGGTATGATTAGTCCTTCCCGCAGTGCGACCCATAAATCTGTGGCGGTTTCTTCTGGGGATTTATGATTAACTATGGCGAGGGTGGTGAGGTCAAATTCATTGCCAATACAGGCGGCTAGTTTGAGAACTTGTTGGGTGGCTGATGGTAGTTTTTGCAATTTGTAGGTCATAAAGTCAACAACGTCGTCAACTAATATGGCTTGTTTGATTTGGGAAATTTCACATTGCCAATAACGATTTTCGATGTTGAATTGAATTAAGCCTTCTTCGTGGAAGGATTTGAGCAGTTGATTGCTGAAGAAGGGGTTTCCTTGGGTTTTTTGATAGATGAGGTTGCTGAGGGGGATGACCAGTTCTGGTGGAGAGTTGAGGGTTTCGGCTACTAGGTTGGTGATGTTTTCTAGGGATAGGGGTGGAAGGGTAATGGTATGGATAGGAATGGAATTTTTGGCGATTTCTTTGAGGGTCATCATCAAAGGATGGGCTGGAGATACTTCGTTATCTCGATATGCTCCAATTAGTAGTAAATGCTGGATTTCTCCTTCGCTGAGGATAATTTCCATCAGTTTGAGGGATGCGGAGTCTGCCCATTGGAGGTCGTCAATGAATATGACGAGGGGATGGTCTTTGCTACTAAAAAGTTGAATAAATTTTTGGAATAGTAGGTTGAAGCGGTTTGTGGCTGCACTACCGGTTAATTCGTTGACGGGGGGTTGGGGTCCAAGGATTTTTTCGAGTTCAGGTATGACCTCAATAATAACTTGGGCTTGTTCTCCTAATGCTGCGAGGATTTTTGTTTTCCAGGTTTGTAGTTGACTACTACTTTCGCTTAGTAGTTGTTCCATTAAGTGGCGAAATGCTTGGATGAATGCACTTAGGGGTACGTTTCTCTGGAATTGGTCGTATTTGCCTTTGATAAAATAACCTCGTTGACGGACGATGGGTTTATGGACTTCGTTGACGACTGCGGTTTTGCCGATTCCGGAAAAACCTGCAACTAATACCATTTCTACGCTGTGATTTTGGTCTTCGGGGGGTTGGGAAATACGTGCAAAGGCTGATAGTAGGGTCTCAATTTCTGCTTCTCTTCCGTAGAGTTTTTCGGGGATACTAAATCGGTCGGGTATGTCTCGACTTGCAAGGGGAAATTCGGTAAATTCTCCGGTTTGTTGATAGGTTTTCCAAGCTGTTTCCAGGTCGTATTTTAATCCACTAGCACTTTGATAACGTTCCTCGGCGTTTTTTGCCATGAGTTTGGTAATAATCTGGGCGATAATTGGGGGAATCTGGGGGTTGAGGGTACGAATATCGGGTGCTGATTTGGCTAGGTGACAGTAGACTAACTCCAGGGGGTCAGTTGCTGGAAAGGGTAGTTGTCCGGTGAGGAGTTCAAAGAAGGTGACTCCGAGGGAGTAAAAATCGCTACGCCAATCAATGGCTCGGTTCATCCGTCCGGTTTGTTCGGGGGAAATATAGGCTAGGGTTCCCTCTAAAACGTTGGCTGATTGGAGGGTTTGGGTTTCTTTGGGTAGTAGGGAAGCGATACTAAAGTCGATGAGTTTGATTTGTTTGGTGTCGGGATTGATGAGGATATTGGCTGGTTTAATGTCTTTGTGGATGACTCCGTGACGATATAATTCCCCTAGGGCATCGGTGATTTGGAAGGCGATCGCCAAAAATTCTGCTATTTTTAGAGGTACATTGCCTGTATATTCTTTTAAGGATATGCCGCCAAAGTCTTCCATCACTAGGGCATAACTATTTTGGTAGTTCTCTAGGCTGTAGGTGGTAATAATCCCGGCAAATTCTAAGTTTTTGGCAATCGTATATTGATTACGAAATTGAACCAGTTCGCTAAATGATGGGTATTTGCTTTTTAATAGCTTGATAATAACTGGTTGTTGATCGGTTTCCCTGGTTCCAGCAAAGACTAGAGTTCTATTACCTGCATAGATTTGCCTACCAATTTGATAGCCGGACAGACTTAACATTTTCAATACCCTGAGTAATTCATTCCTGGCTTATTATTCCCATTTTTGGGAAAATTTATATATACAATTTTGGTTTTTGGATTGTGGTGGATGTTGGTAATACTCTGTAAAATGATGGCAGCATTCAAGAATATAAGATACGGTTGTGGAAGTGGTTTCTCACAAGCCTGTAAAGTTTAAATAATGTACCATATTTAGCTGTAATCCTCTGTAATCCTGCGGTTTTTTTTAGTCATATACATCCTTTTCCCCCTGCTTCCTCTACTGACCTTCACCTGTCCGAACTGGGTTGACAAACCATTAGGGGTTGCAAGAAGTATATTTATTTGATTAAGCTAAAGGCTTTGTCATGTAAGTCCCTCATGTAGGTTTGTACACAACCAAACAAGAAAAAAGTTCATATATACTCCCTTATAGTGGTCTGTGTCATTATTTCTGATGGGTTCGTAGTTATGCTCTAGCCCCAAAAAAGCTTTATGATAAAGGCGCTATACCCGCAGGGTTGTCGTAGACTAGCGCTACCACGTGCCTTTTTTAACTCATCAAAATTAATGACATGGAGTACTACTTCCTGCTCCCTACTCCCTATCTACAAGCAAGGTTGATCAAATGTGCAAGTTAAGAAGCATCCAATTAGTTTAAATATGTGTTGCTAATTGTTAACTCTTGTTTGCATTTAGTTATTTAAGTAAATTTTTAGACTGATTAATTCATCTAATTTCTGCATCACTTGCACGTTTCCAGAAGTATATATCAGTGAACAGATTCTCCAGATGAGGTGAGACGATGAAATTAATCAAAACTGCTTCCGTCGCCGTATTACTATTAGGAATGGGACTAACAACCGTAGAATCAGTACGCGCTCAATCAAGAGAGCAAATCACAACATCGAATTCCTACACAGTAGCTCAATCAGTTACGAGAGCTAATTCTCCCCTGTATGGTAGTTGGAAACTGACCTACAGTGTGAATGGAATTGTCTATGAAAGTGTGCTGATTATGAATGGTTATACAGGGGGAATGGGGACTACCTATTTTGATCCGAGACTGAGAAGAACTAGAGTTATTTCCCAGTTTATGCAACTAGGTTCATCTTCCCAAGGTTTGATTTTAGCGGGTTCGAATCCTGTAGACTATCACACTAAAAGACCTGCTACCGATTACTCACCCGATAACTTTTTGTTTTCCATTCGACCCAATGGTAGATTAGTCGCGATAACCTGCGATCGCAATCGTCAGTGTTCGGATGTCACCGTGGAACGAGTCAGAATCAATTAAATCAAGATGTATTTTTTGAGATGTATTTTGAGGAGTAAATCAGTCCCAATCGTGTTTGCAGGGGAAAAGGAAAGTTGTGGGATTTAAAATCACTAATCCTCTTCCCCTATCACCCGTCAACCGTCAACTGTTGACTAACTCAAAAGGAAATATATCAGGTTGCAAAATATAAATCCAAAATCGCATTACTCCACAGCAATCTGCATCAAATCTAATCCACGATCAAATATGTCATCGATTGGTAACATTTCCCCCTCCACCGTCATAAATTTGTGGTCTTTAGTTGCTCGAATTAGGGAACCATCTGCCAATTCGTACTCGAATATTTCTTGTATCCCCCGATGATGGTACTGAGCAACTGGTTGGGTATATATACATCCATTTCTATCTACGGTAAACACACTACAATCAATCTGCTTTTCGACAATTTCACCGATTTTTAAAAAACCGTATTCTGCGGTGAGAATTTGTGTATCATAGCTCAAACAATATTCAGCAAATTTGAGCATATCATCAAATAATTTTTCTGCGACCTGTTTTTTCACCCCATTTTTGGTGGAACCGTCAATAAATAAAGCTTGCTGCTTCTGCATCTCGGAAACTTTCTTTTTACCCATTGCTCGACGCAGCAAATCTGCACCACCCAAGGAATAACCAGCCATATCCTGAGCGATTTTCATAATTTGCTCCTGATACACCATAATTCCATAGGTCTCTTTTAAAATTGGTTCTAAAATTGTATGCTCATATTCAATTATTTCCCGTCCATGTTTACGATTAATAAACTTAGGAATTAGTCCTGCATCCAGAGGACCCGGACGATACAAAGCTAAAATTGAAGAAATATCCTCAATATTAGAAGGCTTCAAATCACGGACAATTTGCCGCATTCCCGATGATTCTAACTGAAATACTCCTTCTAATTCCCCGGATTCTAGTAACTCGTAGGTCTTACGAACATCATGGGGTAACTTGGCTATTTCTCCACCTTTAGCTAAAATTTTCTGAGCTTTGCGTTCTTGGGCTGTAATTTCATAGGGGTCAAGTTTATAACCATGATTTTGTTCAATTAAATCTAGGGATTTTTGAATCATGGTCAAATTTTTCAACCCCAAAAAGTCCATTTTTAATAAACCGATGGAATCCAAATCTTCCATAAAATATTGGGTAATCACCGACCCATCATTATTACGTTGCAAAGGAACAATTTCATCCAAGGGTTCAGCCGAAATTACCACACCCGCAGCATGTACACCAAAGGTTTTGTTTGTCCCCTCAATCCGAATTGCCATATCGATCCAATGGCGAACACGGGGGTCATTATCATATTTTTCTTTGAATTCTGCGGCGGGAGTTTCTTCAGAAATCATTTTTTTCAAAGGTGTAGGTTTCCCGCGTGAAACCGGAATTAATTTGGCCATTTTATCCGCTTCACCGTAGGGAATATTTAACACCCTGGCCACGTCTTTTAATACCGCTTTAGAAGTCATGCGGTTAAAAGTAATAATCTGAGCGACCCTTTCTGTACCATATTTTTGGGTGACATATTCGATTACTTTGTCCCGTTTTTCAATACAGAAATCCGTATCAATATCGGGCATTGATTTACGCTCCGGATTGAGAAATCGCTCAAATAATAAACCGTGGTGAACCGGGTCAATATTAGTGATTCCCATTGCATAGGCAACCAAAGAACCAGCTGCCGAACCTCTCCCTGGACCGACGGGAATATTATTATCGCGAGCAAATTTAATGTAATCCCAAACTATCAAAAAATAGCCGGAAAAACCCATTTGCTGAATCATTTTTAATTCATATTCCATCCTTTCCCGGTATACTGGTTCTAACTCATGGCGATTTTTGCAGCGTAATTTTGTGATTAAACCTTGCCAAGCAACTTCTTCCACATAGGTATCAGTAGTATGACCAGGGGGAATGGGATAATGGGGAATTCTGGGTTCTCCTAAAATTTCATAGGGTTCTACTTTATCAGCAACTTCTACAGTCGTTAATAACGCTTCTTCTATTACATCATCTGGGAGATGGTCACGGAATAATAAACGCATTTCTTCAGCTGATTTTAAATATTCCGTCCCCGAATAGCGCATTCGTTTTTCTTCAGTAATTAATTTCCCTGTTTGAATGCAAAGTAGAGCATCATGAGCTTCCACATCGTAGCAGGAAATAAAATGGGAATCATTGGTTGCGACAAATTTGATTCCTAACTCACGAGCAATTCTAATTATTTCCACATTGACGATTCGGTCTTGTTGAGAACCGTGGTCTTGAATTTCTAAATAAAAATCCTCACCAAATACATCTTTGTACCATTTTGCTACCTTCCTTGCTGCATCACGTCGATTACTGAGGATAGCTTGGGGTATTTCTCCCCCTAAACAAGCACTGGTGACAATTAGACCTTCGTGATACTGCTGTAATAAATCCTTATTAATACAAGGACGACCAAAAATACCCTTTCCCTGAAACCCTTGGAGGTGGGAAATTGATGTTAACTTTACTAAATTTTTGTACCCTTGGGTGTTTTTGGCCAAAACAACTTGGTGATATTTGGGACGACGCTCCTGCTTTGTGATATCACCATTAATCACATACATTTCGTTACCGATAATCGGCTTAAAATTCTTATTGCGGCAGATTTTCAGTAGTTCCACTGCACCATACATGACTCCGTGGTCTGTCAGCGCGATCGCTTTGATTCCTAATTCAATTGCTCGGTCAATCAATGCGGGTAACTGACTAGCACCATCAAGTAGACTGTAATCACTATGAATGTGCAATGGAACGAAAGACATAGGACGATTCCCACAATAACCTTGATGGTATCTTAGGGTAGCAGATTGATGTAGTAGTCCACCACATTAATTTTGATAGGTAAAGAAAGGCATGTAGTTGCGCTTTAGCACTTTCATCTTAAATTCTTCTCCTACTCCCCGTCAGGTATCAATTCCTAAGTAAAATGGTATTACTCCCTTCCTGACTCAGATTTTCAAAGGTATGTAATTAATATTACTACTTGGCATCACATTCCTTATGTAAGCAACGCTCTAGTAAATCGATGCGATACACATAGGCAAAACGACGCGGATTAAAAATCGGCGGTTTATAACTGCAAAACAAAGGCTGGTTAAGATAAGACCAAATGGGGAATTTTATCTGAATTTTATCTGAAAGCATGTTAAAAGAACCAAAATACTATAAAACAGGTGTTTTAGTATTCGGCGAATGATTATAAACACACCGCATACTTATACATAAGTCAAATATTACACATAAAGATAACGAATGTCTTGGTGGTAATTGCTGATTCCGGTCTATATCCAGTTATTTCCCTGTGGCAATTTGAAATGTGGGATAGCTGGAATTCTGTTCCAGGTTAATCAAGCTGAAATTCAGCGATCGCTCTGGGAAAGTTTTTGTTTTCGTGTCCGGAACGACTCAGCTTAATTAGAGCGAATCTTTGTAGGGGTGATAGGTTTTTCCATTGTTGAGGGGTAAGATGCAAGTTGAACTCTGCGGCTTGAGTTTGGACTGGGGTGGGGATGTTTTCGCTATTTAACCACTCCTGGGGGGTATCCTGGGGTAGTTCTGATGCTGGTTGACCTGTTAGGGTCAAAACTAATTCTTGGACATGGGTTCGATAGGCGATAATTTCGCTGGTAGTATCACAAGGCATGGAAGCCAAAGTTAAGCGATCGCGGTGATCCATTTTTTGCCAATCCCCTAACTTTAATTTAATGCCACAGGTGTCTAATTTATACCTGACTATCATTGGTATACAGCGCAGGGAATCAACGAAATCAGCCTCAAATTGAAAGAAAACAGCCATTATTTAGTCATGTAAACATTCTGAATTGAAATTCAGTAGGGAGGGGGGAACAGGGAGTGGGAAAAATAGCTTTCATCTGGTTTCTGGTAAGATACCATTTCCCAAAAATGTTGATACATTTTCTTCCCCTGTTTCCAAAAGCTCCCCCTCAAGTATCAACTCCCTACTCCCCATTCCCTCTGTATCACAGGAGGGAGTTAATCTAATTCAGGGGATTTCCACCATTTTTGATGTTGAATCAGGGTGTGAGCTTGCCAATTGGGGTCGGTGTGGGGGTAATCTTGACGGTAGTGTCCACCTCGGCTTTCGGTGCGATAGGCTGCACTTTTGAGGATAAGATAGGCAATATCCAGGAGATTCTCGGTTTCTGCCCATAACTTTAAGCTAGAGGCAATTTCCTCTGTACCACAATCAATATTTTTACCAGGTTGCAGACCATTAATCAAGCTGGTAAATTCCAAGTGGGTAAACTCCTCTCGCCATTTTTCCACAATTGCTTGCGCCTTGATTAATTGTGCTTGTGTCCGACAAATACCTGCACTTTGCCACATTAATTTCGGAATTTGGTGACGTAATTCCTGCACCCACTCGTCTTGTTGGATGATTTTTGCTGTTGCTGTTTCTGTTAATAATAAATCTTTGCTAATATCCTCTAACCCTTGGCTATTATTCTTTTCAACCTCCAGGTGTGCCATCTGCGCGCCAAAAACTATACATTCCAGTAAGGAATTACTCGCAAGCCGATTGGCCCCATGCACCCCCGTACTCGCGGTTTCGCCGATGGCGTACAAACCGGGAATATTTGTGCGATTATTGGTATCAGTTAAAATTCCTCCCATCCAATAATGGGCTGCGGGAGCGACGGGAATTGGTTCTTGGAACACATCTATATCCCACTTGGCACAAACTTGAATAATATTGGGGAAACGGTGACGAATGCGCTCTTCTGGGATGGGACGTAAATCTAGCCATACGTTGGCGGTTGTGGGATCGGTGGCTGTTTTTTGTAAATGATTATAAATTGCCCGACTGACCACATCACGGGGTGCTAATTCCCCATCGGGATGGTAGTCAAAGACAAATCTTCTCCCGGTGTCGTCAACTAAATGCGCTCCTTCTCCTCGTACCGCTTCACTAATTAAAAATCTATCCGCACCAGCTTTAGTCAAGGCTGTGGGGTGAAATTGGAAAAATTCCAAATCCCGTAAAATGGCCCCTGAACGCCATGCGATCGCCACACCATCTCCCGTACTGACTGCAGGATTGGTGGTTTGGGCAAATACCTGTCCACCTCCACCTGTTGCTAAAATTACTGCCTGAGCGCGAATCCACTGAACCTGTCCCTGGTAAAATAAACAAATACCCTGAACCTGTCCTGTTGTCTGGTTGTGCCACAATCTCAGTGCTAAAGCCTGTTGAATCACTTGAATCTGGGGACAACGATTTAACACTTGAGCCGTTAAGGTGGAAATGACGGCTCGACCAGTTGTATCTGCAGCATGTAAAACTCGATGACGGGAATGGGCTGCTTCTAGGGTTAGGGCTAAATCATTACCGCGCCGATCAAATGTCACACCTAAATTGACCAAATCACGGACACAATCCGGTGCATGATGGGCTAAAAACTCAACTGCTGGACGGGAACACAAACCTACACCTGCTCGCAAGGTATCTTCAACATGCAACTGGGGAGAATCATCTGGAGAAACGGCTGCAGCGATTCCACCTTGTGCCCAATCACTAGCAGATAATTTTACTGTTTCTTTTGTAATTAAGCCGACATGATATTTCTGGGGAATACACAGTGCTGTATAAAGTCCTGCTGCACCCGCACCCACCACCAGCACATCAAATTGGCGCGGAAATTCTTGGTTGTTCAAAGTATTTACGTATTAGGAGATGCAAAAAATAACACAAAAATCTAGGATTTCTCAGGGAAGAGAGCAGTTCCTATGGGTAAGAAAAAACACGTAGTTGCGCTTTAACACTTGATATTCAAGCTTTTTCATGGCTAAAGCCACTACTACTAACCCCTCAGAACTTATGTGGTGAATTACTTGGGGAAGGAGAGCAGCAGGCGAATAGATCAAGACAGAGCCATGTCTCCTTAGATAAAATCGGAAGTAGGAAAATTATTCGCTCCTACTCCCAATTTGCGGTTGGTCAAAATTATTCAATCTCAAACCCTACAAGTCAATAACATTCACAATTAGTGACCGATTTGACCTTGTTGCTGATGATTAACTCTGTAGAAAACAAAGGCGATCAACTAGCGATAAATGCCATTATTGTAACGGTCATCCCCTTCATTGAAAACCGCTTCCGGTTCGGTGACGATAAAATTATCCAAATTTTGCTCTAAACGTCTTTTTTGAGCTTCGCTCAAACCTTCTAGTTTGAGGACATCTTCAACCTTTTCGTAGGGAGCATTTTGGACGATTTTGCTAGCCAACTTTGGATAAAAACCAGGGAAACGCTGGAAAGACCGCAAACTTGTATTATTTAAATCAATTTTATCTCCGTACACTTCATCTAACTTGTCATCAGCGCGATTGCGTAATTTTTCAGCTGGGACAGCAGCTTCAGCTGCAAATAGGGAACTGTGTATTGTAATTGCTTGTGCTGGAGATGTTGTACCGAACCATCCCCAGCTAGCTACTAATAAACTAAATACTGTTAATAAACGTACCAATCCTTTCACTGTCGTCTACCTCTTTCCATCGAAATATATAGATTCGCGATTCAAGTGTTGAGATGATGTAGCATCAATCAGTCTGGAAAACCCCAAAGCTGACAAATCAATCTACAAAACTCTCGCTGTCGAATCAAACACAGCAGTCATCAGAAACTAATATACAGCTTATTAATATCCACAATTATCATTTAGAACGGTTGGTTAGATTTACTTTTGTTAAAACTTTACCGTTTGTTAGCATTTAAGCCACAATCGCCGCAATTAAAAATAGGGCATCTACTAATATCGTACTTAATACAGCCCCAGCAAAGGCGTAGGTATGACGCTCACGCTCAGTCAAGGCTGTTAATCCTGTAAACATGAGTATCCATACTAATCCTACAGCCCAAGTTACACCCCAAGGACTATCTAATTGTCCTAGGGCTGCGTGTAAAATTAAGGGAGCTTGATCGGCTTCTGATACCATGATTTGCCGCCAAAAGGGAATTAAATTAACTACATAAAAGTAAACATCTGTTAACACTGTACCTAATAAGGAACCCAAATAAAACCAACTTCCCACGAGATATTTTTTTTGCCACAGACACCAAACGGTCAAGGGTAAAGCAATGGATTCTATGGGTAAATGCCACAATGGTTCCCAGCGTAGCCATCCCCAATAGATAGAACCAGCCAACCAACTCCAACTGAAGCCAAACAGCAAATCACCCCAGCTTGTGGTTTTCGGGTTTTTCAGTAAACGATGGCTTAACCACAGCCAAAATCCTGTCAAAGCCAAACTTAACCACGGCAAAATCCGCACTAGGGGTGCTTCGATAAATACGGGTACGGAAACCAAAAAAGTGGCTATGGCAAACATCTGCCAGTGTAAAGCAAATTTGCTGACTAGGGATTGTTTAATTTCACCTAGAAGTAAGGGAATTGATCGCCTTAAAGATAAGCTTTTTTCTCGACTACTTGTTTCTAAATTCCCCTGAGCTTCCGCTCCTGTTGACCGGATAGGGGTCGAAGATGGGCTGGCAGTTAAAGTATTGTTAACCAAAGTTTCTAATATTTGTAATTTAACTTTACTTTGTTTAATTTATCATAAGCCAAAATACCTGGGGAATAGGCAACAGGTAGGTTAATTTTATGTTGATATGTTTAGGGGGTGTAGAGGAAGCAGGGGATGTAGGGGAAGAAAATGTATTAAAATTTTTGTCCTCCATACATCAATACGGTTGGTGTTAAAGATAACTGTAGGTTGGGTTGAGGCTTTGCATAGACTGTTGATTTTGTGGAAATTTAGCCATAAGTTCACACAGTTTTTGTGATGAGCTCGTCCCGATGCTCCGCGTGGGGATGCATTCCACGAGGGCTACTGCCTCTAGATTCTTCAACCCAACCTAGCCAATAATCAGGCTTTTAAGTCTAACTGAACTGTATTGCTCCATACACCTAGTTTGTTTTTTGTTTGTGCTTTGGGCGACTAAAATATCTTCACAAGCTTACAAGACATAGAGATGCGATATGATATCGCGTCTTTACTATTTTTCCGCAAGCCCCTATTTCCCATCCCCATTCCCTACTCCCCAGATTTAATCCCCAAAAATACAAGTATAAACAGTTATCGGTATATACCAGGACTTAAGCCATGAGAGACATCGATGTATAATTAGCGCGACTCCTCCACAATGGCTTGGCTTAACGATGTGACTGTCCAGGATTAAATTTACCTTTACCTTGAGATTCAGTGGGATATGTGGCAAAAACAAACCCAATATAAATCAGTAGCTTGTCTAACATTGTTGCTAGCAATGGCATCACCGACGCTAACAACAAAATTTGCGATCGCGCAGCGACTCCCTGGGAGTATCCCATCCTTCCATGATGGTAAGTTGTTCGCCCAAACTCCGTCATCAGTACAACCTGTATTTCCCTTACCAACTAGTGTGGAGCAAGGTACAATTGTTCGCTTAGATGGTTCCAGTAGTATGGCTGGGATTAACAATGAACTGAAGCGACAATTTGAGCAGAAGTTTGCTGGTAGTCAGGTGGAAGTAGGTAGTAATGGTGCTAGTGCTGCCATCAAAGGATTGCAAGGCGGTAAAATTGATATTGCGGCCATCGGTCGGGGTTTAACAACCCAGGAATTGCAACAAGGACTAGAACAGTATCGTCTTAAGCGAGAAAAAATTGCAATTATTGTCAGTGAAAAAAATCCCTTTCAAGGCAGTTTAACCAACGAACAATTTGCCAAAATCTTCCGGGGTGAAATCACCGATTGGTCACAGGTGGGAGGAGAACCAGGAAAGATTCGTTTTATCGACCGTCCCAGTGGAAGTGATACCAGGGAAGCTTTTCGTAGTTATCCAGTTTTTAAAAATCAGGAATTTACCACTGGTAAAAATGCGGTTCAAGTAGAAACAGATGATACAGCAGCTATTATTAAAGAATTAGGTGCAGATGGGATTAGTTATGCGATCGCCCATGAAGTAGTACAGACACCGGGGGTCAGGGTGTTGAGAATGCACCAAATCCTACCGGATGACGAGCGATATCCCTACTCCCAACCCTTTGTTTATGCCTACAAACAAAACCCGAACATTGGGGTAAAAAGCTTTTTGGGATTTGCAAGTTCAGAAATTGGAACCCAAGCAGTTAAAACTGCACAAACCAACGCAGCCAATGCGATCGCTCAATCACTTGCAGATAAAGTTGCAAATCTTTCTCCAGATTCCCCGACTACAACAGAGGGAACTACGCCAAATGCGATCGCAACCGCCGATGCTCAAGGTTCAACGGATACTAATGCGACTGGTAGTATCGACAATACCAATAATAGCCAAGAACAAGCCAGCTCCATCACCGCAGCAAACACCCAAACAGCCAACACCCCAACCTCAACTGCAGAAGCAAAATGGCCCTGGTGGTGGTTATTAGCACCTGTTTTGTTAGGATTAGGTGGTGGTGCTTTACTATGGTTACTGACAAAAGGTTCCCGCAATCAGGAGGAAAAATTAGCGATGGTCACGGTTTCGGGTGATGCTAGCGAACCGACGAATAATCCTTCTCTGGAAACAGTGACGGACATCCCCAATAGTAATACTGTAGAAAATCAGGTCAATACGGCTAGAACAACCTCCCTATGGGAACGTTTAGCTCAAGAAGATGAAAATCAACAGCTAGCAGCACCTGTGGATGTAGTTATGCCTGACTATCCTAGTCATGACTCGACAACGGATATTCAGGAAGTAGTATCTAGTACAGAAGCCAATATTGTTTCCCCGGAAAATTCGGGAAATAATACGGAAATTAGCTCAAACACAGTCACAAATGATGCTAATTTATTAGGCGGTGCAGCTCTACTTGCGGGGACAACTGCGGTGGGAACTGGTTTATGGGGATTATTAAATCAGCAGGGTGATCATTCAGATATTAACTCCCCCGTTGCCGAAGAAAACTTAGATGTATCTGCAAGCAATCAAATTCCGGAATTGGATCTAGATAATCCTCAAACTACGGAGATTCCCGGATTGGATGTCAATGTGAATACTCCACAAACACCGGAAATTCCCGGATTGGATGTCAATGTTGACGTTCCTCAAACCACGGAGATTCCCGGATTGGATGTCAATGTGGATATTCCACAAACACCGGAAATCTCTGGTTTAGATGTAGATACGACACAAAAAACAGAAACATTTGAAGCAACTCCTTTACCAGACGTATGGGAGGAAACTCCGGAAACTCCACAAGCAACAGAAACACCTAATATTCTTAGTAATATAATGTCCGCAGGTAGTGGTGTTGCTGCTGGTGTCGCTGCTGCTGGAATGGGTTTATGGGGACTTGTAAATAATCCTTCCCAAGATGAGCAAACCAATCCTGAAGACACTCAGGAATTTAGCATAAATCCCAATT
>CALJJQ010000111.1 GCA_937973965.1 uncultured Calothrix sp. | reverse complement strand
CACTTGGGCAGACATCATCAACCGTGCGAACTTGGGTATGGAAGTAATGCACGAGCGTAATGCTCACAACTTCCCCCTCGACTTGGCTGCTGGTGAAGCTGCACCTGTTGCATTGACAGCACCTGCAATCAACGGTTAATTCCAGGTTTTGCTTTGGATTTAGCTACAAGTTAGGTAAATAGCGAAAATGCCCTCCGGGTAACCGGGGGGTATTTTTGTGGTTTGTAGAGACGTAATATAATATAACGTCTCTACAAATAATCAGTAACGTCTAATCTTTCAACAGCAGTCTTTCAACAGCAGATAATATAACTCACCTTGATTAACGATAGCACCTGCGCGATCGCCAGCTTCTTTGCCAACACCAATATAGTAATCCACTCGACCTGGGGTTTTGATTGCACCCCCTGTATCCTGGTCAAGGACGTAGCGACTGACAAGACGCTGTTCGATTTTACCTTGATTGACAAATGGCAAGGGAGCGCGAATAATGGCCAATGCACCGGGAGGCGTTAGGGATTTATCTGTAGCGATTGACCTTTCGGGGGTGACGGGGACACTGATGCTACCACTTGCAGGAGCATTTTTACTATCTTTAAAAAAGATAAAACGGGGGTTTCTGGGTAAGTAAATGTTTTGGCTTTCGGGGTTTTTGTCGAGGTAGTTAATAACTTTTTCGAGGGTGATTCCTTCGGAGGGTAATTTGCCGTCTTTAATTAATTCCTTACCTAGACTGACATAATCATGGTCGGTATTTCCGGCATAATTAATTGTCGTGTTTGTACCATCGGCAAATTTCAGAACAGCAGACCCTTGAACTTGGGCCATAAAGGCATCTATTCGCGATTTTAACCAAAAGAATTCTAAACCTTTGAGTTTACCTTGAGCAGCTTGGAGACCATCTATTCCTTCTAATTCCACACGGGTTGGATGGGGTTTACTCCAGGTTTGAAAATCATCTGGTAAGCGATAGACGGGGTAGCGATATTCGTTTGTCGGTTGACGACTAGCGAGATAGATTGGTTTATAGTAACCTGTGAATAAAACAGAACCTTTGTTATCAGAGCCAATGGATTTATCAAATACAAATTCTTGATGGACAGCAGTTTGTAATTCCTGGGGATTTTGAGATTTGATGAGCAATTCTCGAAATCTTTTCAGGCTTTTTTCCACTCTAGCATGGGTAATTTCGGGGATAATATAATTTTCGTAAGCTTTCTTTGCGGTTGGTCTCTGTAAGTAGCTTAAACTATGGTCGATTGCTGCAATTAAATTTTGTTTGTCTCCAGGTTTTCCCCAAATTTGATCATCAATAAAATAGTTTGGGTCTTGTGGTGGAGAGGTTTGAGAAAGGGGTAGGGGGGTCGGAGTTGGTTGGGGAGTTAATAATGGTTGATTTTCCTGTCTAGTTGAAATTTCTGGTTGCGCTTGACAAGCAAGTAATGACAAACCGCAGCAAATAGGGAAAAGAATTAATGGTGAGAACTTGTGTATCAACCTATGTCTAAATTGCATGATGGTGAGATGATTCTAGCTACTTGATGGTAGCAGAATATTCATTTAGAACAATATTAGGTCTCTACACGATATTGCGTTATATATTACGTAGAGACGTGATATATTACGTTGGATGTATTGCAAACATTCTGTGTTTGTTAACAAATTATCCATTCACGGGTAGACAAATACAAAATTCAGTTCCTTCCCCTAACTGCGATCGCACTTCGATGCTACCATTGTGTTTATCGACGATGATTTGTCGAGCAATGGCTAATCGCAGTCCGGTTCCTTTACCGACGGCTTTGGTGGTAAATAGGTGGTCGAAGATGCGTGCTTGGGTTTCTGGGGACATTCCTTTACCGTTGTCGCAGATGCTGATGTGGATTTGATTTGGGGTTGGAAGGGTGGTTTGAATGGTAATTTGTTGAGGTTTGGCTTTGAGTTCGGCAAAACTTGACTGCTGTGCTGCTTCATCGAAGATGTCGATTGCGTTAGCCAGAATATTCATGAATACTTGGTTGAGTTGTCCGGGGAAGCAGAGAATGGCTGGGATATCACCGTAGTTTTTGATAACTTCAATGGCTGGTCGATTTTCGTTGGCTTTGAGGCGGTATTTTAAAATTAACAGGGTACTATCCATACCTTCGTGGATGTTAGCAGCGATTTTGTGTTCGGTGTCAGCACGGGAGAAGGTGCGTAAACTAGTGCTGATGGATTTAATGCGATCGCTTGCTGCTTTCATTCCATCGAGTAGTTTGGGTAGGTCTTCCCGTAGGAATTCCAGGTCGATGTCTTCTGCGTGGTTGCTAATAGCTGTAACCGGTTGGGGATAGTACTGTTGGTACAAATCGAGGTGAGTGAGTAAATCCTGCACGTAGTCTTTACCGTTGTTGATACTGCCGTTGATAAAGCCGATGGGGTTATTGATTTCGTGGGCAACTCCAGCGACGAGATTACCTAGCGCAGACATCTTTTCTGATTGTACCACCTGGGCTTGACTTTTTTGCAGTTGGATTAGGGTTTGTTCCAGAATTTGATTTTTTTCTTGAATTAATTTTTCTGCTGCTTTAATGTCGCTAATATCCCGGATAATGGTAGAGAAGTATTCAACATTGCCCGATGAGTCTTTGTGTACCATAATTGATTGGGAGACGGGTATTTCTTCTCCCTGGGAATTCACAATCATAGACTCCCCTGTCCAGATACCCTGTTGGACAGCAGTTGGCATGGCTTGGTGAAACATTTTTTCGTGAATATGGGGGGGGTGAACTGTGGCAATATTAAATTCTGCCTGTGCGTTTGTAAGCCCTAAGAAGGTTTGTCCTGCTGGGTTAATATAGAGGTTATTCCCCTGGGCATCAGCAATTCCCACTATATCCTGTGTACCATTGATGATGGTGAGGAGTTTTTGCTGTTCTTTTTCTGCCACTTTGCGTTGGGTAATATCAAGGGTAAAACCATCCCAGATGACGGAACCATCTGCTTGGGGGGTGGGAATAAAATTGGATTCGATCCATTTTTTTTCTCCTGTGGGGAGGTTGTAGCGTCCAGACCAGATGAGGGGTTGGAGGGTTTGCAAGGATTGAGTCACAGCTATTTGGAAGGAGTCTTGATCAGCTGGATCAATATGTCTGAAAATACAATCTTCACTTGCTTGAATTTGAGCGGGTGAGAAACCAAAAATATCTGTGGAGCGATCGCTAATATATAAACAGGTGGTTTTCCCCTGGGTGTCTGTTTGATATCTGGAGATCACTCCGGGGATATTATTGGCTAGGTTTTGTAATTGACTTTGACTTGCTTGCAAAGCTGTTTCTGCTTGTTTGCGATCGCTAATTTCAATGGTTGTCAGAATAATCCGATAAATGCGTCCAGTGTCGTCTTGAAGGGGGTTGAGGGTTGTAAACCACCATGTATCCCGACCTTGAAGGGGAATAAATTCCTCATAGGAGATACTCAGAGCGCAGTTTAAGCAGGATTGGTAATTTTGTCGTATTATTCCACCTTGAACCTCTCCAAATACTTCTTCCGGGGTTTTACCAGCAACATCGCAACTGGGGATACCAA
This sequence comes from uncultured Calothrix sp., assembly GCA_937973965.1. Classification (GTDB taxonomy): domain Bacteria; phylum Cyanobacteriota; class Cyanobacteriia; order Cyanobacteriales; family Nostocaceae; genus NIES-3974. The sequence goes on along the minus strand of CALJJQ010000111.1, from coordinate 5,556 downwards.
CCAATCTATCTAGGGTTGGATTCCATCCTGCATACAAAAAATCCCCCGATTCGGTGACATCAATGACACTGATACCCTGATTCACACCTTCATAGACATTACGCAGGAATAATTCCTTTTGTTGTAAAGTTTGGTAAAGGCGAGCATTTTTCAGGGAAATCGCTGCTTGGGTGCAGAGAAAATTTATTAACTGGACGCGATCGCTGGTAAATGCGCCGATGGCTGCATGGTTTTCCAGGTATAATATGCCTACTAGTTCTCCCTGTTGACAAAGGGGAGTACATAATACACTTTTGGGTGGGTGGGGGATTTGCTGTTGTAAGTTTATATCTAGTTGGACGTTATCAATGACAAGGGGTTGGGAGGTGCGTTTGACCCTGTGAATTAGGGGGTGGGGGATATGGGGATAGTTATCCAGGGGTATGGATGCAATCTCTGGTGGAGTGTCTAGGGTTGCAGTTGCTTCCACAAACCATTGTCCGTTCTGGGACATGAGTAAAACTCCCCGATCTGCTCCTGCGTTTTGAAAAACCGTTTGTAATAGGGTTGTGAGTAATCGATCCAGTTCAATTTCCTGGGAGAGAATTTGGGATACCTTAAGGACTGTGGTTAAATCTAGGGTTGCGGAAATACTGCTGCTAGAGGAAGTGGAAGGGTATAGGGTATCTTCTTTTGTTAATCTTCCACTTACTTGACTGAGGGTATTTGTACTTAAAACGGTTTCCGTCGTCGATATGGATACATTTTGGGGTTGTAAAATCGGTGTCAGTAACTGGGGATAATTTTGTTCCAAATGGTAAATTTTTGCCTTTGCACCCCACCGTGCATAGCAATAATAGGCTTTTTGCATATAATCAGCAGCAATTTTTTCCTTACCCCAATCCAGGTAGAATTTGGCTGCAAGTTCATTGGCTAAAGCTTCCTCGTGCAGATATGCATTGGTCTTTGCACCCGCGATCGCTTGATCGTATAATTCAATGGCCGCTGCTTTTTCCCCCAATACCCGGCTTTTTTGTGCTGCAATCAGGTCGAGTTTATGTTGGTGATTCATGGGAGCATGTTTTGCCCATTCTGCAAGCGCTCCTACATGACTTTCCACTTTCCCCAGTATTTCTTCAAAGTCAGTTGGGGTATGTTCCAAAATCATTCCCAAGTAGGTCAAAGCTGCATAGCAATGGAAGACAGGAACAAAAACCATCCCTGATATAGCTTGTATGTGCTGCTGAACTTGAGTAATATATTCAACGGCGGCGGAATAATTACCCCAGAGGTAGGCAAGGTAGAGTTTAAAAGTGTAAACAAAAGCGATCGCGGTTAGTTCTTGATTCTGCCGAGATTTAGGAATCATCACGGTTTCATCATAAGCTTCACCCCGTAGACAATCGGGTTGTTGAACTAGGTGCAGCAAGTTATTCGCGGTCTGTACCCTCATACCTAAATGAGCTAGGGCTAAATCTTGTTTGACCTCCCTTAAAACTTGCTGATAGGCAGCAATTTCCCCGTACCAACTATCTAATTCTACACCGGCAAATAGCTTGCAATCAAAGTAACTCAGAATGTTGTAACTAACATAAACGAAATCCCCCGTTTCCATTCCTGCTTGATAACCTTGTTGAAAGATGGATATGGTCGTTCGCAGGTGTTCCTTGTGATGTTGGATAAAGAACCCAAAAATTGATAAAACTGCTGCACTCGCTGTCTTTTGATGAAATCGCTCCAACAGCGTCAATGCCAATTTACCATATTGATAACCCCTTTCCACCTCCCTCTTAAAGGCAGATAATACCAAACCATAAAGCACGTATCCAACCACAGAAAGGTATGTATTGCCAAATTGCACCGATAGGTTTACCATTGTCAATGCTAATAGGGGAAGTAAATGGGGCACTCCCTGAATTGTGGGTGGAAACAATTTACTTAAAATATCGATAGCTGCAATGATTCGGGGTTCCTCCATCAATGGTAAATTTGCCAGTTCTTCCACTTGTTTACCATGTAACTGCTGCGAGAGGGTTTGTAAAGTCTGATTTAGCAAACTTTGATCCGATGTGGTAGCAAACTCCACCCCCAACTGGGCTAAAATATCCTTACCCGTTGCGATCGCATCTAACATCTGACCCTGTGCTGTCAGGACGTTAATTTGAATTTCGTATATTTTCACCCGATCTAGAGGGGTGCGAGCTGAATTTAACACCTGATTCGCCATTAACTCCATTTCTGCTATATCTGCATTCAAATAAGCAGATTCCGCAGCCGATATATATAAATCCAGTGTTAATCCATACTGATTTTCCCAACAATCACTAGTTAGTAATTTAATCCCGGTTTGGAAAAAGTTTCTTGCACTTGCGTAAGCTGCGGAATTTCTCGCTTTTTTCCCAGCAGCAAGATTTAATCTTACTAAATTTTCCCTTTCCTGGGATTCAGTAATCAAATCCGCAGCTAAATTCCAATGACCGACTATCTCAAATAATTTTTCTTCCCTTACACTATCCGAAAGATTTCTTTGCAGTAACTGACCAATTTGCAGATGGGTGGTTTGTTTTTCCCCCTCCGGAATTAAACAATAAGCAGCTTGTTGAACGCGATCGTGCAAAAATCGATATTGGGGGTTGGGAATTTCTGCAGCAACGGAATCGATATCCTGAAAAAACTTATAAACTTGAGTTGTGGGTAAAATCAACCCTTCCTGTAGCGCTTTCCACAGTGCTGCTGCAATCTCCGTTGCTGTTTGTTCACAAATAACCGCTAAAGTTTCTAAGTCAAACTGATTCCCAACACAAGCAGCGAACTTCAGTACCCGTTGGGTTTGTGATGGTAACTTTTGCAACTGCCATGTCATAAATTCCACCACATCATCGGTGAGTGACAGTGCATTTACCTGGGTAATATCACATTCCCAATAACCCCGTTGGATATGGAAGCGAATATATCCATCTTCCTGCAATGCTTTCAAAAACTGAGTGGTAAAAAAGGGATTTCCCTGGGTTTTACGAAAGATTAATTCTGTTAACGGTTGGGCTAATTCCCCTGGACAATGTAAAGTATCTGCCACCAAATCGTTCACATCCGCAAACTTGAACGGTGTTAGAGTAATACCATTAACCGTCACCTGAGATTTTTTCAGTTCTCCCACCGTCAAAATAAAAGGATGGATGGGAGATACCTCATTATTCCGATAGGCTGCCAAAATTAATAAATAACCATGACTACCCATCAATAACTTTAACAATTCCAAGGAAGCGGCATCAACCCATTGCAAATCATCAAGAAATATCACCAAAGGATGGTCTGGAGTAGTAAATACACTAATAAACCGTTGAAATACTACCTGAAACCGATTTTGTAACGCACTCCCCGATAATTCTGCAACGGAGGGTTGGGAACCAATAATTGCTTCCAACTCCGGAATTACCTCAATTAAAACCTGTCCATTCTCCCCCACTGCTGCTAATATTTCCTTACGCCACCTTGCCAACTGGGCATCCGACTCCGATAATAATTGTGTCATCAAATCCCGCAGCGCTTGCACAAAAGCCGAAAAAGGTATATCCCGGTTAAACTGGTCAAACTTACCCTTGATAAAATAACCCCGTTGCTTCACGATGGGTTTATGCACCTCATTCACCACCGCAGTTTTACCAATCCCAGAAAAACCAGCAACCAACATCAACTCACAACTTCCCTGGGACACCCTTGCAAATGCTGTCAGTAATTCCCCAACTTCCCTTTCTCGACCATATAGTTTCTCAGGAATAATAAACCTGTCACAAACATCCCGTTGTCCAATCGGGAAAAATTTAATTGTTCCCGTTTCCCTTAGTTCATCTAAACACTTCTCCAAATCATACTTTAATCCCAAAGCACTTTGATATCGATCCTCCGCATTTTTCGCCATTAACTTGTGGATAATCCCATCCATAACCCCAGGAATTTCCCCATTGCTCACAGCAGGAGGGATTTTCGCAATGTGACAATGCACCAATTCCAAAGGATCATCACAAACAAACGGTAATCTCCCCGTCAACAACTCATACAGAGTTACACCTAAACTGTAAAAATCAGTGCGATAATCGATACCTCTGTTCATCCTCCCAGTTTGTTCCGGAGCCAAATAAGCCAAAGTCCCCTCCAACACATTAGGACTCTGAATTTCCTGACAATCCTTCGGCAACAACGAAGCAATACTAAAATCAATCAACCTCACCTGCTTCGTCACCGGATGTATCAAAATATTCCCCGGCTTAATATCCTTATGAATTACCCGACACTGACCTAAACCGTGGAGAATATCCGCCAACTGCACCCCAATCTCTAATACTTCCTCCACCGGCAAAGATCCATTTTCCCGCAGATATCGATTTAAAGCCACCGGGTATATCCCATCACCCAATCCCTCTACCCAATCCTCCATCACCAAAGCATAACCATTCCCCACAGATAGCAAACTCACCGGTTTGATAATCCCAGGAATCGGCAAATTTTTTGTAATCGCATACTGATTCCGAAACTTTACCAATTCCCCAAAACTAGGATATTCCCGTCGCAATAGCTTAATCACCACCCGACCCTGGGTCTGATTATCCCACCCTCGATACACACAGGTACGGGAACCAGAATAAATTTCCTCAAACAGGGTGTAACCAGCAATGTGGGGTAGGGAAGCCGAGGAGGAACTAGCTGGAGGTATCATAGGAATTGAATATGGTATTAATAATTTGTCAAGACAATTCATAAGATGACCAATTACCTAAGTATTTCGGTAGGGAAAATATACCGAAATTTCTGAATAATCCCTCCTTTGTGAATAGGGAGGGGGAAGAGACGCGACGTGTCGCGTCTGTATGGGAATAGGGAGTAGTCATTATAAATTACGTACACCATAACCGTAGATGCATGTAGCGCAACTTCTCAAAGAGATGAAAGTGATTTTTTCCCTGCTCCCCACTCACACTATTTAAAATGGACACAACCAAATCATGAAAATAACCATTCCCACTCCCCACTCCCTACTCCCGACCTACCCGATTTACGAGCAGATTAAATCCAAAATCTAAAATCGCATCATTTTTCCATAAATACCAAATCCTCCGGTGAATAATTCATTTTCACCCTTTGAGATTCGACGGTGACGACAAAATCAAATCCCGTTACATGTCCTTCCGGAAGAATAATTAATCGGTCATTTTGCGATTCTAAAAAATCGATAAATCCATCTAGGGAGTAACTACCGTCATTAATCGCTAAATAACTTAACAAACGACGAAATAATTTCGGTAAAATAACAACTTGCTCGGTAAGGGTTTGCAAATTTTCCAATTCAAAACCAATCGTTGTTTGATCCAATGACCATAACCCCTTCCCTGCTTGACGTGCTGTTTGGGTAGAAATAATTAACTCTTTGCGAATGTCTGGGTAAAGCTTGGAGTAAAAAGTTGGGTAGGTCAACCCTGTTTCAATTAGATGGTAGTTAGCACTTTTTTGTAATAATTCCCCATCAAAAAAAATGCTGTCACCATCTTCGCGGTCAATGTCACCTGCAAACACAAAAGCGAC
>CALJJQ010000110.1 GCA_937973965.1 uncultured Calothrix sp. | reverse complement strand
GAATCAATTAATTCTCTTCCATCAAAGGAAGAGATAAAATTACACCGTAGTTCGACGGGTTAATAAACCCCAAATAAAGATGAGTAACATCGCACCTAGAACAGCAAAAAAGATACTACCAACGGACAGCGTACCAACGGTAGCTGCGGCCGCAGCACCACTTCCAAACAGAACTTGACCTAAATAACCACCAACTAAAGCTCCAAAAATACCGAGAGCGATTGTGGAGATAATGCCACCACCTTGACGACCGGGATAAAATAATTTTGCCAATGCACCAGCAATTAAACCTAATACTAACCAAGCGATGATATCCATGATTTTTCTCCTTTCTTGAATTTTTACTTAAGCTGAAAAACTGTATTTTTCTTGTTTTCCGATTGCAATTAAGCTTATAGTAAAGACAGTCAGGAGATTATTTGCTCTACCCAGAGAACCAAGATAGATTATCTTAAGAGGTCAGTGTTATAGTTTTAATTAACTCTGGAGATTATTTGTGTTCTATCAACAGATATATACTCTAAATAGGGTTTTGAATTGAAAACCTCTTGTGATGTGTAGTGTTTCCGGTATTACTGAATTTGAACATGAATTATAATTATTTACATTTTGTCTTAAAACCAAAATTAATCGTAATGTAGAGACGTTGCATTGCAAAGTCTCTACATTATTTTAATCTGCTATAAATATTCCCTGCGCCAATTTGCATCAAATTTCCCATTAGTTGGTAACTCTAATACACGTATCCCTTGGGTTGGTAAAGGGTTTAGTTTGGCTTGAAAATCCGACCAAGACGTAATGAGGTGATACTCGACCTCGTAGGTTTGACAAAGTAGGGAAAAATCAATTTGCTGGGGGGTGAGAAAATAATCGGTAAAGGGGGGGTCAAATTGGGAAATGGGTAACATTTCAAAAATACCTCCACCGTTGTTGTTAAGCAAAATAATTGTCAGATGACCAATAAATTGATGGCGGATTAAAAAACCATTAGTATCGTGTAATAAGGCTAAATCACCAGTTAATAACACACTGCTAGATTGACGGTGAGCAACACCTAAAGCAGTTGATAAAGTTCCATCAATCCCGTTAGCACCGCGATTAAAAAAGGGTCGCAAGCGCCTGGAATTCGGTTGCCAAAAAAATTCCACATCCCGCACCGCCATACTATTAGCAATAAAAATATTTGTGTTTGGTGGTAAATATTGGGAAATTAACCAAGGGGCTTTTCCAGCAAATAAATCTGTAGTTTGGGAGAGAATTTGATTGAGATGTTGCTGAGTTTTGAGTTCTAATTCTAACCATTTTTGTTGATAATCAAAGTTATCAGCACCCAAATAATCTGTGTCGATATCTGGTAATACAATCTCCTCTATATCAATTCGTAAATGGGTGGTGGGATTATGTAAAGCATCTAAATTATGATAGGTTGGATCAATTACCCAAGTTCGACATTGATGTTTTTGTAACCATCCACGCAACACCTTACTAGTTGGTAACTCACCAACTTGGATCACTACCTCCGGAACTAATAAATCGGCAAAATCGGGACGACGGAGAATCGAATCATAGCTACACACCAAATTATTAAACAAATCCGCGTAATTACGAACTGGAGACAACCCCTCAGCCAAAACCGGAAACTGGAGAAATCGAGAAAGACCCGCGATCGCTTGACAATATTTTTCCGGATGGTGGGGACGCGCTACTCCGGCAATAATTATACCTCGCTGAACTTTTTTCCACTCTCCAACTACAGATAGGGGTAATTTAGTAGGAGAGTTAAGCGAAATATCCTGTAAGTATCGGAAAAAATCATCATCTAAGACCCTTTCCACCACAGTTAAATCCACCCCATCCCCCGTAGGTGCTAAAGGGTCACGGAAGGGAATATTTAAATGCACCACCCCCGGAATCGGTAATATACATCTTTCCCAAGCGTAAACCAAAGTCTGACGCAAATAGGTGAGATTCTCCCGGTCAACTCCTGGGATATTTAACTCCCCATACCAATTCGGATAATTACCAAATAATTTTACTTGATCAATGGTTTGTCCAGAATGACAAAACCGTAATTCCGGGGGACGGTCAGCAGTTAACAACAACAACGGAACCCGACTTTCAGACGCTTCAATCACCGCAGGATAAAAATTAGCTCCCGCAGTTCCCGAAGTACAAACTACAGCCGTTGGTACACCCGTCATCAAACCCCGTCCTAAAGCCAAAAAAGCCCCAGAACGTTCATCTAACACAGGAATAGCCTCAATTTGCGGATGTCCAACCAAAGCCATCGTTAACGGAGTGGAACGGGAACCAGGACAAATCACCACAGTTCGCAAACCCAACCGAAACAACACTTCCGCAAAAACATATCCCCAAACTTCATTGACATTACGAAAATTCATCTGAAAACACAGGAGATAGGAGGGGAGAAAATTGGACATTGTGTAGAGACGCGATATATCGCGTCTCTACGGTGATTTAGGTTTTAATACAAAACCTAAACAAATATAATTCATGCCCAAATTCAGCAACACCTAAAAATAATTGAGACAGATTTCCATATAACAAGGTTATACAGCAAATCTTTCACAATCCAAAATCCTACGAATCTTTTGACTCCGTAGCAATCGAGTCGTAATTAGCAGTAAAGGATGCTGGGAGGGATTGGGGATTGGGGTATGCATTATTACCCATACCTTTACGGATTTGCTGCATCAGGGTTGCCATTTCCAAGGCGGTCATGGCATAATCCCAACCGTGATTACCTTTAATTCCAGCCCTTTCTAGGGCTTGTTGCATGGTATCTGTGGTGAGAACACCAAAGACGACAGGAACCCCGGTTTGAAAGCTTGCTGCTGCAATTCCCTTGGAAACTTCCGCCGATACGTAATCAAAATGAGGTGTTTGTCCGCGAATCACCGCACCCAGACAAATGATTGCGTCGTATTTTTGGGAAAGTGCTAGTTGACGCGCAACTAGGGGAATTTCAAAGCTACCGGGAACCCAGACATAATCTACCTGTTGACCGTGGGGATTGACATCAACGCCGTGGCGCTTTAAACAATCTTGACACGCTTCGAGTAATTTTGTGGTGATTAAATCATTAAAACGACCAATAACCAGAGCAAACCGTAGTGATTGACTGGAAGTAAAGTTTCCCTCGAAAACTGCCATGACTGCCTCAAAATAAATTCTAGACTTTCTGCAACTATATATTTCTATCAATAAGGAAAAAACCGGGTGGATTTGTAAATTTTCTCGTTTCGTGTTTGTGAGGGGGAACTAATTCGTAATTTTTAATTCGTAATTCATAATAGCCTGCGGCAACGCTTCGCGTACGTAATTTGTAATAGTATAGGGCAAGTTGCTACGTGTCTTCTAACTACTGTGTTTCCTGTAACTCAAAAACCATCGCTGCGATTTAGCATACTCATTTTGCTAACTATTTTGCTCATTTGGTTGTTGTCTGTGAGTGTAGCGCGATCGCAAGCCAAGCAAAGTAATTACGCTATACATGTTGCTAGGGATTTTAATCAATCTGGTTTTTATCCCTTGAATCAAAATCCTGGTGTTAATTATAAACCTGTTGCTGACTGGGTTGGTCGTTTAATTCTCCCCACAAGGGAAGAATTAAGGGATGGTTTGGATTGGGTGCGGATGGAGGTGGAATCTGCTCCAGGGTCTGCAAGCAGTTTAGTGGGGAAGGTTATTCGCTTGCAATGGCAAAAAATCCGGATTTGGAGACCCATTTACAAGCTGTGAGGAGGGATATTAATTTCTCAGAGTCGGTAATTCAAAGTCAACAACAGGGAATTATTCACCCTTCCCGATTAAATCAGGTGCAGAATGTGGGGGTATTGCGTTCCCTTGCTGGTGCAAATCCCCTGGATGATGCAATTGTCGCTTTGAGGGGAAGTACGGTTTTAAAGGATGCTGAGTCGAAAACGAACACACCTATTTTAGAAATTGATAGTGAACCTGTTTTAGTAACAGCAAGATTTTATGGTTTAGTCAAAATTATTAGAGTATTTCCCAAGGGAATGGAAGACGACCCCACCCGCGCTGTTGCGCACCCTCCCCGTAGCTCGCTTCCCGTAGGGTAATCGGGGAGGGATGGGGAGGGGTTTGGATGTATCTCACAATCATGAAAAAGGCTATAAACCCGTTCCATCCCCGGAATACTTTCTTGTCCAACATTACAACCCTGCTTCCCAAAAATTTGACGGAACCACGGAAATTATCCGCATACCTCAACAAGCCATCGATACCAGGGGATTGGCTCCCTCCACACCTCGACAGATAGAAAAATCCCCTGGGGGTACGGATGGTTGGTATATCTACGGAGCCAAGGATGTCAATAATATTTTTGTTGCTAGAGCGATCGCACCTGCTACTCTGTTTGCTCTTCCACCCCGGCAAACCATTATCGGTACGGAAGCAGGCATTAATTATATTAAACACCTCAATTGGCGCAATACTCCTAGTCAAAAAGGAAAATTAAATACAGTCCTGATTTTACCCGACGACCAATCCGCGACCACTTGGAAAAAAGGTGATAAAGCCATTGTTCTGCACCTATTTGGAGGAATTGGGGGAGAAAAAGCCCAACCCTTGGGGGTAGTGGAAACCATTACTGGACACTTTGCCTTTGGGATTGCCGAAGTGATTCGGGATGAATTTACCAATAAGTTACGTTTTGATATTAAATATTACCAAATCTACGCCCATAATCCCGATGGAATTATCTCCGGAATCCACAACTGGGATTACTACATGGGAAATCTACAACACGGATGGTTACATACCCGTCCCGTCTCCGATGTTCTGATTAAATTTGCACCAGTCACCCAAGATTACGATTTTGACGGGATGAAACTCTCACCCATTCAAGAATTTCAAAAACAATTACAAATTGCGATCGCCCGTTATCGTACAGGTGATGGTACGGGGGGAGCGACAGTATCACCAGCGACTTCCTGTGTTCAAGATTCTAATCAAGCACTATATGCCACCATTCAGGTGATTAAACAGCAAATCGCCACCAACCCCCAAATTCAAACCTGGTTACAAGCCAACCCCGACCACCCGCAAACCAAACGCTTCCAACAGCTAGTCCAATTAGGTCAATCCCTAGAACAACAACTCACACCCCTAGGAATTATCCGTGCAGATTGGCAAAGTCAAGCAAGTATGCTTGCAGGTACGGGTAGGGGAGAAGATATCCAACCCTTTCGCGATGGCAGTATTTGGGCTGGTTTGACCACATGGCGAACAATGATGCCCCGTCAATCCCATGATGACATTGCCCGTATATTTCTACAACAGGGAGCCACCCTCCAATTCCTCCGTACCAATCAGGTGGGAGGTTGGCAATCAACCATCAAACCCCCCCCACCAACGGTATTTTTTGGGCAAATTAAAATACCACTCCGATATTTCCCCCTTACCAGTTCTTCTCAATCGTTTGTTAGCCTCTCTATTAATTCCGACAACCGGAGACTTGGGTATTGTGGCGATCGCGTTAATCTTTTTCTCCCTCATTACCCTTCCCATCGGTTTTAAATTTAATTTTCTCCATCTCCAATATTGGTCAGGAAATTGGCTAAGAAAACTTTTACTGAGTCTGCGTTGTCTATTCTTCCCAGCTTTATTAGAAGAGCTATTTTTTCGAGTTTTATTACTACCCCACCCCATCGAAACCACCAACTGGTATATATGGAGAATGTGGGGAATTTTCGGTTTATTTTTATTTATTATTTATCATCAAATCACCGCCAAATATTTATATTCAGCAGTTAAAGCAAGATTTTCTCACCCGACATTTTTGAGCTTTGCTGGATTCTTAGGAATCACCTGCACCATCACCTACGCACTCACTGGTTCCCTCTGGACAATCGTTTTCATCCACTGGATTGTTGTTATGATTTGGTTAGTCTTTCTTGGAGGAATGGGAAAATTTTCCAATTCCTAATAGGGATTATTTGAGAAGATTATACCAATTTTGTAGAGACGTAGAATTGCTACCTCTCATACTCTAAATGTGTCGCAAACATTTTGACATCAGTTTTAGATAAAAAATTATTCATTTTTAGTTTCAATCCTGAATAATAGGAATCCGCTTTGATTTGGAAAATTATCTGTGCAGGTAGGGAGTAAGAAAAAACTTCGCAGCAAAACCTTGTATCTGTAATATCGATTCTCTTTGACTTTGAAATAAATGAAACTAGAATAATCAACGCTTATAGCCTCTGATATGTGGCGACCATTAGCGTAAACGATATAATTTTTAGGAACCAATGAAAAGTAGAATTGATAGGTTAAAACTACTCCCTACCCATTGAAAATCACCGATTCGCAATTCTCACTAATAAAAATAATCCAGCAGTTAACCCAAATACATTTGGACTCCAAGCAGCAACAATCGGGGAAAGTATACCCCCATCACCCAAAGCACGGGTGGTGACTAAAGCTAAATAGTAAGTAAAAATTACCACCAAACTTAAACCAAAACTAGCTGCTCTCCCAGTTCTTTGGGGAATTGTTCCCACTGCGGAACCCACTAAACCAAATACCAAACAAGCAAAGGGAAGGGCCATTTTTTGCTGAATCCTCACCTTTAGTTTGCGAATTTTTTGTTCGTCACCAGCTAACCTTTCTAATTCTAATTGCTCCAGGGATTGGGCAATATTCATTTCTTCATAATCACGACTACGCTGTGCTAAATCTAAAGGTGCGGAGGGTAATTCCACTTTTTGATGTTGGAAGCGAACGATATTTCGATAGGAACGGTCTGGAGACACAAGATAGGCTGTACCATTATAGAAATCCCAAATATTTTCCGCAGGGTTCCACTCACCGGACTCCGCAACGATAATCTGATTTAAACCTTCCTGGGAGCGGTCAATAATTGTTAAACCTTTCATCCGTTGACCATCAAATTGGTCAGCATAAAATAGACGGGTAAGAATCCTTTGTTTATTACCTTGTTCATCGCGAAATTGCCTATATTCGGGATAATAAATATTTTCCCTTTTAAAACTTGGTCGCTCTGATTTTAAAGCTGCATCCAAAGTTGTCGCAGCTTCAAAATTAGCCGCAGGAACAATTTGTTCATTAAAAACAAACGTTAACCCTGTAACCATTAAACTTAACATCACCGCCGTCACAACCATGCGGTAAACACTAACACCACAACTACGTAAAGCAATTAATTCGCTTTCGCTAGAGAGTTTACTATAGGTCATCAAAGTTGCTAGCAGTGTAGACATGGGAAAGGCAAATACCACACTTTTCGGCAGTTGCAAAAATACTACTTTAACCGCTACACCAATGGGTAAACCAGATTCCACTAGTTTACGCATTAATTCCATTAAACTATCGATTGCCAAAACCAGGGAAGCAAATGCACCAACTCCGAATAAAAAAGGTGGGAGTAACTCGCGTAATAAATATCGATCCATTCGCGAGAAGGGAATAAGGGAGTTAAGGGTATATAGCGACTTGAACTTTGCCATTGAAATTTGGTGTCAGCTGAAGTGGGAAAGTTAGAGAAAATGAGAAAATAAATAAAAGGTATTCAGGGTAATAAATTTAGTCTTGACCGAATCATTACTCCTCCTTAATGGGTGTCAGATTCAATTCACAGCTCTCAGTATTGGTGGTTGATGGTACTGCAAGCGGTTAGCGATATAAACTAATCCCAGGTAAATTTGGAAAGTTTAATTTTTCACCCTTTTTGGTGTAAATAAAATTTAAATATTGAAAAATTAAAAAATAATCACGAAAAACCAACCGTTCCCAGTATAGCAATCTGGGAAGTAGTTGATTTTCCCACTCCCCAAAAGACGACCCGGTGGGTCGTCTCTACTCCCCATTCCCAAATTAAGCTTGGAAATTATCACCTAAATAGTACTGACGCACAAGGGGGTTAGCATACAGTTCATCAGCACCACCGGACGCAAGGATTTGTCCTTCCCGCATGATATAAGCGCGGTCTGTGATGGCTAAAGTTTCCCGCACATTGTGGTCAGTAATGAGAATACCCATATTGCGATCGCGTAATTTATCCACTATTTGCTGAATTTCAGCCACCGCAATCGGATCAACCCCAGCAAAGGGTTCATCCAGTAACAAAAATTTTGGACCTTCGCGACCAGCTGCTAAAGCTCTCGCTAATTCGGTGCGTCGTCTTTCCCCTCCCGATAGCTGTATTCCCTTACTATTAGCTACCTTTTCTAAACGGAATTCCCGCAATAAATTATCCATCCGCATAGCCCATTCCCACCGGGGAACCCGGGTTTGCTCCATCACCAATAGTAAATTATCCCGCACGGTCAACTGCCGAAAAACGCTAGCTTCTTGAGCAAGATAACCAATTCCTAGTCTTGCTCGTCGATGCATCGGTAGGGAGGTAATATCCAGATTATCTAACCACACCCTTCCCTGGTCAGGTTTTTCTAACCCGGTGGTAATATAAAAGGTGGTGGTTTTTCCCGCCCCATTGGGACCGAGTAAGCCAACCACCTCCCCCTGACCAACACAAACATTGACGCGGTTGACAATTACCCTTTTACCGTAGGATTTTTGAATATTTTCTAAAACAATCTTCACGGTTCACTGTTGATCTTGAAAGTTAACGTCGTAATTGGGGTGTTTGGGGGGGAGTGTTGTTTCCAGTGGGAGCGATATTGGCATCATCCACGAAATAAATCGATTCTACTTGTTGATTTTGCCGAGGTTGAGCGATAAATCGACCTTGGTCAATCAAATATGTCACCCGTTCACCGCGAATACTGTTACCTCCCGCTTGGAGGATATAAACATTCCCACTCAGCACAATTTGTCGTTCTCGGCTAAAATATTGAGCTTGGGCAGCTGTCGCTTTTATTCCTCTGGCCGCATACAGCATTTGTACATTACCCCGTGCTGTGACTATTTGGTTTCTCGCGTCGTATTCTTGAATATCCGACTTGATTTGTAAGGGTCTCCCCTGATTTGCCGTTTGTGCATGGACAGGTTCTGATTTCGGTTCCATCGCGATCGCACCAATCATCGCTGCTGGTACTAATAATCCTAAACTCAGACGGTATAGGGACTTACGAGTAATTTGATACCAGTATTTCATATTTTTTTATATATCAGGAATAGAATACAGGATACAGAAGACAGAATACGGTTGACAGAATACAGGATACATACTGCTTCTGAATACATTTGTGATCTTGCCATCCTTCAAAACAAAACTTCACCATCCTTAATAATAAGCTGTTGCCCATTTAATAAGTTGTGTATTCACTACTTTTGATGGATGACTGTACCCAATAGGAAGGCTTCTCTGCTAGAAGCCGCGCTACGCACATCTACATCTATAAATGTTAGTTAACTTTTAGCAGTCAACAAGCTCGTAATTATTATCGATGGTCGATTTAATGGCTAAATCATCAAGCAGAAACGACGCATCACTCAAACCAATTGTTTCGTCTGCGCGGGTTTCCCCTTAATACCGTTTTACTTTGAAGTTGATACCTGACGGAGAGCAGGGGGAGAAAATGTATCAAAATGTGAGTGAAATGGTACTAGAGAATATTTTAAAAGCCGAAGTAGGGACGACCCGTCGGGTCGTCTCTACAGGTAGAAGGGAATTGAGGGAGACGCGACCCGTCGCGTCTGTACAGGAGCAGTTGACAACAAAAAATATCACGTTTGAGCCTATTGACTGTCTTCAAAAAGAGGTTGATAAAGTATTTATTGATACTTGACCAACATCCTCTATGTTGCGACCAGAGAAATATTGGGGGGAATGGGAATTAGGGTGAAAACTTCTTCTCCAACCCACCTCGGAACCATTATTTGCGTCTTGGCTTCTTGGTTGGTAATGTAGATAAACTTGCGTGGTGTTTAAATACTTGAACAAAATGCGAAAAATCAAAGTCTGGTAAACCACTAGATTCATTAAATAGGACTTGCTGAAAAATAGTTAAACTCCTATACTGTAAGCTTTTGAGACTATTTTGGCTGCATCTGTAACTTTTTGGAGTCTCCTCCAAATGGGAATCAAGGTTAAAGCTATTCTCTGTCCCCTGTTTCCCCTTCCCTAACTCCACTAAAAGATTTTTACAGCTAGCACTGCGCCAACAGCAGACCGAAATTAAGTAAAATCGCCTATCAAAGCGTATTTCAGCAAACAGCATCTGACACCAGATTTCATTCAAAATCCCAATAAACCTAATCTCACACCCAATCAAGAAAGCCAAGTTAAATCGAAAAGTTATGACTCAACATCTCAATTCCATCCCTGCGTTTGATAATCGTCACCAATATGCGGTGATTGAACCGGAAGTTAGTGCTATAGTTCTGGATATTTTGGCATCAGGACGTTATATTGGCGGGTCGATTTTAGCAGAGTTTGAACAAGCATTTGCTGCGTACCATCATGTTTCCACGGCGATTGGCTGCAATTCTGGTACGGATGCCCTATTTTTGGCTTTGCGGGGATTGGGTATTGGAGCAGGGGATGAGGTGATTACGACCCCATTTACGTTTATTGCGACTTCAGAGGTTGTCAGTGCAGTTGGTGCGACTCCGGTATTTGTTGATATTGACCCAATTACCTACAATTTGAATATTAACCAAGTTGCAGCCGCAATTACACCGCAAACCAAGGCAATTATTCCCGTGCATCTATTTGGACAAGCGGTGGATATGGATGCACTTATGCAACTGGCTACTACCCATAATTTAAGTATTATTGAAGACTGTGCCCAAGCAACGGGTGCAACTTGGGGAGGGAAAAAAGTTGGGAGTATTGGCCATGTGGGTTGTTTTAGTTTTTACCCAACTAAAAACCTGGGTGCTTTTGGAGATGGGGGAGCAATTACCACCAATGACCCAGAATTAGCAGCTAAAATCCGGATGATCAAAGAACACGGACAGCGTAACCGTTATTACTACGAGGAAGTTGGCATTAATAGTCGTTTGGACGCAATTCAAGCAGCAATCCTCAAAGTCAAACTACCCTACCTAGATAAATGGAACCAACAACGTCGTGCGATCGCTCAACGTTATCAAGAGTATCTTCATGCAGTTCCAGGTATCATCCTACCGCAACAACACCCCGGTGGAGAAAGTGTGTGGAATCAATACACCATTCGGGTAATCGATGGTCAACGGGATAATTTCCGCCAAAAGCTACAAGACCAAGGCGTAAATACAATGGTTTATTATCCCATGCCTTTACATCTCCAACCTGTGTACCAACACTTGGGATATCAACCCGGACAATTACCTGTATCGGAACAAATTTGTCATGAAGTGGTTTCTTTACCCATGTTTCCCGAATTGTCGATGGAACAACAAGACCGAGTAATTTCGGCGATTAAAGATTTTTCCAGGGAGTAGAGACAAACCGTCGGGTCGTCTCTACAGGAAGTAGGGAGTTATTCTGGTGTAAGATTATGTGCAGACTATTCCCTATTTCCCTACCTCCAAATCCAAATCTTGACGAAGACGAATCAAAATAAATTCCGTATTATCCACCTGCTTTGGGTCGCGACCGACACTATCCGCATAGTTATTGTCATTAATTACCAATAAAGTCCGTCGGTCAATGGGAAGAACGCTTTCAATAGTGACGAAGGGGAAGGTAAAAATACCATTTTTCGTTGCTCTCCCTCCAATACCCCTAGGGTCAGCAATTTTTAATAAATCCACTAATAGCTCTTTACTGACATATCCATCTCCATCCCGTTGATTCAGATTAATTTTGTAAATACGTTTAAATTGAGCTGGTTGTTTGAATCCTGGATGGTTGGGGTCTCCCTGTCGATGGTCTCGCTCAATCACCAGAAATTCCCGGTCGTTAATGGCAGTAATTTCACCGATGGCATAGTGGGGCTGCTCTAATTGATACTGAAAAACCTGACCTGTAAATTTTTGTTCTGTTAAATCAAACTCGTATATAAGTAACTTTTTCGGTTTGTCCCCCACTAAAGTTTTTTCTAGCATCAAGTACAATTTTGTACCCGCCGGATTAATTGCCATCCCTTCAAGTCCTCCGGAACCAGGTAAATTTGCTTGTTGTTGACGTTGTTCTCGACTCAAGTTGACAAAATCCGGATGGTCGGGGGAGCGAATTGTTGTAGCTGTACCAACCTGGGTTAAATTGGGAATGGGGATTGGTGGTTGTAAAAGCTCTCCTCTGGGGTCAAAATGGAGCAGGAACGGGCCAAATTCATCGCCAACCCACCAAAAGCCACTCTTGACCCGACGGAAGGATTCTGGGTCAAAATCTCCCCCAGTTAGCACCCGTTGGTTGCGAATCCAGGGACTCACAGGAATTTGACTTTGGGGATAGTTGGGAGAATCGGCAATAATTCCCCAGGATATTTGCCGTTGGGAATCCCGAAACTCGATAAAACTATCGTGATTAAACCGAGGTAAACGGTCTCCAGTTTTCATATGTATCGGGTACACCTGTCCATTGCGAAAATCCGGTTCCACTGCATAAATTCGCAGATGGTAATCGGGAGAATTGGCTTTGCTACCAAAACCATTATCCGACAACACAAAATAGGTACCTGGACGCGGACCTGGTTCCACACTCGAAAAACCCTGTACAGGTTGAGCATGGTGAAAAGGGAGCGATCGCTGGGTTTGTTTAAATTGACCGGAGGTGCTACCAACTGCAAAGGTGTCAGCGTTTAATATAGCCCGTCCGATCAACTCTCCGGCTTTGGCTGAGACTTGAAATAATAACCAGAAAACACAAACAAGGGTGAGTTTTGTCGGAAAACGTAATACCATTTTGGATTTGGGATTGTGGATCTTGGATTGCTCGTGTAGACATGCTACACACGGCTTCCCAATTTTTACCACGTTCCTACTCCCTATTCCCTATTCCCTTTACTTCTCAGGAAGATACAGGTTCAACCCGTGGTAAACCCATGCTGTAATTGTTGACACGGGCGTTGAGATTATAACTAATTTCCCCCGCTTGTAGGAGCGATCGCACAAAGTGTTCTAAGTCGGAACCAATCCGTCGCAGGTTGTAGTCAGTTAGTTCAACGCCATCGGAAGCTTCGACCAAATCATTAAACCGACTTTGAACCTGACGCAAAGCATCCTCACTCCAGTCGAATTCGTTGTCTGGATCAATATCCAGGGTTAATACCTGATTACTGGGAATGAGTTCTCCGTCTGCATCCAGTTCCGCAGCGAAAATATGAATGTGTCGGGTTGTTGATTTGAGCAGGGTTGGATTATCCATAGCTGAATCGGGTTTTTGTATTTAAATTGCTATATTTGACTGAAATTTTGTCGCACTCTCGATTATTGTAGACTTTCCCAGCCTAGATAATCAGCCTTGGTTTTGCTATTTGTCAAAAATTTTGACCAGTCCCAAATCAGGGAACTTGAAGGATTGCGATCGCTGTCTCAAAACTAAATGCCCTTGTTTGTAAAAATCACAGTCATTTGCATGGGTGAGATATGTTCGCAGTAGCGCCTTAGCCCTTTAATCTTAAAGCTTTTTCCAGACTCCAGCCACAACTACAAACCCGTTTCCCTAAGCTTTACCCACCGCTATTCTCTAGATATCCCAATTTTCCACAGCTAAATTCTTCTTTTCCTCAGTACATATATAGTTCTTAAATGTACAATTCCTCAGTTGCTTTTACTCAGTAAATTGCCAGTTCATGGGGCAATAAAGGCACAAATAATACATTTAGTAAAACTACCCACTCATGTTCAAAACCTTAATGGGTACTGATAACTGTCTTGTAGCTGCCTCCAAAACCAGCGTTTTTACTTACGTAAAAATACCTTTTTAATGTAAAAACAAAAACTGTTATTGACGTTCAATTCAGCATGGTGTAAAAACACTTTAAAAAGAACCAGCTAGTTCTTACAGAATCTTTATTGAAGAAGGCTGAAGAAATTTAATAATAGTTATTGGTTTACATTGACTATTGCTGGGGTGTTAAAGTGTAGACCTCGTTATCAAAGGTTGATTACGAAAAATACAAGGGAGTGTCATCATGATATACAGCGTTTACTGAGACATATCACAGTCAAATATCGATTAAACTTTGATTTAAGTCAAAACTAACCTTAAATCCCGCCTGCACTTCAAAGCTTAACAAAGCAGACAACCACCAGCCAAAGGAATCTACAACTATGAGTTCAAAGCCATTAGCACGCCAACTCGAAAACTCTGATGTCGGCGTATACGAGTGCGAAATCCATCTCAAGTTTCGCCTAGTCGAAGAAAAGAGCCTGTTAAGCGACCCAGAACAGATTTTACAAGTGTTATTGGAGGCGTTATGTGAAGGACAAGATGAGTTCCTCGAATACCTTCAAACCAACGTGAAGGCTTACGAAATCTCAGAATTCAAAGCATCTCCGCAAATGCGCCGCCAGCTAATGCGCTTACGCAACTCAAACGAAACATAATTCCTAATCTAGCGGTATTGGGTATCAAATATATCCAACTTTGGATATATTTTCTGAGCTTTTACCAAGACTTTACTCTATATTAAGCATTTGTTTTACCAATGTTTTGCCAGCTTAATCTCCAATCTTCGTAATCAGTTTGCAACTACCGAATATCTGACTTAAGCTCAAGCGACTAAATTGGGGTTAAATTACGGAATTTTCACAAAAGCAGTCTTCTTTTTACCTCTATGCGTGACCAGAGAAGCCACTGTAACATCAAGCAGTAGCCTTCACCCATCACACACTACGAGGAATATTGGGTGCCTACTAAAGAATCAATTAACTTCAGCTTGTCAAGTTGAGCTTCTTTGATGAAGGTAAATTTGACTTAATTTTCGTCTCAGGGTGATTCTTCACAGTAAAGTTAAGGATTTAACTCATTCTGAATCTACGGTCTTTATAGGTATTTCTCAAGCTTCAATTTATTGCCGCTTGTACCGTTTGTAAAGATAACGGGTAGATTTGCTTCCTACTCTCTCCAGGTTCTAGAGATTTTTGGATAATGGGGTTAAACCCGATTCAAACCAGGTAGAATTTTTTGCTCTTTCCAATCTTTCCAATCATTTCATTTCCAATCAATTTTTCCCCTCATAGGAGAAGACTTGACCAAATTCGCTCCAGATTTGGCCTAAATTACCTATAATACCACTTTACGATATTGAGGATGCCATATTGTTTTGTGTTTTCAGAATTTTTAGTTTGACAAATAGCCTAATTTATAGTATAGAATTCATCCTTCACAACAAACTGTTACATACTATGAAAAAAACGCCATATCCATAGCCGACCAGTGTTAGGATGCCGTAAAAACGTTCGAGTTAAAAAACTATGGCAGAAACACTTTCTGGACAAACCCCCCTATTCGGTGGTAGCACCGGTGGCCTACTCTTAAAAGCCCAAGAAGAGGAAAAGTATGCTATCACTTGGACAAGTCCCAAGGAGCAAGTTTTTGAAATGCCCACTGGTGGTGCTGCGGTGATGCGTCAAGGTGAGAACCTATTGTACATCGCTCGCAAGGAATATGGTATTGCCTTGGGCGCTCAACTTCGGAAATTTAAAATCACTGATTATAAAATTTACCGAATTCTTCCCAGTGGCGAAACCACAATGATTCACCCGGCAGATGGTGTTTTCCCAGAAAAAGTTAATGAAGGTCGTCAGTCTGTGCGCCTTGTCGGTCGTAGTATTGGTCAAAACCCCAGTCCTGCGCAAATTAAATTTAGCGGCAAAGCAACCCACGACGTTTAATAAATCAGTATATTTTGGATTGTGGATGGGTGATTTTGGGTTCGTAGTCAGGACTTTACCCCTGATATTTGAAAGTTAAATTTCAGAGAGTTACCTTCTGTAGCAAAAACCCATAGAGTTGTTTGTCGGAAAAACATCTCCCCAGCAACTTTCCTGGGCAAAGGTAATGATGCTGTAGCCTTTCTCCAGCTTTCGGAGGTACATCTTAAGATTTATCTAGCTTTGATTAATAAAATTATCAGCAGACTTAAAATCGTACCTCACCGAAGCGGAAACTGCGATCAAATCCAAAATCCAAAATCTAAAATTCCAATTGATACTAAGTAAAATCCAGCTTGTATCTCCCCAGGGGTGCTAAATGCGGAGAAAGAATTGGGATAAAATGCTTCAGGGAAAAGGTAAAATTTTAATCCATTACTAGAAACCTTGAATTTAATTCAATTATCTCGGCATTTAGCATCCACAACTTGGCGTTTAATTATGGTATCCCCCGACTTTTCCCAATTCGCAGCATTAGCAAAAAATGGTAATTTTATCCCTGTTTATCAAGAATGGGTAGCCGATTTAGATACTCCTGTTTCTGCTTGGTATAAGGTTTGCAGCGAAGATAAATATAGTTTTTTGCTGGAATCTGTGGAAGGTGGCGAAACTATTGGCAGATATAGTTTTGTTGGTAGTAATCCCCTGTGGAAATTAGAAGCACGGGGTGCGGAAACGGTGCAGATCCATCGGGATGGTTCCCAGGTAAAGTTTACGGGAGATCCATTTGTCGCCTTAGCTGAGTGTTTACAACCCTACCATCCTGTAAAATTGCCAGAATTACCCCCAGGAATTGGTGGTTTATTTGGGTTTTGGGGGTATGAATTAATCAACTGGATTGAACCGCGTGTCAAAATTCATGGTCAGGATGAGCGCAATCTTCCCGATGGGTTATGGATGCAGGTTGACCATTTGTTAATATTTGACCAGGTGAAACGGCGAATTTGGGCTGTTGCCTATGCCGATTTGCGTGATCCGAATGTAGATTTACGACAAGCCTATACTCAAGCTGGTCAGCAGGTAGTAGGAATGGTGGAGAAATTATCCGCACCTGTTGCACCAGAAAAAGCAGTTCTTGCATGGACTCCACCGGGACGCAGACCTGTAATTGGTGAGGAAACGATGGGATATACCAGTAACTTTACCCGTGAGCAGTTTTGCGAGTGTGTGGAAAAGGCCAAGGAATACATTAAAGCAGGGGATATTTTCCAAGTCGTAATTTCCCAACGCTTAAGTACGGAGTACAAAGGAGACCCCTTTGCTTTGTATCGTTCTTTGCGTCAGATTAATCCCTCTCCCTACATGGCCTATTTTAATTTTAATGATTGGCAAATTATTGGTTCCAGTCCGGAGGTGATGGTTAAAGCCGATAAGGATGGGGAAGGGAATACAATTGCGACAGTGCGTCCGATTGCAGGAACCCGTCGTCGGGGGAAAACTCCTGGGGAAGATAATGCTTTAGCAGAGGATTTGTTACATGACCCGAAGGAAGTCGCGGAACATGTGATGTTAGTGGATTTAGGACGAAATGATTTGGGACGGGTGTGTAAAAGTGGTACTGTGCATGTCGATGAGTTGATGGTGATTGAGCGTTATTCCCACGTTATGCATATCGTTAGTAATGTGGTGGGTAAATTGGCTCCGGGTAAAACCGCGTGGGATTTATTAAAAGCTTGTTTTCCTGCTGGAACCGTGAGTGGTGCGCCAAAAATCCGTGCGATGGAGATAATTAATGAACTGGAACCTACCCGCAGAGGAGTGTATTCGGGGGTGTATGGGTATTATGATTTTGAGGGACAATTAAATACCGCGATCGCAATCCGTACAATGGTGGTTCGCAATGGTATCGTTTCCGTCCAAGCTGGTGCTGGTTTGGTTGCTGATTCGGTACCAGAGAAGGAATACGAAGAAACTTTAAATAAAGCACGGGGATTGCTGGAAGCTATTCGCTGTCTACAGTAAATGAGGAAATTAGGGTGTAGGGAATAAAGGAAAGAAAAATGAGAACATTTAGCCTGACACATTAATAATTTTAAGTTTGTAGTTGGGTTTTAGCCCTTTATTTAAGCGATAAAAGCGATCTAACAAACTACAAACCCCTCATATTCAATATTCAATACGATAGACCACTAGTACTCCCCCCTGCTCCCCCTGCTCCCCTTACCTACCTTGGCCTAGTGTTGTTGATTTGATCGAATACTAGTGGTCCATACCATTAATTTTGATAGGTGTTTGATAGGTGATGAAAGGCATGTAGTTGGGCTTTAGCGCCTTATATTTTAACGTGAATACTCCTGAGAGAGCTAGATATGACGGATTTACAACGCTACAATCCCTTTGAATCAATAATTTTGGAAGTTAAGATTCAAAGTAACTTCATTTATTATTCGTTGAGAACAAAGTCAATAACTGGCTGATACCTGGTTGACTAAATTTTATTCTCAATATTCCAGGAGGTTTTTAAAAACTTCTATTTTCTCCCGACTGCTTCAGCGACCATGAACAAACCAAAGGGTTCATCTGAAAATTCCCCCCTTAAAAAGATTACTAACGTATTTGGTAACTTGGCTTCCCAAATCACGGGACTTTTTCCTGTTAAGCAAGTTTCCCGAAATCTGACAAAATGGTTTAGCGTTAGTGATGAGCAAATCGCCGAAATTTTGGCACAGGTACGCCAACAATTGCCAACCACGGAAGCCTTGTTAATAGGCAAACCCCAAGCCGGAAAAAGCTCCATTGTTAGAGGTTTGACGGGGGTTTCCGCCGAAATTATCGGTGAGGGTTTTCGTCCCCATACTCAACATACCACTCGCTATGCCTATCCTTCTGAGGATTTACCTTTGTTAATATTTACGGACACGGTGGGTTTGGGAGATGT
Organism: uncultured Calothrix sp.; assembly: GCA_937973965.1. Lineage (GTDB taxonomy): Bacteria > Cyanobacteriota > Cyanobacteriia > Cyanobacteriales > Nostocaceae > NIES-3974. The sequence continues at coordinate 10,975 of CALJJQ010000110.1, read as the reverse complement.
GGAACGGGATACCCAACTAATTATTCAGGAATTGAGTGGGGATTTAGCCCTAGAAAGTCGGGGGGCACGGGTATTAATATTAACGGTGAAGATAAATGATTTTGCCCATGATTCCCTGCGTCTAGTCACTCAAACCCTACGGCAAAGGTATCCGGATATTCCCTGTTTGTTGGTAGTAACTTGCACCCATGAAGTTTATCCCCCCACGGTTGACAACCATCCCTCCTATCCGCCAGATTTGGAAGCGGTAAATAGAGCCTTTGCAGCGATTAAAGAGGGATTTACAGGTTTGTACGACCGAGCAGTTTTGATTGACTTTACCCTCGAAGAAGACGGTTATCAACCTGTGTTTTACGGAATTGAAGCCCTCCGCGATACCTTAGCAGAATTATTACCAGAAGCAGAAGCACGTACCATCTACCAGCTACTGGATCGGGGAATGAGTGATAGAATTGGCAATTTATACCGAGATGTGAGTAGACGCTATATGCTGGCTTTTGCAATTATGGCTGCAACTCTAGCTGCGGTTCCCTTACCCTTTGCGACCATGCCCGTATTAACCGCACTGCAAGTATCAATGGTAACGGTTCTCGGTCAACTCTATGGACAAACTCTGACACCATCCCAAGCAGGGGGAATTGTCAGTGCGATCGCGGGAGGATTTTTAGCCCAGATGGTAGGACGGGAATTGATTAAATTTATACCTGGTTTTGGTAGTGTAATAGCGGCATCTTGGGCTGCTGCTTACACTTGGTCTTTGGGTGAAGGTGCTTGTGTATACTTTGGTGATTTGATGGGTGGGAAAAAACCTGATCCAGCTAAAATTAAAGCGGTGATGCAAACAGCATTTAGTGAAGCTAAGGAAAGATTTAAGTAAGTGATTGGAGATAGGAGTATAACAATATATATTTAGGTATAACAGTATATATTTAGAATGTAGGGTCATGTTCCCCATCCCAGCATTTATCTCCTTCCCAGGTTCTACCCGTATGTTCACAATCAGTACGATTTTGCAGCCAAGGAATGGATGTGCGGTGAAATTCTGGTTTTTCGTACTCGTATAGGGAGTTCTCCCCAAAAGGGAATTCAGCAAGGGAATCAAGCACAGATAAACTTAAAATCGTACTGGAACTAATAAATACGCCAAATGCAGCAACATCAAGAAGAACATTGCATATACTAAACTGTTTTTTACCAGGTTTGGTTGCAACTGCGACTTTTTTTGCAACTTGAGAGTGATTACGATAATCTTTTTTTCATTGGAAACGCTCCTGATTTTGACGGTAAATTCTCCATCACAAACTGATAATTCTCATTGTGGATTTCTATTGTGGATTTCTGATGTTTTCGTGAGCGTTTACAGATTAGTTTGTCTTAAGCTTGAATTTGTATATTTTGTATGATTTAAAAGATGTGGAACTGGTAAATCTATAACCCTAACTATTTCCGTCCTAATAAAATATAGGTCGTCATCAAACCTTTACCTTTTACCTGAATATCACCGCGTTTTTCCAACACAAATTGTTCCTTGAGGAGATTAAAAGTATCTTCAGATACGTGTATTTTCCCCACAATGCCGTGAGACTCCATTCTACTAGCAATATTAACCGTATCACCCCACAGGTCATAGGTAAACTTTTTAATTCCAATTACCCCCGCAACAACCGCACCAGAATGGATGCCAATCCGAATGCGGAAATTGAGATTATTTTCATGATTAAAATGCTTAATCTCCTCCAGCATATCAATAGCCATATTCGCGATCGCGATCGCATGGTCATGACGACGGGTTGGTAGACCTCCGACCACCATGTAAGCATCACCAATGGTTTTGATTTTTTCTAGTTCATATCGGTCACATAAACGGTCAAAGGCAGAAAAAATTTGGTTTAATAAATTCACGAGTTGAATGGCGCTGAGTTGGGAAGATATTTCAGTAAATCCCACGATATCCGCGAACAAAACAGATACTTCGGCAAAATTTTCGGCAATATTTCCGGGTTGAGTTTTCAGACGATTGGCAATGGGTTCGGGAAGTATATTTAAAAGTAGTTTCTCCGTTTGTTGTTGTTGTTGACGCAGGGCGATTTCTGCTTCAATGCGATGGGTAATATCTCGAAAAATACCTCTAGTTACGGTGGGTTTCCCATCTACAAATTGACAATTAATATTACCTTCTAAAATAATTTTTTTACCATCTTTAGTGATAAAAGCAGTGTCTGCCATATCAATTTTTTCACCGGACATAACTCGATAGAAAATTTGCCGACTTTGTTGCAGATAGTCTGGATGGATAATATCAAACATATTCATTTTTGCCACTTCTGCGGGGCTATAACCCATTGTGTCATACCAAGCTTTATTGACATATAAAAATTTGCCAGATACATCAATAGCTTGAATTAAATCATTAGCATTTTCAAATAAATCGCGATATCTTTGTTCGCTGGCAAATAAAGCTTCTTCGTAATGTTTACGTTTAATAAGTTCGGCAATTTGACTACCAACTGATACCATCATTTGTAATAAATCTGCATCCGGAGCTTGAACTTCCCGACTCCAAAACACCATTACCCCAAACATCTGCTTCTCATCCGAAATTGGAAAACCAAAGGCAGCTTGTAAACCCGTTGACAAAGCAACTTGCGATCGCACTGAGGAATTATCCTCTTCTTCCCGAATATCCCTCACCCATAAAGGTGTGTCCATTAACCAAATTCTTCCCGGTATCCCGATTCCTGGGGTATATATGGTTTGCCAAGTAATCGATTTAAAATTGCGTGCATTAACGGTTCTCGATGACCAAATTTCCACACAACGCAGAATCGGATTTGCTCCTTGTTTTTTCCCCGGAATCGGTATATATTGATTAGCTGTCCACAATTCCCCCATATCCCAATCTAACCCTTGACAAATCACCCGTAAAATCTCTGGAATAGATGTTTTTAAAGGGGCTGATTCGGAAATAATTCTTGTGACAATTGATTGGGTTGCTATTCTTTGTTGTCGCAGTTTTCTCGCTGTAATATCACGTCCAACATAAACAATATCTTCATTTCCAGCTATTTTCTTCGGAACTAAAGAGCAGGAAAATGCTACCAAAATTTTCTCCTGATTTTTAGTTCGACAAACTGCTTCAAAATTACGAAAATATTTATCAAATAAAGTTCGCTGTTGAATTGCCTGTTTGATAATTTGGTTTTCATCAATAATCCGAGAAAGTGGCTGATTTATTAACTCCTCTTCCCCATAACCAAATAGATCTATTGCCGCTCGATTAATTCGCTTGATTTCTCCCGCTTTATTAGTCACAATTAAAGCATCCGCAATCGAAGCCAGCACCTGATCCATATAATTTTTATATGCCACCAACATGCTTGATAAAAGGTTTGCTTCGTTAATGCGTTGCGTAAATTGTTGAGAAATAAATACCCTCTCAGTGACATCAATAATTAAAATTACTAAATTTTTTTCATCTGTAGGGGAATTATCTTCCACAAACACATAAATATCAATATATAAACTCTGTTGATTTTCATCGCTACGGGTAATACATTCTAAGGAAAATAACTCCTCCTCCCCACTCCATAACCGGGATAAAACGCCTTCCGCACCAACTAATTCCGGAAATCCTCGGCGAATATCCTTCCCAATGGCAATTTCTTCCGGATTATCAGCAAAACGCTGGACTTGTTCCGAAAAATTAGTAATTAGCAATTGCTGATTAATCCACAATTGCTCAATTTTCCGTGGTGTATTCCCCTTGTTAAAAATTTGGTCGAGTACCTGATATTTCATTGCGAAAGGTGATTGACTTAGCGCTGATTAACTTGGATACATCCGCCTGGTTACAATCAATGGTGGAACACACAAAGGTCAATTTGTCTCAAACCATCACAATTGCTAGTTTCTTTCCCTATTCAAGCTTGTCCGGATGGAAATTCAAAAGTCGGTTATAGGCTTTCAAAAGCTATTATCAACTGCTGAGACTAGGACAAATGCAAAGGATTTTCCCCAACGCTCGCTCCGCTATACAGTTAAAAACAAAACAATATTTTTTTACACTCACCCACCTATACAAGAGATTTTCAATTTCCTAAATATTCTATTATCATATGGCATTCAAAGAAAAGGATGCTTAATGAATGGAAGCTAACATTCAAATGTCAACACGATTTAAACAAGATAGTTTCAGCTTTGATTCTCTTGTTCAATACTCAAACCTGCAAATTATAGACAAGCCTTTAGATATTCAACCGGGAAATACTGAGACCGCTTGCATCAAAAGTGTTGTTAATTTTTGTAAAATGTATAGCCTTTGACAAAGGTTTTAAAAGTTATAACCCTAAAATTAAGATTTTGAAATGCACCACTGAAGAATGAAGATATTTTTTCAAAAAACTGGTAAATAAACAAGTATTTGGGGGGAGAAAAAAGTAGTTTTAGCCGAAGTAGCCAGTAAGAGTGGTGCAAGCCCCAATTAGTGTGCAGTTAAACATTACCATATACAGGTATAGCAGCACCCCGGATATCACCAGCAGCAGGGGAAGCCAGAAAACAGATAACTTCAGCTAAAGATTGGGGTTTGACCCATTTATCAGCATCCGCACTACCCATTGCTTCCCGATTGGCAGGAGTATCGATCACACTGGGAAGAACTACATTCGCAGTGATATTAGTCCCTTTAGTTTCATCTGCGATCGCCTTGGTTAAGGCTACCACTCCCGCTTTAGCAGCACAATACGCGGCCAATTGTCCCACAGGTTCAACCGCACCACGAGAACCAACCGTTACAATTCGTCCGTATCCAGTTTCCCGCATTCGTCGCAAAGCGTGTTTACAGCACAAAAATGTCGTATGCAAATTGAGCTCAAAATCTGCCTTCCACGCATCAAAGCTATAGGAGTCGGTTTTACCCATTGAAAACCCACCCACCAGATGAATCAACACATCAACCTGTGGCATTTCATCAATCAATCTTGCAACCACTACCTCATCACTAAGGTTTGCTGTCACAAATCGAATTCTCGCGAAATCAGCCGGATTTACATAACCCTTAAGACGTTCAACCTGTTGATAATTAACATAGGGAATCGTTATGTGGCCACCTTTTTCTAACACAGCAGGTGTCACCCCTAAACCGAGTCCACCGACACCACCTGTTAACAAAACATGCTGATTCTTCATTATTGCCCTACCGTAGATACACTTGCTAGAACCATTATTGCAGCATAAATGGGGAGTAGGGAGTAGTGAATCGAGAGTAGCCCTGGTTACAGTAATTTTGTGCGTATTTGGCTAATGCTCACGGTGGAGTCCAACTATGTAATATAACGTGAGTGTTTTGTACCAAAGTAGTTTTTATACCTATTGGAAAAAAGAATGCAATAGATGGAAAGATGGAAGTCCTATACAATACTTTGACCGCTAGCGTGTTTGCACACGAACAGCACACCCCAATTTCAAATTACTCGATCAAAATTCATCATAAAAACAAAAAAAGCCCACTCCAGCAGGCTTTTTCTCCTCCAGCAAACATCAGAAAATTTGCAGTAATTATTTAACTTTTTGCTTAATAAAGGTGACTACTTGAGTAAGTTGCTTTTTGAGAGTATCGATTTCGGCTTGCATTTTGGCTATTTTGTCATTTAAGGACTGAATCTCACTATCGGAATTTCCCGCAACAGCACCAGCATTCGGCTGAGACTGATACGCATGTATTTGCGTAGTTTCTTGACGGGGTAATTTCGCCTTCGCCATTGCCGACTTGATAGCGCTAATTAATTGCTTTTGATCAAAAGGTTTGCCAAGAAACTCAAAATATTCAAAGGGTTCAGAGATTTTTTCCGTCACCTCTTCTTTACGTCCCGACATAATTACCAAGGGAGTTTTGCGCAAATCAGATTGAGCTTGAATTTGCTGAAAAACCTCCCATCCGCTCATCTTCGGTAGGAGAAAGTCAAGCATTATCAGGCTAAATTTTTCTTGACGAATCAAATTTAGCCCTTCTAGCCCATCCTTTGCTTCTAAAACTTGGAAGTTCCCAGGGGGTAGCATCTCGCGTACTTTGACCCTGACAACTGTAGTATCATCAATAACTAGAATTTTATTACTTGCCACGACTACTTGCTCTAACAGATACTTTAGGTTGAAAAAATTTAAGGCGATGGAGTCATCCCACTATACCCAAAATTTACAGCTATGGGGGGATAGTAAATTCTTGGAAAAGTAAAGATTTGGTAGATGCTAGTTTAAGTGTATATGTGTATAAGTTTAATGGAATGCTAGAAGATGACAAGGGTAATAATACGCATGTATTATTACGTAAGGAGCAAGTAAAATTTTAGTTATTCCATCGGTCAAAGTACCTCTTGTGCGTCAGTAGGGAGATTTTATTGAGTATCAACAGCACATCATCAGCAGTCAACAGTCAACCGTCAATGCTTAGTGGTCTAAACCATTAAATTTGTAACTTAAATCCAACTGATTAAATCAACTCAATCCTCATCCAAGGCAGGAAAATATTCTTCAAACTTCCACAGTTGTTCGCGATTTTCTACAAACCAAATTCTGGTTTCCGGTAGCAACTTACCCCAAATCTCTTCCGGGGGGATATTCGGCATTTCATAGCGGTACTCTGCACCCAGAGTTCGGAGATTTTCTTCCACAACTAAAGACATACCAAATGCCTGCCAATCCACTTGAACATCAATTCCAGAAGCGCAGGAAGCAGGATTATATACTAATTGGGCTGTGCGAATTAAATCGGCGAAATGTACGGGTTTGAGCTTGGTTAAATCAGTGATTGCCGATTGGTCGGACTGATTCGGATCATATTCACTTGCAGGCATAATTTTAGCTGGTGATTAGAGAACGATCGATTTTGAGCAAAGATTGCGGATTTATCGCTCGACCCCATCACCAGTAAACAGGAATCTTTCAACTGTAAACAGTCACCCATCCAACAATTTCTGTTCTATAACTTGATCTAAATGCTAGCTATTCTGCTCCCACGTGGAGCATGGGAGCTAGGGAAATGGTAGACGTATTTCCGCCGACTTGTACTAGTTCGGGATTACAGTGTCAGCATTTTATCTGGTGACTATGCTCTGCGTGGCCACCCAGCGAATGAAGGCTCTGCCTTCGTTCACGAGGCTGGACGTGGAGCATGGGAGCTAGGGAAATGGTAGGCGTATTTCCGCCGACTTGTACTAGTTTGGGATTACAGTGTCAGCATTTTAAAATCTAAAATCGAAAATCTAAAATCCAAAATCCTATAGGTTGATTCATGGGGCAAAATATCGACTAAACTTCTACGGTAAGCCGTCCTTGCGGTTATATGTCAATGAGTACGGTATTTGTCACAATAGAAAACGGTGTCATATTCAATGTTTTTGGCACAAACACCAGGGTGTGTCGATCGGGTTTGCTTCCATCAATTATTATCGTTAGCAAATCAACTTTCATGCCAAAGAGGGTGTAAACTACCCTGGACTACAACAAGCTCACATGGAAAGATGCTGGTATTGCTAACAACCGACATCAATCCGAAAAATTAGCAATTTAAGGAGAAACAACAAAGACGATGAATAGCGACTCTCCAGAGCCAATCAATATTAATTCCTCGGAAGAACAAGTGACCGAAACGGCAAATTCGGCTGATGATATCAACAATGTCAACCAGGAAAATCAATCACCTGAGAACCAAATGGAAACAGGTGATGCTGTTGTCGTAGCCCAATTGACCCAGCAAATCGACAGCTTAAAGCTGCAACTAGAAGAACGACAGACCCAGTATATGCGTATTGCTGCGGACTTTGAAAATTATCGCAAACGTACCCAAAAAGAAAAAGAAGAACTTGATGGTCAGGTCAAACGCAATACAATTACTGAACTATTGCCAGTGATTGATAACTTTGAACGAGCTCGTGCCCAAATTAAACCCCAAAATGATGGGGAAATGAACATCCACAAAAGTTATCAAAGCGTTTACAAACAACTGGTGGATTGTTTAAAACGGATTGGTGTGTCGCCAATGCGACCAGAAGGACAACCATTCGATCCGAATTTCCATGAAGCAGTTATGCGCGAACCTACGGATGAATATCCGGAGGGAACAGTGTTAGAAGAGTTAGTGCGCGGATACTTTTTAGGCGATCGCGTCTTACGTCATGCGATGGTCAAAGTTGCAGCACCGAAGGAAGATGCTTCTCCCCAAACACAGGATTCTGTTTCCACCCAGGGGGAGTAATTCAACCTCTGAGCAGCACTGACTCGAAATTTACGGGTATCGCCTGTGTCGCACTAATTCAGTATTTATCACCACAGGCGGTTAGCCCCTGTGGTCAATTATTTATGTATAGATAAATACATAATGTTCTCTGGTCTGATTCCCCAACCTGTATCCACCATCCGACAAAGCGAATGTGATTGGTATGGCGCGATATCTGCCCTAAAAGTATCTGCTGAACTTAATTAGTTTTTAGTAAGTTTCAATCGGTTTGTCGCTCTTGGTCAGTGACACCGATGAAACATCGACAAACTGAAGTCGTGGTTTATGCCGCACTGCTTCATGTCAATAAAATTCAGTATATGAAACGATACCTATGGGAAAAGTTATTGGAATTGATTTAGGCACTACCAACAGTTGCGTCGCTGTTTTAGAGGGTGGACAACCGATTGTAATTGCGAACTCGGAGGGAGGAAGGACAACCCCCAGTATTGTCGGTTTTGGCAAAGGTGGTGAGCGCTTGGTGGGACAGTTGGCCAAGCGTCAAGCTGTGACGAATGCGGAAAATACGATTTATAGTATCAAACGCTTTATTGGTCGGCGTTGGGAAGACACGGAAACCGAGCGATCGCGTGTTCCCTATCAGTGTATTAAGGGTCGTGATGATACCGTTGATGTGCAAATCCGTGGTAAAAATTATACTCCCCAAGAAGTTTCGGCAATGGTCTTACAGAAACTGAAACAGGATGCGGAAAGTTTTCTGGGGGAAACGGTGAGGCAAGCGGTAATTACCGTACCTGCCTATTTTACGGATGCTCAACGTCAAGCGACTAAGGATGCTGGGACAATTGCGGGTTTGGAGGTTCTGCGGATTATTAATGAACCAACGGCTGCGGCTTTGGCTTTTGGTTTAGATAAGCAAGATGAAGAGCAGTTAATTTTAGTATTTGATTTAGGGGGAGGTACTTTTGATGTTTCGATCCTCCAATTAGGTGATGGTGTCTTTGAGGTGAAAGCCACCTGCGGGAATAACCAACTCGGTGGTGATGATTTTGATAACGTCATCGTTGAGTGGATGATTACCGCTTTTCAACAACAAGAAAAGATTAACTTGGCTGAGGATAAAATGGCTTTACAACGCTTGCGGGAAGCTGCGGAAAAGGCCAAAATTGAACTCTCGACAATGGTAACGACTTCGATTAATTTACCATTTATCACCGCCGATGAAACTGGACCAAAACATCTAGAAATGGAATTAAGCCGCGCGAAGTTTGAAGAATTATCAGCAAAGCTGATTGCGGCCACCATCGAACCAATGATTCAAGCCCTGAAGGATGCGGAACTCAAACCAGAAGATATTGATAAAATTATCCTTGTGGGCGGTTCCACTCGCATTCCCGCCGTTCAAAATGCCCTAGTCAAGTTTTTTGGTGGTAAAACCCCCGACCGTTCTATTAACCCCGATGAAGCTGTGGCTTTAGGTGCGGCGATTCAAGCCGGGGTTTTAGGTGGAGAGGTGGATAATTTATTACTTTTGGATGTAACACCTCTTTCCCTGGGAATTGAAACCCTCGGTGAAGTCTTTACTAAGATTATTGAACGCAATACCACTATTCCCACCAGTAAATCCCAAATATTTTCCACTGCGGTGGATGGACAAACCTCGGTAGAAATCCACGTCCTTCAGGGTGAACGGGCAATGGCCCGGGATAATAAGAGTCTGGGTAAATTTTTGCTTACTGGTATCCCCCCCGCATCCCGTGGTGTACCCCAAATCGAAGTTTCCTTTGAGATGGATGTCAACGGTATATTGAAGGTTTCTGCCCAAGATAAGGGTACTGGACGGGAACAAAGCATCCGCATCACCAACACTGGTGGACTAAGTAGCAGCGAAGTTGAACGAATGCGTCAAGAAGCGGAAATGTTCGCGGAAGAGGACAAAAAACGCATAGAATTGGTTGGCTTGAAAAATCAAGCTGATAATCTTTGTGCCAGCTACGTATCCACCCTCAAGGATAACGGTGATTTAATTGGGGAAGCCATGAAAACCCTAGCCGCCGAGAAGTTTGCTGGCTTACAAGCAGTAATGGAGCAAACAGATGTGTCTGTGGCTGATTTTAAACAGCGTTTAGATGATTTCCAGCAAGCATTGTTTGCCATTGGTGCAGAGGTTTATAATCGTGCCAGTGGAGAACCCGGAGAAGTAGTGGAAATTACCAGTGGTTCTGCTGTTGCCGATACTGGTAGTGCTGTAGCTGAAGAGGGATTTACTCCCCAATTTAACTTTGATTTTGATGAAGATAGCAGCATCTTAGATGATTACGAGGAAATTGATTAATTCTGAAGCTGTTGATAGGGGATTTGTAATTTCAAAATCTTCAATTTGGGTGCTGCTGAATACAAATATTAATTGAAAATTTACGTTGTGTAGAGAGGTAGCGTTGCTACGTCTCTACAATTATTTTCCGTAATTGTGGTTTGAATACAAAATGTAAACAATTATAATTCATACCCAAATTCAGCAACGTCTCCATTTGTTTTAATTTGTAGATTTCGGGAGGGAGATGCGATATATCGCAATAAAGTTCAGTCAGACTTAAAAGTCTGATTATTGGGTCGGTTGGGTTGAAGAATGTAGAGGCAGTAGCCCTCGTGGAATGCGTCCCCACGCGGAGCATCGGGACGAGATCATCAGAAAAACTGTGTGAACTTATGGGTAAATTTCCACAAAATCAACAGTCTACG
>CALJJQ010000109.1 GCA_937973965.1 uncultured Calothrix sp. | reverse complement strand
AGCTTCCCTATATGTATCAACAGCCGGAGTATTGGAACAAGTTTGTTGTCACGGTTTGTGCATGAATTTGCGACCCCAAAAAAGGCACAAAGTACACAGCCTAGGCTCTGCCTCTACATTCTTCAACCTAACCTACCCAATAATCAGGCTTTTAAGTCTAACTGAACCGTATTGCATTTAGGGAAGCTTTTGGGAGCAGGGTTTTCAAGATAACTCGTTTTGACTATTCCCACAAATAATCAGCCAATCTTGCTTGTAGTGATGCAAATCCGAAATGGGAAATCGCCTCCTGTCGCAACCATTCACCATGACAACGGGGGTCTTGACCGCGTAAAATTTCCCGACAAGCAGCTGCAACAGCATCTGGATCTCGATGGGGTACACGCCAACCAACTTTACCATCTTGAAGCGGATCCGCAGAACCATCAGCATCACCAGAAAGTACGGGAATTCCGCAAGCCATCGCTTCTAAATACACAATTCCAAAACCCTCTTGGGAAGGCATAATATAGGCATCAGCCAGTCGATAATGGTTAATTAAATCCTCCGTCGGCACAAAACCGGCAAACACCACGCGATCGCCAACACCTAAATCTTGAGCTAACTGAGCCAAACGGGGTTGGTCATCACCCCTACCAATCACTAAGTATTTGACATCGGCAAACTCTTGGGCAATCTGGGGTAAAGCTCGAATTGTGACATCCACCCCCTTATAAATATCACCCGACCATAATCTAGCCACGGTCATCAACACCCGATGTCCATTTAAACCATACTTAACCAGCAATTGGGGACATTTAGCCCCCGGAGTAAACTTATCCCCATCAATGGCACAGGGTAACATTTTCACCTTCCCTGGATCAATTCGATTCGCACTACACATGCGATCGCGACTATAACGAGAAATTGTCCAAATTGCTCTCGCATGGTGCAAAGCCCTGACATAGTTATTCGATAAAGGTTCCCAGACCTCCTTCCCATAGGTCAATACCGTGTAGGGAATTCCCAAGGGTTGACACAAAGCCTGTACCATCACCGCTAAATTAATATGACCGCAGTAAACATGGCGCGGACGACGCTGTAAAAAGCATTTTAACAAGGCCGCAATTAACTTCATTCGCCCAACCTGAGGCGATTTGTGCTGAAAATAATGAAACTTAAAATTATCCCTGGCAAAGGGATTTTCCGTGTTGCGACTATCCCGCAGCAAAAACACTTCCCCATTCATCCCTCTATCCATTCCCAAATAACCACGAAAAATATCTTGGACGTAGGACTGAATTCCACCTTCACGGGCAAAAATCTCTAAAAAGATAAATACACAATCCAATTGGGACTGTTGATTATCTGGAGAATGACTAGAATTAGATTCTTGAGTAGTTAACATAAATTATATTTTTAGATATAAATGCGGGTATGAAATCGGGAATGGGGAGTAGGGAGTAGTGAGTTGGGAAAAAGCACTTTTATACATTCTGGTGTTAGCAGCACAGGTAGGCTACTCCCGAAAATTTTCACAGACTAGGGATTAGAAAGAAGATTGAGGAGTTAATCAAGTCTTATAACTTACTCGTGAGAAATACAGGTGCAGAGAAGCAAATAAATCATCCCTCCTATCTTCTATCTCCCTAAACCCTAGGAATCAAAGCCGTCGGTGCTAATGAACCACATTGCAATCTTTCCAAATCCGCTTGCACCATCATTTCAATCACTTCCGCCAATTTCACCTTTGGCTGCCAACCCAACTTTGCCTTTGCTTTACTGGGGTCAGCCACTAATTGAAAATGCTCATCAGGACGCAAAAACTCTGGATTCACCACAATATACTTTTGCCAATCCAACCCCACACAGTCAAAGGCTGTTTCCACCACTTCACGCACACTATGTAATATTCCCGTACCGATCACAAACTCTTCCGGTTGCTCAACTTGCAACATCCGCCACATTGCCTCAACGTAATCACCCGCAAATCCCCAATCTCTCTTCGCATCCAAATTACCCATTTCTAAGCGGTCTGTAATCCCTAGCTTAATTGAAGCTGCTGCTAGGGATACTTTCCGTGTCATAAACTGAGGGGAACGTAAAGGCGATTCGTGATTATAAAGAATCCCGCTACAGGCAAATAAACCATAACGCTGACGGTGATGCACCATTGTCCAGTGAGCATGTAATTTCGCCGCAGCATAGGGATTTTTCGGACGAAATGTCGTTTCCTCGTTTTGAGGAGAACTAATCACATCGCCAAACATTTCTGAACTACTAGCCTGATAAAATCTTGTTGCCAATCCCACACTCCGGATTGCCTCTAACATGCGTGTTGCAGTACCTGTAATCAAATCCAGTGTTCCCAGAGGATTATGCCAGGAATCTGGAACAAAGCTTGGTGCAGCAAGGTTATAAATTTCATCGGGACGTAAATTTTCAATTGCCGTCAACAGCGCCATACTACTGGTTAAATCAACCGTATAAATTTCCACCTGATTCACCAGTGAACCCAGTTTCGTCAAGTTTGGTTGCCGACGAGGTGGAACTAATCCTACGACTCGATAGCCCTTTTCTACCAGAAGATGACTTAAATAATAACCATCCTGACCTGTAATACCAGTAATTAGCGCTGTTTTCACCATTTTTTCTGTTTCCCTTTTCACACTTGCTACTAGACAAAGTGACAGAATACACCTCTATCGCAAGGGAGCAAAATCAGTTTCAGTTTCTCTAAGTCGCTGATTAACTATTAGTGAAGTCGGCAGAACACTTAACCATCACAGTTGACTAGCTAAGTGCCCTTTGCTACCGACATCAGACCTCCTTGCAGCCAAAATCCTAACAAATGGAAACGGGCAAAACTAACGCTGGGTTTACGGGTTTACTGATTTTTTTTTATACGAATCATATACGTGATTATGGTTATTTAAGTTACCCCATTTACGTTTTATTATGTAAACAGGGCAATTTTCTTTATAAATTACATGTAAGTAAGTAGGTGCAATTAAACATAAAGCCGCAATATAACCAATCATTAGGCGTAGAGACGACCCGACGGGTCGTCTCTACTCCCTGATCTCAACGACAATTTTTACCACCCACCTACTTACTGCTTACACCAGTGAAAGTGATTTCTCCTAATCACTACTCACCACTCCCTGACGCCACCTGTTTGGTGTGGTCAAATACTCAAAAAATAATTCCCGTCGGAAACTAACTTTGAAGAATCCCACGGGTGCTAATTGATATCTATTCTTCTGTTCTATTGAGATTGATTTGGAGTTTTTGATTTAGAATATTCTCCCGATGGAGTTTGACCATACTTGACGATGAGTAGACAATTGCGACCGTCCGTATCACGTTCGTAAACAACCCGGTCAGCCAAACGCCGTAGCAAAAACCACCCGTAACCTCCAACTTGTAGTGTACCAGGTTCAGGTTCTGCGATCGCATCTGGGTTAAATGGTTGACCACAGTCCCAAATACGGATTTCCAATCGATCCTTCCACAGCCATAACCCGATTTCAATCGCAGTCTCCGGTGGTAATGCATAATGGGCATGACGCACCGCATTGGTAAAACCTTCTGCAAGGGCAAGGTTTAAACGATAAAGTTGGGTTTCCGACCAACCTAATTTTGACAAATGTTGCAAACAAAAGTCCTCAAACCAATGCTGTACCTGGTTTAGAAGTTTGAGTTCGCTTTTCACCGTCAGATGGTCTTGCTGCAATATGCTAAGCATTGACCTTGACTTATAATCCTAAATTAATAAGGGGTGTTTGCCGCAAATCAAAGATTTTTAGCTTGGGTTTTTTTTCGCTCTAGGATATACCTGAATCTATCCTCACAATTGGAATATACTATTAGTATAAATTTAGCAGGCAATTCAGGTCAAAAGTTTTTTATTTTCTGCAATATAGTAAAGTTACTAGAGTGATGGAAACAAAAACAAATTTTACTTCCTGACTATCATACATTCAGTCTAGGTCGTGGTATATCATTTTGCACCCATTGGGACGGTAGCTACACCCGATTTGACAATTAAATACAGAGAAGTAAAATTACCTCTCAATCATGATTACACAGATTACTTTTTTACTCTATCATGATGAGATGAAGTAATCTCAAAATCCAAGTTTTTCCTTTACTAGTGCAGAAGCCCTGAAATTTAATCCAAATAAACTAACTTAATCGATTTGATTTAAAATCAGAACTGGAACCTTGTCGATTAAACTCCTAATTACAGGGAATAGTTTTAACCCAACAACTTCACTGTTCACAGGCTGCAAAAATTACAAATTCCAGGTTGTTCAGCCTTATATCATCTATTTGTTTGCTGTTTCTGCAACTCAAATACTCTCTAAATTCTTGCAGGATAGAGGCCCAATGTATCGTGTCTCTACTATTTTTCAGCTATCCCTAACTTAAGACTAACGCCTGTAGAAATTTCCCACAAGTATTTTCCTACACCTATGGAGAAATTTACAGGCGTTCCCGCACATTTGCGCTTTTAAAAATTAGAACAATCCTAAAGTGAAGGATTTATCAATCGGGAAAGTTGCACCAATTCCCAACCATAATGTCACCAAGGTACCGATTAAAAATACGGTAGTAGCAACGGGACGACGGAAGGGGTTTTGAAATTTATTCACGTTCTCAATAAAGGGAACGAGAATCAACCCTAATGGTACGGATGCCATCAACAATACTCCCAGGAGTTTGTTGGGAACCGAACGCAAAATCTGGAATACAGGGTACAGATACCACTCTGGAAGAATTTCCAATGGAGTTGCAAAGGGATTTGCTGGTTCACCTGTAACTGCGGGGTCTAGTACCGCTAATGCGACGATACAGGCAAAAGAACCCATAATTACTACAGGGAATACATAAAGCAGGTCATTGGGCCATGCTGGTTCACCATAGTAATTGTGACCCATGCCTTTAGCGAGTTTAGCACGTAAATTAGGGTCGCTCAGGTCTGGTTTTTTGAGTGTTGACATACTTTTTAAAGTGTTCTCCTGTTGAAGTTGATAACGCTTTTTGTGAAGTTTTCCTGTATCGGCGACAACATGAACGCCAACTGTATGCTTTGCGATACAATTTTTGTTGAGTATGTTTTCAGTATCTATTATGGGCCTCTAGACACCAGTTTAAAACAAAATCCTCAAAGTTGTAAGCCTGAGTCACAGAAAATTTCCTGATAATTTCGTATCAGTGGACACTAAACCACTGATTAAGTCTTTCCGGTCAGGTTGGAGTGATAAACACAAATCTCCAACCTCAAAACCTAACGTCATAGTCCTTAGAGGGGACCAGAAATACCTTGTTTGCGAATCATCAGGAAGTGCAATAGCATGAAGACCGCAATTAACCAGGGTAAAACAAATGTATGGGCGCTGTAGTAACGGGTTAGGGTTGCTTGACCGACGCTAGCACCACCCCGTAATAAATCAGCAATTAATGTCCCAACTACGGGAATCGCTTCTGGTACACCACTGACGATTTTCACAGCCCAGTAACCAACCTGGTCCCAAGGTAAGGAATAGCCTGTAACACCGAAGGATACTGTAATTACTGCCAAAATTACTCCGCTTACCCAGGTTAATTCGCGGGGTTTCTTGAAACCACCCGTTAAATAGACCCGGAACACGTGGAGAATCATCATCAATACCATCATGCTTGCTGACCAACGATGGATCGAGCGAATTAACCAACCGAAATTAACTTCGTTCATGATGTATTGAACGGAAGAGTATGCTTCGGTGACGGTTGGTTTGTAGTAGAAGGTCATGGCAAATCCAGTCGCAAACTGGATTAGGAAGCAAGTCAGAGTTATTCCACCCAAGCAGTAGAAGATATTTACGTGGGGTGGTACATATTTGCTGGTAACATCGTCAGCGATCGCTTGGATTTCCAAGCGTTCTTCAAACCAGTCGTAAACGTTTGCCATAAAATCTTGAGTTCCGATTGATGAATTGATTTGATTGCGGTTTTTTGAGGTCTCCCAATCAGGTGGTGTTGGGATTTTAGCAAAGCGACGATGACGCTTTGACTTTTTGGCTTGTGCAAGGGCTAAATTTGTTCATAAATTTAACACTTCGCAACAGATATTTATTGTTTATGTATTGCGACCGCTTTGGGGGCAATCGAGATAAACGCACACCAAAGACGATTTTAACGTTTTTTGGGAGGATGCATGATGGATTGAGCATTTTTGCTGCCATCAGACAATGCATCGCTTCTATAAAAAAAGTAACATAGTCGAGGGGGAAATATCATCTTTATCGGGTGGATTCGGGAGAAAAGCAGGGGAAAAACTGTTTGCCTTGGTGGACTACACCCGATGATGAAATAATTATTTTCGCAAGTCTTTTAGCATCCTCGAACCGAGAAAGTGTATCTTATAACAATAGTGTCAGCGTAAAGAAAATTTAACAATTACCCATATCAGTCAAACAGGTTTCGGCAAATGCAACTGATCAAGCTCGAAAAATTAAAATCCTTCCTCCTCCTTGACAAAGCCAGATGGGGTCAGCTTTTTACTTGTTTTTGTCTGGTGGGAATTTCTCTCTGGTTGTGTTTTGTTGCTCCGGCGAATGCAGGTATTAAAGATGACCGTTATGATGGGAATATTTTTGTCGTCTATGCTGGGAATGGTTCCCTAGTTCCAGCGCGGGAAACTCTTGCAAAAGCGCTCGCTGAACATAAGCCTGTATTTCTCACTTTTTACATAGATGACAGCAGTGACTGTAAAGAATATGCCCTGGTGGTTTCCCAGGTTCAGGCATTTTACGGACAAGCGGCAGAAATTATCCCTGTAGATGTAGATGCGATCGCGCCGAAGGATAAATACTCACCGGATGAACCAGGATATTTTTATTCTGGCAAAGTTCCCCAAGTTGTTGTTTTTAACCAAGAAGGACAGGTGGTTTTGAATAAGTCTGGACAAGTTCCCTATGAAGAAATTGATGACCGTTTGCGGGAGGTGTTTGATTTATTACCTCGCTCTGAATCCCAAGAGTTAAAGCGCCGCTCTTTTAATGAGTTTAATAGTGAGCTAACTCAGTAATTAAAATTCTAAATCAATCAGTTGTAGTGAATGTCACAAATACTGAATAAAAAATGCTTTTCGTGATATTAGATACTGCAATTTCTGCGATTTAACCGGGATAATATTGACTCAGATTTGAGTCAGTCGGAAGTTAGTAAACAGGGTCAAAAGGGTAAATCAACAGAGTACAATTGCGCTTGCATTTTCCAGTCGCAGTCACTAGTGATGATATATTTTGTACTCCATGTCTGAGTTATTCCGTATCCCGGTACTAGCTTTCTTTGTTAAATTTCCATCGCTGCATAAACTTCTTGACCCATAGTGAGTGTTCCGATGTCAAAGGTTTACACTACCCAGGAACTAATTCAAATTCTGGCCGCAGAAAGACAAGCTTGTCTGAAGGGAGAACGTCTGAAATTAGATGTATCAGTTTCGGGAAATCCGATTCTCGATCAATTTATTCAAGCTGAGGGTCTACAAAAGTTTACTGCTTATCAAGATTTTAAGGCAGCCATTCATGATTATCAACGACAACATCAAGTTTCCGGGATTATTTGGAAAGAGGTTATAGTTAAAGGTAAATGTCTTCGCTATCCGGAGGTTGATCCCCAATTAGCTGCACTCAATAGTGATTTATTAATATTATATGCAGCGAAAAATTCGATTGTAGAATTTTGGCGTAGTGTGACTGCTGACATGGATTTGTATTTAAGTTTTCACAATGGTAAGCAATTTCAACAAATTCAGCCAGAGGATGTAGAACGGATTTTCCTGCGTAGTGAATGGGCTGGTTTGTGTGTATACGCAAACACTCAATTTTTAGAACTAATTTTACAGTTAGGTTGGGGAAAACCGGAAGAAGCTTGTTATCAGCGAGGTTTTCCCGCTTCGGGTAGTGAGTATATTCATGCTGTTAATCCAGGGAAGCAACCGATTTGCTGATAAGTAGGTGGGTGGTGAAAATTTTCGTTCAAATCAGGGAATAGGGAGAGACGCGATATATCGCGTCTGTACGGGGGGGGTAAGGCTTTTCGTCGAATGATTGGTTACATTGTGGTTTGATGTTTAATTGCACCTACCTATTTATTTCGTTTTTAAAAACTTTACCGGGGTTTTGGCTTGATACTGGGGAATAACCAAAATTACTTCATTGGGAATGTTATCAAGATTGGATCAATTATTTTGCTGACATCTAGATATTAGCATTGATTCTGCTAGTAATTGAACACATAGGTTCTGAGGTGTGTGTAGTAGTGGCTTTAACAAACACTAAAGTGCTACTACGTGCCTTTTCTCACCACTCAAAATTAATAGGACAGACCACTAGTTTGTCTAGGATATCAATGCGCTTACTGGCATTTTGCCGAAAATTATGAATAAATTATTGAATTTGAATATAGAACAGGGAATCGGTTGCAGAAAATGCCACTCTGAACTGTATTCATATTTATCTCTGCATTAGTAGGAAGCTGATTGGTGCCATTGATATTATTAGTTATTCAGAAAACAAGATGATGAAAACATTTATTCCAGAAACCTGTGCTTTACCTAAATCTCCATCACAATTGTGTTTAAAATGGCTGAAAAGTCACAGTCAAATAATTTCTGTCCCCAATATATTGCCAGAATCAAATTTATTCCTACAAGTTCTGGAAAATCTCCAAAATGGAATTTTAATTATGAGTATGGAGGGTGAGTTGATCTATACAAATAATTATTTTCAGAGTCTATGTGTAAAATTCAATAGCGATGAAAATAAACTTGTAACAACTATTTGGCGGTTTTATCAGTCAATTTTGAATACAAATCCCCAAAAATCCAATATAGCTGGAATTATCGAAGATGAAATACGCTTAAATCAGGATGAAATTTTTCGTATTCAAGTCCGATTATTAAAACTAGATATTTATCCCATATTGTCTATTTTAATTACGATTGAAAGCCGTTCTGAATCAGTCACAAATTTAGCTGTTACTGAAAGCCAGCAATATCAGTTAACTCCCCGTGAAGCGGAAGTTTGGCATCTTTACCGAACTAATCATAGCTATAAAAATATTGCCTCCCAACTTTATACCACAATTAACACATTGAAAAAACATATGAAAAATATCCATGCAAAACGTCAAGCATTTATTACTAGTCGTCAGTATTCATGGGAATAGTTTATAATTTGGGTCTAGTTGACTCTATGTTTTTCTCCTTTTACTTAACCTATGCCAAAGCTTGAACTTAGCCAGGAAGTAATCGATAGAATCGTGGAAATGGCCTGGGAAGATAGAACACCCTTTGAAGCGATCGCAGCACAGTTTGGTGTGTCAGAGTCAGAGACAATTGCAATTATGCGACGAGAAATGAAGGCATCGAGTTTTCGGATGTGGCGAAAACGGGTGACCGGAAGAAAAACCAAGCACCTACGCCAAAGGGAATTTGTCTCTGGTCGATTTAAGTCGGATAACCAAAAAACCTAAAATCAGGAAAAAAGGAATCGTTTGGGTATGCAGTGCTGAGGGAAAATAATTAAGTAATTATAAATATTTTCACCAATCTCGGTTGAATATGCTTCTATTTGTGCCACACCCAGCACTACTCAAACGACAGCAAACTAACGTGAGTTGGGGTTTTTTTGGAGTCGCAGTAGGGTATTATATATTTTTTCCTTTAAGCTATCATTGTTTTGCAACTCAATCGTGATCAGGTTGAAACGGTCAATAGTTAAACCGTTACCTTCGACGATTTTTTGCGATTGATTGCAGTATTCAACAGCTACTCTGCGAGCGTTTGTAGGTAGGGCATTGAAACTGTTGGCATCATTGCAGAGAATCTTGGGAACATCGCTGCTGCCAACAATTTTTTTGATCTCGTTAAACGCACGTTGTCGTGCTGGTTCTAGCGCTAGTATGGAGCGTGCATATCGATCCACGTCCGCAGAATTAATGGTGGGAGTTTGAGCTTGTGCTTGACCACTAAATAGAAACATCCCAACCAGAAAACTTGCAGTTGTCACAGCTTGGAAACAAGAAATTAGCTCGCGTTTTTTCAACATTTTCTTCCTTTAAATGAAAACTATACAGTCGCACTATTTGTATGGGTTATATGGGAAAAATTACTACAGTATCTGTGGGTTATTAATTTTGAATTATTTTATGGAGAAGATGTTCCAGAAAAAAATGACTATTAGTAAAAGTTTAGATTTTAGTTTATGTTTTTAGGCTGATTTTCTTTGACATACTTGGCATAGTTCAATGACTTTCGTCTGCAAAGTAGTTAGTTCTGAAGCTCCTTGCTTGAGATTGACTTCTAGGTCAAGGAGGATTGGTAGCATTGCCAGTAGTTGACTTTGGGTGAGTGTTTGCACTTCTTTTTGCAAGAAGTAAACACGTTTAGGGTTGCCGATTTCAGCAAATTTAGCAATTTCCTGGGGGTTTTTTTCTCCACTTTCCACCATGACTTTGACTAGTAGCCAAGTCCGAAATTGACCAATTAGGGTGGCAACTATTCGCAAACCTGGTTCTGCTGCTGCAATTAAGTCTGCAACTAAGCTTAAGGCTTGAGCTGTATTCCCACTCCGAATTGCACCCGCTAGCTGTAAACTGTTTTGAGTTGCATTTCTCACTAATTTGGCAACGACTTCCAGGTCTTGGGGTTGGTTGCTGTCATTAGCATATAGGCGTATTTTCTCTAGTTCATTATACAAAAGTCTTGTGTCATTTCCTACTGCTTCACTAATCATTTCCACACTCCTTGGTGTTAATTTTACACCTATTTCCGAGGCGACACGGTTGACTTGTTGGACGATTAGCTCAGTTTTCCAGGGGGGAATCAGGGAAAATTCAAGTACTTCGGCGTACTTTTTGATAACTTTAGTGGATTTCAGTCGATCATCAGGTTTATTACTTGTAGTTATAAGTAAAATTGATGCTTCGGGAATTACTGGTAGGGTGCGTTCTAATTCAGCGAGGAGTTTGTCTGAGGATTGCTGACAGATATTACTATTTGCGAGCCAAACTAACCTTCCCCCCGCACCAAAGGGGGGAGTCATGGCTTGATTTAATGCCAGGATCGGCGCTTCGGCTGTATCGTGGTTGAAGACGGTGTAATTGAAACTGATCCACATTGGGTCGAGAATGCGATCGCGTAATTTTTTGACGGCGATTTCCATGCCATAATCGTCTTCACCCCAGTATAGATATATTGACATAGCTTAAAAGATTGAAATTTGAGATTAGATTTGTTCGCGGGTAATCTGAGAATCTGTATTTGCTGTATAATTACTATATGTTAGTATGGGGCTTGCTGACTGTTATTAGTTGACCGTCAACTAAGAGGTTAATATACAACTTAAATTGGTAAGCTGTAGTAAATATTAACCATTCTCTCCCGCATCCCTGCAACAGGAAAGTAATGAAAAAAAGAGTTACGCTGACTTTTCCAAAACGGGCTGTGCAAATGCCTGTTACGTACCGCCTTGCTAAAGATTTTAACGTTGCAGCTAATATTATTCGTGCCCAGGTTGCACCAAACCAAATTGGGAAACTGGTGGTGGAGTTATTGGGAGATATTGACCAAATTGACGCTGCGATTGAATGGATGCGTCAACAGCATATCCACGTTTCCCTCTCTTTAGCGGAAATCGTGATTGACGAAGAAAGTTGTGTTCACTGCGGATTGTGTACGGGTGTATGTCCGACGGAAGCACTTACCCTCCATCCAGAAACCTTTATGTTAAACTTTGTGCGATCGCGTTGTATTGTCTGTGAACAGTGTATCCCCACCTGTCCTGTTCAAGCCATTTCCACCAATATTTAGGGTCTGCTGTTCGCGAAGGCTAGCTGAAAAATTTACAAACAGTAGAGACATAATATATTACGTCTCTACATAATCCATCTGTGGTATTCTTTTTTCAAACTGTTGTTACAACTGTTTGACTTCCGCAGCTAATTTGGCGACAACTTCTTTGGCGCTACCGAATAGCATCGTGGTTTTATCTTTGTAAAACAAGTCATTATCCACACCAGCAAATCCCGCACTCATCCCCCGCTTAATGACGATGGTTTGTTTGGCTTTATCTACTTCCAAAATCGGCATTCCGTAAATGGGACTGCTTTCATTTGTCCTTGCTGCGGGGTTAACCACATCGTTTGCACCAATAACTAAAGCCACATCCGTTTGTTCAAACTGGGGATTAATATCCTCCATGTCGTATAGTTGTTCGTAGGGGACATTTGCCTCGGCTAACAACACGTTCATGTGTCCTGGCATTCTTCCTGCGACTGGATGTATGGCATATTTAATCTCCACACCCATCCGTTCAAGTTGGTCAGCTAGTTCCCGAACACTATGTTGAGCTTGGGCTACAGCCATCCCATAACCGGGTACAATTACCACAGAGCGCGCATATCCCAGCATCATTGCTCCTTCTTCCGGGTCGATGGTGCGAACGTGTTTGTTACTATTACTACTTCCAACTTCACCTGTTACTGTACTACCACCACTACCAAAAGCACCAAATAATACATTGAGCAATGAGCGATTCATGGCTTTACACATGATTTGGGTGAGGATGATTCCCGATGCTCCGACCAACGCACCGGAAATAATCAGCATGTTGTTCATTACCACAAATCCTGCTGCTGCTGCTGCTAAACCGGAAAAGGAGTTGAGTAAGGAAATCACAACTGGCATATCACCCCCTCCGATGGGAAGGACAAACATCACTCCCAAAACTAGGGAAATTGCCACGATGGTTGTAAATACGGTGAGGGATGGAGTTGCAGCCACTAGGTAAATACTACCAGCAATAAAACTGATTAATAGGGAAGCATTAAAAAGCTGTTGAAAACGGAATTGAATCGGTGTACCTGGAATTACTCCTTGAAGTTTAGCGAATGCGAGCATACTCCCGGTAAAGGTAATTCCACCGATGAATATATCCAACATGATGGATATGTTACCATCCACGGAAATCGCTTGGGGATTGGCAAACATCTTCGTAAATTCTGCCACTGCAACCAAAGCAGATGCAGCACCACCTAAACCATTCAATAAACCGACCATTTGTGGCATTTGGGTCATTTCCACTTTATATGCTGCAAATGTGCCGATGATCGAACCAATAATTAAACCCAGGAGAATTAATTGAATGTTTAAAACATGGGTGTGGATTAAGGTGGCAATAATAGCTAATAGCATTCCCACTGCTGCTAAAAAATTACCATGACGAGCTGTTGCGGGGGAGCTTAATTCTTTTAAGCCAATAATAAAAAATGAAGCCGCAATTAAGTAGGAAATTTGAATTATTGTGGTGAATAAGTTGTCCATATTTATGATTAA
Source organism: uncultured Calothrix sp. (assembly GCA_937973965.1). GTDB lineage: Bacteria > Cyanobacteriota > Cyanobacteriia > Cyanobacteriales > Nostocaceae > NIES-3974. Next base: position 45,105 of record CALJJQ010000109.1, on the reverse strand, counting down.
TTAGAGAGTGGGGAGTGGGGAGTAGTTTTATTTTGGATTTTGCGGAAAGTTGGTGGGATATCTATTCTGCCACCAAAATTTCCAAGACGGATTATCCTGTGGTTGTTCTGCTACATGTATGTGGATTTGAAAATGCACTTTTTTGTAGTTGCGCAATTACGAGCTAAATACGAAGATACTGAACATCGATGGTTTTTTCTTGCTGACTCGTCCGTCGCCGTCGCATTTATTTGTCAAATTGGAATTATCTTCTGGATAGTTGAAAGGCTCTTAAATTCAATTAATTGCCCCTGTATACTGTATTCTGTCTCCTGTTTATTTACCTCAATTTACTTTTTTCTTAAACATTAATAACATCCTATCGGTGACTAAAAAGCCAGCGATGACGTTGATTGTGGCCAGAATAATAGCAATAAATCCGAGGATGACGGCAAAATTTGATTCCCCTTCTGCTGCGGCGATAATCGCTCCTAAAACGGCAATTCCGGAAATGGCATTAGAACCAGACATTAGGGGAGTATGTAGGGTTGGTGGCACTTTATTAATCACTTCAAATCCGGTAAATGAAGCTAGGACAAAGACAAATAGGGCGGCAATTAATGGGTCATTCATGGATATTTGAGATTTTGGATTTTGGCTGAATCTGGAAAATGTCGGTTTTGTTTGAACAGTTGACAGTTAACTGTCAACAAATTTCCTAATTAGGGTCTGCGGAAAAAGTCTTTTAGTAGGGTAAGGAGTGGGGATTAGGGAATAGTTTTAAGCTTTTCCCTTTCACTTTTCAAAAGACCCCAAAAATTACAAATGCAAGGTTTGAAATTTTATATATCCATGTATTTGGAATTTTAGCCCAAATAGCCTCAAAACCTTACAATATAAAAGTCTGACTATTTTTTAGCTAGCCCTCATTACACTTGCTTAACAGTTAATAAATTGCGAATGCGATCGCTGCGAATTTCTCCTGCATGGGTAATACAAATTGCGTTAATAATTTCATCACTAAAATCCAGGTTTAATTGTTGGTCTTTGATAAGTAATTGCAGGAGGGAAGCAAGATTTTTGGAGTACAGTTGACTAGCGTGAATGGGTGTGGATGCGGGTAAATTGGTGGGAGCAATGATGGTAATTCCGTACTTCACCACATCGCGACCCTTTTCGGTTAGAGCGCAATTTCCACCGTTTTCAGCAGCTAAATCCACAATTACCGCACCTGGTTTCATCCCCATGACTGTCTGTTCACAAATCATTAGTGGGGCTGGTTTTCCGGGTATTTGAGCAGTGGTAATCACCACATCCGCAGATTTGACATGGGGTGCGATCGCTTGACGAATAGTTTCTTGGGTGGATTCTCCTACTTGTTTGGCATATCCTCCCCCCGCGTCGGTATTTTCATCAATTTGGATATCGATAAACTTTGCTCCTAAGCTTTGTACCTGTTCCTTGACCACCGGACGGACATCAAAGGCTTCCACCACCGCTCCTAAACGTCTTGCAGTGGCTATGGCTTGTAATCCAGCAACTCCTGCACCGATGACCAAGACTTTTGCTGGTGGAACGGTTCCCGCAGCCGTTGTTAACATCGGAAAATACTTGGGCAACATGGCCGCAGCTACTAACACCGCTTTATACCCGGCAATTGAAGCTTGGGAAGACAACGCATCCATACTTTGCGATCGCGTAATCCGGGGGATCATCTCCATACTTAACCCGGTAACTCCCCGTTCTGCTAGTTTCAGGGCGATTTCTGGTTTTCCTAGGGGGTTTAGAAAACTAATCAATATACTCCCTGATTTGAGTATATCTAGTTCGGAATTTCCCTCTTCCGTTAAACCAGGTGGATTCACCTTCAAAACGATATCCGCTTCACCCCAAAGTTGCTCTTTGCTTTTGATAATTTGCGCTCCACTATCTGCATAGGCTGCATCATCAAAGTAGGCTCTTTCCCCTGCACCGGTCTCCACCCAGACCTCTAAACCCTGCTTGACCAAGCGAGACACCGTATCGGGAACAAGTGCTACCCGTCGTTCACCAACTTCAATTTCTTTTGCTATTGCTATCCGCATTCGCTTTTATCCTTATCGTCCAATGAACAAATTTAACTGCTACTTTTCCTGGGTCTTTATACTGAATAAAACTATTTTTTATTTTCTCCCAATTCGCCCGGAAAATTTTCCGCTAGGATGTAAGTTTTACTAGCATAAAGACAATAAATACCATTCATCCAGGAAAACTAAATAATCTTTACAAACCTGCACCAAATATCCAGAAACTAACCTGAATATTCAACTTCAGTATCCACACTGAAAAGGGTAAAGATAATTAATAATTATCGAGATCAACAGCTATTTTCCGTCAATTACTAACTTCTGTCGAGATATAGGAATATCTGTAAACCCTATCTACAGATTACCTCCAGCCTCAGAAGGTATAATTACTTATATCTGCAATCCCTTGTCTAATTATCTTTCTCCCCCAGATATTTCCATCCCAATCTATCCTTGAGACAAAAAGCCTGAATATTTGGCTATCGCGAACACTTTCGATGAAATGTCAAAACTGGAAATATACAACAAGTAGCAAATTTACATCTTATTCCCAAACTATAGCCATTAGCAATTAGATTGACATATCCTCGCCTAAATTCAACCAGATTCAATAACTTTTAACTTTCCCTTGAATACCTTTGCAAATCGCAATAAAAGTTCATTATCAACGAGATTGGGATTGCTGACAAAAACCTAGATTTTGAGGGAATCGGGAATCGGGAGTAGTCATTTCGTAGCTGCACCACGATTTTGAGGGAGTAGGGAATCAGGAGTAGTCGTTTCGTAGCTGCGCTACGCATTTACATGTAGGCACGGGTAGCGTTGTCGTAGACTAACCTTATATGTAGAGAAATAAATCCAAAATCCCCAGATTGTGTCTACTAAAAGCAGACGCGATCGCCATTAAGCATTAAAATATGTAAAGTATATTCATTGTTAAAATTTTTGGTTGTCCCAAGGTTAGATAAAAGTATATGACTGTTCCGGCAGCACGCATTCGCAATTTCTGCATTATTGCTCACATCGACCACGGGAAATCGACCCTCGCTGACCGTTTACTACAGGCAACTGGAACTGTGGAAGCACGGCAAATGAAGGAGCAATTTCTCGATAATATGGATTTGGAACGGGAGCGCGGCATTACCATTAAGCTGCAAGCAGCCCGGATGAATTACACTGCCAAGGATGGACAGGAATACATACTGAATTTAATTGATACTCCTGGGCATGTGGATTTTTCCTATGAAGTATCCCGAAGTTTGGCAGCTTGCGAGGGTGCGTTGCTGGTAGTGGATGCTTCCCAGGGGGTGGAAGCTCAAACCCTAGCCAATGTCTATCTAGCGCTGGAACATGATTTAGAAATAATACCTGTTTTAAATAAAATCGATTTACCGGGGGCTGAACCAGATCGGGTTGCTGGAGAGATTGAGGAAATTATCGGTTTAGATTGTAGCGGGGCAATTTTGGCATCCGCCAAGGAAGGAATCGGCATTGATGAGATATTAGAAGCTATCGTTCAGCAGATTCCCCCGCCCCAAGATACCATCGATCAACCCACCAGAGCCTTAATTTTTGATAGTTATTACGACAGCTATCGTGGTGTTATAGTTTACTTCCGAGTCATGGATGGTAAACTCAAGCGTGGTGATAAAATTTACCTCATGGCTTCCGGTCGGGAATTTATCATCGATGAATTGGGGGTACTTGCACCGACACAGGTTCCCGTGGATGAACTGCGTGCTGGGGAAGTGGGCTATATTTCCGCTTCCATTAAAGCCGTTGCTGATGCGCGGGTGGGGGATACCATCACCCTTGCGAACGCCAAAGCCAGCGAACCCTTACCAGGTTATAAAGAAGCGAATCCGATGGTATTTTGCGGGATGTTCCCCATCGATGCCGATCAATTTGAGGATTTACGGGAGGCTTTGGAAAAACTCAAACTGAACGATGCAGCCTTACATTTTGAACCGGAAACCTCCAGCGCGATGGGATTTGGTTTTCGCTGCGGGTTTCTAGGACTGTTGCACATGGAAATTGTCCAGGAACGGTTAGAAAGGGAATACAATCTTGATTTAATTATCACTGCTCCCTCCGTAGTTTACCGGGTGACAACCAACAAAGGCGAAGTCATATACATCGATAATCCTAGTCATTTACCCCCACCCAATGAACGGGAGAAAATTGAAGAACCCTACGTGCAAGTAGAAATGATTACTCCAGAAACCTACGTAGGTACTTTGATGGAATTAGCGCAAAACCGACGGGGGGTATTTAAAGACATGAAATACCTGACCCAGGGACGCACCACATTGACCTACGAGCTACCCTTAGCGGAAGTAGTCACCGACTTTTTTGATCAGATGAAATCGCGATCGCGTGGTTATGCGAGTATGGAGTATCATCTAATTGGTTATCGAGAAAATCCCCTAGTGCGGTTAGATATCTTAATCAATGGTGACCCGGTAGATTCCCTAGCGATGATTGTTCACCGGGATAAAGCCTATAATGTGGGACGGTCAATGGCAGAAAAACTCAAGGAATTGATTCCCAGACACCAATTTAAAGTCCCCATCCAAGCTGCAATTGGGAGTAAAGTAATTGCTAGCGAACATATTCCCGCTTTGCGCAAGGATGTACTCGCAAAATGTTACGGTGGTGATATATCCCGGAAACGTAAACTATTAGAAAAACAGAAAAAAGGTAAACAAAGGATGAAAGCGGTGGGTACGGTTGACGTTCCCCAAGAAGCTTTTATGGCCGTGCTGCGGATCGACAAAAGTTGATGGATTTTTGATTGCTCTCGGGTCGGTTTAGGGAAAGTTGCTGGGAGATTTTTTCTTCCAGAAAACTTTCCCTGATTGAGCATAAATATGAGTTTGCATTTTTGACAAGTAATATAGGATTGAATAGTATGACAATGTTATCCTACTAAAATATTCCCACTACGGCTATGAGTGTGACACCAAAACAGTAGAGAATGAACTAGATAAAGAGCGACACATAAACTTAAGTCAAATAAGGGCTGTAGATGGTCAGAGAATCACAAATAAACAGGGGGTTTTGGAGGAAATTTATTGGGAAGAAATAGAAAAAGCGGTGCTGATTGAGCTTGGATTCAGTGTCTGATTTAAGTATTTTTAGTTTACAGCGATTTGGAAAATAAAGGCGACAGATATAATTTTTACTTTACTTCCACAGGTTGGGGTGTCATATTACTACCTTCAGGAGGAGTAAACCAAAACCGCATATTAAAACCTTCAACAACTATTTCTCCCTCAATGGTTTGAATATATAATTTGCCTTGGTAAATACTTAAAATATTTTGAGGACTGGTTCTGGGTTGGGACAATTCTGAAGTCGGGTTATCTTTTTTGATTTCAACTTTGGTATCAACTGCGGTGGAAGTTGATTCTTCTAAGGAGTAATTAGATATATTTGCAGGAGCAAAAGTAGTTGATGTAGAACTGGAATTATAGGAGTTATCTGCTGAATGGGATAGGGAATCTTCAATTAGTGTATCTTCATCTAAAGCACCAAGAAGAATATCACTAGCAGAAATATAATTTTCTTCTTTAGTTAAAGGTTCAATAAATAAATTATCTACTTGATTTTGGAGCTTCGGACTGAGCCATATAACTTTATCACTAATATGCAGCATTTTTTCATCAATGCTAGTTTTGATAAAGACACTTTCCTGACTGTAGCTCATATCGAGAACTGGTTCCCAGCCATTCGGGGTGGAAATCAAAAAGTTGAGCGGTCTTCCATCACTGGTTTTGCGAACTAAATGCGATCGCCAACTTTTCCACATGATTCTGGTCACGTTATAATTAATTTGATGACCAATGGGAATACTGGTAAATTTATATTGAAGTAAACCTTGTTCATTTTTAACCGTTGGCATCAAACAGTTTTCTAACATCACTTGATTAATTAGTTCCCAATAAACCGATTCTTCCCGGACTAAAAAAATCTTAAAATGATGCACAAGCTTAGTAACTGCCAATAATGTGCCTTTTTTTGTTAATAACTGAACTGTGTCCGAAAAAGGCTCAATTTTCAGGCTATGATTAAACGCTAATCGTGTTTTTCCCTGAACAAATTTACGGATTAAGCTAATATCATCAATTTTATCCATTATCTCCTCGGTATAGTTGGTATCCAGCAAATGGCTAGATTTTGGTAGATTTTGTATTGAGATTTATACCAATTTGCAAACAGAATGCAACAAATGAATTTTGTTTGTAGAGACTCGATATATCGTGTCTCTAGATGTGTTGCAAACATGTTTTGAATCGGTATTAGGAGAGATTCAGTGATTTTTGGTTTTAACCTCAGTAGGATTGCCAAGCACAAATTATACTAATTAGCAATCAGAGATACTAATTACACATGCAAGTTTTTTGGGTTTTATCCGGAAAATTGGCTCAAAATCGCGAAAAATCTGCTAAATACTGGTTTTCCAGATATTTGGAATGTTGTATCTCCTTTGCAATCTATAGAGCTTGCGGAAAAACTCAGAAAAGTATTTTGGCAAAACAATCCTCCCGATCAATTCAGACAAATTTCATCGGATAAAATTTAGGATAAAAAAAGTGTCCTCAATTTGGACACAGTTTCACTCCACTTGCGACAACCGGGAAAACCTGGGGATGCAGTGGTTCATATAAATAATCCTTTCACCAAATTTATTTATTAGGTTGAGGAGTCATACGCAAATAAGGTTTAATCTCCTGATATCCTTTGGGGAATTTTTCTTTGAGGACTTCTGGATCTTTGAGAGAAGGAACGATTACACAGTCGTCACCATCTTTCCAATCCGCAGGAGTTGCAACACTGTAGTTGTCGGTTAACTGCAAAGAATCAATCACCCGGAGAATTTCATCAAAATTGCGTCCTGTGCTGGGGGGGTAGGTGAGCGATAAACGTAATTTTTTGTTGGGATCGATGATAAACACCGAGCGTACAGTCACAGTTTCGGCTGCATTCGGATGAATCATATCATACAAAGAAGAAACCTTGCGATCGGGGTCTGCCAAAATTGGATAATTCAGCTTTGTGTTTTGAGTTTCTTCAATATCTCTAATCCAACCATTGTGGGATTCCACATCATCCACACTCAGAGCGATCGCTTTTACATTACGTTTATCAAACTCTGGCTTTAATTTCGCGACTGTACCCAATTCGGTTGTGCAAACTGGGGTAAAATCAGCAGGGTGGGAAAACAGAATTACCCAGCTATCCCCAGCCCATTCGTAAAAATCGATATCACCGTGGGTCGATGCTTGTTGAAAATTTGGAACTGTATCACCTAAACGGAGAGTCATGTTAGATTCCCTGTACCTAAAAACGCTGTACTTAGTTTTGTACTTATCTCGATCATCCCACAAAATCCACTATTCCGATGGACTAGTGGCGGTTTGCAACAAAATTTAAGGGAGATTTTTGGTGCGATCGCCGTGACTGGGACAGGGGGGTGCGGAAATCGAGCGGTCTAACCATCCGGTGGCTTGTTGTAATCTCGGTAAAGCTTCTTCGGGTTGTTCTTTCAGTAGAAATACTAATGCGGCGGCTGTTTGTTCTTTGGCACGGACTTGACGATTGGATTTGAGACGATGCCAGTCGTTAGGTTGAATGCTCAAGCGTTCCATCAGAGCTTGAGCGAGTTCTAGGGTGCTAGCTTCTGCCAGGGTTTTACTCGGAGATTCTGGTGTGATTTGTGACATTTTGTGTGAAAACCAGGTATGTGGATTAGGAAGTATTTGCGACTACATCAAGTCTGGAATATAAACGGATTGGTGCTAACTCCAATCATAATTTAAGTTTACAACGCCTCCATGAAGCCATCGAATCAACCATCACAACCGTCTTCAGAGAAAAATTTATCCCTGGAATTTGCCAAAGCCTTGCTGGAAGTTGAAGATGCGCTGATGACCCTGAAAGCTCGATTTGAACAAGTAGAACGCGATCGCAATTTACAAGCTGAACTCAAACAACGTGCAGCTGAACTGAAAAATAGCAAGCTACCTGAAATGCGTCTCGAACTCAAGGAAATTCAAGCTAAACTGGAGGTCTTAGAAATTAACCTCGAAAGCCAACTTTTTTCCTGGAACAGCGTCAAAGAACCTTTCTGGCAAATTGTCCGCTTCGGTGGATTAGGGGTTATCATTGGCTGGATACTCAAATCCTATGCTGGGTAAGGAATTTGAGGTTGAGAAGACCAGAATACAGGAGACCAGAGACAGGAGACAGTATGTCTAGGAGGGGTTGATTTGATTTTATTGGGTTCTTTTAATGTTTTGAATTGTCCGTTTTTTTACACTAGTACCATGCAGCATAAATACACGTATCATTTTGAAGGCTTGGAGCAATCGATTTTCCCTGCTTTTAAGGATCTGCCTATTTCCACCATGCTGTACTAGTACATCAAGGTAAAAGTAAAAAGGTCAAAAGAACTCATCAAAAAAGCCTATCTTCTGGAGTTTTAATCCATTTCAATTGGTAGTTTTATTTACGCTGTGTTGTACTAGCTAATACAATCAGGCAAAAATTCTGACATCAACCATGAAAATAAAATTGGCAAATCTGATTAAATAGAATTTATTTCTCCTGTATTCTGTATCATTTCTCCTGTATTCTCAATCTAAACTATTTACAAATAAAATTATGATCGAAAAACGTATTGCGGAAATTTTACGGGATGGACAACCGGATCAAAGCATCACAGTCCAAGGTTGGGTACGCACAAAACGCGAACTCAAGGGTTTTGCTTTTATGGAAGTTAATGATGGTTCGTCGATGGCTAGTTTACAGGTTGTGATCGACGAGAATCTGCCTAATTATGGTGAGATAATTAAAAAAATTAATACTGGTGCATCGGTTGCAGTTGATGGTGTGATTGCTGCTTCCCAAGGTAAGGGACAGCGTATCGAAGTTAAAGCAAAGTCAATCCAGGTATATGGGGAGGCTGACCCGGAAATTTATCCGTTACAAAAAAAACGCCACTCCTTCGAGTTTTTACGGACGATTGCCCATTTGCGTGGTCGGACTAATTCCTTTGGTGCTGTGTTTCGGGTGCGGAATGCATGTGCAACTGCGATCCATGAGTTTTTTCAACAACGGGGTTTTTTGTGGGTTCACACACCGATTATTACCGCTAGTGACTGCGAAGGTGCTGGGGAAATGTTTAGTGTCACTGGTTTCGACCTCAACAAAATTCCCCGAACAAAGGAGGGTAATATTGATTACAGCCAAGATTTTTTTGCTAAACCCACCTATTTAACGGTTAGTGGTCAACTAGAAGCCGAAATCATGGCTATGGCATTTAGTAATGTTTACACATTTGGTCCGACATTTCGAGCCGAAAACTCGAATACCTCCCGTCACCTCGCGGAATTTTGGATGGTGGAACCGGAAATGGCTTTCTGCGACTTGAAAGGAGATATGGATTTGGCGGAGGCTTTTCTCAAGTATATTTTTAAATATGTGATGGAAAAATGTCCAGAAGATATGGCGTTTTTTAATGAACGGATTGATAAGACCGTGTTGGAAACAGCAGAAAATATTATTAACAATCAGTTTGAGCGGATTACCTATACTGAAGCAATTAAGTTGTTGGAAACGGCAATCGAAAAGGGTGATGTGAAGTTTGAATATCCAGTGAGTTGGGGTACGGATTTACAGTCGGAACATGAACGTTATTTATGTGAGGAATTATTTAAAAAACCGACAATTGTGACTAATTATCCTGCCCAGATTAAAGCTTTTTATATGCGGTTGGATGAGGATGAAAAAACTGTCTCAGCAATGGATATTTTGGCTCCAAAAATTGGTGAAATTATCGGTGGTTCCCAGAGGGAAGAAAGACTGGATGTACTGCAAAGAAAAATCCTTGCTCAAGGAATGAAGGAAGAGGATTTATGGTGGTATTTAGACCTGCGTCGTTTTGGAACGGTTCCCCATGCTGGTTTTGGTTTGGGATTTGAGCGTCTTGTCCAGTTTATGACGGGTATGGGTAATATTCGAGATGTGATTCCCTTCCCCAGGACACCGGAAAGTGCAGAGTTTTAATGGGGAAATTATCTTTCTAGGGACGACCCGATATTTATTTTTGTCGTAGACGACCCGACGGGTCGTCTCTACGTGGGATTTTTGTGATATTTTTGATGATTGAATTGATTATTTAAATACATGATTATTATCATCATGGGTGTTGCAGGTTCTGGAAAAACAACAATAGGAAAACTATTGGCAGAATCTTTAGGGTGGGAATTTAGTGATGCGGATGATTTTCATCCCCCTAGTAACATTCAGAAAATGCAAAAGGGGATTCCGTTAACGGAAGCTGACCGCATTCCCTGGTTGGAGGATTTACAAACGGCAATTAAACAGTGGTTACAAGCAAATAAAAACATGATTTTAGCTTGTTCTGCCTTAAAAAATAGCTATCGAGATTATCTTGTAGTTGAGAGCGATCGCATGCGTTTGATTTATCTCCGGGGTTCCTATGAATTGATTAAACAGCGATTAAAAAATCGACAAAATCATTATCTGGGTGTAGAACTTTTAGAAAGTCAATTTGCAGCTTTAGAGGAACCTAGTGATGCATTTTATTCTACTATTTATATAGATATTAGTTCTACTCCGACAGAAATTGTTGACAAGATTAGACATGATTTAAATCTTGCTGTGAGTTAATTATTTTCTGGCTTGCAAGTGATTAGGGAGTGGGAAGTAGGGAAAAACACTTATATCTCTACTTAATACTTAAATGATCGTTTTTGGGAATAGGAAGAGACGCGACAATAAAACTTGGAAATGTATCAATAATCTCAAACCATTCTGCTTTTATTTCATCTGTTAATAATTTAAACTTTTTTCTACTTAAAACTTCCTTATATTCCGTGACAATTTCTGTCGAAATAATCCACATAAATTCTGGATTATCAACAATAAACTCAATTATTGCCCTTGGTTCTCTGCCCCGAATTACAGCAGAAACTAAAACATTTGTTCAATTACAACTTTCATTCTCCACGCCGATAAGCCTGTATTTCTGATGCAATTTCTGCTTCTGTAATCTCATCTATACCAGAAATTTATTGTGTTTTATCAAATAGTTTTTTGAGTTTTTGACTAATTTCTGCCTTGGGATTATCTTCTGCAATAATAATTATTTCTACCCTTTGTCCAGGAATTGCTTCAATGTCCCTAGTATTAAACTTCACCAATTAAAATGGCGACGAATGTGGAAAAAGTCGTCTAAAAATTCTTGATAAAAAATATTTTGTTTGAACTTATATTCTCGCCATTGTTGGGCTGTACGCACAAAAATTTGACTATAACTTGGGGATGTAACAGCTAAATTTGCTAAGTGTTTGATATGCAGATTCTGTTGTATTGCCAAAGCAATTAAATTAATTAATTCTCCTGCACTATCTCCAAATACAGACGCACCTAAAATCTGACCGTCAATTCCCACTACCAGGGAACATAATCCGGTTAATTTTCCGGTCATTTGTGAAAGAGGTAAATCTTTGAAATACTCCTTGACTTCAATTACTTGCCGTTGATACTGACTTTTGGCTTGGGTTAATGTTAAACCGATATGAGCGAGGGATGGTCGGGTATTGATAACGTAAGGTACTTGCTGATAATTAACAGTTTTTTGGCGAAAAAATAAACTATTGTGAATCACAATTGGTGCTTCATAATTAGCGAGAGTGGGAAACGGATATCCACCAATTACATCCCCACAAGCGTAAATTTGGGGATTGGTAGTTTGCAGGAAATTATTTACAATTAGACGATGGGGTCGCCATTTGACATCCACTGCGGCTAAATTTAATCCATCAATATTTGGTTGTTGAGCGATCGCAATTAATATTTCATCGCTTTCAATGGCTCGATCACCGACTTGTAACCATTTTTTCCCATCAATTACCCGTGTTTGCACCACCTTGGTGTCACAGATAATTTCTACCCCATCGGCTTCTAATTGGGCTTGCAATAATTGAATTGTGGCTGGACTGGCATGTTTCCATATCTGGGAACCAGTTGTAATCAATGTCACCTGACATCCTAATCGTACCAGTACCTGGGCTACTTCTAACCCGGATGGCATTCCCCCAAAAATTACCCAGCTACGGGGTGGTGTTTCCCGCTTCAACACCGTCAGCAAATTATCTAGGGTGACATAGCCAGTTCCATTTAATCCCTCAATTTGGGGTATCCACGGACGAGAACCACTCGCTAAAATATACCGACGCGCTGTTAACAGACGTTGATTGACCGCAAACCCTAATTGCTTACCACCCCTAAATTCACCATCACCCGTAATTACATCAATACCCTGTCCAGCTAAATAAGCTAAATCTAACTGTTGCTGGATACGCTTTGCGATCGCATCACCCAAATAGGGAGTTGGGAGTTGGGAGTTGGGAGTTGGGGGTTGTATTTGTTTAGCTTTGTTCCAACTAGATGGAAGACTAGGATGAAATTGCACCCCGACTAAACTTAATTCATCCACACCAGCTAACGAACGCAAACCAGTCGGTTCCACCAAAGCCACATTTGCACGTGATCGCACTGCCATTAAAGCTGCCTCACGTGCTACTAAACTACCACCAATTATGACTAAATCGTAATCAACAGCCATTCGAGTTTAAATTTGGGATACCTTGGCAAGGTTTCAGTACAACATCAATAGAGTGATTAGGAATTAGGGAGTAGGGAAATACCCACAGATGTAAGTTCCTTCCCGGAGGATAAAACTTTTTTCCTTCATTATTTATTGGTACACAATTGTTGTACACACTACATACAGGCTACTCCCATTCCTGGATTAGCACCCTTAAACCATAAATTAAACGTTGATTTTCCGCTTCTGTCCGGACAGCGACCCGGAAGAAAGCCTCACCCAATTCTGGAAAACTTAAACAATCACGAATCAAAATGCGATCGCGTTTGAGTAACAGTTGTTGGAGTTGAGTTGCGGGATAATTGGTTCGCACCAGTAAAAAATTAGCTGCACCCGTAAGTGGCTGCAATCCTGGTATTGATTGTAACCCTTGCTGCAATTGTTGGCGTGCCAACGGCAACCATTCCCAGGTTTGCTTTTGAAAAGCCTTATCATTAAGGGCGGCAACAGCCGCAGCTGTTGCCAACACATTCACAGACCAAGGGTCACGCCAAGATTGCCACCGTTGGAGGACTTGAGGTTGGGCTATTGCATAACCAATCCGCAATCCCGGCACGCTATAAAATTTGGTGAGCGATCGCAAAATTACCAAATTAGGATAATCACTCACCATCTCGACTAAACTCTCTGCCTGAGCAGGTGGTAGAAAATCCATAAATGCCTCATCTACTACCACCATCCGAAATTTCGCCAACAGGGACACTATTGCTTCCCGTTTGAACAGGATTCCCGTGGGATTGTGTGGATTGTTCACAATCAACCCACACTCACGAGAATTAACGAAATTTCTCTCACTTCCGAGTCGGGAACAAATATCGGTGTTGAGAATTTCTGAGCGCACACCTAACTCGGAACTAATTTCTCTGGAAATAGCCACACCACCGGGTTCCTCTAGGAATAATTGCCAAGGTGAATCTACAACCTTTGCATCATACCCCCTCAGCACCCGATAGTAATCAGCAAAAGCTGGAGTCACCACAACCGTTGCAGTTAACCCAGCTAAATCGCGACCCACCAAGGTCAATAATTCCGCCGAACCATTCCCCGGCAAAATCCAATCTGGAGGCAGATCATGCAAACGACTTAGCGCACCCTTCAATTCGCTGTTACTAGGGTCTGGATAGTGTCGTATGTTCGCCATAGCCCCTTGAATCCCCCGCAATACCGATTCAGGTGGACCCAATGGATTAATACTGGCCGAAAAATCCAGAATATCTTCAATTGGACATCCAGCGATACTGGCTGCCCAAACTAAATTTCCCCCGTGAACAGGTCGCCGCATCTGTGAATAGTTGTTGCTTACTGACCTAGGACTTTGGTGGAGCAACCCGCTCTCTAAACAGTTTCCCTGCGGAAAAGGCTGGGACTGTTGTTTCCGGAATTTCCATCTTCTCGTTGGTTTTGGGGTTACGTCCTTCCCTGGCTTTGCGTTGACGAGGTTCAAAGGAACCAAAGCCGACTAATGTGACTTTATCACCAGAGGAAACCGCCTCAATGATGGTTTCTAAAGCCGCACTTAAAACCGCATCTGCTTGCTTTTTGGTGACGCTGGCTTTTTCTGCAACTGCATCAACTAATTCGCCTTTGTTCATATCAAACTCCATTTTCAGGTTTACTTAGGATTGCATAGGAGTGCCTAGGACACAACATACGCAATAAATCTCTGTTGGGAGATGTACAAAGTCATCTTCGGGGAGTACTTTTGCTCGCTAATCGCTGCAACTCCTGTCAGATACACTTTTCAATGAATCATTCTAAGGTTTATACGCCCGAAGTGAACAGATGAAACCATTAATTTATATAGATTTCAGGATTTTTGTCAAAAACAGGGGGTGACTATACCCAAAATCTGCCCAAAAGTAGGAACAAATACTTAGTAAATACCCTTGTTCCCTCCAAAACAGAAAGAAATTATTAAATAATATGTAAATAAGTATTACGATTTTTCACATCACAATGGATTTTTTTGTCCCTAGAGCCGGAAAATCATGTAAAAATGCCAGTTGTTTCGGATAAAAAATAATTGTTTTTATTGAGTAATATAAAATTTGCGATTGATTTTAATCTATGCTTTCTCCAAAAGGCGGAATCGTCTCCGAAAATGCCAGGGTTTCTACGTTTAACTATTTTTGTCAAGATATAAGACAATAATCTTTACAATAAATTTGAGGGGTTTTATGAATCCACTCTCTCCAGGTAGATCCAGGTCGTCTGAAGCAAGACCAGGGAAAATACGTGTAAACCCTTCAAGTCTGAGTTTCAAAAGATTTATGTTGATTCGTAAGTATTTATATAATACTATCAATGCCAGTATAAATACTTAAATATGACTGGGAAATTACTTAAAGTAATAATGAAGATATGGTGATTCTGCCATTGAGATGGATCAAAGCAGTTATGATTAGCATTATTTCTAGCCCGAAAAAAAACCAGGACTTACCATGACCATTTAAGTAAGGAGTGTGCAAGTCCTTGAATGTCTAACACAACTCTTAAACCCGCATTTCTCATAAAACCCTAAAATTCATAGGGATAGTCCGTAGAAGGAAAATCAATCCGTTACTCAAGGCTTACAACTTACTCGTGATAAATCCAGCTTATGCGGTGTAAGTAGTTCACCTATAGAGCGTTCACCATGAAAATAGCCTTTCTAGTCGAGAACTTTCCCGTCGTTTCAGAAACATTTATTCTCAATCAGATAGTTGGTTTAATTAGTCGCGGACACGAAGTAGATATTTACGCTTTACAAATTTATGGTGATAACTCTGCAAGTAAATCCGTAGTTCATCCTGACGTAGAGAAATATCAGCTACTAAAGCGAACCCATTATCCCCTGCAAATTCCCCAAAATTATCTGTGGCGGTTATGGAAAGGGTTATTATTGATACTTACTAATTTCACCAAAGCGCCCTTACCAATATCGCGATCGCTCAATTTTTGTAAATTTGGGAAAGATGCAGTATCAATGAGGTTATTATATTCATCCATTCCTTTTTTAGGAGCACCAGAATACGATGTTATTCACTGTCAATTTGGAATGCACGGTATTGCTGGGATGAAATTACGAGAAATAGGCGCGATTCGGGGTAAAATTATCACATCTTTTCGTGGCTTTGATATTAGCTGGTATGTAAAACAGCACGGGGAAACCGTATATAATCAGCTATTTCTCAAAGGGGACCTATTTTTGGCCAATTGTGAATTTTTCCGTCAACGGGCGATTTCTTTAGGATGTAATCCC
Source organism: uncultured Calothrix sp. (assembly GCA_937973965.1). Taxonomy (GTDB): domain Bacteria; phylum Cyanobacteriota; class Cyanobacteriia; order Cyanobacteriales; family Nostocaceae; genus NIES-3974. Next base: position 29,120 of record CALJJQ010000109.1, on the reverse strand, counting down.
GCAAAAATCATTGTCCACGGTTCCGGTATAGATTGCACTAAATTTGAATTTCGACCACGCCATGCACCCAAAGACGGCAAAATTGGGATTGTCACCACTGGTAGATTAGTAGAAAAAAAAGGGATTGAATATGCCATTCGAGCCGTTGCTCAAGTAGCAAAAACTCATCCTAACCTAGAATATAAAATTATTGGCGATGGAGAACTCAAAGCCAGTTTACAGCAACTAATTGACGAACTGAATATGGGTGAAAAAATTCAATTAGTCGGGTGGAAAAATCAGCCAGAAATAATTAATATTATCAACCAATCCCATATTTTCATCGCCCCCAGTGTCACAGCCAAAGACGGCAACCAAGACGCACCCGTCAACACCCTCAAAGAAGCAATGGCAATGGGTTTACCAGTAATTGGGACTACCCACGGAGGTATCCCCGAACTAGTGGAAGAGGGAATTTCCGGCTTTCTCGTTCCCGAAAGAGATGCCAATGCGATCGCGGACAAATTAAATTACCTCATTGAAAATCCCCAAGTTTGGTCAAAAATGGGAGAAGCCGGACGGAAATGTGTAGAAACACGCTATGACACCAACCAACTGAACGAAGAACTAATCAAAATTTATCAAAAACTATCATCACCAATATTAGATTCAAACCACCCACTCCTACCATCATCCCCAGTCACCTACATCAGTTAAAAATTCCCATAAAATTAGTACTTACTTCACATAAATATCTTCACCATCAACCTGTTTGACATCATCTTTGGGTCCTGACAGCTTTACATAAAAATAATCCACACCTGACAAATTCTATAAACCTTATACCTAACTCAAAAATTTATTTTCATCATCAAACCAAAAAAACATCATTTCCCATGAATTCCACCACAAACCCACTCCCAACAGTCACCATCATCGTCTCACCCAGAGAACGTTTCAGCTATACCCGTGAATCCCTCGAAAGTATCTACGAACACACCCAATACCCTTTCCAACTCATCTATGTAGATGGCGGTTCACCCAGCCATATCCAAACATATTTAGCAAATCAAGCCACAGAAAAACAATTTCAACTAATTCGCACAGACCATTACCTTTCCCCCAACCACGCGCGAAACATCGGTTTACGTCAAGCAAACAGCAAATATATAGTCTTCATCGACAACGATGTTATTGTCACCCCCAACTGGTTAAACGCAATGGTTGACTGCGCAGAAGCAACAAACGCAACCATCGTCAGTCCCCTCGTGTGTCAACATCTCCCCTTGCACACAGAAGTCCACTGCGCTGGAGGAGAAACAGGAATCAAAATCGAAACCAAAGGAGACACAACCAGACGACGAATCATTGAAAAGATATACAAACAAGGACGTAAAGTTGCCGATGTCCGTCCCCAACTCCAGCGACAACAAACAGGATTAGCCGAATTCCACTGCATGATGGTACGTCAAGAAATCTTCGACAAAATCGGCTTATTAGACGAAGAACTCTTGAACACAAAAGAACATGTAGACCTATGTATGTTAGTCACAGAAGTAGGTGGCACAATTTACCTAGAACCCGATTCTCTAGTCACCTATGTCCCCGGACCACCCTTAGAAAAATCAGACCTGCACTACTACATGTTGCGTTGGAGTAATGCTTGGGAATTAGCAAGTTTGCAACGTCTACGAGATAAATGGAACCTGACCGAAGACGAGTATTTCAAAAACAAATATAAACGTCTCGGATGGCGACGAGAAATGACAATTATTAGCCCCCTCACCCGGAAAGTTCCCCTCGGAAAATTAGGTTCTAAAATCGCAGGTAAAATTCTCCATATTGCCGACAAAAATTTAAATAACTTCCTCACCCATCGCTACGCCAAAAAATATCTAAATAAACATAAAAATCCAGCGATAAAATCACAATCATCACCAGAATTAACCACAAAATCTCAATAGGAATTACGGAAAAATGCTAAAAATATTATCTTGTAAGATTTGAAGAGTATTTGAGTTCCAGAAACTGCTTTCCGAATAAGTGCATAGAAGCTCAAAAACCTTGTTTCTGTAGTTTTTTGCAGCCAAGCAAAAGTAGAATTATTGGGTTAAAACTACTCCCTACTCACTACTCCCTATTCCCTACCATCATAAAAAGACTTTTACAGCAGACCCTAACTATCTAAACAGACACCATCTCAATTACTAAATAATCTCTTCGGGAAAACGTGAAACAACTGAATGTGAAATCCCAACCACCAGAAATCATCTACACTCCAGAAAACACCCTCAGAAAACCTGGTCAACTATGGCAACAAATGTGGCGAGACCTGATAGCATCCCGGGAACTCGCATGGCGGTTAATGGTGCGAGATATAAGTGCCCAATATCGTCAATCATTCCTAGGAGTTATTTGGGCATTTTTACCACCAATTATCATGGCAACCGGGTTTACACTCGCTAGCAACGCCAACGTGATTAACGTTGGCAAAACTGATATACCCTATCCAGCCTACGTCATGTTTAGTACATCCCTTTGGCAAACATTTGTGGAAGCACTCAACGGTCCAGTCCAAGCGGTGACAGTAGCTAAACCAATGTTAGCAAGGGTTAACTTTCCCAGAGAAGCCTTAATTTTAGCCAAATTAGGGGAGGTATTTTTCAATTTTGCCATTAAATTAATTTTAATTATTGCCCTATTTATTCACTTCCGTATTCCCATCACTTGGTCAGTGATTCTTACACCAGTACCAATTATTCATCTGGTTTTATTAGGTACATTTATTGGTATTTTCTTAGCTCCATTAGGGATTTTATATCAAGATATATCTAGGGGCTTAACTTTATTTACCGGATTTTGGCTATTTCTCACTCCAGTGGTATATCCAGTTCCCAGAGAGGGAACTTTTGGACTTCTTGTTAACCTGAATCCCGTCACCCCCATCCTAGTCACTGCCAGGGAATTAGCAACTACGGGAATTATTTCTGACCCAGTGAGATTTTGGATAGTTAGTGTTATTACCCTTCTAGGATTATTGATGACGTGGATTGCCTTTCGTTTAGCAATGCCATTTGTGGTTGAAAGAGTGAGTTCCTAATGATTAAGCAAGTAGAAACAACAGATATTGACCAAAATATCCATCAAAATATGCATCTAACAACAGATGATGCTTCAATTTTGGTATCAGTGGAAAATGTCTCCAAGAAATTTTGTCGTGATTTAAAAAAATCCCTATTTTATGGTGTGCAAGATATTTTTACCGAACTAGTAGGAGCAAACAGAAATAGTCAGACTTTACGTCATCAGGAATTTTGGGCACTAAAAGATGTCAGCTTTCAATTAAGACGAGGCGAAGCAGTTGGTTTAGTTGGTTCTAATGGAGCCGGGAAAAGCACACTTTTACGCATTATTAGTGGTTTAATTAAACCAGACACTGGTTGTGTGAGAGTTAAAGGAAGAGTTGCTCCTTTGATTGCATTAGGTGCAGGGTTTAATCCCATTTTGACAGGTCGAGAAAACATTTATGCTAATATGTCAATTTTGGGTTTAACAACAGCAGAAATCAACGCCAGATTTCAGGATGTAGTTGATTTTGCAGGAATTGGTGATGCGATTGATGCATCTGTTCAAACCTATAGTTCGGGGATGGCTGCACGGTTAGGTTTTGCCTGTGCCGTACATATAGAACCGGATATTTTGTTAATAGATGAAGTGCTGGCAGTGGGCGATATTCAATTTAGAATGAAATGCTACCAAAAGCTTGCTCAACTGCGTGAAAAAGGAACTGCTTTTATTTTAGTTGCCCACAATCCCCATGTGGTTTTAAATGTGTGTGAATCTTCAATTTATTTACAAAAAGGTAATTTAATTGCGTTTGGTGCCACAGAAGGAGTGATTCGCCAGTATGAAGAGGATTTGAGTTTAGGTGGAGGCAATAATACACCTTTAGGAATTATGTATTTACCGGAAAAGTCCCCGGATGAAAGCTTGGGATTAGATATAGTTTCCCTAGGTTTTCAAGATGAAAAAGGGGAAACCTTAAGTAGTTTAATCGCTGGAGAACCCGCCTATTTATCGATAGAATGTAAATCCAATCTGCAAATTGATAATGCTAATGTTGGGGTATTAATCACAGCTTTGTCAGGGCAGAATGAACGGGTTTTATATATAACATCAGCTAGTGATAATGAAGCTTTGCAAATATTTCCAGGAAAAGTAACGATTCAAATGCAGATGCCCTATTGTTGTCTTTTACCTGGTTTATACAGTGCCAAAATTTATATCAAAGAAGGAGTTTGTTCCTTTGATATTGTCCAATCTTTTCGCTTTCTAGTCAAAACAAATCGTGTAATTAGCCAATCTTTGTTTTTTCAACCTCGTACTTGGAAGGTGGTTAATCAGTAATTTGCTGTCCGATTATTTAGGAAAATTATGTCGAAACTAGTATCAGTTATCATTCCCTGTTTTAATGCCGAAAGATGGATAGCTGAAGCCATTGATAGTTGTCTACAACAAACCTATCCAAATCTGGAAATTCTGGTGATTGATGATGGCTCCACAGATAATTCTCTCGAAATTATTAAAAGCTATGGAGACAAAATTACTTGGCTGACTCAACCACGAAGCGGTGGTAATCATGCTCGGAATAAAGGCTTTGCCCTATCTCAAGGTGAGTATATTCAGTTTTTAGATGCGGATGATTATATTTTGCCGGAAAAAATTGCTCGACAAGTAGATTTGTTAGAGCATCATCAAGCCGATATTGTGTATTGTGATTGGCGATATCAGCACCATCTACCAGATGGCAGTAGTTATTTAGATAAAATTGAATATCCCGGTGAACAGGAAGATATTTTAGAGTCATTATTAGCAAATTGGTGGGTTGCAGTTGCAGCCCTATTTTATACTCGTAAAGCGGTTGAAAATAGCGATGGTTGGGATGAAACTTTACCTGTTGCTCAAGACCGGGATTTTTTTCTGTCAGCAGTGATGAATGGAGCAAGAGTCGCATATCAGCCGGGATGTTATGCTATTTATCGCAGGTATGGCAACTTGACCGTATCTACTTTTTCAAAACCTTTATGGGTCGAATGCCATTGTCGGGTTTTGGAGAAAATGAAAACGAAATTACTGCAAGCAAATCAACTGACATCAAATTATCGTCATGCAATCGCTAAGTGCTATTTTGACTTAGCGAGGGAGTCTTTATTTATCAGTTATTCCTCATATCGTAACTTAATTGGACAAGCTTTAGAAATTTTTCCACAATTTAGGGGAAATAGTCACAGATTAATTTATCGTTTTTTGACTCGGATTTTGGGATTTCGATTGACAGAAGTACTTACTAGTCGTTATTTATTACTGAAAAAAGCTTGGCGAGAAAAAAATCTTAACTCGGTGCAGCTAGGGCTACAAATTAGACTTTTATCGGTGCAAAACATCAAGGGATAAATACCCAAATCCGCATTTCTCACAAAACCCTAAAACTCACAGGGAGTAGGGAGTAGTCAGTAGTCAGTAGAAGGAAAATCAATCCGTTACTCAAGGCTTATTACTTACTTGTGAGAAATCCAGGTCAAAGTGGTAATTATGGTAATCTAGTTAATATTTGAAGAGACTTCACAATAATACGCCTTGTCTGTCATCGCTAAACTGTTAACAAACCAAACCAGAACTTATATAACTTTGGCTGGAGATGAATTTGGATTATCAGTAGGGTAAACCGCACGAATTCGAGATTGGTAAGGACTCAGAAATCAGCCTCTACAGGTTAAGCTAGATAAATGTAGCATTTTATTGCATACTGGCATATCAAATGCTTCACTTATACTGGAGTTTCTATAGTTGCTGCATCTGAGAAAAACGAATGTTAGATAAGATTTTTGAATACCTGCATTTTAATTTTACTGTTGAAGCACCCATCGTTCTCCTGATCTTAATTCTCCTGGAAGCAATATTATCTGCTGATAATGCGATCGCATTAGCCGCGATCGCCCAAGGTCTGGAAGACAAAGAACTGGAAAACCGCGCTTTAAATTTCGGGTTGGTGATTGCCTATGTATTACGTATTACATTGCTGTTAACCGCCACTTGGGTACAAAAATACTGGCAATTTGAACTTCTAGGAGCTGCCTATTTACTCTGGTTGGTATTTCAACACTTCACTGGCGAAGAAGATGCGGAACATCATCACCACGGACCCAGATTTACTTCTTTGCTACAGGTTATCCCCGTAATTGCCCTGACGGATTTAGCTTTTTCCCTTGATAGTGTCACCACCGCGATCGCAGTTTCCCAAGAAACCTGGTTAGTATTGACGGGAACAACTATTGGTGTCGTGACATTAAGATTTATGGCAGGTCTATTCATTCGTTGGTTGGATGAGTACGTCCATCTCGAAGATGCTGGATATATTACCGTCGCTTTCGTGGGTATACGCCTATTATTGAGAATTGTAAATGAAGCATTTGTACCACCCCAGTGGTTGATGATCACCCTTATCGGTTTTGTCCTTGCTTGGGGGTTTTCTCGACGTACCGCAGCAGAGAATGGGGAAATAGAAGCAAAATTAGAACAGAAAAAAGTTACGGAATAGTATACAGGAGACAGGAGATTAAGATGTTGATGGTCGTTCTTTAGTAAAAGCGAAATCATAGACTCAGCTTAAATATTGTACCTTACCAGTCTCCTGAACTATGAAAAAAAATTGGTTAATTCGCGATCGCGCTTTCAACTGGGGTACGCGTACATATCTGATGGGTATCCTCAATGTCACACCCGACAGTTTCAGTGACGGTGGAGAATTTAATACACTCACCAGCGCGATTCAGCAAACCCAGCAGATGATTAATGCTGGAGCAGATATAATTGATATCGGTGGACAATCCACCCGTCCGGGTGCAGCACAGATATCTGTAGCAGAAGAACTAGAGCGAGTTATTCCCACCATCACCGCGATTCGCAACCAATTTCCAATTCCTATTTCCGTCGATACCACCCGTGCAGAAGTTGCGAAAGCTGCTGTTGCTGCGGGAGCAGATATAATTAACGATATTTCCGGTGGTACTTTCGACCCAGACATGTTTACCACCGTTGCAGCTTTAGGTGTACCAATTATCCTCATGCATATTCGAGGCACACCCGAAACTATGCAATCCCTAACAAATTACGATGACTTGATTGGGGAAATTTGTAACTTTCTAGACCAACAAATCCGACTCGCCACAGATGCTGGTATTAACCATCACCACATTGCCATCGACCCTGGAATTGGTTTTGCCAAAACCCCTGAGCAGAACTTAGAAATATTAAGAAAGCTACCAGAATTCCAGCGCTGGAATCGTCCCCTCCTCATCGGTGTATCCCGCAAAAGCTTTATTGGTAAAATCCTCCACCAAAGCGACCCCAAAGCTAGAATTTGGGGAACAGCTGCGGCTTGTTGTGCAGCCATTTCCACTGGTGCGGATATACTCCGGGTTCACGATGTCCCCCAAATGCACGATGTTTGTGCTGTCGCTGATGCCATATATCGTAACAAACAAAGCTTGTAAATAGGGATTAGGGAGAGACTCAATATATCGCGTCTGTACAGGAGTAGTAGGGAAAACCTCTTTCACCGGTTCTGGTATAGTACCGTTTGACAGGGATTAGGGGGTGCAGGGAAAGAAGATGTATCAACATTTTCGTGAAATCTATAGGCAATACACATTCGTGACAAATTAAGGTGAAATTAGTTTTGTCAACTCGTAATTATCCTTAAAAGTGAGGTGAAGGAGAAGTATTAAATTCAGCTCTGCACTGAGTTTTCCGCGCCAGAATCAATTATGCCTTGAAAATTTAGCGATCGCATCCTTCAAAATCATGTTTATTCATCCAGATTTTGACAATATTTCGAGCATTATTACTTATTGACAAAAGACCAATGAACTTAACTTATCAGCAATGGGCAATACATTTTAGGCTACTGGTCTGTCCCATAAGTTCTTAAGGCTTCCTATCAATAGCTCTAGTAAGCATAGAAAAAGAGTTAAGATAAGGGCGCTAAAGCGCTACTACGTGCCTTCCTTCACCCATCAAAATTAATGGGACAAAGCACTACTCCCCGCTCCCAACCCCCAATTCCCTATTTTCTTTTCAGTATGCAAAGATTTATCAAGATAATATTTTGATTTACATCGAAATTCTCAAGAAATATTAAAAGTACAAGCCCCTAGCTCCAAGATAATTTAATATTATTTTTAGATTATTGTGAGCAGTACTATGCTAGAGATAAAACAAAGTCCGATGCAAAATCGGGAAAATGGGGCAGAAGTCAACGGGAAACGGACATGTCCCCTGACTCCTGCAAAGCTGCGCCGACTTTGGGGCCTAATTGAAGAAACTCAAAGTAGCACTCTGCTAAACTTTAGTGATTCTGAGTTGGTGCAAGAACTGATTGGTCAAATGGAAGCTAAAGATTTAATTAATACCTCAGAAACAAAATTGGTTCGTGCCTATCTTCACTCACGCTTGCTGTTAATTCGCGATTTTGCTCACGCTAGAACCCAACCAGCGTAGATATTTATTTTTTCGAGTTTTGTATTCCGGGTCTCAACAAATAGCTTCGAGTCCCTATCTACACACAACCAAAGCAAACACATACAATTACCATTCTACAGATTTTCTTTAGAATCTGCTAGGATGAGTTTAGATGTTAATCGAAATACTCCTCGCCTGAATGTAAGTAGAACTTGGCGATACTTGTTGCTTTTGACGCTTTTACTACTGAGGGGGCAAGGTTATTTTGATCAGGACTGTACCTTTGACAACGAAATTGATTGAGTATACGTTTGCAGTAGGTTGAAAGACATGAGACGGAATAATTTGTGGAAAAAAACACCTAAAAGGTTATGGATGACGCAACGAGGTATTTCACCGACGGAAGCTGCACGATACTTACATATTAGCCAAAGCAGTTTGTATACTTTAATGCAGCGCGGACAACTTCCGTCACAAAGGATAAATGGGTTCAGGGTGATTAGTCGGGGAGCGTTAATGGATTATTGTGCCCGAAAAAGAAATACCTGGGAACAGTGGTAGTATTTTGCAGGACTTAACTAACTTAACTAAATTATCAACGCCAAAAACAACCAAAAATAAAAAAAGGGGTGTATATTTGCACTCCTTTTTTATACTATACAGGACTTACGGAAGAACAACGTAAACACCGTCATTGCACTTCTTCGCGTAGCGGATTGACCGTAGGGTTGTAAGTAATTTCTTGTAACGAATCGTAAGTCCTACTATATATTTTTCCAGACTAGTATTTTGACTACATTAGGTTATGAGGTTTTCGTAGTGGTGTCTCTAGCCCCGAAAAAGCTTGAATATACTTTAATAAAGGCGCTAAAGTGCTACTACGTGCCTTTCTTCACCTATCAAAATTAATGTGCTTACCTACTAGAGGATAGGGCTTTGATAGAGAGGCATGTAACACAACTAATTTAATCCCACTACCTGGAGACAAATATCCGAAGTCGCGGATCTACCTGTTGCGATTACCTGATCCTCAAAGCCCGATTTCTGACGATTTATACTTTAAAAAGCAGTTTGAAAATCCCCCATCATTTTTACTTCTGGCTCTAGCAGGATTGACCAATGTTCTTGTACACTATTTTGGATGTGACGAATTAGGTTAAAAATATCACTAGCAGTTGCACCGCCACAATTAATAATAAAATTGGCGTGACGGGGTGCGACTTGAGCTTTACCGATTTGATAACCCTTCAATCCAGCTTGTTCAATTAGCCAACCCGCAGCATAGGGTTTTGGGTTGCGAAATACACTACCGCAACTGGGTTTATCATAGGGTTGGGTGTTGAGACGGTGTTCTTTGTGTTGCTTAGTGGTGGCAGTAACCAGAGCTGGATCTGCACCGGGGGATAGTTGGAATGTTGCTTGGGTGACAACATACTGACTACCCTGTAAATTAGATGTGCGGTAAGCATATCCTAACTCATCAGGGGTTATAATTTTAATGTTGCCTTCGGGAGTTAACACTTCGGCGCTAACGAAAATGTCGGCGATACAAGAGTTGTGAGCGCCAGCATTCATCACCACAGCACCACCGACGGTTCCGGGAATTCCCACTGCCCATTCTAGACCTTGCCAACCCCGTTCGGCTGCACTCCAGGCTAAACCGGGAATTGGTTCTCCTGCGGATACGGTTATTTGACCGTTGCTTTCATCGAATATGGTTTGACGCAGGTGACGGGTACTAATTACTAAACCAGGTAGTCCGCGATCGCTCACTAATAAATTAGAGCCAGCCCCTAAAATGGTAACATCTAATCCTTCCTTTTGAGCATAGGCAATACATGCCCTCATTGCATTTAAATCTTTTGGTGCTGCATACCACTCCGCCGGACCACCCACGCGGTAAGATGTATATTTTGATAGCGGAACATATTGTTTAATCGCGCAGTCTGCATCTGGCAGAATAATCATATTTTTCCCAGGAGATTGCTGAATAACTTGAGGGTCTATACCTAAATCAGAAGGATTGCAGACATCCGCCATTGCCCGAGATATTGTCATTTTCTTTGAATCTAAATTATTGATACATTTAATAACCGATGAACGCTGAAAAAAATCAGCCAAAGAAGTCAGAAACACCTGGCCGATGGTTTACCGGATGTTTCCTTTGCTAGCTTCAGTGACTTCAACTATGAAGTTGCTTGTGCTGGTTGACGAAGTGCAGCAATCAAGGTAGGAATAACTTGATTTAAGTTACCTGCGCCCAAAAACAAGACTAAATCACCAGGGATGAGAATATTGGTGAGGAATTCACACATATCCTCAACAGAGGGCTGGTAGTAAACATGGTCGTGGTGTTGCACAACCCGGTCGGCTAAAGTTTGACCACTAACGGAACCGGGATTAGTTTCTCCCGCGCTGTAAATATCAGTTAACACCACCAAATCTGCATGGCCAAAACTTGTCGCAAACTCATCTAAAAAAGTCAGCGTCCGGCTGTAACGGTGGGGCTGGAAGATGGCTACCACTCTGCTACCAGGGGCTGCTTGTAGCCTAGCTGCGGCTAGGGTAGCGCGAATTTCACTGGGGTGGTGGGCATAATCATCAATGAAGGTGATACCATCAACTTCGCCGCGAAATTCAAATCTACGTCTTGCTCCTTCAAAGGTGGCTAAACCCTTGGCAATTTCTCCAAATTCCAAACCGAGGTGACGACCAACTGCAACTGCGGCTAAAGCATTGCTTAAATTGTGGCGACTCAAAAGCTGGAGGTTTAGTACACCTAAAGGTTTACCCTGTTCCCAAACTAAAGCCCTTGTCCCGTCAGCACGATAATCAATGTCTGTAACATAATAATCAGCATTGGTATCAGGATGGAGACTGTAGGAAATAGTGGGCTGAATTTGCGATCGCACAGTTTCGCAATCAATACTACCAACGACAATTTCACAGGAGTTGGCAAATTTTTGGAAAATATCCACCACCTGATCCAAGCTATCATAATGGTCGGGATGGTCTAGCTCAATATTAGTAATAATACCGATGGTAGGTGCGTGTTTGACTAGGGAACCATCCGATTCATCGGCTTCTGCTACCAAATACTGACTTTGACCCACACGGGCATTTCCTTCCCAAGCATTCACTTCCCCACCAACTATAATAGTCGGATCAAGTCCTGCCTCCAATAGCATATAACCAATCATGCTGCTGGTGGTTGTTTTCCCGTGGGTTCCACCAACCGCAATACTGTAATGTTCAGCAATTAATGCCGCCAGTACATCTGAACGATGAAAAATAGGGCAGCCTAGTTCCAGCGCTGCCTTATATTCAGGATTATTTTTATTAATAGCAGTAGAACATATTACTTGAGGTAGATTTGCTGTTTCCTCAGCATTATCAATACCTTGTTCCTCCTGGTTTAGGGAACGAAATATTTCCAGATTACTAGCTTCTTGACGACTAAAAATTGTAGCCCCAATCGATTCCAGTCGGCGAGTTATTTGATTGGGTCTAACATCCGAACCGGACACTGGTAATTGGCGTTTTGCAAGCACATAAGCCAGTGCTGACATACCGATTCCACCAATACCGATAAAATGAAATGGCTTGCCACTAAACTCTATTTTTCTTTCCATTTGAGATTACTCCTCTAACACCACACCACACCGGATTCGGACAATGACACGCGTATCATAACAGGTATTCTATTTTTATCGATACTGTTGTCAAGCCTGTTTTCCCATTTTTGGCATTCTTTATTCTCCTAAGAGTAAAATTGATTGCCATTGATTGTAACTCCCCCTGACTGATTTACCTCGTGATAATTAATAATATGTTTATTCGCAGTATTTCATCTGCATCGGGAAATTAACAATTGTATTCGGAAATACAATTTTTCCAAATCAGGAGCAGATATTTACAGTTACCAGCAGTTTGGCAAACTACCTTCCAGATTCAAGCACGTGATTAGGGTGAATGTCGATGGTAGTAAATACGGTCTTAAGCCTACACGACTGCCATCTCCAAAAACCTATCCCCCAATTCCAATAGCCTTATCTATGTTAATTTGAGATATTTCCAGGATTGTTGGCAATTTCCAGCCATTGCTTCTAGGAAATATTGGCTTCCTACTTCATCTCCAACTCTAAGCATAGTGGACATGTAGCCGATTTTGAGCCACACAGGAAGGATACAAACATTGATGATTCCATCTCAGGGGGAACCGTATCAGGAATCATTTCTGGAACTAGTAAAAAAAATCTTGTTCTATACGTAATCTTCTTTGCCATCAAGTAGCATATTGGTATTATGGGCAAGTTATTCCGCAAATTCACAATCAAGCCGATTTGGATCATTTGGTTTTGGCGATGCACTGGCAAACAGTTAGGCACAGGGTAGAAGCAGTGGGTCAATCTCACATCGCTTTGATTTAATTTCCTCAGCAGTATCGATTTCAACCCAAGTGGTGCGAATATAACTCAACCTTATAAATTAATGCAAGCACGCAGTATTACAATTAACCAACGGTCCCCGTAGCACACACGGAAAATTATGACATGCCTCCGGGGGAATACTTAGGATAAGAAGAATACTTAGATTATGGGAATTTGACTGAAAATACAGATGACCCACCATGTAGTCTCTTCCACCGTTACCGGGAAAATGACCTCAAGTCCTTCAGACTACGAATATTAAATTATTAGATTTTTTTAAGAATCTAACACTCTATAGTTATAAATACTCCCTCTTTGCGATATGATTGGGGTCATAAGTAGCATTTAGGCATAAACAGAGGGCAAGACGCAGTGATTAGAGTTGCAATCAATGGTTTCGGTCGCATCGGACGTAACTTCGCACGTTGCTGGATTGGTCGTGAACACAGCAATATCGAACTAGTTGCTATTAACGACACTTCTGACCCCAGAACCAACGCGCATCTACTCAAGTACGATACGATGCTGGGCAAATTAAGAAATGCTGACATTAGCGCTGATGATAATTCGATTACCATCAATGGCAAGATGGTAAAATGTGTATCGGATCGGAACCCAGAAAACTTGCCCTGGAAGGAGTGGGAAATCGATCTTGTAATCGAAGCAACAGGCGTATTCACCGCCAGAGAAGGCGCAATGAAGCATATTAATGCTGGTGCGAAAAAGGTTTTGATTACGGCTCCTGGGAAAAATGAGGATGGGACGTTTGTAATTGGTGTGAACCACCATGAATATGACCACAACCAGCACCACATTATCAGTAATGCCAGCTGTACTACTAACTGTCTTGCACCCGTAGCCAAGGTGTTGAACGAGAAGTTCCACATCATCAAAGGGACAATGACCACTACCCATAGCTACACTGGGGACCAACGTTTGCTGGATGCGTCTCACCGCGACCCCCGTCGAGCTCGAGCAGCAGCAATGAATATCGTTCCCACTTCCACCGGTGCAGCGAAGGCGGTAGCTTTGGTATTACCTGATTTGAAGGGTAAACTTAATGGTGTGGCATTACGCGTACCAACCCCTAATGTCTCAATGGTGGATTTCGTTGTTCAAGTTGAAAAACGGACAATTGCTGAAGAGGTCAACGAAGCCTTAAAACAAGCTTCAGAAAACGAACTCAAGGGAATTCTGGGTTATAGCGAACTACCTTTAGTTTCCTCCGATTACCAAGGAACCGATGAGTCTTCGATTGTTGACTCTAGCCTGACAATGGTAATGGGTAGCGATATGGTCAAAGTTATGGCTTGGTATGATAACGAGTGGGGTTACAGCCAACGCGTACTCGACCTTGCTGAATTAGTTGCTGCCAAGTGGCAATAATTGTTTTTTGGGAAAATTCAGGGCGAACAAATGTTCGTCCTAGGAGTTTTCCAAATAAAGAAATTAAAAATGCTGAAATCCTTGGTTAAGTGTTAAAGTTTGGCTAGGGATTTTTTTGTTGTCACTTATCAAGTGAACTTGGGGTTCGACTTGGATGCGACCAATAATTGCAGCGTGGTTTATTTGGGCTATAAGTTGAGTTGCGATGGGTGGGGGTACGCATAACACCAATTCAAAATCTTCTCCCCCATAAAGGGCATATTCTAGGGCTTTAGTAGGTGATAACCAGGTTGAGAAAACATCGGGAATGGGTATTTGGCTTGAATCGATGATAGCACCGACACCGCTTGCACGACAAATTTGCAATACTGCGTCAGCTAAACCATCGCTGGAGTCCATTCCTGTGACTCGAAAGGGGGAATCATTGAGTTTAAATATATCTTTGAGGATGGGAATTACATCTAACCGGGGTTGGGGACGTTGATGGGCTAATTTTAATTGCTGTTGGCTACTAGCGGTTAGGTTTAGACCTTGTTCTGGATGTAATAGTAATTCTAACCCTGCACGGGAAGCACCATGTACCCCGGTGACAACGATGGCATCATCAACTTGGGCTGTGTGACGGTAAATTGTTTGGTGAGGATAAACTTGACCCAAGGCTGTGATGGAAATGGTTTTAGTCGGCGATCGCACTACATCTCCACCGACAATGGGGGTTTGGTATGGCTGTAGGCAACTACTCATTCCTTGGTAAAGGTTTTCGACCCAGTTTACGTCCGTATCTCCTGGTAGACCTAAACCAACGGTGATTGCTAGGGGTGTTGCTCCCATTGCAGCTAGGTCAGAAAGATTGGCTGCAACGGAACGCCAACCTGTATCAAAGGCAGATGTCGTATTTTTACTGAAATGAACATTATCAACTAAGACATCGGTGGTAACAACTAGGGATTGATGGGGTGGGGTTGTTAAAACAGCTGCATCATCGCCAATAACTTCTGAGGGACAGAAGGATTGGAGTATTTGCAGTAATCCTTGTTCGCCAATTTCGCTGATTTTCATGCAATGAGAAAATGCCCAACTTTACTGATATTTTTGTATGGGGACAGGTCTTGGATATTAATTTCGTGCCATCTTTCTGGGTAATAATCAGTGTAATCCCATTCTTGAGCAAGGTGGATATTTGCTCCCCATGTTTCTATATCTTGTAAATGATTAATTCCCCAATTAAATTTAGCACTTGTTTGGGCGACAGCACAATTAGGATTATCAAAGTTTAAAGCCGATTCACTAATAACATCCAGGATGAATTCACTTTGGGGAAAATGGGTTTGAATGTCGATAATTAATTGGTGCATCATCTCCGTATTTAAATACATTGATAATCCTTCCATGATGAGTAAATACTTTTGTGATTGATGATTTGGTAAGTAGCGGCTCCACTCAAAATTGAGGGCTGAACCAACAAGAAATCTGTGGCGATCGCTTTCACCAATTAATTTCATCCAAGCCTGTTGCACTGGTTCTAAGTCGATATTGTACCATTGTAAATCGCCATTATCAACACGAAAGAATCGGGTACATAATCCCGCCGCAAGATTAATAATATTGGCGGAAGGATGGGTTTTTAAAAAATTTCTGGTTGCGTCGTCGATAATTTTGGTTCTCATGGCAACCATCAGTTGACTAATTTGATCGCGACTAAATTTAGACCAGTCTACATCCTGAATCTGCTGGACAATATCTATAGATTGTATATCTTGAATCAGGCGATCGCTACGTAAGGTTTCCAGGTAGCGAAAGTATAAAGTTACTAACAATGTTTCTGATATTCCTGTCAGTTTTTCCATATTCACTTTGCCAAATTTGCATTCCATGTTAATTTATAATGACTTATGCCGCATTTCTCACAAAACCCTAAAACTCATAGGTAATAGGGAGTGGTCCGTGATGGGAGTAGAGGGAAAATCAATCCGTTACTCAAGGCTTACAACTTACTCGTGAGAAATCCAGGTTATACCAATAGATATCTAGAAATATTCTGGGGAGTAGGAATTAGGAGGAAAAATAAGCCATTACTCAGTGCTTACCATTAATTCGTGAGAAATACGGGATTATGACTATTTCGTTACTTCTGCTGATACCTGTGTGGTTTAACAGGTAAACACTCAAATAATACATCAAAAATCACAAAATTTAACTAACTAATTATCTGTGTGAGTAGGGAGTAGGGAACAGGGAGTAGAGATTAGGGAAAAACACTTTTCAAGTTTACAGAGTTTTGCAGCGCAATCGTAGGCTAAACTAACAGAAATAAAATATTATTCCTATGTAGTAATCGTCATTTTTAATACTTGAATTATCGTTTTTGGGAATGGGAAGAGACGCGACATGTCGGGTCTGTACGGCAATAGGGATTTGTCCAGAGTCAAGACGATAGTCAAAATTATGATAATTAATACTTGGCAAACATGCTCTCAGGTAAATATCGTAACGGTAAGCTACTATTAAAAGCTGATAATTAATAATAAAATTATATGACTTTTTTATTTTGTCTTTGATATTTTTACTTGTTTCTAGACGTGATATTTTTCAATAAAATTCAATCTAAATAAAAATCACAAAAAAATGAAGATATGAAAAGAATTGATGTCGAAAATCGAACGATTTTAATTGGTTTAGTCGGTAGTCATGGTTATGGCTTAAATCGTCCTGATTCAGATTTTGATTATCGAGGTGTATTTATTGCTCCTAAACCCTATTATTTAGGTTTTGAACGGGTGGAACAAAAAGATAGCGGTTGGGATGAACCGGGTATTCTACCTTTTTTGGATGGAAATCAAGATACGGTTATTTATGAACTGCGAAAATATATTAGCTTATTAGCAGGTGCGAATCCCAATATTATCGAATTATTATGGTTAAAGGAATACCCCTTGATTACTCCTGTAGGAGAAACTTTAATTAGTCACCGTCAGTTATTTTTAACCAAGAAAGTTAAGCATACCTATGCGGGATATGCATATGCACAAATCAAAAAAATTGAAAGTCACCGTAAATGGTTATTAAATCCTCCCCAAACTAAACCCAATCCCGCTAATTATGGCATCACAGACACAGAGTTATTAAGTAAGGAGGAATTAAATGCATTTTTAGAGTATTTATATTTATTAATTCGCGGCAAAATTGAATTTTTAGCAGAAGCAGAACAATTATATCAATTACTCACAGGAGATATTGATTTTAAAGGAATTCTCAAACAGTATATATTACCAGAGGAAGCCTTAGAGTACACCCAAAATTTAACCCATAGTCGTAAGGATTTTATTCGCTTGCTCCAACGTAGTCAAGCCTATCAGGGTGCATTACGGGAATGGAAAGCCTATCAAGATTGGCAAAAAAATCGTAATCCAGCAAGGGCAGAGATGGAACGTAAATCGGGTTATGATTTAAAACATGGGATGCATTGTATCCGTTTACTGCGCAGTGGGGTGGAAATATTGCGTCATGGCCAGGTATTTGTCAATCGATATGATGCTGGAGATGGAGATGATTTAAAGGCGATTTTAGCAGGGGAATACAGTTACGAGGAATTGATGCAAACCGCCGATAATTTAATGCAAGAAATGGAAATTGCTTATCAAAATTCTTCTCTTCCCCATCGTCCTGATATGGAAGCAATTAATCAATTATGTGTGCAATTAGTAGAAGATTATGGATTTTAGATTTTATCCAATTTTGAAATAAGAATACGACGGATGAATTGTTTAGAGACGCGACATATCGCGTCTCTAAAACTAAATATGATGAATTAAATCCAAGTAACCGTAAAAACTAATCACCAGTAACAGTAATGCGGTAATTTTTGTGACACGGGATTGATGGGAAGGTGCGATCGCTTCCCTCACTAAAATGGATAGGGACGCTCCAACAACTAGACTTAATCCCAGTACCATATAAGCATGTTCCTGGGGAAAAATAGTCGATAAAACTAACATAGCGATCGCAATCCCTAGCATCAACAGCTCGATAAATCGAGGGGGGTTGGACTGACTCGATAAAATAATCCCACGAATCCAAAATTGCCAACTTCGCATCATCAACTTCACGATATATGGGGAACAAAATCAGAATACAGGAAACAGAAGACGGAATACAGGAGACGGTCAAAATTCCATTCTTGCTGACTGTTAACTGTTTACCGTCCACAAAAGTAATTCACATTTACACGTAACCGCAAGAGAAATAATTTTTACTAACTTCCGACTCCCAATTCCCTACTTCCTCTACTTCCAACCTATCTCACTCCAGTTTTGACACCCGTGCCGTTGGTACTAGCAGTATCATCTACTACTTCCACCCCAAAAACACGACCGAATACTTTTTCGACTTTATAACCGGAATCAATGGATTCGAGAGGGTCTTTGCGGAGACGGTGACGCAAACACAGGGTAATAACCCGACGAATGTCATCAACGGTGACTTCGGTACGTCCTTCAAAGGCTGCTAAGGCTTTGGCTGCACGGTTGGTGACAATATCACCGCGTAAACCATCCACATCTAGTTCGGCACAGACCTCTGAGATTTTCACCCGCAATTCATAATCTAGATTAACTTGCGGCAGAAGATTTTGAGCATTAATAATTTTTTGTTGGAGTTTGTCCTGTTCTGCTTGGTATTTGGCCAAAAATGATAGGGGATTTTGGTCAAATTCGGAGCGTTGTTCGACGATTTGCACCCTTAAATTAGGTTCCTTAACCGTATGAATTTCGGCGTGCATCCCAAATCTATCCAGCAATTGGGGACGCAGTTCTCCCTCTTCCGGGTTTCCAGAACCAACCAGGACAAATCTGGCTGGGTGACGAATGGAAATACCTTCCCGTTCTACCGTATTCCAACCGCTAGCAGCCGAATCCAATAAAACGTCCACCAGGTGGTCATCGAGCAAGTTTACCTCGTCCACGTACAAAATACCACGATTCGCCTTGGCTAGCAAACCGGGTTCAAAAGCTTTGACCCCTTCCGATAAAGCTTTCTCGATATCGATTGTGCCACATACCCGGTCTTCTGTTGCACCTAAAGGTAAATCAACCATTTGTACCTTACGTTGTACTACAGGCAGATTTACACCCTGTTCCACCAGCGATCGCACTTGATCACTCATCAATTCCGGGTCACTGGGGTGACTGTTAAAGGGGTCATTTTCCACAACGGGGATGGATGGGAGTAAATCAGCTAATGCGCGGATAGTCGTCGATTTTCCCGTACCGCGATCGCCCATAATCATCACACCACCAATTTTGGGGTCAATCACATTTAATAGCAATGCCAGTTTCATCTCTTCTTGGCCGACAATTGCTGTAAAGGGAAACACGACACGACGCGTAGTTGCTGTCACAGGGGCTGTAGAAGTCACTAAATTACCTTTTAACCATATTTTTCTTATTACCGTATTTTATTGTGCCATAGCTCAGGCTAGGGAAAATCATCACGGTCAAGTTAATCTTTAATCTGGTTAATTCCTCGAATTATTCTCCACTCCCACTAGTTTGGCTAGATTCTGGGGATGTACTTGATTCTGGGGGTGCTGCTGGTTGGGATTCCCTACTGCGTCTTAATGCATTGCGTAAGCGAGTACCACTGTCGCTCTCTGGAGTGGATTGGTTTAATTGTCTTCTTCTGCGTCTAGTTGGTGTTGCTTCGGTTCCCGACGTTCTCTCATCGGAAGTGACTTCCCTAGGTCTGCGTGTCGGTGTTGTCGCAGTATTATTTTCGCCTGCGGGTTGCTGACGTAAACGCCGACGGATGGAACTTTCTCCAGAATTTTCTCTGGGTGTGGTTTGTTGGGGTGTTTCTTGGGTAGTAGATGTTACTGGTTGTCTTCTGCGTCGCAATCTTTGGTTTAAGTTGCTGCTTGCTTCTGATTCACCCTGTCTGTTAGAGGTGGGTACATCTGTCACCTGATTGGTGGTGGTTGCTTCGATTCTGCGTCTACGTCTTGGAGGTGCTTCGCTGACACTGTTATTACTGTTACTAGTATTATTCGTGGAACTGGCTGCTGCTTCTGCCTGCCTTTGCCGCTCCTGCTGTTCTCGCTGCCGTTGTCGCTCCCTCACCTGACTATGGCGACGGGAACCTTCGATGGCATACTCCGTACCAATTGTTACACCCCGTCTCCCCGACTCAGAAGGTTTAAGTCTCCATCTCTGGGCTTGTCTAATATGTTCTTGGTCTAATTCCGCATCTCCACTGGAACGAGTCAGACGCACATTGGTGACATTACCCTGGGCATCCGTATCTACTGCTACTTCCACTCGACCTTCTACACCTCTGCGTCTTGCCCGTTCTGAGTATCTAACGCTACATTGCTTACAGGCGGCTCGACCATCCCCGGAACCCCCCTCTGCACCTGAATTTTTCGGCTTTTCCGGGGCCGTTGGGGCGGTAATTTTGGGTTCGGTTGGTGCGGCGGTGATTTCGCGACGACGACGCGGTAGATTAACTGTATTAGCCGTATTTCCACTGCTTCTAGGGGGAACTAGACCAATACTGGTGTTATTATTTCCTGTTGTGGTGGCCGGTGCAGAATCGGTTTGAGAATTAGTTTGTTCTCCAGAGGTTTTTTCTTCGGAGGAACCCGTGGATGTAGTGGTTTGACTAGCCCGACTATCACGAATTTGCGCTAGGGTGCTTCTTAGCTGGGAACTGGTGTCGGTATTCGTATTTTCGCTGGGGGATTTAACTGGGTCTGTGGTGGTAGTTGTGCTTCTGGCTACTGGCTGTTGGTTAACAGGCTTTTGAACTGTGGTTGGCTGAACTGGAGCTACTGGTGTAACTGGTTTGGTGGGTTGCACCTTGTTGACTGGTTGAGCAGGGGAAGGTGGTTCCGATTTAACTGCTTGTTTCACAGGCTCCACTGGTTCCACTTTTCTGGCAGTATTAGTGATTTTTGAAACCAACTGCGTACGTGTAATTATTGATAATGGAGGGGATACAGGAGCCGGATTGGTGGGAGGTGGGGTTAAAATCTTTTTCACCTCTGGTTTTTTTACTAGTTCTGGGGGGGGTTCCTTAACTTCCGGTTCTTTTTTTTCTGGTTCGATGAAAGTTAATTCAATCGGTTTTTCTTCCAGTTGCGGCTTTCTTGCGAGCCAATCTCCAATCCCGGCTGCAAGAAGGGCTACATGCACAACCAATGAGCCAGTGACGCTAAAAGCTAGGAAGGTTTTGAGCGCCTTGACTTCCTTTTCTCGTTGCTCAATTGTGGTGCTGGAAAAGGTCATAGTTCTTATAGGCATTTTTTTTTACTAATATTTCTCAGTATCCCACAGATACTTGAGAAAGTAAATCACTCTCAATCATTTAGTTATAGGAATTTTACCGGAGATAATAGGGTGAATTTTCCCGCTTGCTATCAAAAAAATTCTGGATGGGACTTATATCTAGTTGGAAGCAACCACAAATCCTTTATAGCAAATATTTCAGCGATTATTGTCAGGGAAATCACACTCACCAAATATGACAAAATGTCCTATTGCCAGGTGTGATAAATAAGTTATATACAACTTGTAACTAGATAAATTCAAGTAGAGTATATGTGATTAGTTAATCATATATTCTTGACAGGGTAAGTTCAATCATCGTAATCTTTGTTGAAAATAGATTGCAATATTTTTGATAAATCGAGTGCATCGCTTTGTGAGCTTTTGTAACCAAGGTTTCGTTACTGATATTTACTTAATAAGGGAAGTATAGATGGGCATAGGTAAGTTATTTGCAGATGGGGGTTTGGTGATGTGGCCCCTGTTAGGTTTTTCTGTGTTGGCTTTGGCTTTGATTATTGAGCGATCGCGTTTTTGGTTGCGCATCAATCAGCGTCAAAATCGAGTTGTCCGCGATGTTTTAAATCTGTACCGGGCTGATAATGTGGTGGGTACGGTGGATAAGTTACGGAAAAATGTAGACCTACCGATTGCCAGGATATTCCTTTCGGCATTGGAATTGGAAGAACCGACACCGGAAGAATTCCGACTAGCCTTAGAAAGTGAAGCTCAAGCCGAAATTCCCCAACTCAAGCGCTTTAATACCATTTTTGACACGATTATCAGTCTTTCTCCCTTACTGGGATTATTAGGGACAGTGTTGGGTTTAATTACATCCTTTGCATCTTTGAATTTAGGAAATGTGGGAGGAACTCAAACAATTGGTGTCACCTCCGGGATTAGTGAAGCTCTAGTATCCACTGCTACAGGTCTAATTGTTGCTATATTCACGTTGTTGTTTGCGAACATGTTTCGTGGCTTATATCAACGGCAAATGGCTTTAATCCAGGAATATGGTGGTCAGTTAGAATTACTTTATCGTCGTCGCTACGAACGGGGAGGAGAAAGAAACTATGCGTCTACAAGATGAACCAGATATCCCAGCACAAATTAACATTGTGCCGATGATCGACGTGATTTTTGCCATTTTGACGTTTTTCATCATGTCAACCTTATTCTTGACCCGTCAAGAAGGCTTACCCGTTAATTTACCCCAAGCAAAGACATCCCAACAGTCCCAAACACCTCAAAGAATTACCGTTACCGTTGATACTGATGGTCAGGTAAGTGTGAATAAAAAACCCACAACCGTAGAAGCTTTAAGTCAGGAAATTCGGACTTTAAAGGGAACCGATTCGGAAACAGTGGTAATAATTAATGCCGATGAAGGTGTGAACCACGGTAAGGTCGTTGCAGTCATGGATCAGGTGCGTCAAGTTCCGGGAGCGAAACTTGCGATCGCAACTCAAAAGCCTTGAGCAACCATAATTTCAGTGATGACGACTCGACGGGTCGTCTCCTGATTCAAAACTCTCCAGTAAACTTTTTTGAACTTGTGTCAGTGTAGTGGCTTTCCTCGGAATAGCGAGATAAATTCGGTAAACAAATCGAATCATATGCGTCTAACAATCGCAGTCCCATCGCGACTGCGGTTATTTTTTCATTCTGATATAGTTAGCTCTGCCAATTTAGTACCTGTAAACGGGGATGAATCTGAGACAATAGACACAAGCGATAGATATATGGTTATTACCTTCAGGATATAGGTAGTCTCAAAAATGGAAAGGTGGGAAATGGGGGAATTTGAATCACAGCCTAATTCTAATATTTCCGGTGACTCCTCGACCGAAACCGAGAATGCGCTACGGGTGTTGACCAGTGAATTGCAAAACCTGCAACGGAATTTACTGGAGTCTTTGCAAGCTGATGTGTCCCAATTACAGTCAGAAAAAGCTCGTCTGCATGACGATATCCGCAGATTACGTCAGGAAAGGGATGCTTTAATCGGGGAACAACATGCTTTAGTCCGACAGTTAGGACAGGTTTTAGCAAATCATATTTCTTCCAAGCTGGAGTCTTCCCTGGAGACCTTGTTTACTGTGGCAATGGAGCGGATTGATGCACGGGTTCCCAGGGTACCGCCGACTCCCCCTCCAGAAATTGACGTGGAGGAGACCTTACAACCAATTCTACAATCTTTTCATCAAGCGATCGCTACTACTTTGACCCAAATCCAAGCTGATTTGGATGATTACCACAGCGCTTTTTCCCAGCAGCTAGGGCAAATGCAGGATGAACAAACACGGGGTAAGGCAATTTTAAGCGAACTTGTCAACCGTCTGCGGTCTGAGTTGACAACGACATCCCCACTAATACATCGGGTGGATATCGGAGGAAATGATGATGATGCTCCCCATGTGGAATTCGAGGAGACGGGTATTCCCCCATTTAATCGGTTTGAGTCTGAGGATGAGGTATTGGAGTCATCTACCTCAGAGCATATTCCTGAGAGGGAGGTTGTGGCGAATGAGGTGACACCCCTGACCCCATCGGAATTATTTTCCCGTCCTTCCCCCAGCGCAACCGATGATAATCTTCCCCCCCAAAATTCGCCGATGTATGTCCCCAGGGTGGAAGAGGAACCAAGTCACCCACCGACCCCTCCCCCGAAAAGCCAAAGTGGTTTGATGTTGGTGGGTTTATCGGCAATTTTTTCCGCACTTTACCATGTTGCCATTAAAGCAGTATTTAATCCGCAATCGCAAATTTTGGGTGCATTCACCCTTGAGCAGTTAATGACACCAACTTTGGGTAATTGTTTGCTGCTCCTCACTTTGCGGATGTTGGTGGTGGTTCCTTTGTTACTGGTACTAGCACCCATGATGCATATACGGGTATGGCACGATTTACAGGTGTTATTTGATAGTTTTAAGTCACCTAGTCAGCGTCGTTACCCCGAAGCCAATGTCAACAAACGAATTGTGATTCTCTCGGTTGTGAGTGGAGGATTTTTATTTGTATCCCAAGCTCTGATATACTTTGCCATAGGTCAATTGCCCGTCGGTGTATCCATCGCCCTGTTTTTTGCCTACCCCATTGCCTCCGGACTGTTATCATGGTTATTGCTGCAAGAGCGTTTTAGCCGCTTCCGTGTCACCGCGATCGCCACGATTTGTTTGGGTAATTTAATGGTTCTGACAAATCTGAACACCGTCGCTAATCCTGGAAATATTGCCCTTGGCAGTTTGGCTGCCGTGTTTGCTGGTATCGGTTTTGCCATTAATATTTTATTTTCCCGGATTTGTGCCACTAGAGTTCATGCCATTTCCTATAACTTAATCAACTTTAGTACAATGCTCTTACTGGCATTAGCTAGTTGGCTGGTCTCCTTACCTTTGACTGGAGGGATTCAATCCAATGGCACTCAACTATTAGAAATTATTCTCAGTGCTTTTGTCCTCGGTGTTATCTCAGTCTGTAGTTATATTTTCAACTACTTTGGCATCCGTCAATTAGGTCCTATATCTAGCGCGATCGCAGGTGCAACTGTCCCTGTTCTCACAGTGTTTTTTGCCGGAATTATGATTCAAGAACAATTAACACTTGTACAAATTTTAGGTGTAATCATTGTCACTCTTGGTGTGGTTGGATTTAGTCTAGAAAAAATCCGTCACCGTCTTCGTCATCAACGAGCCATCAATTAAATCGATAAACCTCCAAAAATTCCTTCCTCGCTTGTAAATAGGGAGTAGTGGGATTTATACCGTTTTCATGTGAAGTTGCACATAACAATTTGTCCGTAGCGAGGAGGAACGTCTGTTAAAAGTGAATCCGTAGGGTTAAAACTATTCCCTGTAGAGACAACCCGTCTGGTCGTCTCTACTAACTCCCTATTCCCTATCCTTAGCGAAAAGACTTTTTCCGCAGACCATGAATACACCATAACCTCATGAAATTTGGTTTTCCCGACTCCCTATTCCCACTATTTGCATACCGAAAGATGGGAATATTCCCAAAAACAAATTTTATTTTCTAAATCTGGTGCTAACTCGCAAAAATATGTATTATTTTGAACATAAGCTCCGTGATTATGGATGTTAATATAACCCGATATCAAGGATGCCCAAAAAAACTGAATAGACATTGCTCAGGAATCTTATGCTAAAAATATCAAGCAAATATCCAGCAATGACGTATTATCGCGATATTAAAAACGAAACAGAGATTCGGTGATAGTGCCAAATGTGCCTCACATCGAATCAGTAGGAACTTATTAGCGAATGTATTTACCGGTATTGGCAACTTTAGTTACAGCAGTACAAATGAGTGCATCAATGACAACCCTAGCCGGATGTGTTAGGGAAACCACGACAAACAGGAACAGATTGCAGTTAGAGAGAAAGCGATCGCTGGAGGTAATCAGCTTTAAGCTAACTTTGCAGTTTGACCTGAATACCTGAGAATACGGATAAGTTGTAGAAAAAAGCTACCAATCTTAGGTAAGATTGACCAATAATAGATGAATTACAGTACACATCTAATCTCCGTCATCAGGTGTATACTACTTATTTCCTAGAATTAAACATTTGTAAACGTGCTATTTAATAGTCTGTAAAATATGACAAACGACATCGATCTGATCAAACGACTTGGCCCCAGTGCAATGGATCAGATCATGCTATATCTGGCGTTTAGTGCCATGCGCACAAGTGGTCACAGACACGGGGCTTTTTTAGACGCGGCTGCAACTGCGGCCAAGTGTGCTATTTATATGACCTACCTAGAGCAGGGACAAAACCTGCGGATGACTGGTCACTTACACCACCTGGAACCGAAGCGGGTTAAAGCCATCGTCGAAGAAGTGCGTTTGGCGGTGACGGAAGGTAAATTATTAAAAATGTTGGGTTCCCAAGAACCACGTTATTTAATACAATTACCTTATGTCTGGATGGAAAAATATCCTTGGCAGCCAGGAAGGTCACGGATACCGGGAACCAGCTTGACGGGCGAAGAAAAGCGTCTCATCGAAGCGAAACTACCAGATAACTTACCTGATGCCCAATTAGTTAGTTCCTTTGAATTTTTGGAATTAATCGAATTTCTGCACAAACGCTCTCAGGAAGACCTTCCCCCAGAGCATCGGATGGGGTTAAGTGAGGCACTAGCAGAACATATCAAACGACGTTTGCTGTACTCTGGAACAGTGACACGGATTGATTCGCCTTGGGGAATGCCATTTTATGCCTTGACGCGACCATTTTACGCTCCTGCGGATGAGCAAGAACGTACATATATCATGGTTGAAGATACGGCCCGTTATTTCCGCATGATGCGCGATTGGGCAGAAAAAAGACCCAGAACAATCAGGATTTTAGAAGAATTGGATATTCCCCCGGAAAAAATCGACCAGGCAATCGACGAATTGGATCAAGTAATTCGGGAATGGGCAGACCGTTACCATAAAGACGGTGGTACGCCGATGATTTTACAAACTGTTTTTGGGAAAAAAGAAGACTGATGCATCAGTCTTGCCGATAACATATTGCTGGATAATATTTTGTAGCAATTAAATCTATTTACCATCCCTCTTACGGTGGGTTGTTGGGGTTATGGAGAGTAGAGAGATGTGGCAAGGCCATATCTCTCAGTTTTCATTTTTACCGAGGTTGATTAGGGGGGATGGGTGTAGTTTCAAAAACTGGTTGAAACTGAAAAGTACCTGGAGCCAAGGCTCCACCCAAGCGATCGCTGGCATCAATACAGGTATCCATTGCCCTAATCACACCTAGATCAATTTCGCTGCGCAAACCGACCACACACTGAGCAAACCGTCGCGGGAGTAAACTACGATTACAGTAATTAAGAATACTAGGGTCAAAGGCATCCCGACCTTGTTTAGAAATTCCCACCACACAGGCAGAAAAATCCAGGGGACGACGAGCTTGTAGACAGGAACCGAAAAAATCTTGAGCAGCCACCTGGGTTTGTTTGTGAATTCGATGCACACACTCACCCAAATCACGGGGACGCAAAGCCGCAGCACAAGCTCCAGCCGTATTTTCCGCCGAAATCCCTAATTGTAATAAACGAGCCGTACAAGCTCGATAATCCCGTGATGTCTCCGTTGCAGCCAAACTAGGTGTAGCCATCACCATTAATAATGAACTGGATGTAGCGATCGCAGCGATAACAGTTCCTAAATGTTTCCCATTCAGATTCCCACTACTTGATAATCGGTATAGATCGGCAAAAAGTTTCGGTAAACCCATACAATTTTTTTAACAACATAACCACCGTCATGCTACCGCATCTCGATTATCAGAGATAGATGGTCCCTCCAGCAATTCTGAGGGCGAAAATATCCCCATTCCTAGAAAATAGGTAGTGGGGAGAGACGCGACATGTCGCTTCTGTATGGGAATAGTGTCATAATTCGGATTCACCGGAGGATATGGGGAAAAACGACTTTCATGGGTTCTGGTGTCAGCTATTTCCATTTCCAACAAACATTTATCCCATTTCCTATTCCCTATTTCCGACAAACATTTATAATAGTATGTCTGGATAAAGTTTAAACAGGATTAGAATAAGGAAACCCATGTCCCGATATAGAGGACCTCGCTTAAGAATTACTCGCCGTCTGGGAGAATTACCAGGCTTAAGTCGCAAACAAGCTCGTCGAGCCTATCCCCCTGGCCAACACGGGCAAAACCGTAAAAAACGCTCTGAGTATGCTATTCGTCTAGAGGAAAAGCAAAAACTCCGGTTTAATTACGGATTGAGTGAAAAGCAATTGTTACGCTATGTCCGTCGCGCTCGTCGTGTGACTGGTTCCACAGGACAAGTGCTATTACAACTCTTGGAAATGCGGTTAGATAACACCGTATTCCGCTTGGGTATGGCTCCCACCATTCCTGCTGCACGTCAACTTGTGAGCCACGGTCATGTGACTGTAAATGGTAAGGTGTTGAATATCCCCAGTTATCAGGTTCGTCCTGGTGAGGTGATTGGCGTACGCAGTAATGAAGGTTCTAAAAAGCTTGTAGAAGCTAACTTGCAATATCCAGGATTGGCAAACCTCCCCAGCCACTTGGAGTTTGATAAAAGTAAACTCGAAGGAAAAGTCAACGGAGTTGTTGAGCGCGAATGGGTCGCTTTGCAAGTTAACGAACTACTAGTTGTTGAGTATTATTCACGACAAGCGTAAACAGTTATCAGCTATCAGTTATCAGTTACTGTGCTTGATAACTGTTAGTGACTTTTCCCCAAAAATTAAGTATTTTGTATAAATTTACCGGAACGCGACCAGAGCAAAGGTTATTGCCGCTGAATTGCGTTATTTTAGTGTATCGCTTTACTAGTGGTCTGTCCCATTAATTTTGATGAGTAAAGAAAGAAAGGCACGTAGTAGCGCTAGTCTACGACAACTCTGTGGGTATAGAGCCTTGATCATAAAGCTTTTTCGAGGCTAAAAGCCACAACTACG
>CALJJQ010000108.1 GCA_937973965.1 uncultured Calothrix sp. | reverse complement strand
GCGATATATCCTTTCTAGCAGTTTCAAATAAAGGGAATTTATTTCTTTGATAAAGAACATAATAAGACCTTATCCATAAAACAAGCTGAATCCATTTAATGGTATCATTTATTTGTGTAATTAATTCTGCTTAACTACTTACTACGTGCCTTTCCTTTCAGTTGGCAGTAGAGATGTAATATGGTTATACCTCTACTTTTTGAGAATTGCGATTTGAGGTTTTGGAATTTTAGCAGGTTGTTCCTGTTTGCTTGTCTCCTGTATTCTGTCTCCTGTATCCTGTATTCTGTATCCTTTGTTCATACATCATCTTTTCCCATGTCCTCTACTAATCCTTCGATTGATTCGACCCTTCAGCTTTTAAGGGATGTACGTCGAACTATACTACGTCTGCACAAGGCTTTACTGGATTTTGAAAAGATTGAGTATGAAATTGTACACGGCAAAATTCGTAATAGTTCTGAGTTTCTACAGTTAGTGATTGGGGATGAGTGGTTTAATTGGCTCCATCCAATTTCCCAATACATTGTCCAGGTTGATGAGGTTTTGTATTCCAAAGAACCCATCGCAGAAGCCCAAATACATAGCTTATTAGAACAGGCGCGATCGCTACTTCAACCCAATCAAGAAGGCACAATCCTCGAACAACGTTACGATTATGCCATTCAACGGGAACCTGCGATCGCTCTAATGCATATCGAAATCTCTCGCTTGCTGAATCAGTAAATTCAGTTGGATGTGTAAAACCCTGATGGAGACGCGATATATCGTGTCTCTACATTTTATTCATACCTGGATTCAGCAACGCCTAAATTCATGCCACAACCTTTAGCAAATAATCACACAACGTCCGTGCATCCACCCCTAATTCACTCCGTTCTTGGCTGGCAATTATCCCCCCTTGGGAGTGCCACCAGGTTGCTGTTGTTACGGCTTGAATCAGGGGTCGCCCATGCATAATTCCCTGGGTGATTAATCCTGCCATTAAGCCTGTTAGCACGTCTCCGCTACCTCCCCTGGCAAGGGCGGGTGTGCTGTGGGGTAATATCCATGTGTCACCCTGGGGATGACTAATCACGGTTCTGGCTCCCTTCAGTAAAACGATGGCTTGGCTACTGCTGGCGGCCATCTGGGCTGCTTGTATGTTATCGTTAATGTTAATATGGGGAAATAGTCGCTGAAATTCGCCTGCATGGGGTGTAATTACGGTCGCAGCTTGTCTTGTTTGTAACCGCTCTTTTGCCCCTAATTCGGCTAAGATATTGAGGCCGTCGGCATCCAAGAGTAAAGGCTTAGTTGTATTTAGCACAGTTTCTACCACGGATTTAGCAAACACAGTTAATCCCGGGCCACAGGCGATCGCATTATATTTATCCAGGTTGATTGTGTCGGGTAGGTGGTCAATGACTCCGGTGGTAGTTTCTGGACAATCGATAATTAAAGCATCGGGTAATTGTCCCAGTAAAATCGGTTTGAGGGAGTGGGGAACGGCAATCGACAGCATTCCCACCCCACTAGCACGGGCACTCAATCCGGTAATGATGGCTGCACCACCGTAGTGACGCGAACCACAGATGATTAATAGATGTCCCTCTTTATATTTATATGTGTTTAGTTTTCGGGGTAGGGGTAATCCTGATAGTGCCAGATTTTTGGTAATTCGGCGAATTACCGGGGTATGGGGGATAACTGCATTGATATCGGCAATGGGGATATCAAAATCAATTAACTGGGCAGTACCGACATAATCTAAGGCTGATTCTGTCAATAATCCCCGTTTCCACAGACCGAGACAGAGGGTATGGGTAGCGCGAATAGCTGTACCTAAAACAGCACCGGTGTCCGTATGTAAACCGGAGGGGAGATCAATACTAATTACGGGTTTTGACCAGGTATTAATGGTATTGATGGAGTTGGCGATCGCCCCTTCTAGGGGTCGTTCTAGTCCAAATCCAAATAATCCATCAATCAGGATTTGGCAATCACCCAGAATCTCTACCTGGTCAGCAATGACCACACCTAAACTTTGTAAGTACTGGTAATGTTGTGCGGTTAATCCTTTCAGCTTGGTAAACGGACAATAAACCTTGATGCAGTATCCAGCTAAATATAATTCCCTTGCCACAACTAAAGCGTCTCCACCGTTATGACCCGGACCAACGAGGATACCGATACTTGGTTGTGAATCAGTCCATAGTAGAGGGATTAAGGCTTGGATGACAGAAAAAATCCTACCAGCGACCTTTTCCATTAAAGCCGCAACTGGCATACCCGCAGCAAAAATACGTCCTTCAATGTCACGCATTTGTGAAGCGGTGACAACAATGGAGGTAATTAGGGAAGTGCGATCGCTCGGATTTCTAGGGCTAGCTATGTTCCATCCTACCACTGGTTTACTGCTGGAAATACTTGGATCTAGCATATTTTTCTGTTCGCTCCTAGTCCTTTAAATTCCATGACTTTTACCAATGACCCAATGACGACGGAAAAATCTGGCTAAAGCTGGTTCTTCTAATGATAAATAAATCGGTCTACCGTGGGGACAGGTATGGGGATTGCGGGTTTTTTGCCAGTCATCCAGGAGGTTTTGCATTTGTGGTAAATTCAGGGGTGTACCATTGCGAATGGCGCTGCGACAGGCAACTGCCACCTGGGCTGCTTGTAAATCTCCACCTAGGCTTAGTTCCAAAATAGCATCATTGCTGTCATCTCTTCCCTTTAACATCGCGGGTATGCTTCTGACTGCCCAAAGGTGCTCGCCAAATGGTTCAATATCTAAGCCGATGTGCTGTAGCTGTAATACCTGTTTCTCGCTGAGTTGATAGAGAATTATCGGTGGTTCCACGGGAACGATTTGCCAATGGTCGCAAATTTGTTCGTATAAAACTCGTTCGTGGGCGATATGTTGTTCGATTAACCACATACCACCGGGATGTTCGGCGACGATGTACATGTGATTAATTTGGGCTACTGCTTTGAGGCGTTGTCGGTGGATGTCTCCGGGTGCTGGTTCCGATGGTGTATTGGGAATGGAACGATGGCTGTGGTAGGGATTAGTGGCTTCTGCTGCCTTGAGGATTGTGCTGATACGATTAGTATGATTAGATGCGCAACTAGTGTCCGTATGCAAGTTGAGAGCTTGGTTAATCGCCTGGGTAATTTGGGATTGCCAAAATCCGAGGTGTTTGAGATAAATTTCGCTTTTAGCGGGGTTGCGGTTCCAGTCGATGTGGTGGGGGGGGACAAGTAAATGGATAATGCAGATGGGATAGCGATCGCGTGGTAAAGTTCGATGAAAGGCACTAAAGATAGTTTGTTCCAGTTCGGGGGATTTGATAAATCGGCGATTGATGGCAATCCGTACCCAGTCGGGACGATGACGATGACAACGGTCGGGTAAGCCAATCGCAAGGTGAATGGTGGCTTGTTCCTGGTGGTTGCTATCGGGTAGTTCCGCTACAGGGATGGTTAATTCCTGTAAATCCTGACTGTGTACCTGAGGAATAAATTGAGGTAACAGACTGCCGATAGTGGCTCCTGGAGCAATTTTCAGCCAAATACGGTCATTTTGCCAGACTTGCCAAGCAACTTGGGGATGGGAGAGGGCGATTTGCTGTATTGTGGTAGTTATCGCCTTCATCTGTTGACAAAGACTAGGCATTCCCTGCCGTCGAGCCGGATAATTAGCAAAGAGATTACTCACCGTCACCACCGTTCCCGGTGCGATCGCCACTGTTTCTATTTTGAGTAATTGTCCGTCCCGTCCGTATTTTGCTCCCCAACCATAGGATGGGTTTGCCCGTACAGGTGTGTCATTGTGATGGGGTATACTACATCGACTGAGGATTTCTAAATCGGCTAAAGCAGCTAAACTATGTAAAGCTTCACCGCGAAACCCTAAACTTTGGATGTGTTGTAGATCGACGCAACTCTGAATTTTACTGGTACTGTGGGACTGGGTTGCCGCCAACAAATCTTCATAACTCATCCCCACACCATTGTCCACAACCCGCACTCGCCATTCCTGGGGATACAAATGGATGACAATTCGCGTTGCACCCGCATCCAGGGAATTTTCTGCCAACTCGCGGACAACAGCCGCCAACGAGTCGATTACCTCCCCGGCTGCAATTAATCGGACGACTTCCCTGGGTAAAACTTGGATTCTACTAGCTGCCATATTTCCCAGTCTAGACGATAACGTTACCCAAGCTACTTTTTGGCGATGTTTCATGAAGAAACAAAACAAAAATTTATGTTTTGTGAAATCAAGCAATATTTAAATGGGAAATTCGCGAAAAATATTTATTGATTGTAAACAAACTCCGCATTTAAAAGGGAACTTTGGTAGATTGCTGATTAGCGTTACAAGAGATATATGCTTATGCAGAACCATTTGATTGATTATGAAGATGCCCATGCACTCAAATCTCGATTAGATTGGGGACAACCAAGTTTAACCATACTAGATGTACGCGATCGCTTTACTTTTAACCACGGTCATATCATGGGAGCAATCCCCATGCCTTTAGAAGATTTGACCACCCGCGCAAAAACTTGTCTACATCAAAATCGGGAAATAGTCGTTTACGGAGAAAATGACGCTCAAGCTGCACAGGCTGTTAGTTTACTCCGTGGTCAGGGATTTAACCATGTCTCCGAGTTAAAAGGTGGACTCAGCGCATGGCAAGCTATTGGTGGAGCTGTTGAAGGAATGTAATCCTGATAATTATGAAGAAAAGTTAAGTTCTTGTCATTAAGAGTCGTCAAGCAAACCCATCGGTGGTTTTTGCCGACCAAAAATCTTTCTCATCTTGACCGAAATCAGTATGGTTGTTGTGTACTTAATACATGGCAACCATTTGTAATTTTTCTGAGTTAAATTTGAGTATCAAGTAACAAAATACCAGTAGTGCAGATGAAAAGCTTGATATTCAGTGTGGCAACACTTTTAACTCTAAGTACAGTAAATTTACCAGCTAATGCCGAAAACCCCGAACACCTGCGCCAATTGCTATCCACAAAAAATTGCCCTAACTGCAATTTAAGCGGTGCGGGTCTGGTAATGGCGGATTTGTCAGGAGCTAATTTATCCGGAGCCAATTTAGCTGGAGCTAACTTGAGTCGTGCCAACTTGATGGGTGCGGATTTGCGGGGTGCAAATTTAACAGGTGCGAGTTTACATGGTGTTAATTTAATTGGTGCTAAACTCAGTGGAAGTACGCTATTAGGTGCGGACTTGCGCAACACTAATTTATACGGAGCTATTTTTGAAGATGTGGCCGCCAATGGAGCTAACCTGGAAGGAGCAAGGGGTATTCCCCATCAAATCGTCAGTCCAGAGGAATTATATCGGTTAGGTGTAGCAGCAGCAGAACGGGGAAACCAACAGCAAGCGATTTATTATTTTGACCAAGCGATCGCCAACAAACCTGATTACGCGGGTGCTTATTTAGCCAGAGGTATTGCGAAGTATCAATTATTTGACCGTCAAGCAGCCTATGTCGATGCTCAAATTGCCATCAAAATGTTTAAATCCCAAAATAATCAAGAGGGTTTACAAACAACACAGGCTTTTATTACCGAACTGACCACCAATCCAGAAACAAAAGTCAGTGCTGGTAAACCGAGTTTTATGGATTTTGTTAGTGGTTTAACATCGTTATTGTTGCAATTTTTGCCATTTTAATCCCAATTGGTAAGGGTCGGGACGCGATACATCACGTCCCGACCAACACATATCACTGCAAATATATTTATGCACCTCCACCCAATTATTTTGTAGATGTAGGAACCCGAGCTTTTATGATTGCTGGAATTATCTTTTCACCAGCCATCAAAGCTCCCGACAAATTGCGAGCAGTTGGTCCAATTTGCAAAGCAGCAAGTCCACCCATAATATATAGTTCGCAACCATGCCAACGCAAGGATGGATCTAACACCGGTAAACCATTGATTATGGGAATAGGGTAAGCAGCTAAAATATCCGTCAGCAAAGGTTCCTGGGTGACATCAAATTTTGTTCCAGTAGATAGCCAAATCCGGTTAAATTCCAGGATACTCCCATCGCTACATACCACCTGCCATTTATTATCAACCCACCTTGCTTCAACCGCTTGACAATTTTCGTGAAGTTGGAGATTTCCAGCACGTACCTGTCGTCGTAATTCCATTCCCATTGCGGGAGTCACCGAACCCCCATTCCGTGCTTGTTGAATTTGACACCAACGTTGGTGATAATCCTCTGTTGCAAAAAAGTCCTTCAGATATTTTGGACCTAACCAACCAGGTTCTGCATCAAACAGCTTTTCTTGGAGTTTCCTGCGTACCAGCAAATGCACCTTTGCACCTTGGGATACAGCACCTAAAGCTAAATGTCCACTTGTTAAACCACCACCAATAATCAAAATCTGTTCACCCCCCAACTGTAAGCAACGTAAATCCACATCATGGGAATGACACAGTTTGTCCTCTGGGTATGGAGACTGAATCTTCTGCACCCAATCAGGTATTTGTACATTAGCGCTACCAGTTGCAAGGACAACTCGTCTAGCCATAATTGTTTGTTCATTAGCCAACCATAACCGCAAATCATTCCCTACAGGTTCAATTCGAGTGACAGCAACAGGAATAACTTCCTTCTCCACATTCCAACGGGAAATAATATCTGCGCAAAAATCCTGGAATAACTTCGTTCCCGGTAAATCGTAGGGTGGAAACAACTCACCCCCCCCCCGGAATTCAGCAAATTTTCGTAACCCAAAACGATTTGGATCTGGATGATGTACCGCAGGCGATCGCAAGTGAGGTATATTCAATCTGGCAAATTGTTCCTCCCAATGACTCATCCACCGACCACTGGGGTCAAATACCAAAAATCTTCCCCGTATTTTCCCACGTTTTTGCAGCAAATGGGTGACTAAGGTCAACCCGTGGGGACCAGCACCAATAATTGCCAAGTTGATTCGCTCTGGTAACTGGAATCGATTTTTCTCCATTGACTTGAAAAATAATCATAATCATTATCATTATGATGATAACGTGACATACCCTGTGGTTGCTCTTTGCACCTAGATATGCTTAAGTCAAGACTAGACAGCTACCATCATGGAGAACAGGTACGCACTTTCTGTTAGAGTGTATATGCATTAAGTGTTATGTAAATTTTGACGAAATTACCTGTGCGAAAAACTGTTATTGCTGGGAACTGGAAGATGTTCAAAACCCAGGCAGAATCTGAAGATTTTTTAAAATCGTTTTTGCCTGCCGTCCAAGAAACACCACCTGAACGAGAGATAATTTTGTGCGTTCCCTTTACCGATTTGAATGTATTGTCGCGTAATTTACACGGTAGCCGTGTGATGTTAGGAGCGCAAAATGTCCATTGGCAAGATGAAGGGGCTTTTACAGGGGAAATATCTCCACCGATGTTGACGGAGATCGGTGTACGTTATGTGGTGATTGGCCATAGTGAGCGCCGTCAGTATTTTGGTGAAACCGATGAAACAGTGAATTGGCGCTTAAAATCGGCCCAAAAGCATGGTTTAACGCCGATTTTGTGTGTGGGGGAGACCAAACAGCAACGGGATAGGGGAGAAACGGAAAAATTAATTGCCATGCAAATTGAGCGGGATTTGGTTGATGTAGATCAAGATAATTTAGTCATCGCCTACGAACCAATTTGGGCAATTGGCACAGGTGACACCTGTGAATCGAAGGAAGCAAATCGCGTAATTGGTCTGATTCGCACTCAATTGAAAAACCCAGATGTACCAATTCAGTATGGTGGTTCTGTCAAACCCAACCTAATCGATGACATCATGGCTCAACCAGAAATTGATGGGGTTTTGGTGGGGGGTGCAAGCCTAGAAGCAGAAAGCTTTGCCAGAATAGTAAATTATCGCTGAGACCAAAAAATTGCCCCCTAGATGCGATCGCATAATGTGCGTAGCTCCTTTAAGGAGCATCGCGTCTAGGAAGGTATTTAGATATAATTACGTAATTACTCGTGTAACCAGGGAGTCATTTGTGGCTGCCAAGATACCAACTCTTCATCTTTGAACCACAGAGAAACTTCTTTTTGAGCAGTTTCCGGAGCATCGGAACCATGAATAATATTGCGACCAATATTAATACCTAAATCACCGCGAATGGTTCCAGGTTCAGCATTCAAGGGGTTAGTAGCACCAATCATCTTTCGTGCTGCGGCAATTACCCCATCACCTTCCCAAACCATTGCCACTACAGGTCCAGAGGTAATAAATTCCACTAAACCAGGAAAAAAAGGACGTTCCCGGTGAACATCATAGTGGGCTTCAGCCAGTTCCCGACTCACATTTAGTAATTTTAACCCCACCAAAGTAAAACCTTTGGTCTCAAAGCGGCTAATAATTTCCCCTACGAGTCCACGCTGTACCCCATCGGGTTTAATTGCCAAAAAAGTGCGTTCCAAAGCAGTCTCCTTGAAGAAAAAAGCAAAATATTTCGATTTGATATTACCCTAACGGGTGCGCTGTACCCGGATTTCTCACAAGTTGAGTCTTGAGTGACGGATGAATTTTCCTTCTATTCCCTACACCCTGTAGGTTTGAGGAATTTGTGAGAAATACAAGTGTAAAGCTTTGTTACTAACTAGCCGTTCCGGGTCGATGGATTTTCAATTTGGGATTGG
Organism: uncultured Calothrix sp.; assembly: GCA_937973965.1. Lineage (GTDB taxonomy): Bacteria > Cyanobacteriota > Cyanobacteriia > Cyanobacteriales > Nostocaceae > NIES-3974. The sequence continues at coordinate 1,501 of CALJJQ010000108.1, read as the reverse complement.
GGAATGGTTCTAAATTCACTCCTTTCCTCCCGAAAACTAAAATCCAAAACCAGAATATCCTAGAAAGTATCTTTCGGTGTAGAAATATTTCCAGGTTTCTGATACCAATTTGTATTAAAATCGAAATCATCCTAGAAACTTAGTACCCCACCACATTAATTTTGATGGGAAAGAAAAGGCAGATAGTAGCGCTTTAGCTAGTAAAACCCTTATCTTGTAAGCTTTAGGGAGTATTTTAGTCGCTAAAAGTACAAACAAATAGGTATTTATATAGAGGCTCAAAAACCTTTGTAATTTTTTAAAGCCAAGCAAAAGTGGAATGATTGGGTTCAAACTATTCCCTACTCCCTGTTCCCTAACCTCCCTAAATAAGTAGATAGGTGCAGTTATACATAAAATCGCAACGTAACCGATCATTCGGCTCAAAGCCTTACTCCCGTACAGACGCGATATGCGATATATCGATATATCGCGTCTCTCCCTACTTCCTGTACCCTAACCTACCTATATATTAGAGCGAAAGCTGGTATCAACCAATTGGGTCAATTCACCTTTTTCCACCTTAATTAGATTATCCCTAGCAGCAATCGTAATATACAGGGGAATCTGAGAATCCACAGCAGCTAATACCATCGATGCAGATAGGGTTTTGGTTCCCCCAGTATAATCCGCCATAATTTCGTGATTGCTGTCCTGTTGTAAAGTGTCGATTCCAGCTTTGATTTTACGGTAACATTCCGCTAAATCGTCAGGGTTTTGGATTAAGATTAAATCGCGATCGCGCTGGAATTTTTCTCCCAAACCTACTTGTGTGGGAATATTAGGTAATCTTTCCAACACTTCGACTCCCCGACGGATTTCGCAGGGTGTTCCCTCTCCAATTACCTGGGATTTACTACCTTTATCCCCATCCGATGCAATGAAGACGACACGATGGGGTTGGAGACTACGAATTGAGGTGACAATTGGTTGGAAGGAACCACCGACGGTGACAAACAGGATTTTGGTCATTCGATTTTAGATTTTAGATTTTGGATTTTAGATTTTTGATTATGGGAAATGTGTATAGTATATTCGATGAGAATAATAAATACAGGACTTACGTCACTGGCATATTATTTTAAGTTCGTAGTGAGGACTTTAGTCCTCAAATTAAGCGCTATACGCGCTGACTACAAACAAATCAGAATTTTTGTGACACTTGCGTAAGTCCTAAAATAATTAAGCCGCTATTAAATTATTGAGTTGTTTTTCGCATTCTTGGAAAACAAAATTGACAACTGCGAAGAGTTTATCTAAATCATATATAGTATAAGGATTAATATTTATAGTAAAGTTACTCCCTTCTAGCTTTCCAAATTGCCATATATCACCATTAGAAGTAATACCAAATATAGTGATTGGGTACTCACTATTTAAGCGCTGTGCTGCAATCATTTCTGCTAAACATTGCGCCCAACCAGCTTCAAAATTATCTTGCTTTGCTTCCACTAAAATGAAA
>CALJJQ010000107.1 GCA_937973965.1 uncultured Calothrix sp. | reverse complement strand
TAATTATACAGCATCGAGCTATATAATACTCTAAAGATTAGATGAAGATTAGCTGTATATTGTTTTGAATGCAGCTAAAGCAGCAAATCGCCTACATCCCCATGTCTGAAGCCAGGGGCTTTAGCTCGTTTTCTGGTAAATCCCTTTGTAAAGGAAAAAGTCCTTCAAAATCTACACTACTCCCTATTTTCTTGTTAGGGTATAGAATAATCTGGGATAACTGCGAGCATGGCGAAAAATGTCTGAAATCAAAATCGGGATTATTGGTGGTAGTGGCTTATATCAGATGGAAGCACTACAGGATGTGGAAGAGGTGGAAATATCTACTCCCTTTGGCTCTCCCTCGGATGCATTGATTTTAGGTACTCTTGAAGGGACAAGAGTTGCATTTCTCCCTCGTCATGGTAGAAATCATACTCTCCTACCCAGCGAATTACCTTTTCGAGCCAATATCTATGCAATGAAAGAATTGGGGGTTGAGTACATTATCTCCGCTAGTGCAGTTGGTTCCCTAAAAGCAGAGGTGAAACCTTTAGATTTAGTCATTCCCGACCAATTTATTGACCGTACCCGTAACCGCATTTCTACTTTTTTTGGGGAGGGAATTGTTGCTCATGTCACCTTCGGTGAACCGATCTGCAAAAACCTTGCTCAAGTATTAGCTGATGCGATCGCTCAACAAAATTTTTCCGATGTGACTTGTCACCAAGGTGGTACATACGTTTGTATGGAAGGGCCAGCTTTTTCGACAAAAGCCGAATCCAATCTGTATCGAAGTTGGGGAGCAACGGTAATCGGGATGACTAACTTACAGGAAGCGAAGTTGGCTAGGGAAGCGGAAATAGCATATAGTACATTAGCTTTGGTGACAGATTACGATTGTTGGCATCCTGACCATGACAGTGTAACGGTGGAAATGGTTGTGGATAATTTACACCGGAATGCAGTTAACGCTCAGAAGGTGATTCAAGCTGCGGTGAAAATGATTAGGGAAAATCCACCGGAATCGGAAGCTCATACGGCTTTAAAGTACGCGATTTTGACCAATTTAGATCGAGTTCCGTCTGCAACGAAACAGAAATTGGCGGCTATTTTGAAAAAGTATATGAAGTAGGAGGGGACAGGAGGAATATGTTGACGGTTAACAGTTAACCGTCAACCGTCAACCCCAAAAATTACGAATCAGTAATTAATTCAAAGCCTTCGGGAAGTTTTCATCCCTGGACTAAAGCTGCGGGGTTTTCAACTAAAATTCTTTATCAATACAGGTTAAGTCCGAATCAAATAATCCAAAATCCAAAATCAAATGCTTTCTAAAGACACCCTATTTGCAGTATCTTTATTTCCCTATCTTGGTTTTTTATGGTATCTCACCCGCAGTCAAAAAATGCCCCGTTTAGCACTTTACGGCTTTTACGGTACGCTAGTATTTGTGGCGGTAACGATTCCTGCGGGAATTTACGCTAAAGTCAGTTTACATGCAGCTTTAGCCAACGTCGATTGGTTACATGGGAGCGCGGAAGTATTTTTGACCTTGGCAAATATTTTGATTGTGCTGGGATTTAGTCAAGCCTTGAGGGAAAAGGAACAGTCAACGGCTTCAACCAGTTCAACGCAAGCGGTCAATAGTCAAGAGTTTTCTGATCACTGATTGTATAGGGGGTTCGATGGAAGTAATTCCGGCAATTGATTTATTGGGTGGCAAGTGTGTCCGACTTTACCAGGGTGATTACGCACAATCACAAGTGTTTAATGATAATCCGGTTGATGTGGCGCGTCAGTGGGAAGAAGAAGGAGCGACACGGATTCATATTGTGGATTTAGATGGGGCAAAAACGGGAGAACCAGTGAACTTAAATGCGATCGCGTCGATTGTTGCTGCAGTGTCCGTACCGATTGAAGTTGGTGGAGGATTGCGAAGTTGCGATCGCGTTAAAGAATTATTGGGACTAGGGGTGCGCTGGGCAATTTTGGGTACTGTTGCAGTTGAACAACCGGATTTGGTTGAAACTCTTTGTACGGAATTTCCTTCCCAAATTATTGTCGGTATTGATGCACGTAATGGAAAAGTTGCCACCCGTGGTTGGTTAGAAACTTCAGAGGTGGATGCAAAAACCTTGGCTACCCAAATGGAGGATAGGGGAGCAGCCGCAATTATTTATACTGACATTCACCGTGATGGCACTCTGACTGGGCCGAATTTAGATGCATTACGGGAGCTTTGCCAAACCATTTCCATTCCTGTGATTGCCTCCGGTGGAGTCAGTTCGATTACTGATTTATTAAGTTTGCTGGCTTTGGAACCCCAAGGGGTAATTGGGGTAATCGTTGGACGTGCTTTATACACGGGGGATATTTCTCTTGGGGAAGCAGTGCGTGCTGTCGGTCAGGGTCGATTACAGGATATACCACCGGATTTAGGGTTTTCTAGTTTTGCTTGATTTTAGGGAATCGGGAATTGGGAGTTGGATTGGAGCAACAGAGTTATTTGAGTTGTTTGGGGAATCGGGATAGATCGAACTCACTCCCCTGCTCCTGTTTTTCTTGCTCAATAAGCATAAAAATCCTGGTTTTATACATTTTTTCGGCAAAAAATTAGAGGGAATTAGGTATTATGGGTGTGGCTTTTGGATCAGACGTGGCGTTAAAAATCTAATTCCGATGCAAATACATAAGTATAAGTTAATTAAATCTCTGGTACTGGGGATAGTTATCACATCAGCAACTGTATTGGCTAACTCAACTCCGATACAAGCTCGATCCCCAATTCCCCTATTGAATGCCAAGTGTGTCAGTAGTGGGGAAGGGAATGTACGGGAACAAAAACAAAATGTCTCCATTGGCAAAGCTGTATATACCAGCTTATTTTTTTTGGGTCCAGGGTATCGTTCCGCAGCAATGACCTGTCGAATTAGACCAGAGAACCGTCCGAATCCGGTATTTCAAACTTTGAATTTAGGATTTGGCATACGGGATAACGACGTTGGTAGTCCGAATGTGCAGGTGAATATCTTTGTGGATGGTCAGCAGGTAGAAAGTCGGAGTATTCCTCCTGCGCAAGCACAAAATGTGGTTTTAGATGTCAGCCAAGCGAGCAATATTGCCATTGAAGCAACCTGTACAAGTGGGGTGAGGTTTTGTCCCCGTGTACATTTCTTTCGAGCGAATTTGGAGCGCATACCCAGGAATGCGCAAAAACAGAACTAGATCAAACTGGAAATTTAATCAACAAGTGCGGTTTCCTCCGAATCCGCATTTAAACTGTGAACTACGAACGGTAACTCCGCACCAAGTAATCCACGCTGAATTTGACTGCTCGTTTCCGGAAAAATGACGAATAATGGGTATAGGGTATTCGTACCCTGATTGAGGATATGACTGTGACGGGAAGGCATTAACCATTCATATTCTTGGTCTAGGTAGATTTGGCATTGTCGCCAACGTTTTAACAAATCGGAAAAATCCTCATGGGGACGGTGGATAAAAATGAGGATTTCTGAATCAGTTTTAATTTTCCATTCAGGGTCGCACATCACGATAGCGATGTCGCAGGGAAGACTGGTTGCTACTGCTTCTTGGTGATTTTGTCGTAGACGGACGATAGGTAAAGGTATGGTAATAATACTTTCATCCGGACGACGCAAACTCGGAAGCATTTCTAGATAGGGACGGTGTAACTTTAAAAGTGCGATCGCGGCTGTAGAATTACTGTATTCTGTTAAGCTTGCTTCGTAATCTGATTTTAAAACCGGCATATGCATGAATAAGTAAGGAAGGGAGGAGACGACCCGTAGATGCGCGTAGTGCGTTTTCTCATCAAGTCGGGTCATCTAAATTCGGATTGTCTGTAATCAATTCAGCATTTGGAAGTGTTTAATTATTACTAACCTTCCTGTATCCTGATATTGTGTCTCCTTTATCCCAAACTATCGAATACTTTAAACATCGGTAAATACATGGATAACAGAATTACCCCAACCATACCCCCTAGGACGACAATCATAATTGGTTCCAGGACGCTAGTCAGAGCTTTAACGGCTTGTTCCACCTCATCTTCGTAAAAATCGGCAATTTTCATCAACATTGCGTCAATTTCCCCGGTTTCCTCCCCAATACTAATCATTTGAATCGCCATTGGTGGAAACACAGCTTCCTTCTGCAAAGCTAAACTAATCATTCCTCCCTGCTGAACCTCTACCCTTGCTGCATCAATGGCATTGGCAACAACTTGGTTTCCAGAGGTATCACGAACAATTTCGAGGGAAGTTAAAATTGGCACACCAGACCGGGTAAGGGAACCAAAGGTTCGGCTAAAACGCGCAACGGAAGACTTTTGAATCAAATCGCCAAATAGGGGCATTTTCAAGGATAAACGGTCAATGGTTTGGCGACCAACGGGGGTTTTATAATACTGTTTGTAGGCAATCCAAATACCCACACAAACACCTATGACTATAATTAATCGCCAACTGCGCAAAATTTCACTACACCACAACATGAACTGGGTCAAAGGGGGTAATTCCGTACCCAAGTCTTTAAAAATATTGGCAAAAATTGGAATGAGAAATACGGTCATCCCGATAAAAATGGATACGGCTAAAAAACCAACCACAGTGGGATAGGAAAGTGCAGCTTTAATTTGGTTCTGTAAACGAGCAACGTCTTCTAATAGTTTTGCCAGTCGGTTTAAAACTTCATCTAGTACACCACCTACTTCCCCAGCTTGTACCATACTCACATACAAACCATCAAAACATTGGGGATGTTTGCGCATGGCATCGGATAAATTTAAACCATTTTGGACATCATTACTGATATCGATTAAAGCGCTTTTTAATTTCGGATTTGTACATTGCTCCGACAGCACACCCAAACTACGAACAATGGCCACACCCGCATTCACAAGAGCTGCGAATTGACGGGAAAAAACTGCTTTATCTTTCACAGAAACTGTGGCAAATTTACTATTTAAATCACCGAGACTAAATCCACCACCAGCTTTTTTCAAATCTTGAACGACGTATCCCTGTTGGCGTAAATTTGTTCGAGCTTTGCCGACAGTTTCGGCCACAACTTTTTCAGTTCGAGAATTACCTTTTTGGTCGCGTATTTTTGCTACAAATGTTGGCATATTTAACAGGTTTTGATAATTTTAATTTTAATTGAAAATCCAAAATCTAAAATCCAAAATCCAAAATCCTTTAATGGGCGCGTACCGGAGTTTTACCAGCCTGTGCCTGAGGTGGTGCACCACCAATAAGACGTTGAATTTCATCAGGTTTTGAAGTTTTAGACATAGCAGCTTCAAAGGAAATTGCTCCTGCCTTATATAAATCAGCTAAAACCTTTTCCAAGGTTTGCATTCCTAATTTTCCTCCCGTTTGAATTGCAGAGTAAATTTGTGCTGTTTTCCCTTCCCGAATCAAGTTAGAAATAGCGGGAGTCACAATCATAATTTCCTGAGCCATTACCCGACCGAATTCGCCAGGTTTGGGATTTTTCCGCGGAACTAAAGTTTGACTAAATACGGCTACCAAGGAGTTAGATAACTGAACCCGTACCTGTTGTTGTCTTTCGGTGGGGAATACGTCAATAATCCGGTCTACAGTTTGTGCAGCAGAACTGGTGTGGAGAGTTCCAAATACCAAGTGTCCAGTTTCGGCGGCAGAAATTGCGAGGGAAATTGTTTCCAAATCCCGCATTTCCCCTACAAGAATAATATCTGGGTCTTCCCGTAAAGCTGCTTTTAAAGCGTTAGCAAAACTTTTGGTATCTTCCCCTAATTGACGTTGGTGAATCAGACTTTTAATTGGTTCATAGACAAACTCAATCGGGTCTTCAACGGTAAGAATGTGTTCGGCACGGGTACGATTGATTAAGTCAATCATGGCGGCTAATGTGGTGGTTTTTCCTGAACCAGTGGGTCCTGTCACCAAAATTAATCCCCGTGGTTTTTCCGACATTTCTCGAACGACATCGGGTAAACCTAATTTATCAAAGTTAGGAATTTTAGAACTTAAAGCACGTAAACAAGCTGCATAGGCTCCCCGGTCTTTATAGACGTTGACGCGAAAACGTGCTAGTCCTTTGACTCCATAGGAACAGTCCAACTCCCAAGTTTGTTCGAGGGTTTTGCGTTGGCTGTTATTGAGCATACTAAAGATTAATCTTTGGCAATTATCAACGCTTAAAACACCATATTTATCTTGGGGTGTCAGTTTACCACTGACGCGAAAATAGGGAGGTAAACCCGCAGATAAATGCATGTCTGAGCCGCCTTGCTCAATCATATCTTCCATCAAATCTTCAATCATGTAATCCATATTTTGAGCTCCTTAATTCTCGATATTATTTCCGGTTGTACATCTCATAAAAACCTCACCCATTCGCCGCTAGGTGTTCCCGTATTTGATGCTGGATTTGATATAGAGTGCATTTATGGGTTGTTGGAGATTGATTAGCTGCTAACATATCTACGCAATGACAAAAACTCCTGTTTTGATTAATGAACGAGGTTTAATGGCAAATTAGGTAGATGCGTAGTCATTTACCGCAGGAGTATTCACATTGACTCCAATCCAACATCTAAAATCCAAAATCCCTTCAGTCTTGGAATCTGGGGGTCATACAATAGGGACAATCTAGCCATTCTGGTTGGAGTTGAGCATGACATGTTCGACAGGTTAGACCGCTTTTACGTTTTGCTTTGAGTTCCGCTTCTAAACCAGTGTCAGTAAACGTTACCCGTTCAACTTCTTCCAGGGTGGTTTGTCCTTGTTTGACCAAATCTAAACTATAGGCAAGTAGGGTTTTCATTCCCTCTTCTACAGCTACTTCCTTAATCCGTTCTGTGGGTGCTTCCTCGTTAATAAGTGTTTGTAATTGTTCGGTAACTCGCATCACCTCGTACACACCACATCGACCTTTGTAACCCACCCCATTACAGGTGGGACAGAGGGTATTATTATTTTTCGCAGTTTGAATTTGCTCGTTACTGAGACTATTCGCTTTATAGAAAATCACCCCTTCGGTTTGGGAAGCAGATAGACCGTAGCGGGCTAATTCTTCAGTGGTGGGTGTGTAGGGAATCCGACAATCGGGACAAACCCGTCTGACTAGACGTTGTGCTAATACACCAATTAATGAACTGGAAATCATGAATGGTTCAATACCCATTTCCCCTAAACGGGCGATCGCGCCTGGTGCATCATTGGTGTGAAGGGTGGTCAAAACTAGGTGTCCGGTTAATGCAGCTTCGATGGCGGTTTTGGCGGTTTCTTTGTCTCGCGTTTCCCCAACCAGTAATACATCCGGGTCTTGTCGCAAAAATGCTCGCAAAGCGGTGGCAAAATCTAAACCCTTTTCCCGAATCACCTGGACTTGGGTAATTCCTGGCAAACTATACTCAATCGGGTCTTCCACCGTACTGATATTAATTCCGGGTTCGTTGCGTTCGGCGAGTGCTGAATATAACGAGGTGGTTTTTCCGGAACCCGTAGGTCCTGTGACCAAAATCAAGCCAAAGGGACGGGATACCATTTCCTGGACGATGGAAAGTGTTTCTGGGTCGGTAATTAATTTATCTAAGCCTAATTGGGTAGCCGAGTTATCTAAAATCCGCAATACGACTTTTTCACCGTAGCGACTAGGTAGGGTATTGACCCGAAAGTCAACTTTTCTACCTTCAAACATCCGCCGAATCCGACCATCTTGGGGTAAACGACGTTCGGCGATGTCTAGCTGGGCAATAATTTTAAAACGGGCTGTGACAGCCGGAATAATTTTTTTCGGTAGGGGGTCGAAGGCTTCCCGCAATACCCCATCCTTACGAAAACGGATGCGGAGGTTTTCTTCTTGGGGTTCGATATGAATGTCTGAAACCTTATCTTGTAGAGCTTTCGCCAGAATTCGGTTGACCAGGTTAATGATGGGTGCATCTTCTGCTCCCTTCATCGCTGAACCAAGATCAACTTCCCCTTCTTCTGGTGCATCCGCTAAATCCAAATCACCCAGGTTTTCCAGGTCTTGGTTAATGTCGGTATATTTTTCTTGTTCTAGATGTTTCTGTTTAACCGCTAAATCATCTAGATAACGGTTAATAATTTGTTGGTAATCCTCCTGGGTAATTACCATCCGTCGCAAGCTCAAACCCTGGGGACGTAAAATCCGATTCAGGTCGTCGGATGCTTCCAAGTTATCCGGATCAACCATCGCAACTAACACCGATGGCGGATTTTCCTCCTCGTTTTTGGAGAGGGGAACCAAACGATGACGACGACAAATATCCACTGGAATCAGAGTTTCGATTAATTGACCAACCAAGGAATTACCAATGGTGTTAATTTCTGGGTCAAGGGAATCAACTCCGTACAGGATTTTTAGCTCGAATAATTGTTGTTTTTTATACAGTCTGAATAATTCCGGTGACAATTGGCGACCGGAGATGGATTCAACCACTTCCGTTAGGGGTCTACCGGATTTGCGGCTTTCGATTAAAGCTTGCCGCATTTGGTCGCTGTTGACAAACCCTGATTGAACTAACTTGTTACCAAACGGCGAAAATTCCGTTCGTGTAGTCAGAGCAACACTACGTCTTTGGGGGGACGAATAAGTCATATGATAAAAATTGACTAGCCAAAACCTCTGATTAGATTATTCCCACTTAATCGGGTATAACTTTCATCGTCATCAAGTTATTTAGAAAATTTTGGATTTTGGATTTCGGATTTTAGATTTTGGATTTTGGATTTTGGATTACTTTAACGTAGGTGTAAGCTTTCTCCTGATGGATATTTATAAACAAGCTGTACGTCCGTTTCTGTTTAATGTGGTCAAGGCAGATCCGGAGTTGATGCATAATTATGCGATCGCAACTTTAAAGGGTTTGGCAAATGTTGTCAGTCAACCTGGTAATCAATGGCTAAATTCTCGACTCCAAGGGGCTTTTGGTGTGGATGACCGACGGTTACACCAATTGCTGTTTGGGTTAAATTTTCCCAATCCGGTGGGTTTAGCGGCTGGTTTTGATAAGGATGGGGTTGCAGCTGCGGTTTGGGGTTGTTTGGGGTTTGGGTTTGCGGAGTTGGGGACGGTGACATGGCACGCTCAACCGGGAAATCCCCAACCACGTTTGTTTCGATTGCCACAAGATTTGGCGGCCTTGAATCGGATGGGTTTTAATAATCAAGGGGCGCAAGTCTTGGCTCATCGATTACACGCATTACGCAGTCACTTTAGTTCGCCAATTCCTTTAGGTATAAATTTAGGCAAATCGAAAATTACTCCCCTAGAATCGGCCGCCGCAGATTATTGTCAAAGTTTTCGCTTACTGCAAGATTACGGTGATTATTTTGTGATTAATGTTTCTTCCCCGAATACACCAGGTTTGCGATCGCTCCAGGATGCAACGATGTTAAGCACAATTTTGGCCGCACTCCAAGCAGAAAATAGCCTCCATAAACCCATATTTGTGAAAATCGCACCCGATTTAGAACTGGATGCGATCGCGGATATCATTCAATTGGCGAAAAACTATGGGTTGGCTGGTATCATCGCCACCAATACGACGATCAGCCGTGAGGGTCTCAAAACCAAAATTATCCCGACGACAGGGAAACCACCCCAAGCAGAAGCTGGTGGAATTAGTGGCCTACCAGTTCGCGATCGCGCAACCGAAATTATCCGCTATATCTACCAACAAACTGATGGCAAATTACCCATTATCGGTGTTGGGGGTATTTTTACCGCCGCAGATGCTTGGGACAAAATCACTGCTGGAGCTTGTCTGGTTCAAGTTTATACAGGTTGGATTTATGAGGGTCCGGTGATGGTACGTCGTATCCTCACCGGATTAATTGAGCAACTTGAACAACACCAGTTAAACTCGATTAGCGAGGCGATTGGTTTAAATGCCAAAAAATGTGGTTAGACTACTGACTGTTAACCATTAACAGCCAACCTTCAAGCCTTATCTTCTAGCGGGAAAAATTCCTTGCTTTTGCGGTCATAACGCCAAGCAATTCCATCCGGGTCTCGATTGCGGCTCCATTCAGGAAAATCAGGGTCGCTACGTCGCTTGAAAACAGTGCTGGAATAGACATTCAACCGTTTCGCCAACTCCGATTGAATCAGGGAACCAAATACTAATTGTTCGGCGATCGCTTTCTTGGTTTCGGTGACTGGTGGTGCAGTTTCCTCCACCTCAACTTGTTCCTCAACTTCTGTATGCTGCATTGGCATAGTCAAAGTTGCGGTGGTTTGGGTCTCGACTGCGGGAGTTTTTTCTGGTGCGGCTAGCAAGAAATTGCCAGAATTAGCAACTTTTTTGCCAGGAATTTTGGCAACAGGTTCACTACTATCGAGAATATCGCTAATCACATTGGCAGTCATAAAGTAATAAACTTTACTACCATCTTCTTGATTCAGGATATTCGCCCCAAATTCATGGGCTTTTGTATCTAGATAACGTTTTGCCACATCCCCAGAAAATTTGCCAATGGCGGCTAATTCCATCGGTGTAACCCTTCCTTGATTTCGCTCAATTACCTGGTGAAACATCGGGTTCACCTGATAACACCACTGTTCCCAGCGATATCGCTGCCAAAGGTTCAATCCCATGATTACCATTGTCAGCGCTAGCAAAATCCGCCAAGTTACTGCCAGGAAAATAACCAGGAACGAGACAGGCAAAATCATTACGAGAAATCCTTTCCCGTAATTCTCAATCGTTTTTTCACTCATACCGGCTATTACCCAGATTACTGATTTGGGAAATATTTGGAAATAATATCATCTTGGCAAAAACTGTGACATAAATTTGTAGCTTTTGTTGATTTGCCACCAAAATATCCCAGGCAAAACGCCTTTTGCCGATGTATAAATTTGGCAAATGCATGGCAAATCTAGTTATCTTTTGTCATTAAATGTGTTTTTATATACCAATAATTGGTTGTTCTCTTACTGGTATTTATTAAATCTAAATTTAGACATTTACAAACGAAAATTGAGTGAAATCAGTCATTAAAAGGTTTTTAAATATACTTTTGGTTAATTTATACCCCTTTGGTTGTAAATGCTTGCTCTGTATTAATTTTGCAGTTTTATTTTTGCCCAGAATATCTGGATTTTGCCTTGATTTTTGAGCAGCAATTATAACGTGATACCTGTCAGTAATCGAGTAGAGAAGGTTTTAGTAAAGAAATCCAAAGAAAAATAAAATTTAGTTAAGGATGTTTGCCAAAGTGACGAGACAGCGATCGCCTCTCGCGTTCATTTGTCTCAATTTTTGATGGATCAAACTGATAAGTATCCCCCTCTCGTCATTCAAAAATAGTTGTTTCCTACGATATTCCGGAAGATAAGCGTCGTACTAAAATTCACAAAATTCTCAAGTCCTATGGTCAATGGATGCAGTATTCTGTGTTTGAGTGCGATTTGACCGAAACTCAGTATGCTAAACTGAGGATGCGTT
>CALJJQ010000106.1 GCA_937973965.1 uncultured Calothrix sp. | reverse complement strand
CTGATTCCGCATCGCGATGCTGAATGCGATCGCCTGGCTTGTCAGAGATGGGGATATCGCACCCTGAGTCCCATAACTAGAAATTTGGCTCAATAATCAAACCTCTGAAATATTATTCTCTCATGGTATCAAACCACCCTGGGTTTAGCGATCGCAAATAGGGGGTTGTCGAAATCTTCCATACAACAGCTTTCCCGGAATGACCGGAATTTGCTACCCTAGGTTGGCGTGGGTGGAGTTGTGCAAATCTATGGCGATCAACAATTTATTTGCGTCTGGTGGTGTGGTCATGTACCCATTGCTGGGCTTTTCGATTTTGGCTGTAACATTAATCATTGAGCGGCTTTATTTTTGGATACGTATCAATAACCGTCAATCTCCGGTGGTACGCGAGGTGTTAAACCTTTATAAAAAGAATAATCTTGTGGATGCCATTAATAAACTCCGTCAAAATCAAGATTTACCCATTGCCAGAATTTTTTTAGCAGCGTTAGAATTGGAAGGGGCAACTCCTGAAGAATTTCGTTTAGCCCTGGAAAGTGAAGCTCAATCGGAAATCCCCCTGTTGCGGCGATTTCAAACGGTGTTTGATACGATTATTTCCCTTTCTCCCTTACTGGGTCTGTTAGGAACGGTATTGGGACTAATTACGTCCTTTGCATCCTTAAATCTGGGAAATGTCGGTGGTCCTAACACTTTGGGAGTGACGGTGGGAATTAGCGAGGCTTTAGTATCGACTGCTTCCGGTTTAGTTGTCGCCATTGGAACGTTACTGTTTGCGAATATGTTTCGGGGTTTATACCAACGTCAACGAGCGTTTATTCAAGAACAGGGTGGCCAACTAGAACTTTTGTATCGCCGTCGTTACGAGCAAAGTCGGTAATTCCGAAAAATTCTAGGGAGTCGGGAGTCATCAAGATTTATAAATTTTTATCGCTATACTATCAAGAGATATTGCTAAATACTGCACGGGACTTGTTGTGTCAACAGGTTTCGTTTAACAATACCAATAGGAAGAAAATCGTCCAGTCTCTATACTCTAAATAATAATAATTTTCGGGGGAAGATTATGAAAAAAATCTGGATTAATGAGCAAGTGGATGCATCGGGACTGATTCATGCATGTATTGCTACCTGTGATGAAGCGCAAGCGAGGGAATGTCATGAGTCGTTTCAGCGTAATTTGACGGAGAAGCAGAAAGCTTGGGGGTGGGTTGCACGTATGCGGGTTGTTGAATCCTGGGATGAGGTTCCGGTTAATTCTTTAAATTTGGCTTAAATTTGATTGTTTTTGATGTCGTGGTGTTGTGGGGGTACGCGTTTGAGTTAATGCGTACTTTTATTTTGGTTGACTAGAACATGAGGCTATGTTGGTTATCCCAGCATTTTTGGTTACGCCATTCTCTGTTGGTATGTTCGCATTGTTGTTGATCGGTGATCCAGGGGATTGATGTGGGGAAAATTTCGGCTTTTACTGGATTACTGAGGATTGAACTGAGGGAGGTGAATAGGTATAGGGCTAATATACCTGTTTTTGTCATGAGTAAACAAATAATTAGTTGATGAATCAGAGATTTTTGATACTTATATGGAGGTTTATACATAAGATTTGCAAAGATTTTCAAATTGTTATTTTCTGTTCTGGTGAAGATAAATCAGGGTTGGTACTTCCGATAACTTTTTCCAATTGTCAGGTAAAGTCGATAGCTAAGATTATTACTTAATTGGTTGATAATGAGAAGGTTTTTACTTAAGTAACTAATAAACTTTATGCAAAGTTATTTTAAATACTTAGACGTTTTCCGGGTGTTGGAGGGGGGTTATTTGCGTAAATAGATTATATTTGTGGCTAATCATCTAGTAAATATAAGGATTGGAGATGATTAGGGTGGGGTAATGATAATGATAATTAGTCAATAAATATACATTTAAAGAGTATGTTTGTATTCCAAAGGTTCATGCTCTAAGAAGATGTTTTAAAAGTCGATTTTAATACTTGAATTATCGTTTTTGGGAATAGGGAAAGACGCGACATGTCGCATCTGTACTCTCGAAGGAAAAATCAGCTTTATAACCCCATGTCCAGAATCAGGGCGATAGTCAAAATAGTGATAATTAATACTTGACAAACATCCTCTAACGCTAGGACGTTAAGGGGTGTTCGTTTTGAATAGTGATTGTGGGGGTTTTGTAATTAGGTGATGACGTGGTCGTGGTGGGTTTGATCGAAGGTTTGCAGATGGTTGTTGAAGAGATAGATCAGCAGAATTTGGTTTTGGAGTGGTTGGAGACAGTATTCCTCTAGGGTAGCGAATAGTAAAGCATTACGAAGGTACTTGTCTGGAGTGAAGTTAGCGATCGCAATCATTTTTTTCTGGATATGGCTATCGTACGTCAGCAAGTCCTTCAAGATTTTTTCTAAGATTGCGATCGCAATCAGCTGTTGTTCCCGATTGGGTGAAAGTGCTGTTTCTACTTCCCGACGGGAAAATATAATGCTCAGAAGACGCTGCATCAGGTTGGTATAGGATTTATCAAGTGTTGTGTTGAGGTAGCTTTGATGCAGAATCTTCCAACGGTATTCCACGATTTTTGTCCCAGAGTCCACTGATCCTGTGTCATCGAACAGCCACTTAATTATACTGTTTCTGGTTGTTTGATTTTGCTCAGGTGATTCGCGAGCGATTCTGTCCAACCAGTATTGAGCCAAATTCATCGGCTTACACTCCTATACCGTAGGTTTTTTCCTCTTGTTCGAGTCGATTTTGGTTAAATATATTCTGATTTATAGGTATCATACCTCCGTATCGATAAAAAAGATAGTGTCATCTTACACTTTTATCCGTTTTTTTCCGAAAAACTCCTATTACCCTGAAGGAATGGATGATGGGAATTATTCGGGAAGATGGAATTAGGTATATATGTTGGTGGTTGAGGAATCTGTATATGAATATTTTTTCAACCCCAGTCTCAATGATGAAGATTTGAAAAATGTGAAAATTTTCTGGAAAGGAAAATAATAAGCATTATTTTATACACTAAATCCCTAGGTCATGTTGTTTCTGGAGGCAGCATTTAGGCGATTAGCAGCAAAAATATCTGCTACTAACTCCCTATTAATCCTCCAAAATCCTCCTAAATTGGGTGAAGATGAAAAAATAATTCTAGCTACAGGTCTACAGATCGATCCATCCCAACTAAATAGCTTGAACTTTAAGGATTTGTACTTAACTTTCCTATTTCTAGGATTTCTGGAACTGTCACAAAGCTGTAGCCTTTTTGCTTTAGACCTTGGATTATCCCCGGTAAAGCTTGTACGGTTCTGCGTCTGTCACCTCCACCATCGTGCATGAGGACGATTCCACCAGGTTGAGCATCTCGGAGGACATTTTGATAAACACTTGATATTTAGCTCTGGGGTCGGTATCTGCGGATGTTTGTGACCACATGACGATGGTGTAATTTTGACTTTTGGCTTGCTGGACTAAACCATTATTTAAATGGCCTCCCGGTGGACGGAATAGGGTTGTTTTCACCCCGGTAGTACGATAGATTAAATCTGCGGTGCGGTCGATTTCGCTTTTAGCCGTTACTTGATCCATCCGTTTATACCAATGATGGAAGGTGTGATTAGCGATCGCATGACCATCGGCAACAACTTGTTTGGCGATATCTGGGTTGGCTTGAATTGCGGTTCCGACCCAAAAAAAGGTGGCTTTAACGTTGTTTTGCTTGAGGATATTTAGGATTTGGGGTGTGGTTTCTAGCCAAGGACCATCGTCGAAGGTGAGAGCGATGACTTTTGTTTGATTGGGAATTTGGGCTTGGTATAGGGTTTTACCTTGGAACTTGGCTGGTGCAGTGAAAGTTAAATTTTCTGATTTGACTGGGGGTGAGGGGGTAGTTGCAGGTAGTTTCGCTGATAAAACTTGACTATTGGGGTTGGTTTTGATGTCCTTGTTGTCACGACATGCTGTAATTAGAAGTAGGCAAGGTACAAGTATCCATGCAAATTTTGTTCTGCTTATTCCGTGTTTGCGTTTATCCATCAGACCTCTAAATTTTTGACAATAAATCAATATCATCATAAACTGCATGTTGGCTATACACAGACATAATTACATGGCACAAACCTAATAACAGTCAAATTTTGACTTGAAAGAGAGTAGGGAGAGACGACCCAGTCGGTCGTCCGTACTAGGGGAGTAGGAAGTGAGTGGTTTGATGTTTTCAATTAAGGTGAATTCGACAGATTCAAAGAATCTCTCTTTAAAGCTCTCTTCCTTCAGAACAGAGGTTTTAAAAGAATTGATTCTGGATTTAAAACTAGGGATTTTCAGTTCCTCTCCGACCAGGGGTTGGGGTGAGGTTCATCGAACTCACCTTCAATTAAACGATGAGTATGTCTTTTCAAGCATTTGTAGTCTAACAGTGACTTACTTTTTATACCAATTTTGTCCCCATTGCTGCATTTGTTTAATCTCGGTTTCCTGAGAGGAGATAATTTCCTG
This sequence comes from uncultured Calothrix sp., assembly GCA_937973965.1. GTDB lineage: Bacteria > Cyanobacteriota > Cyanobacteriia > Cyanobacteriales > Nostocaceae > NIES-3974. Next base: position 30,499 of record CALJJQ010000106.1, on the reverse strand, counting down.
AGCGAGTTTTTGGATTTCTGGACGCTTTGATTTCTTTAAGGCGTCTTTTGCCATGATGACTGCTCCTTCATGATGGGGTATCATGGCATTAATAAAGCGTAAATCGAATTTTGCATCAGCAGTTCCCAAATCCAGATTCATCCCCATTGCTGCGATCTGTTCTGGAGACATAGCCATCATCTGTTGCGTTTGTGAATTCCAAGTTTGGGGTGCTTTTGGTGCTTGGGGATACCATGACTGTCGCCATTTTTTCAGTGAACTAATTTCTTGATTTTGAACTGCAATAATTTCCTGTGCTAATTTTTGTATCTCTGGACGTTGGGATTTTTGTTGTGCTTCCTTTGCCATGATGATTGCACCTTCATGATGGGGTATCATGGCATCAATAAAGCGGAGGTCGTAGCTAGTATCATCTGGACCTAAATCTAGATTATGATTCATCCCATGTTGCATATCTCCATGATTCATTTGCTCATGGTGTTGATTGACTGTTTCTGTAGTGGTATTAGGGGTTGGGATACTGGTACAGGAAGTAAGTAAAGATATTGCTGTTGCAGTAGCGATCGCCAAGGGACTTCGTAGAAATATCGCTATTAATCGCTGCAAGGAAGGGTATTTCATAGATTGTATTTCTCGTAATTAAGGCGACAAATTCCATTATCAACCCTCTAGTTAGCAGGAGTGTCAAGTCTGAATCTGGGTGTTTGAGAAAAATGCATATCTTCCCTAACTCCAGAAATAAGGAGTTTTAACAACCTTCCGATTTCCCAAATTAGGGGGATTGGTGTCAAATCAAAGGGCGATCGCAATCATGTTGGTAGAAGAAAGTCTGGTTAATTCGTTGGGTGAACCTTATTTTTTTAAGGGGAATGAACCGCTATTACTTGATGATTGTCAACGGGTTTGGTTGGTCAAATCTGGTGCTTGGGCTTTGTTTGCGATTAATGTGCAAAATGGTACTCCCAAGGGAAGACGACGGTATTTATTTAGTGTGAAAGCTGGGGAGGGGATGTTTGGGGTGCAACTTCCGGGAGACGGGTTGCAAATTTTGGCTGTGGCTTTGGAAGAAAGTGAGTTATTGTTGGTCAGTCGGTCGGATTTTGGTAAGTGTGTAGCTACTACACAAGTAAAATCGTCTCAACAGCAGGTGAGTTTGCAACCAGAAGAGTTTGCTCCCATTCAGTTACTGGAAAATTGGGTCAACCATTTAGGTGCATCGGTAGCGGAGGTGACATCGGCGACCATGCCAACTCCGGCGACCGTCCCTGGTTCTAGTGTGTTGGGTGCGGGGGAAGTGTTTCAACCACCCCACGGTCAAGTGGCTTGGGTAAAAGTTTTACAGGGTACGGCGAATTTATTGGGTTTTGCCGATTTGGAGATTACTAATCATTCGGGTTTGCTGCCATTGCAGACATATTTATGGTTGCAAGCAGAGGATATTCTGGAAATTAATGCGGCCTTGTTGAAGGTTTTACCGGGACCAGAAGTCAATAACTTGGGAGAGATACTCCTATCGGGGGTTAATAGTCTGCAAATAATGGTGCTGCAAGGGATTAACAAACTCGAACAGAAACAAAACCAAGCCGAATTAGAGCGATCGCAACAACGGGATCGATTAAATAATCAAGCGATCGCCAATACGTTGGATGATTTTGCTACTGTGTTTGATAATACCCAGGAAGCTACAGTTCCCAAGGTCAGACAGATGCTGAATCGGGAGGAAGCCCTACTATTTGTTGCGGGTGCAGTGGGGAGATTTTGGGATATTACGATTAATCCCCCAGCAAATTCGGAGGATTTACGCCGAGTTCGAGACCCCATCGATGCGATCGCCCGTGCTTCCCAAATTCGCGTCCGTCGGATTACCCTCAAGGATGGTTGGTGGAAACAGGATAGTGGTCCGCTATTAGCTTACACCATTGAAGAAGACCGTCCTGTAGCCTTGATTCCCGTGAGCGACACCCGCTACGAAATTATTGACCCCCTACGTCACCAACGCCGTAAATGCGATCGCAAAATGGCGGCAACCCTCGCACCCACCGCTTACACCTTTTATCGTCCCCTACCCCTGGAAATCAAAAGCTTCCTCACCCTGTTCCAGTTTGCCCTACGCGGACATTACAAGGAATTGATGACGATGTTGTTTGCCGGGATTGCCACCACCCTACTGGGAATGATTACCCCCCAAGCCACCGCCATTTTAATTGACCAAGCCATCCCCGATGCCGACCGCCATCTACTCTACCAAATCGCCTGTGGCTTAATTGCTACTACCCTGGGTGCAACCCTATTCCAATTAACCCAGGGTGTGGCAATTATGCGGATGGAAACCTTTGCCGATACTACCACCCAAGCAGCAGTCTGGGATCGATTATTAAAATTAAAACCAGCCTTCTTCCGGGAATTTTCCATTGGGGATTTAAGTGCGAGGGTTTCGGTAATTACGCAGATACGCCAAAAAATTGGTAGCACTTTAATTAGAAGCCTCTTCGCCAGTTCCTTTTCCCTACTAAATTTAGGATTACTATTCTACTACAGCGTACCCCTAGCTTTAGTTGCCACCTTGGTAGCCCTGTTAAACATTGCCGTCACGATTATTTCCGGTCTTCTCACCCTGAAAAAAGTCCGTCCCCTGCTGAATATGCAAGGAAAACTCTTTGGGATGATGGTACAAATCATCAACGGTGTAGCCAAATTCCGCACAGCTGGAGCTGAAGCCAGGGCTTTTGCCTTTTGGGGGAAACAATACCGTCATCAACTACACCTAATGATGTCATCCCAAAACATTGAAGACAACCTAGTTGTAATCAATAACCTGCTTTCCGCCTTCACCCCAGCCCTCATTTTTGCGATCGCCACCAACCTACTCCTCGAATCCCAAGCCAATGGTGGCAACTTTTCCACAGGTACTTTCCTCGCATTTAACGCAGCCTTTGGCACATTCATCGGCGGTGCAACCAGCCTCAGCACCACCATCATTGATATCCTGGAAGTCCTCCCCATGTGGGAACGCGCTCAACCCATCCTCAAAGCCACCCCCGAAATCGATACCCACAAAGCAGACCCCGGTCGTCTCACGGGACGCATCGAAGTTAAAAATGTCGTCTTCCGCTACCGTAGCGATGGTCCCCTCACCCTAGATGATGTCAGTTTACGTGCCGACAGGGGTGAATTTATCGCCCTAGTTGGTCCATCCGGTAGCGGTAAATCCACCCTATTTCGGCTCCTCCTCGGCTTTGATACCCCCGAATCTGGTAGTATTTGCTACGACGGTCAGGATTTAGCAGGCTTAGATATCGGTGCAGTTCGGCGACAACTAGGAGTAGTACTGCAAAACAGTCGGTTGATGTCTGCATCCATCTTTGAAAACATTTCCAGCAACGCCAACCTGACAATGGAAGAAGCCTGGGAAGCCGCCAAAATGGCAGGTTTAGCCGAAGATATCGCCGCCATGCCAATGGGTATGCACACCGTTGTCAGCGAAGGAGGTACAAACCTTTCTGGAGGTCAACGTCAACGCCTAATCATCGCCCGCGCCTTAGCACTGCGTCCCTCCATCCTCCTCTTTGACGAAGCCACTAGTGCCCTAGATAACCGCACCCAAGCCATCGTTAGTGAAAGTTTAGACAAATTAAACGTCACCCGCATAGTTGTCGCCCACCGTCTCAGTACAATCCGCAATGCCGACAGAATCTATGTATTAGAAAATGGGCACTTAGTTCAGCAAGGTAGTTTTGCCGAATTAGCCCAGCAACCAGGTTTATTTAGCCAGTTAATTAGAAGACAGCAACTGTAAAGTGGATGGGTGGGAGAAGTTTTAAGTATTGCAGCAAAAAGATTTTCATAATTAAAGCAGATGGGAGTCAAATCCCACTTTACTATGGTGAAATCAAAATCGTGAAAACGACAGGTGAATATCATGCAATCCCACGTACCGCCCTCGCAGAACAAGCTAGAACCTGGAAATTTCTGGAGTTATGGGTTGATCCAGTCCTTTTTCCACCTAAGATTCTCATGCTAGTTGGCGATGAAGATGGTACTTGTCGTATTTTTAATCCGGCATCTAACTATAAGCTGATAGTTACTCACCCCAATTATCAAGCTGCCCAAGAATGGCTGCTTGAAGATGAATATGAACGGGTAAAGGGTCAACTTTTAGCTGAAGAAGTACTTTGATGATGGATTTAAACTCTTGCAGACAAGCCGTATAGTTGGTTAAAAATACAACAGGAATATACTTTGCACGCTGATATATTTCCCTTATGGTTTGTTGATTGTTGACGGGTGACTGTTGACCTTCAAGTATTAATAATCTAAACACAAAGCTGACCTATAGACCGTGTAATACCATTTCACTCAAATTTTGATACATTTTCTCTCCTGTATTCCCTGCTCCCGAAGGCTCCCCGTCAGGTATCAACTCCCCAAGGAAAACAGTATAAAGTATAACTTTGAGCGAAGTGTCAATACATTCCGTTTTCCAGGGTGTTCCCCAGATTTATGTTGTATCCTGGATTCTGTATTACCTATTTTGCTCCTGTATGTCCCGTCCCACTATATATATCGCGATTACGAATCATGGTTTTGGTCATGCGACCCGCACAGCATCGGTTGTAGATACCATCCAAAAGTTGTTTCCAGAGGCTTTATTAATTTTGGTGACAACAGCACCACGTTGGTTATTAGGATGTTACATCGATGGGGACTTTATTCTGCGTCCCCGTGCTTATGATTTGGGGGTGGTACAAGCGGATAGTTTGAGGATGGATCAAGCTGCAACCAAGGAAAAACTATTAGAAATTCGCCGTCATCAAGAAAAAATTATCGCTGCGGAGGCGGACTATATTTACCAAAATCAGGTTGATTTAATTTTGGCTGATATTCCATTTTTAGCGGCAAAAATTGCCAAAGCTGCGGGAATTCCCTGTTGGATGGTGAGTAATTTTGGTTGGGATTTTATTTATCGTGATTGGGGTGAAGATTTTCAGGAGATAGCAGATTGGATTAGTGAGTGTTATGGTGAATGCGATCGCCTGTTTCGATTACCTTTCCATGAACCGATGTCAGCTTTTACTCAGATTGAAGATGTGGGTTTGATTGGTGGTTCTCCTAAATATGATGTCCAGGAACTACGGGAAATATTTGCAATTCCAGCTGCACGGGAAAAAACGGTGATGTTAACCTTTGGGGGTTTGGGTTTGCAAGCGATTCCCTATCAAAATCTTGCAAACTTTCCTGATTGGCAATTTATTACTTTTGATGCATCTGCACCCGAACTACCAAATCTATTAAAAATCAGGGATAAAAAATATCGTCCTGTAGATTTTATGCCATTGTGCGATCGCATTATTTCTAAACCTGGTTTTGGCACCTTTGCAGAAGCAACAAAGTTAGGTATTCCCATTGTTTCCCTCACCCGTGATGATTTTGCAGAAGCAGCTTATTTGCTCCGAGGCATTAGTAGTTATACTCACCATTTAATTATTCAACCAGATGAGTTTTTTACTAGTGATTGGAATTTTATTTCTAAACCCCTAAATCCACCTCAACAAACTCTTCAAAAAATTGGTATTAGTGGAAACCAGACGATTGCTAAATCCGTCATTAATTTTTTTCAACCTAATCCCTAACTACGCAGGCTATTATAAATTACGTAGACGCGAAGCGGCTTGCCGCAGGCTATTACGAATTAAATCAAGAAATATTTGAGAATAATGTGAATATTTTACTTGTGGATTGGGTAATTTTTCGCCAGAATTATCATCAGCGACAATATATCAATTCCTCCTATCAAATAAAACCTCATGGAATTGCATTCATCCAATCAACTGACCTTGAGTCTAGCCACTCAAGATGCACGGCGGATTATTGAGCAGCAAAAGGAAGAAAGACAATTTTTATATACTCAAATTAATATTTTATTTGTAACCAATACGGCTTTACTTAGTATTTTAGCTTTATCTAAACTATTGCCAGTGTTTAATATATTTTCAGCCGGGGAAGTAATCTTATCTTTATTAAATTTTACCCTTTTGTTTAATGCCTTAATTCCCCGCCAGTTTATCATTACTCCTAACCTGGAAAACACAGATATCCTGGCCGAGTATTTAAGCTTATCTCCAGAGGACTATCAAGTGCGGATGTTGGTAAATTTAGTGGCAGCTTATAATAACAATAAACAACCACTAAATCAAATTTCCCAATCCTTATCCTATGCCGCAGTTGCAACTTGGAGTATTGCACTTATTGCTCTAATGCACATGGCTTCCGTGTATTTCTTACCCTATACAAAATAAAATGAAATCACCAAAAGTTATCACCAAAACCAAATACAAACTCCCTGAACCCGATTATCGTAATATTACAGTCCTAAGTAAAAATCTACCGACTCAACCAATTTTACCGTGGCTAGCGCTGAATAAACTTTGGCTGCGACGCAATTTAGTCAACCGGGAGAGGGAGTAGGGAATAGTGTAGATGCATTTCTCACAAAACCCTAAAACTCACGGGGAGTAGGGAATGGTGTAGACGCACAAGCAGTAGTCCAAAATCCAAAATCCAAAATCCAAAATTCGTTGATTTTAGAGTCAGAAATCCAGAGTAATCCAAAATCCAAAATTCGTTAATTTCCTTCCCGCAATTTATCCAGCACGCTCCGATCTTCGAGGGTGGAAGTATCACCCGACACCTCCTGTCCTGCTGCCAGATTTCTTAATAACCGGCGCATAATCTTTCCAGAGCGGGTTTTCGGTAGAGCGTCGGTAAATTTGATTTCACCTGGTCGAGCGATCGCACCAATTTCTTGAACGACGTGTTGTTTTAATGCGTTGGCCAGTTCCTCACTAGGTTGATAGGTTCCTTCTAATGTGACAAAGGCAACAACTTCTTCCCCTTTTATTTCATCCGGTTTCCCTACTACAGCCGCTTCTGCTACCGCCGGATGGGACACCAATGCCGATTCAACTTCCATTGTCCCTAGGCGATGCCCAGAAACATTTAATACATCATCAACCCGTCCCATCACCCAAAAATAACCATCTTCGTCCCGTCTGGCTCCATCACCAGCAAAGTAAAGATACTTGCCATCCTTGGGGGGAATATGTTCCCAATAGGTGCGTCGGAAGCGGTTTTCATCGCCGTATACTGTCCGCATCATACTGGGCCAAGGGTACTTGATCACTAAGTAACCACCCTCGTTATCGGCGACAGGATTGCCCTCTAGGTCTACGATGTCAGCAATTATACCAGGGAAGGGACGGGTGGCGGAACCAGGTTTAGTGGGAATTGCGCCGGGAAGGGGGGTAATCATGATACCCCCGGTTTCCGTTTGCCACCAGGTATCGACGATGGGACATTTACCACCACCGATAACTTCGTGATACCACATCCAGGCTTCCGGGTTAATGGGTTCACCGACGGTTCCCAATAGGCGCAACGATGATAAATCCCTAGCTTTGGGATGTTGATCCCCCATTTTAATAAAGGCACGGATGGCGGTAGGAGCGGTATAAAAGATATTGACACCGTATTTTTCAATCACATCCCAGAAGCAACCAGGGTTGGAAGCGCGGGGTGCGCCTTCGTACATTACCGTGGTTGCACCGTTGGAAAGGGGACCATACACAATATAACTATGTCCCGTAATCCAACCGACATCGGCAGTACACCAATATACATCTGTTTCCTGTAAATCAAAAATCCATTTGGTGGTCATGTGGGTGTAAAGATTATAACCACCTGTGGTGTGGACTACTCCCTTGGGTTTACCAGTGCTTCCGGAAGTGTACAGGATAAACAGCATATCTTCGCTGTCCATTGCTTCCGCAGGACAGTTGGGGGAGGCAGTTTTTTGTAATTCATGCCACCAGTGGTCTCGTCCAGTTTGCATGGAAATCTCCTGTTGGGTGCGTTGCACCACGAGGACATTTTCCACACGAGGACAAGCATTATCTGCTAAAGCCTTGTCTACTTGGGGTTTGAGGGGGACGATGGCATCTTTGCGCCAACCCCCATCGGCTGTAATTACCAGTTTAGCTTGGGCATCGATTAAGCGATCGCGTAATGCTTCGGCACTAAAACCACCAAATACCACACTATGGGGTGCGCCAATTCTCGCACAAGCAAGCATTGCCACGGCAGCTTCTGGTATCATCGGCATATAAATACCGACGCGATCGCCTTTTTTAACCCCTAAACTTTTCAAAACATTGGCAAATTGACATACTTCCCGGTGCAACTGTGCATAGGTTAAAGTCCGTGAATCCCCCGGTTCCCCTTCCCAAATAATTGCGGCTTTGTTTTTACGGGGAGTGGTCAGGTGTCGATCAAGACAGTTGTAGGAAATGTTGATCTTGCCATTGATGAACCATTTGCCAAAGGGAGGGTTACTCCAATCTAGGACAGTATCCCACTTTTGAAACCAGTGTAATTCCTTTTCTGCCAATTCTGCCCAAAATGCCTCCGGATTGGCTTTGGCTTGGTCGTAGAGCTTTTGGTAGTCCTCCAGGCTTTTGATATGTGCTGCTTGGGAAAAGTCGCTACTGGGAGGAAATATCCGCTTCTCCTGCAAAATCGACTCGATTGTAGGTTGTGACATAGTATAAATCCGATTTGGGTCTTGTTACTGACCTTATTTTTAACTGAAGTTCAGCCAAAAATATCTTGATTTTCATTAAGGACGGCAAATTTGACTGGGTTGATGGGGTGATTTTGAATATTTGTATACTAGGAGTGGTTAGCTATTAGCCCAAGGTGCAAGATGTCAGTTAACTTTACTACTCCCCTGGAGACGACCCACCGGGTCTACAGACTATCCCTACAGACTATCCCTACTTATTTTAAATATTGTTCTGGGGGAAAAAGCTTGAAATGCACCTCGTGCTTCCAATTGCTGAATAATTCTGCCAGAGTTAGGGTTACGCATCAGCGATCGCAGAAATTTCAGTTGGGTACTATTATGGCTTTCGAGATCGAGTTCTTCGTACACACGTAACTTCGATGATAGTGATAGCTGTCCTTTAATTTTTTCAATCGCAGACACAAGTATTTGAGGACGGGTTTGCATCGCTTGTAAAAACAACTCGAGGATATCGATTATTTTGGCTTCGCTACCGGAATTTAATTCCATCCGATGAAATAACTTTAACCCAACCTGATGATGGCGACTTTCATCAGCGAGAATCTCGTACAATATTCGGGATAATTGGGGATAATGGCAATTAGAGGCTAAATTTCGATAGTGGCTAAGACTCCAACCTTCTAACACCACCTGCAACACAAACAACAAGACCGCCTTATCTTCTATTTGGGGTGTATATTCTAGCCAATGAAAAATCAAGTTATTACTGGTTAGTCTGGGGTTTGCTGGTAAAAAAGCGCCTATTTTGGCTAAATGGATTACTTCTTCCCCACTAAATAAGCCGTATAACATTCTTTCTTCCGCACTTTCGGCCATGGATACTAATTTGGCCATATAGCCAACTCCAGCCATTTCTATCAAATAGACTTCCCGCAAGATTTCTCTGTTACATAACCGCAAAATCTCTGCTTTCTCAGCGATTGAAGAATGCTGAAATATTTTTACCCGTTCCAGTCCCAAATAATTCCCATCCCAAAAAACCCCATCGCAATTATCAATATCCTGACGAGTTTTTGCACCTAAATAATTTGTTAATGATAATGATAATGTTTGGCTGATTGTATCCTCATGGGAAATATAAGGTAGACTTAACCTGGTTAAAGACTGTTTTGGAATCATCTGTTTTGATATCAACAGCGAGCAGCAACACGTCAAACTTCAGATTGACATGTATGACGATGACAAAATTTATGTATTAACCGTCTAGTACAACACAGCGTCAATAAAGCTACCCTTTGAAATAGTAAAAGGTCGATAAAATAGCCTTTATCAGTGCCTGACACTTTGCCTTGACGTACCAGCTCATTGCTTTTAATCAGGATTGTAAATAACTGCCATGCCAATAATGCGGTGGGTAGATTGAGTATATTTTCTCTTATTATCTAACAAATAAATCACTAATGTCGAGTCATTATACAGTTATGTGGCAGTAAAATATCTGTCCTATTTTTTACCCTTTAAATGACAAAAATACGATTACCTACATAGGGAAGCAAAAGTTAAAAAAATTTTTCTCTGTCCCCTAATTCTCAGAATTAAGTATAAAATTTCGACCTATTCTCATAAATATTGGTAATTTTTATTTATTTCCCGTCAGAGAAATACGTGTTGTTAGTAGATGTATGTCTATCTCCGATTCAGAGGAAAGGAGATGAAAAATTTAGCGATCGCTTTTATAGTTTAAGAGTACTACAAAAAAAATACAAATAATTTCCATCAGTTATCCAGAGATATTGTAAAATTCAATACTTATATTTCTGCCCTGGGGGTAGTTCAAGGTAGGTGATCTAGTCCAGAAAAAATGCAAAAAACTGGAACCGGAATCACTACAATAAGTGGTGATGCTAGATAATGAAAAAGCTTTATCCTTAACCTTGAAGTTTCTAGCGACAAAAATAACGAATTAAAACTATGCGAACTCACTATTGCGGCGACTTGCGTGCTTCAGAGATTGGAAAAACAGTAACCATTAACGGATGGGTAGACCGTCGCCGCGATCATGGGGGTGTGATATTCTTGGATTTACGCGATCGCAGTGGCATTGTTCAGATTGTCAGCGATCCGCAGCGTACCCCAGATTCCTATGAGATAGCCAACTCGTTGCGGAATGAATATGTAGTGGAAATCGTCGGTCGAGTCACTCTGCGTCCCAGCGAATCCCTGAATCCGCGTATACCCACCGGGGAAGTGGAGATTTACGCTGATTCAATTAAGTTACTCAATGCTGTTCGTAAGCAATTACCCTTCCAGGTATCCAGTGCGGACGTTGATCAGGTGAGGGAAGAATTACGGTTGAAATATCGGTATTTAGATTTGCGACGGGAACGGATGGCGAAAAACCTCCAACTGCGTCACCAGGTCATCAAATCAATTCGTCGATTTTTAGAAGATGAACAGGGGTTTATTGAAGTGGAAACCCCGATTTTAACCCGTTCCACCCCCGAAGGAGCGCGGGATTACATCTTACCAAGTCGAGTTAACCCCGGAGAATGGTTTGCCCTACCCCAATCTCCCCAACTGTTCAAACAGCTGTTAATGGTATCAGGATGCGATCGCTATTATCAAATTGCCCGTTGTTTCCGAGACGAGGATTTGCGAGCTGACCGTCAACCGGAATTTACCCAATTGGATATGGAAATGAGTTTCATGTCCCTGGAAGAGATTTTAGAACTTAACGAAAAGCTAGTTTGCCACATCTTTAAAACCGTTAAAGGTATCGATATACCCCGTCCCTTCCCCCGTCTCACCTATGCAGAGGCAATGGATCGCTACGGCAGTGATAAACCTGACACTCGCTACGGTCTAGAACTGGTGGATGTTTCCGATGTTGTCAAAGATTGCGGATTTAAAGTCTTTCATGAAGCCGTTAAAAACGGGGGCATTGTCAAAATTTTACCCATACCCGAAGCAAACGACCGTATTTCCAACGTCCGCATCAAACCCGGTGGTGATTTATTTAAAGAAGCCAGCGAAGCCGGAGCCAAGGGATTAGCCTACATCCGTGTCCGCGAAGGCGGTGAAATCGATACCATCGGCGCAATTAAAGACAACCTCACCCCAGAACAAAAACAAGAAATTCTTACCCGTACACGAGCAAAACCTGGTCATCTGTTACTATTTGCCGCCGCCGATAGCACCACCGTTAACAAAACTTTAGATCGATTGCGTCAAGTCATCGCTCGCGAATTTAACCTGATTCCAGCCGATAAAATCCATTTGTTATGGATTACTGACTTTCCCATGTTTGAGTGGAACGCTGACGAAAAGCGTCTGGAAGCCCTGCACCACCCCTTTACTGCTCCCCATCCCGACGATTTAGACGACCTGAGAACCGCCCGTGCTCAAGCCTACGACCTAGTATTTAACGGCTTTGAAGTTGGTGGTGGTAGTCGGCGGATTTATCAACGAGAAATCCAAGAGCAGGTATTTGCAGCCATTGGTCTGTCGGAAACAGAAGCCCATAATAAATTTGGCTTTTTGTTGGAAGCCTTTGAATATGGTACACCCCCCCACGGGGGAATCGCCTACGGGATCGATCGATTAGTCATGTTATTAGCACAGGAAGAATCGATTCGCGATGTGATCGCCTTCCCCAAAACCCAACAAGCTCGTTGTTTACTCACCGACGCACCATCCAGCGTTGATATCAAGCAGCTCAAAGAGCTACACGTGGCTTCCACCTACCACCCCAAAGAACGGGAATAGCCATCATGCACCACCCAGATTTCTCACAAATCCCTCAAACTCTTAGGAATAATCCGTACAGACGACCCGTCGGGTCCTTGATATAGGGAGTGGGTAGTATAAAGAAAATGAAGCCATTACGTAAGGCTTGCCGTCCACTTGTGAGAAATGCAGAACCAGACTCCTCGGAATGTCGCCCAATAAAAGCGCTCAGATCAGTTCCGAAAAAGTACAACTAAACCCTAAATATTTTGGAAACACAGATCAGTTCTTCCTTCCATAGCAGGTTTGGGGGATTATCCCCCAAATTTTTTACAAATCAACAAATCAGCTAACTACTCATTCACTGCATTTAAGGATTTTTCAAATTCCATCCGCTGCTCAACATTACGAAGAAAATATCCATTTAACATTGCCGAGGCTAACATTCTTCCTAGATTTTCCCGACTAGTGGCAATCGTGATATTAAAGTCTTCCGATGGTAAATTACCTAATAAATTGACAATAGTGCGCTCAAATGCTTGTAAAACTTCTGGTGAAGCCGGTTGGGATAGTTGGGTGACAGTTTCTGGACTCATTGACTGAACGTAGTTCCATAATTTGTTACCGCTATTGGTGGCTTCGGATTCAAAAAATTCTGGATTTTGCCGTGAAAGGTTGCTCATAGTGCTAAATTTCGTAATTCGTAATTCGTAATACCCGCTCCGCGGGAAGCGAGCTACGTAATTCGTAGTTCGTAATTAAGAATTAATGATTAGTTCGTTGGGGTTTCAAGTCCGTGATTTTTATCATGGAGAAACCAAAATGTGTGGTTTTATTATTTCAAGCTCCTAGACTTGTCTATGGGGTGTTAATTTCTTAGGTGTAGCCTTTGTCGTAGGCTATTGACACTTTGCGGCTTGATCCTGTATCTCAATTCAGGGTATGTACCAAACCGGAAATTATTGATCAGGCTTCATTACCTATAAATCTAACAAAAGCTAATTGCTTCCGTTATCCTCATAACCGAACTCTTTTTTTGCGGTTTCTACACCCTAACCTCAACGGAAACCAGACTGACTCTATTTACAAGCAAGTTTCCTGGAAACTAATTTGAATGGTTCTTGTGTACCGATAGACAGCAAATCGTAGTCATTTATGTATCAATCGTGCAATGATAACTTTTCTAAAATCTTCAGTTAACCTTTTGTTTACCTAAAAGGTATATGTTGGGGGTGCGCAAACTTCCAAGCTTCCACAAGAAGATTGTAAACAATGAATATCCAAAAGCAAGTAACAAAGACAGCTAAATCCGTAGCTGTTTTATCAGTATTAGCGCTGACGGTAAGTCTTACTGCCTGTGGTGGAGAGCAAGCTGCTACCGATGGTAATGGCACTCCAACAGCTGATAACGTGGCAGCAGGCGGTTCCAATCTTTCTGGAACAGTGGTAGTAGATGGTTCTAGTACCGTGTTCCCCATTTCCGAAGCGATGGCGGAAGAATTTCAAAAAGCCAATCCAGGTGTGAAAGTAACTGTTGCCCAATCTGGTACTGGTGGTGGTTTCAAGAAATTCTGTAATAACGAAACCGATATTTCCAATGCTTCCCGTCCAATTAAGGCTGAAGAAATTGAAGCTTGTAAGAAGGGGGGAGTGGAATACATCGAGTTACCCGTAGCATTTGATGGTCTTTCTGTGGTTGTCAATCCTCAAAACGATTGGGCTAAGTGCTTAACTGTAGCTCAATTAAATACCATGTGGGGTAAAGATGCTCAAGGTAAAATTAATAACTGGAATCAAATCGATCCTAAATTCCCAGATATCAAACTAGGTTTGTATGGAGCGGGGACAGATTCTGGAACCTATGACTTCTTTACTAAAGGTATTAATGGTAAAGAGGGAGAAAGCCGCGGAGACTTTACTGCCAGTGAAGATGATAACACCTTAGTTCAGGGTGTTGCTGGTGACAAGGGTGGAATCGCCTTCTTCGGTTACGCTTACTACGTCAACAATAAAGATAAACTGTCCTTGGTCGCCATTGATAATGGTAAAGGCTGTGTGCAACCTACTCCTGAGACAATTAGCGATGGTAGTTACCAACCTTTGTCTCGTCCTGAGTTTATTTATGTGAAGAAATCTGCTGCTAGCAGACCAGAAGTGAAAGCTTTTGTTGATTTTCACCTAGCCAAAGCGAACCAAAAGCTGGTGAGCGAAGTTGGTTATGTACCTTTACCTGATGATCTAATTGCTCAAGTACAGGCACGGTTTGAAAAGGGTACAGTTGGCTCCGTATTTGAAGGTGGTTCCAAATTGGGAGTTACCATTAGAGACTTACTCAAGAAGGAATAAAGTAAGTAATAGTTCTGCAAAGTAATTTGATTCTAGTTTGTTAGTGGTGTAAAGATGGAGTGGGTAAGTTTCAGTATTACCCACCTTTATCAAATATCACAGTAAAAGGTGACACCAGATATATTCCAATTACTGCTGGTGATGTGATGTAAAGATTTCGTAATTTCTAGAACTTTCGATGTGAGAAGTGGGCTTTTGCAGACGTGTTCTGTGCATGTAGTCTACGACAACGCCTGATGGAGAGGGCTTTGTCTACCAGAAGTTGATATACATCTAGAAAACGGAGAATTGTAATTAAATAGAATCAGAAACCAACTTCTCAGGTGGTGTTCAAATTCACATTCATCTAGAAAAATATGGGAAACAATGAGATGAGGTGCGATAATCAATGGTAAGCGATTCATCTTCAAATATGACAAGTAATTCTAATTTGTGGCAGCCAAACCGGACTTTAAATAAGCGGGTTGAGGCATTTGTAAAGGGTTTATTTGGTTTATTTGCATTTATTTCGGTTTTGACCACAATTGGAATTGTTCTCACTTTAATTTTTGAGACTATTGCTTTTTTTCAAGAAGTACCAATTTGGCGGTTTTTAACGGAAACTGAGTGGACACCGTTATTTGCAAATCAGCAATTTGGAATTATTGTCTTAATTAGTGCGACTTTATTAACTTCTGTCATCGCTTTAATTGTGGCATTACCTTTGGGGTTATTAGCAGCTATTTGTTTGAGTGAATATGCACCCCGCAATGTACGTAAATGGCTTAAACCAGCCTTGGAGGTACTTGCGGGGGTTCCTACCGTAGTGTTTGGGTATTTTGCACTATTAGCAGTGACTCCCTTCCTACAGAGCTTTGTGCCGGGATTGCAAGGTTTTAATGCTCTGAGTGCGGGATTGATATTGGGGGTTTCGATTATTCCCTTAGTGGCTTCTTTAAGTGAAGATGCAATTTATGCCGTTCCCAACAGCTTACGCCAAGGTTCCTACGCAGTTGGTGCAACTAAACGGGAAACAATAGTTTCGGTGGTATTACCAGCAGCCTTGTCGGGGATTGTTGCTTCTTTTATTTTGGCAATTTCCCGAGCCATTGGTGAAACCATGATTGTTACGATTGCGGCTGGTCAAAACCCACGTTTAGGATTTGACCCGCGCGTATCAATTCAGGCCATGACCGCCTTTATTGTCCAGGTCAGCAAAGGGGATACACCTGCTGGTTCTTTGGCTTACAAAACCATTTTTGCGGTGGGGATGACTTTATTTTTGATCACCTTAGCTTTGAACCTGTTTAGCTATTGGTTTGTGCGTAGTTTTAGGGAGAAATACGATTAATGCAAGATAGCATCAAGCAAAGTAGTCACGGTCATAGTCCCAATTTTGACCTCGCTTTAGGCAAGCGCTATGGTTTAGATAAAGTGTTTGCGATCGCATCTTGGGTAGCAACGATCTTCGGTTTGGTAGTTTTGGTCTTTTTGTTGTTCGATATCCTCACTGATGGTTTAGGACGATTAAACTGGCAGTTTTTAACCAGTTTTTCTTCCCGTCGTGCAGGAGATGCAGGGGTTTTGGCTCCTTTGGTGGGGACAATTTGGTTGTTAGTAATTACAGCTTTAGTAGCTTTCCCCTTGGGGGTTGGAGCTGGCATATACTTAGAAGAGTATGCAACTAGCAATTGGTTTACAAACCTCATTGAGATTAATATTTCCAACTTGGCAGCAGTTCCATCGATTATTTACGGGTTGTTAGGATTAGGGATTTTTGTCCGTGTCCTGGAACCAGTGACAGGTGGTCGCAGTGTGCTTGCAGGTGGTTTAACTTTGGCGTTATTGATTTTGCCAATTATTATCATCACCACCCGCGAATCCCTTAGAGCAGTACCAGATAGTTTACGACAAGCTGGTTTTGCGCTGGGTGCAACCAGATGGCAAGTAATTCGGGAGCAAATTTTTCCGATTGCCTTACCTGGTATTTTGACAGGAACAATTTTAGCTTTATCCAGGGCTATCGGTGAAACCGCACCCTTGATTATTATCGGAGCTGTCAACTTTATTGCTTTTTTACCAGAAATTTCCCTCAATGGATTGCGCAGTGCTTTTACTGCTCTCCCGATTCAGATTTTCGACTGGGTATCCCGTCCCCAACCAGAATTCCATACTAACGCAGCAGCAGGGATTATCGTTTTGATGGTGGTGTTGTTGTTAATGAATACTACAGCCATCATTTTACGAAACAAATTCCAAAGCGATCGCAATTAACTCTAACTCATTTTTGTTGTCAACCACCTAAATTTTATGACACAGGTCTCTCAGACGTCGGTTGTAACCGCACCAGTTCTACAAGCCGAGAACCTATCGGTTTTCTATGGTAGCTTCAAAGCGGTTCGTGATGTATATCTAGATATTGCCAGAAACCAGGTGACAGCTTTTATTGGTCCTTCTGGTTGCGGTAAAAGTACCGTACTCAGATGCTTTAACCGTCTCAATGACCTAATTCCCGGTTGTCATATCCAAGGTCGCATTCTCTTCGACAATCAAAATATCCACGATAAAAGAATCGACCCAGTGGAATTACGTCGTCGGATTGGGATGGTATTTCAAAGACCCAACCCCTTCCCCAAAACAATCTACGAAAATATTGCCTTTGGTGCTAGGATTAATGGCTACCAAGGGGATATGGATCAGTTGGTGGAGCAAAGTTTGCGTCAAGCAGCTTTGTGGGATGAAGTCAAAGACAAATACAAACGGGAAAGCGGTTTAGCCTTATCTGGTGGTCAGCAGCAGCGTTTGTGTATTGCTCGCGCGATCGCTATTCAACCGGAAGTACTATTAATGGATGAACCCTGTTCTGCTCTTGACCCTATTTCCACCAGACGGGTGGAAGAACTGATTCAAGAATTAAAACAGCGATACACCATTATTATTGTGACTCACAACATGCAACAAGCCACCCGTGTTGCAGACATGACTGCCTTTTTCAATGCGGAAGCTACAGAAAAGGGTAACAAAATGGGTTATTTGGTGGAATACGCACCAACCGAGCAAATTTTCAACAATCCTCAACAAGAATTTACCAAACAATATGTAACTGGTCAGTTCGGTTAATTTTGATTTAGTTATTTAGCTGAATTAACCGGAGTTCGGTATCAGATGAAATACAAATTATACCCTTGGTTGTAAACCTGATTATCTTGTGGAAGGCATTAATTAAATAGCCTGAACCCCAAATGACTTGTATTTGCTTACATATTCAAGGTTTAAGACAATTGCGAAAAGAAAGACTGGGAGGATTGAAGAAGTAGGGAATTTTGTAAACGTCAACTAATAGCACACTAAACAAATTAATAGTCACCAAGTGCTTTGATGTCATGACGGTTGCATTTTGTTCTTGCCTTCTTTCCTCCAAATTTTATCAAAAATTAAAAATCCTTGCATCAAAAACCGCACTAAGCAAATAACAAATTTCACCTAGTAATCGTAATTAAAATTAATCATCGATGTTTGTCAAGTATTAATTATCACTATTTTGACTATCATCCTGACCCTGGCTGGACATGGGGTTATAAAGCTGATTTTTCCTTCGAGAGTACAGACGCGACATGTCGCGTCTCTTCCTATTCCCAAAAACGATAATTCAAGTATTAAAAATGACTTTTTAAACAACTTCTGAGAGTAGGCGAATAATTTCATCTTCAACCGCATCTGGAGATTGATCCCCATTAATTGTCAGTAAGCGACGACGGCGATCATAATATTCAAGAATGGGAACCGTACAGTCGTAGAATAACTCAACTCGACGATGAATAATCTCCGGTTGATCATCAGGTAGCGATCGCTCAACGGAACGATTTACCATCACCGCTTCTGGTACTTGTAAATACACACACCAATCTAATTTTTGACCCAGTTCATCAAGTAAAAAATCTAACTCTTCAGCCTGAAATGCTGTTCGGGGATATCCTTCCAATACCCACCCCTTAGAAACATCTGGCTTTTTTAAACGAGAACGAATAAATTCAATCATCAAATCATCTGGGACTAGTTCCCCTTGTTCAATGTAGGGTTGAGCGTGAAGACCTAATTCCTGTAGCTGTGGATCATCCAGAACTGCTGACTGAGTTATTGCTTCCCGTAGTACTTCCCCGGTTGAAACCCGTTGAATCTGAAAGTAACGGCATATTCGTTCTGCTTGCGTACTTTTACCTGAACCAGAGCCACCTAAAATCACCACTCTCACAACTGTACACTCCTAACTCAATTTTGATAGTTAAATTTAAAACTTGATACCTCTGTTGTTCCCAAATCAATCGCCAAGATAACATCGTCCTTTACTGAATTTATTTCTCAATTTGTCTAGTGGTATTTACCCGTAAAACCAAAAGTTTTTATTTTTACCAATATTTAGGGTATAGACACACTGCACCGAGTTCCCCTTAGACATGCAAATAAATCTTTGTAGTTGTTACATTTAGGGACAAATTAACCCACCATCGGGTAATACCTGAAATGATGATTAACTGGGAATATTCCCTCGCATAAGAGTGGCGCAAACAGAAATACCGGTGGCTCTGGAAAAGATACCCTGAAATGATGATTAACTGGGAATATTCCCTCGCATATCTCCGAAAGATGTTTGATATTATTTTGCTAACCCTTGACTTTATGCAATTGTAGATGCTTGACTATTTAATGCTACATTGCTCAGTGATTCAATTGTTCACCATGCAAATTTTCACTAACATCTAGTTAGTTTTGTCAATTTAGCGCGAAATTACTGAATTAGACTGTACTTTTTGGAACTATTTTTATGGTTGCCCAGCTAAAGACCGAGCGTATCAATTCGACCCTGAGATCACCATACACCCTCGAAGGACAAATACATATTTTTACTACATCTCACCGTAGCTTTTTTACTAATGTCATGGCGGAGGCACTGAGAATAGCTGGACAGGGAACCCCAGTTTTAGTAGTCCAATTTCTCAAAGGTGGTATCAATCAAGGACCCGAAAACCCTATTCGCTTAGGACAAAAAATGGATTGGATTCGCTGCGATTTACCCCGTTGTATTGATACACCCCATCTGGATGAAATTGAAAACCAATCTCTACAGTCTCTGTGGCTTCATACACAAGAAGTTGTCAACACTGGTAAGTATTCCCTCGTGGTCTTAGATGAATTAAGTGTGGCGATTCATTTGGGGTTAATACCGGAAACGGAGGTATTACAGTTTTTAAGCAAGCGTCCCAGCAACATTGACATTATTATGACAGGTTCAGATATGCCTAAATCGATTTTGGACTTGGCTGACCAAGTTACCAATGTACGTCGTAGTCAATAATTAATTATAGGGTTGAGGTTTTTCGGAGGAGGTGAACTATCACCCGTCAAGCGTCAACAAACCAGAAGGGAAATATGTCCCGATGGGAAGTGCAAACAATCATCTCGTCAGAAAATAGGAATAGGGAGTAGAGAAAAAGCACTTTCATCTGAAAGAGAAACTGCACCACGCACATCTACGGTTCTGGTGTAAGTAATGCATGTAGGCTAATCACTATCAATTCATTGATGAACGGATTGGCAGATGGACGGTAAAGATTGAGCCTTCACCAGGTTTACTCTTGACGCTGATAGAACCACCGCACCGTTGAAGTAGTTCTTGAACTACACTCAAACCTAAACCAGCACCTGTATTTTCATCTAGGAAGGTAGTGCGTATTCGATAAAAACGGTCGAATATTTTACTCAACTCTCCTTCTGGGATACCGAGACCTGTGTCCCTAACCTCTATGTGAATGGCTTCTCCTTGTTCTCGTACTTTTACCCAAACTTGACCACCTTTGGGTGTAAATTTAATACTGTTAGCAAGTAAATTAATAATAATTTGTTTGAGTCCACCACTAATAAACCAGACCTCCGGTAAATCCGAGGGAACGGTATAAGCCAGCATAATTCCCTTTTCATGGGCTAAGGGTTGGTAAGTGCTGACAACTCCGGGGACGACCTCGGAAAGATTAACGGCTTCAAAGTGGGGAGATTTAAAGCTTTTTTCGATTTCTAGTAATTCTACCACACCATTAATTAAAGAATTTTGGCGATCGCATTGAGTACTGAGCATCTGTAGGTATCGCTGACGTTGCAGGGGTTTGAGGGTGGGTGAATTTAAGAGGGATAGGGCCGTTTTCATGTGCGTTAGGGGAGCGCGTAGTTCTTGGCATACACTGCTTAAGTAATTATCCTTAACTTGTGCCAAGTTACTGAGTCTTTGACTATACTCACGGCAACGATGGAGACGGAGACTATTTTTGTGCTGCACGATTTCGTGGTGGCGTAACATCTGCTTGATTGCCAACTCCCCCATGATTTTGCCGTCAGGTGTTTGGGTGATGGAAATATCTTGTTCACCAATCACTCCCTCTGTTTGGAGAGCAGTAACTACGGTTGCGATCGCTTCTCCATTAAAGGTGTTGATGGTTGCTAAGCAGGGTATGGGTATTTGAGGGTTTTTGTAGCGTTTTTTACCTCTCGCTGGACGTATAATCGCCACTAAACTACTAAACTGAGGTGACAAAACCAAAAAAAAGTATTCTCTTCGCAGTTTACCATTTTTAGGAATTGGCAGGGGATAGTGATTGCTGGCAATTGGGTTTATTACTTCCGTCTTTTGACTCAAGGTATAGATTTTACTATTATCCCTAACAGCAATTAGATAGCGCTGAATTTCCCCTCGCCAAAGTTTTCCTTCCGGGAGTTTCGCGAATATTGTCGCAGGAATTTTTTCATCAATCAGGACATCCATGTGGGCACGTATCATCGACAATAACACGGATGGACTAACGACTAGGGGTTCAAGTCCAAAGTCACCGCTACGCACCGTCTGAAAAATCGACAAATCTTGCATAAGGGAGGGATTCATGGGCAAGCTAAATGAAGGAAATATGCAGCCAGTATAAAGCAATAAATAATACTGCTTTATATTGTCGCCTTGATTTGTTCATTTTTGACAAAAATAATTGGTGATTGTACGCGCTTCTGGAGTGATTGTCAAAATTCTGTCAGAATACGGGAGACGGTATGTAAGTAATTCACCATAGATGATTACTATGTCAAGAAAAGTAAAAGCAGCAAGAGCGTTCTCTTCAAGTAGGGTAACTAACTACAAACAAGTGATAATTATTTACTATCCCCTTTCCCAGGGATAAAAATTTAGCAGACCGTCGTTGACTACTTAATTTTTGTTGCGTTGTTGTACGATAGTCACCCCAGATGGTGATATAATGACAAAAATCGGTTCGGATGGGGAGCAGCCATCCGAGGTAAGGGGGAAAGTTCGGTGTAAATCCGGCGCTGTCCCGCAGCTGTGAGCCAATTTTGTCGTTTAGGGAAGGAAAAAATAGCTATACTTGAACGCAGTGAATAAGTAAGCTTTTGGTGAAGATAGTTAACCCTTACAGGTCAAGCTAATTACTAATTCGTAATAGCCTGCGGCAACGCTTCGCGTACATAATTAAACTGAGGGTTAGAGTCCCCGACTTCTATAAGTCGTAACGTTACGGGTGGGGGCTAAATCACCATCCGTAACGTAATTACGAATTAGTAACTACAAACTACGAATTGTTAACAGTCACCTGTTAACTGTCAACAAACCAAAAGAGAAATATATCAGTGTGGGAAGTATAAGTTATTGAATCTCTAAATTAAAAATGCGTCAGTCAGAATACCCGCCGATAATTGCTTGAATGTGACTAACATGAATCTGCGAGGTACAGATAATGGGAAAATGGGGACGAAGATGTGTGAGTCTGAGTCTGATTGCGGTGTTAAGTTGCTATCTGGTAATCAGTTCAACTCAACCAGCCTATGGGATGCATATTATGGAGGGTTTTTTACCTATTCCTTGGGCTGTGTTTTGGTGGGTGGTGACACTGCCTTTTTTGATTTTAGGAATGCGATCGCTGTCTCGAATTACCCAGGAAAATCCCCAACTTAAGTTATTATTGGCACTGGCTGGTGCGTTTACCTTTGTACTATCGGCCTTGAAAATGCCATCGGTGACTGGTAGTAGTTCTCACCCGACTGGTACGGGGTTGGGAGCGGTGTTGTTTGGTCCGTTGGTAATGTCCGTATTGGGGACTTTGGTATTATTGTTTCAGGCTGTATTAATTGCTCATGGTGGTTTGAGCACCTTGGGTGCAAATGCATTTGCAATGGCGATCGCCGGACCCTTTGCTGCTTACTGGATTTATAAATTGATTGTTGCTACAACTAGTCATCAGCGTTTGGCAATATTTGCAGCTGCGGCTTTGGCGAATTTGCTCACCTATGTAATTACTTCCCTTCAATTGGCTTTGGCTTTTCCCGCTTCCGTGGGGGGAGTAATGGCTTCTTTTGCTAAATTTGCAGGGATTTTTGCCTACACCCAAGTACCGTTATCAATTAGTGAAGGATTGTTAACCGTATTGGTATGGAATTGGTTAGAGTCATACAATGCACAGGAATTAGAAATTTTACGATTAATTCAGCCAGGAAAACATGAATCAATCTCGCAAGCAAGTAAGTAATTGGTTATTGGTGTTAGGGGTAGTAGCTTTGGTGGTTGCACCTTTAATTATTGTGCGTGGTTCGGAATTTGCTGGTGCAGACGGACAAGCGGAGGAGATAATTAAGCAGGTCAAACCAGATTATGAACCTTGGTTTAATCCGATTCTCGCTCCCCCTGGTGGTGAAACTGAAAGTTTATTATTTGCATCTCAAGCAGGGTTGGGTGCTGGTTTAATTGGTTATGTGATTGGTTTTTATCGCGGTCGTCAACGTCAGTAATCCCGGATTTGGAACAAATTTCTATAACTTCCAGGGAGTTGGGAATGGGGAGTCGGGAGTAGTAGGAAAATTAGCCTATTACTCAACACTTATCGTGATCCGAATGGGAAATGCATGTAATATCGTTTACGCTAATGCTTGCTACATATCAGGGGCTGTAACCGTTGATTATTCTAGTTTCATTTATTGCAAAGTACAATATAATCGATATAATGGGTATTTCACAGGAATTACGTAACTAGCGTATCATTTTTAGTTCTTAGTCAGGACTTTAGTCCTCAAAGTCAGCGCGCATAGCGCTGACTCAGCAAAAATCACAAAGGATTACTATAGAACCATGATTGTGTGGGTAAAAGATGTATTTTTAAAAAAGATTCAAAATACAAAATACCCATAAATATATTCAGGTTCCCATAATTATAAACCCTGATTTTTCCTCAAGTAATTACGAATTAGTAACTACGAATTACGAATTGTTAATTAAACCGAGGGTTATATCGTTTACGCTAATGGTCGCTACATATCAGGGGCTATAACCGTTATCCGAGTTTCGTTGATTTCAAAGTCAAAGAGAATCGATATTAGAGTCCCCGACTTCTATAAGTTGTAACGTTACGGGTAGGGTCTAAATCCCCATCCGTAAGTAATTACGAATTAGTAACTACGAATTACGAATTGTTAATGTCTTTTCTACTTGATAGCCTAGCTTATAGGAATAAACTCCGGAATATACCTCCCATTGCTAAGGTAATTTTCAGTTTAGTAAATTTTGCGATCGCATTTTTTTCCATCCACCAATCCAGCTAATTCTCGCTTTATGGATGGGGTTTTGTGTTGTTATTTTTGCAGGTATTCCCATCAAGTTTTACCTCAAGTTCTTGATGGCTGCAAGTATTTTTATGTTGATGAGTTTACCAGCTTTGATAATTAATCTTATTGATTATCAACTCCGGGAATTATTTAAAAATGATGTCTGGCAAGGATTGATTTTTGGCAATCATTATATATATCTAAGTCGTCAGGGAATCAACCAAGCCTTCACAATTTTTTGTCGCTCCTTTGCAACCATTTCTTGCTTATATTTTTTGATTTTATCCACCCCATTCACAGATATTTTACAGGTGCTACGTCAATGGGGATTTCCTACCCTTTTAACGGAATTATTACTCTTGATGTATCGATTTATTTTTGTGTTACTAAAAACAGCAAATCAACTATGGATTGCCCAAAATACCCGTGGTGGTTATCGCACTTGGAAAAGGGGTATTAGCAGTTTTGCCCTTTTAGTTGGTCAACTTCTGCAACGCAGCTTACAACAATATCAAGAGTTTAGTAAAGGCTTAGAAAGTCGAGGATTTAATGGTGAAATTCGCGTCTATAGCTTTCAACGCCTTGGCAATTGTCATCACCCCGGTAGCCAACCTATCTATCAACGATATTTATTTGTCGCTATGATGAGCTGGATAATAT
Organism: uncultured Calothrix sp.; assembly: GCA_937973965.1. Classification (GTDB taxonomy): domain Bacteria; phylum Cyanobacteriota; class Cyanobacteriia; order Cyanobacteriales; family Nostocaceae; genus NIES-3974. Next base: position 5,568 of record CALJJQ010000106.1, on the reverse strand, counting down.
TGATTTGCTTAGAAATACTTTATGTCCAATTCCAATTCCGAATCTCTTCTTGATTTTCATCATGTCACCTATAAATATTTTGGTTCCAAACAAATTACCATCAACCAACTTACACTCCAAGTACCTGCTGGGAAAAAATGCGCCCTAATTGGTCAAAACGGTTGTGGTAAAACCACTTTATTTTTATTAGCCAACGGACTATATAAACCCCTATCAGGTCAAATCAAATGGCGTGGTCAACCCTTTACATATACACGCTATTATTTAAATCACTTAAGACAGAAAATCGGTTTAGTATTCCAAGACCCGGAACATCAATTAGTTGCATCTACCGTCGCTGAAGATATTTCCTATGGATTATGCAACTTAAATTTACCTCTCCAGGAAATCAAAACCCGTGTCGAAAAAGCTCTGATAGACTTTGAATTAACAGAACTTGCAGATACACCCATTCATTACCTCAGTTTAGGTCAAAAAAAACGAGTTTCCATCGCCGATGTCATGGTACTACAACCCGAATTACTTATCCTCGATGAACCCACAGCCTATTTAGATATTAAACACACCCGTCAACTCCTAACTGCTTTGGCAAAAATCCATCAATCTGGTACAACCCTCCTCATGGCAACCCATGACCTCAATTTAGTTTATCACTGGGCTGATTGGATATTCGTCATGGATCAAGGTCAATTAATCCTCGAAGGTGAACCCAACTATGTCTTTAGCCAAACCCAAACGCTAACAGATTTAGAATTAGATATACCTCTGTTAGCAAAAATTCAGGGACTCTCCCCCACTGACTTGGAAATTGAACCAGCTATTCTCGCACAAATTAAAGATAAAATTCTGCAACTGGCAAAGAAAACCTAAATCTAATCACCCCGGATTTCTCACAAATTAATCAAGATCCAGGGAGTAGGGAGGAGTCACACCATCAACCCGTTATGGTTTTTAATTACGAATTACGAATTACAAATTACGAATTAAGTTAAAATGTTCTTGCGTGAACCTGCATTTTTTTGTAAAGTAGCCCATGACCACCTCTAAGCGTTCCTATCATATCACTACCTTCGGCTGTCAAATGAATAAGGCGGACTCAGAACGAATGGCTGGTGTCTTAGAAGACATGGGCTTTGAGTTCGCCGCAGACCCAAATCAGGCAGATTTAATCCTCTATAATACCTGTACTATCCGTGATAACGCCGAGCAAAAAGTATATTCCTATCTCGGTAGACAAGCCAAACGTAAGCACGAAAAACCAGATTTAACCCTAATTGTAGCTGGATGTGTAGCCCAACAGGAAGGAGAAGCCCTATTGCGTCGGGTTCCAGAACTAGATTTAGTCATGGGTCCCCAACATGCAAATCGCCTCAAGGATTTATTACAGCAGGTATTTGACGGCAATCAGGTTGTGGCCACCGAAGCCGTTCATATCATGGAAGACATCACTAAGCCACGGCGAGATAGCAGTGTTAGCGCTTGGGTGAATGTGATTTATGGTTGCAATGAGCGTTGTACCTATTGCGTCGTCCCCAATGTCCGGGGTGTGGAACAGTCGCGCACACCGGAGGCAATTCGCGCCGAAATTGAGGAATTAGGACGACAGGGTTACAAAGAAATTACTCTCCTGGGACAAAATATCGATGCCTACGGACGGGATTTACCCGGAACAACCCCAGAGGGACGACATTTACACACCTTTACGGATTTATTATACTTTGTCCACGATGTACCAGGAATTGAAAGAATTCGTTTTGCTACATCCCATCCCCGTTATTTTACGGAGCGCTTAATTCGTGCCTGTGCCGAATTACCTAAGATTTGCAAGCACTTCCATATTCCCTTCCAATCAGGGGATAACGAAGTATTAAAGCGGATGGCACGGGGATATACCCACGAAAAATATCGCCGGATTATTGAGACAATTCGTACCTATATGCCCGATGCGGCCATCAGTGCGGATGCAATTGTTGGTTTTCCGGGGGAGACAGAAGCACAGTTTGAAAATACCTTGAAACTAGTGGAAGATATCGGGTTTGATATACTCAATACTGCTGCCTATTCCCCCCGTCCAGGGACACCCGCAGCCCTATGGGAAGAACAAATCAGCGAAGAAGTCAAAAGCGATCGCCTACAAAGATTAAACCATTTAGTGGCAATAAAAGCCGCCGAGCGATCGCAGCGATATCTGGGTAGAATCGAACAGGTATTAGTAGAAGAGCAAAATCCCAAAGATGGGAACCAGGTGATGGGACGTACCGACGGCAATCGACTTACCTTTTTCCAAGGTGACATCAATGAACTAAAAGGGCAAATTGTCAATGTGAAAATTACGGAAGTGCGTGCCTTTAGTTTAACAGGAGAACTAATCCCAGTTGCCCAATCAGTAGCGAGGTTAAAGGTTGGTTAGGGCTGAAAGAATATCAGAAGGGGAAAAACACGTCACGAATTACGTAGACAGCGACTTGCCGCAGTCTATTACAAATTACGAATTAAAATAAGAAAACCTCTGCATAAATCGACGATCGATTCTATCCTTCCACCACCAGATTAGGGGATGGGGGGGGAGGGTAAAACAACCCCGTGAAGCGATCGCCCGCTTATCTCCAGTTCCAATTAAACTTAAATATTGGCGTTGGGGTATATAGGTTTTCAGGGGTTTGCCTTCCCTTAGCCGACATAGGTTAGTATACAGGGGTTTACCTTGACGGACAGCAAAAACCCCTGCTTTGGGACGGGGATGGTTAAGGATGCTAGCAATATCTCCAGTGGCAAAAACTTGGGAATGGGAAATCGACTGTAAAGTTTCGTCCACCAGCACAAAACCCTGAGCATCGGTAGCTAATCCTGCATCCCGTAACCAGGTGGGTGCAGATGCATGGGTTACCCAAAAAATGCGATCGCATTCGGTAGAAAAGCCAGATTTGGTGATAATCTCAACTTTGGGTGGCACGGGGGAATCTAGTTTGACAACACTTGCACCTAAATGGATGTTAATTCCCCGCTTTTTTAAGGTTGATTGTAAAATACACTGTACAGTAGGATGATGACTAGGCATGATTTTCATCCCCCGTTGAAACAAATGCATGTGCAAGTTTGCCGGGGTATTAATGATTTTGCCTATCCGTGCTTGCATTGTTAAGGCTAATTCAACTCCACCTGCTCCTCCACCAACGATTCCCACATTCACTGGTTGTTGGGGTCGTTGGCTGATATTTGTCAAAAATTCTGACCATGACCGCAAAAATTGGGGGATGGGTTTAACCGGAGTCGCGTACTCCGACGCACCAGGAACAGTGAGAATCGCTGGGGTGCTACCGATATCCAAACAAACCACATCAAAGGAAATCGGATGATTGTGGGCACAAATCACCTGATTACGGTGTAAATCTAAACCAATCACTCGATCCAGACACAGCTTTGCTCTAGCAAATCTAGCTAGATGAATCAAATTAATATGGCATTCCTGATAGGTATAAAATCCTGCTATATGTCCCGGTAACATCCCCGAATAGGGAGTTTGAATACAGTCAGAAATCAAAATCAATTCCACACCTTGAACCGGGGGATATTTACCAAAAAACCATAACGCGATCGCATGGCTATGTCCACCACCAATCAAGATAATGCGCATACAGATGAGTTTGCCAACTCGTACTGGAGTTTCTTTATCCTATCCATATTTATCTCTGTTGATTGCCAAAAATAATGGGAATTAAAAAATATTTTATATTTATGAGGAAAAATAAATGGGGAAAAGTCGGTTTTTTGGATAAATCTTGATTAAATTAGAAAATCTTGCCCAAAATCTGACTTCTGAGACGAAGAAATACTCCACCTAATAAATCTTAATTTAAAATCTCAATCGAAAAGAATTATTAACTTAACAACCACAAAATTAAAATTCCTTCATCAATCTATACAGCCATCTCCAAGCAATATGAAAAACCCTAAACCAAACTAAAACCAGCATATAACTACCCAAAAACCACCATTATCATCCTTTTTGCCCTACCATCAACTATCAATTTACCAGTAAAAAATCTTAGCAATTAATTACCTAACTTTAAATATCTTGATAATTTCATTAGCAAAAGCCCTTCCACCCCTGTAGAGACATTCACCCAGAGATGTAAAATCAAGGATAATAATCTCCCAGTGATAGCAAATAATATTCAAGCAAATGGTGACAGAACGTAAGCCAACAGTAATAATTACAGGAGCCTCTTCCGGAGTCGGTTTATATGCGGCAAAAGCACTTGCCAATAAAGGTTGGCATGTAATCATGGCTTGTCGAGACCTACGCAAAGCAGGAGAAGCAGCGCAAGCAGTTGGTATTCCCCAAGGAACCTACTCCCTGATGCAAATAGACTTAGGGGACTTAGAAAGTGTACGTAGGTTTGCGCGAGAATTTCAAGCTAGTGGTCGCTCCCTGGACGCAATGGTTTGTAACGCTGCTATTTACATGCCTTTACTCAAGGAACCCCTGCGCAGTCCCGAAGGTTACGAATTAACAGTCACAACCAACCACCTAGGACATTTCCTCCTGTGTAACTTATTACTAGAGGACATGAAAAAATCCTACTACCCAGATAAACGTTTAGTTATCCTTGGAACCGTCACCCACAACCCCGACGAACCTGGAGGTAAAGTCTATCCCCGTCCCGACCTCGGTAACTTTGAAGGATTTGCAGCCGGATTTAAACCACCCATCTCCATGATCAACGGGAAAAAATTTGAACCAGTCAAAGCCTACAAAGACAGCAAGGTCTGCAACGTGCTGACAATGCGGGAATTACACCGTCGCTTCCACGAATCCACCGGAATTACCTTCACCTCCCTTTATCCTGGATGTGTTGCAGACACACCCCTATTCCGTAACCATTATCCTCTCTTCCAAAAACTATTTCCTTTGTTCCAAAAATACATCACCAAAGGTTACGTCTCCCAAGATTTAGCAGGAGAAAGGGTTGCATCAGTTGTTGCTGACCCCGAATTCAGACAATCCGGTGCTTACTGGAGTTGGGGAAACCGCAACAGTAAACAGCGTCAAGCATTTGTTCAAAGAGTTTCTTCCCAAGCACGAGACGACGAGAAAGCAGTGCGGATGTGGGAATTAAGCGCTAAGTTAGTCGGTATTGCCGATGAAACCGTCACCGCAGGTACAAGTGCTGGTGTTTCTCCAAATATGGCAACGGGCAGTACAGCACATTATCGATGAAACCGTCACCGCAGGTACAAGTGCTGGTGTTTCGGTTTAGTAGCTCGCCACCTAATTTTTCGCCAGTATTTCCGTCGCACTATGGGTGTTTTTTCGCCAGTTGTATTTTTTTCGTCTGAAACTCTAGCTCTGTCAGGATTTGAGGCGATCGCCCAAGCCAACACCGGCGACGGAAATCCTGAAAGTCTTATCCCCAGAGGATTTCCGGATTTTTCTCCTTCCCCCTCTTGACATAATTTTGATGGAAACGCTATCTTTGTTCTTGTCAGACGGAACTGTACCTGGAAAACTAAATACCATAAGGGTTCTACTTCGAGCTATTGCAATTCAAATTAATCCCTATTAGG
>CALJJQ010000105.1 GCA_937973965.1 uncultured Calothrix sp. | reverse complement strand
CAGTCGCTACCCAATAATTAGGCTTTTAAATCTAACTGAACTGTATTGTAATATAAACGAAAGAGGGATAGTTTTATCAAACCATCCCAGTCATTGATTTTCGCTATTTTTGCTATCTATTTCATTGTTTTAAGTTAATCGAGGCAACCACAGCAGGTTTTGATAATATAATATCAATCGAAATTTATTCTGCTGTAACTTGAGTAGCGGGTTGATTTTCCCCCTACCTCCTGCAAGTTTCAGAAATTTGTGAGAAATCCAAGGTAAGCATTTTCCAGTCCAAAACCCAAAATCAATTCAATTATGATTCGGATACGTTAACCGCTTCAACCTTGCGACGACGACGTAAACCATACATCCCCACTGCTGCAACTGCACCTAAAGACATAGCAACGGAAGGTTCTGGAGTAGTTTTAGTTAAAGCCTGTACGTTTTTCTTCCCGATATCCAAGACAGCTACCACATCATTGAAGTCACGGTCAGAGTTTTGGTTTCTACCACCAGTTGCACCTTTTGCTCCAAATAAATCTTCAAACCCTAGGACAATAAAATTATTATAGGCATAGGCAACCACGTGCTGTAAACCATCTTCATTATGTTCAATTTGGGTGCCAAAAATGTTTTTACCCCCATTAAAACCATTTGCTCTCAACTTAAAGTCTAATTGGGTTTTAGCATTCATTTTACCCAAATTGACACCATCACCTAATTTGAGAGTATCTCCACCCCAAGCACCAACACAACCAGCTCCAGCACAAGCGATATCATTAAATACTAAACCAGTTTTATTTGTACCACCAGTCGCAATGTAAGCCAATTGGTTGCGGAAACCAGCACCTTCATTAATAAAGAAAACATTAACATCATGGGCATATTTCATGAACAATTTGCTGGGGTCAAGCAGAAATTGTCCGCTATTAGCAATTGCTAAACCTTCCTTCTGCACAAATTGTTGAAATGGAGCATCATCAAATCCAGTTTGTGACTTACTGAGGATAGTTGGCTGTGTCCAAGAACTATCCCAAACAAAACTGGTTGCAGAAGCAGTCTTGATTTCAGCAAATAATCCAGTGGCAATAGTTGCAGTTGCAAACAAACCTGAGATAAAAGCAGTCTTCATGTCCAATTAATCTCTTCTCAAAATTGCTAATTTAAACAAATTCATTCATAATTATTAATTCGTAATCGTTTATAGCAGACGACCTCCACCCATATAATTAGAGAGGGTTGGATTCCTCTACTCTATAAGCGATTCTATTTCACTTGGAATTAAAATCTCCAACAAAAACATAATTACTTACGAATTACGAATTATTAATTACGAATTACTTAATCATTGCCTATTTTGGCTTTGATTCTTCATTGATAACAAGACATTGGAACACAGACAATTGTTTTTTAATCTGTTTATCCAAGATTCAATTCTGCCTTTATAAATGTGCTTTCATCAGTATTTGTGGTGAAATATACTATTTATCTCCGAATAAATGATATTCGCAAAATACTTCTTTGATCAACAGTCACACTCATAAAGTTTTTAAAAACAAAGATTAAGTTAGGGTTTTGTCTGTAAATTTATCAGCACAGATGGAACAAAACTGTCCGCAACCGGTCTCAGTTAAACCCTTATTTTTAAGTATTTTGACGGAGATTACCAAACCTTACTGATAATAACCAACCTGGAAAGTGAAACATCAGTAAAACTACTACGTCAATCCCTAGTAAAGGCTTGACTAATCCTCCACTCTCCCATTGAATATAAACGTTGAAAAAAGTTGTAAACAATCAATTAAATGAAAATTCGGCATTTTATTCCCTTGGTCGCTCCGACAAGATGGCGATATCAGGTTATATCCGTTGGTGTGATGTATTTAGCCACATTGGTGATTCCATTTGCGGGTATAGCCCAATCAACCCGTCGTCTAGATAAAAACGTTAAATGTGATGTGTTGATTGCTGGGGGTGGTTTATCGGGGGTCGCAACAGCCTATGAAGCCTTATTAGCTGGTCAAACGGTATGTATCACGGAAATTACCGATTGGTTGGGTGGACAAATTTCTTCCCAAGGTACATCTGCACTAGACGAACGTCCCACCCAAAGAGTTAAACTATTTTACTCCCGTGGATATTTAGATTTACGTCAACGGATTCAAAAGCGCTATGGGGGGAATATTAATCCCGGTGACTGTTGGGTAAGTGACTCCTGTTTTTTACCCAAAGACGGTCATGAAATTCTCCAGGACATGCTCAAAGATGCGGCAAAACGGGGTCGGGGGAAATTAGAATGGTTTCCCAATACCGTGATCAAGGATTTACAAATCAGCAGTGATGGGAAAATAATTAATCGCGCGATCGCGATTCAACATCGTCCCGCACCAGGTAGACCACCTTTAAATACTTTTACCCTCTCCCAGGTCATTGAAGATGCTTACAACTACAATGATTCTGCTAACTTTACCAAAACAATCATCGAATTTGCACCTCAGCGAAACAAGCAATCAACATCTCCCCAATGGTATGTTGTTGATGCTAGCGAAACGGGGGAAATTGTTGGTTTAGCGGATGTTCCCTATCGTTTAGGAATTGATCCCCTTTCTTACCTAGAACCATCATCATCCAGTAAGACCAATTACCCCTACTGTACCCAAGGTTTTACCTATACCTTTGCAATGGAGGCAACCGCAGAACCCCAAAAACACGAAATGCCTCCATTTTACATGCAATATTCACCCTATTTTAGCTATGAATTAAAACGGTTAGCGGATTTTGATTTAGTCTTTACCTACCGACGGATTTGGAGTCCCCGTCAAGGTGCATGGAAAAACTTTGGTGGGATCAATTTTACTGTCCCCACCCCTGGAGATATTTCCATGCAAAACTGGACTTGGGGTAACGATTACCGTCCTGGAACCTCCAAGGATAACCTGATCTATACTCGCCAACAATTACAAGCCACAGGACAGCTAAAACCAGGTGGTTGGAAGGGGGGATTACGTACCGAAAGTTTAGCCAAAGCCGAAGAAAAAGCCCTTGCTTACTTCTACTGGTTAGTTATGGGAACAACCGACTCCCAACTTGGTAATGGAGTCAAAAAACCCCAACCCAACAACCGCTTTCTCAAAGGTTTCGATTCACCAATGGGAACAGCTCACGGATTATCCAAATACCCCTACATGCGGGAAGGACGGAGGATTATCGGTAGACCCAGTTGGGGACAACCTGAAGGTTTTACTATTTGGGAAATAGACATTTCCCGTCGCGACTATAACGACGAATATTACCGGCAAAACCTACCCACGGCTATGTATCGTAGATTACGGGGAGCCTTAGCAGGTTTAGAAGCTATATCGGTGATTTCCGGTCAAAAAACCGTAGAAAATGCCTCCCGTCGCACCCGTTCCACGATTTTCCCTGATGCTGTTGGTATCGGACACTACGCCATTGATTTTCACCCCTGTATGGAAAAAAGCCCACCGGAAGCACCGGGGAACCGGGAACGACCGGGGGAACGCAGAGGCGCAGGACAAGCCTACCCCTTCCAAATTGCCCTCAGAGCCATGATTCCCCAAAAAATTGATAATTTAGTCATCGGGGGTAAAAGTATCGCCACCAGCCACATTGCCGCCGCAGCCTATCGCATACATTCCTTCGAGTGGTCAGCAGGTGCAGCAGCTGGAACCCTCACCGCTTTTGCCTTAAAAAATGATATTGCTCCCTATCAATTGGTGGAAAGATTACCTCGTATTGATTTGAGGTTAATTCAATTCCAACGATTGCTGGAACAGAATGGTAATCCCACCGCTTTCCCCGATACTTCCATTTTTAATCAGAAATGGGAAGATTGGCGGTAGAGCGGAAGGAGATACAGGAGAAAGTTCTCCTGTTCTTTAGCTATGGGTGCATGGAGAATTAGTGCGATCGCGTGTTGAAGGATTCTTCGAGAATTGTGAGCCATGTATAGGAATCGCACTTGAATCCTATGGAATATACTGAGAAATAAAGCTTTGTAAAACAAGCTTCAGAGTAATTGGGGTTTTCAAAAATCAAATATGAGTCCTATATTTGATTTGACCGGCACTTAATATGCAACCATCTAACGCTTTGCGGATTCGTCACAGTTCCTGTTGAAGTATTTATTTGGTGTTATACCGTTGTACTTTGGAGTTGATACCTGACGGAGATGCAGGGGGAGCAGGGGATGAAAATGTATCAAAATTCGAGTGAAATATTAGTACCAGATATTGTGTTTTATGTATTTCCATAAATCAAACAATTAAATCTGGTTGGAGATGCGTATAAATACTTGAAAAAACACAAAAAAAATCAGATTTGTACACTGACAACATTGAGGTCTGGTTTCCAGAACTGTAATCAATATCAATCAATATTGATAAACAAGCGGAAACAGGAAAATCCCTATCAACCCTTGCTGATACCCAAACCCCTATTTGTGGTCATATCAATCTGAAAACAGAAAGGGGGAGATAGAAATAGGAAACCCTTATACAACAAGGAGTTCCCAATCCAAAGTCCCATCAGATTCCCACAAATGAGGAATGGATGATAAATTGCCTTGACGCTTACTCCCGGAGTCGATGACAATTTGCAAAACAGGAATTAATGACAATGCCAGAAAACAAATCAAAATTTTTAGTACCAGCAATTGGTGCAGCAGTAGTGGTGGTTGGTGGTATCGCTGCATACATGTATTTCCTCAAGGGGCCTACGGGTGATGCAGAAGGTGCATTGGCAAGTGCGAAAATAATTCCCAATGAGGCATTAATGGCTACCTACATTACCACCGAATCCCAAGCTTGGAGTCAGTTGGAAAAATTTGGGACACCGGAAGCAAGAAAAATTGTGACGGAGGGGTTAAAGGAGTTTCACCAGAAAAATTTGGAAGGTAATAATATTTCCTATGAGCAAGATATAAAACCCTGGTTAGGAGGGGTAATGGTGGCGATTTTACCACCAAATGGGGTAAAACCAGCTCAGAGTTCATCTACAGACACACCGACAAATACAAATTCATCCTCATCAAATACACCGAATACATTAATGGTGGTGGGAATCAAGGATAAAGTTGCAGCATTAAACTTTGCCAATAAGATCAAGCAGCAAGATAACGTTAAAGTTACAGAAACTGATTATAAAGGGGAAAAAATTATTATTTCCCAGGGAACTGGTTCAAGTCAGTATAGCGCAATTCTGGATAATAATTCCTACATTGTGGTGGCAGACAATCAACGGTTAGTGGAAAAATCGATTGATACCCTCAAAGGGGGAGCATCCTTTGTTAGTAAACCTGGTGCAAACGAGATTTTAAGTAAAAAACCCGCAGTTGAGAATGCGATCGCCCAGGTGTATATTCCTGATTATGCGGAAATGGTGGAAACCCTAAGCAAAACCAACCCCGAAGCAACTCCTATCCCTCCCCAAAACCTGGAGCAAATCAAACAAATTAAATCAATGGTTGCAGGTGTCGGTATTGATAACGTCGGGATACGGATGAAAGCCACCGTCAATCTTGACCCGAAATTAAATCCCTATCAATACGAAAATTCCCCAGGTCAGATTGTTGCTAGATTTCCCCAGGATACCATTGCAATGGTTGCAGGAAAAGGGATAAATCGCTGGTGGAATGCGGTTGTCGAGCAATCCCAAAATATTCCGGAAATGCAAGCAACTGTGGATGGAGCGCGAACCTACAGTAAATATGCTAATCTTGACCTAGATCAGGAAGTATTTGCATGGATGGATGGGGAATTTGGATTAGCTTTGATACCTTCTAACCAAGGAGTATTAGCACAAACTGGTTTCGGTGGTGCATTTGTTGTTGACACTCAAGACCGTAAAACTGCGGAATCCACCCTTGGTAAATTAGATCAACTCATCAAAACCCAAAATCCAGCCATTAATATTACAAAAAGAAATATCAGTGGTAAGGACGTAACTGAGTGGGAAATCCCTGGTCAAGGTGCTTTTGTCTCCCACGGTTGGCTGGATCAGGATACGGTTTTCCTCACCCTTGGTGGACCACTTGCCAACGCGATCGCTAACAACAATGATAACCTTACCAACAGCGAAACTTTTAAATCCGCTACCAGTTCTCTGCAACAACCGAATGGTGGTTATTTCTACCTCGACATGGATAAAACCATGACGATTCTCAATCGCTTTGGTGCTGTCACCGGAATTGACCCCCAAGCAAAAGCCATATTTGACTCAATTCGTGGTCTGGGAATCACCGCTAGCAGTCCCGATAAATCCACCAGTCAGGTAGAGTTTTTACTTGCTCTTAAACAAAGTCAGTAGGGAGTTGGCAATAGGGAGTAGTCTACATAGGGCTAAAAATAGTAAAGACGCGATATATCGCGTCTCTATATGCGATACCTACCCCCTACTCCCGTAGAGATTAATCCAAAATCCAAAATCGAACTATTTTTTCAGTTCTTGAACTTGTAACAAAGCACTTTCTTGCCAAGTTTGATTCCCTTGAATGGAAAATAACTCCGCAGCTTTTTGAAAATCCGCGATCGCAGCTTGTGTATCTGTGTGCCGATGGGCTATTCCCCGTTTAAAATAGGTATAGGCATCATTGGGGGCAATCCGTAAAACCTGAGTATAATCGGCAATGGCTGCGTCGAATTTTCTCTGGTTGTGAAAGGCGATCCCTCGATTATAATAGGCACTGGCAAAATCAGGATCGAGCTTGATGGCAATATTAAAATTTTCTAAAGCTTTGTCGTAGTCCAACAACTGCCGATAGGTGATACCCAAACCATTGTAGACACAAGCTAGTTCGGCATCAATTTCTAGTGCCATATTCAAATCCGCGATCGCTTCTGGATATTTACCCAATTCGTACCAAGCTAAACCACGGTTATAATAGGCAGCTGCTAGCTGGGGATCTAATTCCAGCGCTTGATTAAAACAGGCGATCGCTTGGCGAAAATCCTGCTTTTGGTAGTAGGTAATACCTGAGTGCAAATGAATGTTATCGTTGCTTAAGCAAGTGTGTTTCATAGAACCTCATCATCAATTAACTACGGACGACAAATTTCAGATTCACCCGAAGCTATTACAGATAGAAATCAGTCAATTCTTGGGGAAATTAATCGAAATGCAAAACACAGCTAACTCAAGCATTTTGATTGGTTGTACCAGTTAAAAAAATGATTGTAACAGCTAAAAAAATAAATACTTCATAACCCAAAATATATAGCCCGCAGGGCTTCTAGAAAATTAATCCCAAATTGCACTCATTCTCAACTGATCTATCCTAATTTTAGACACCGAAATTGATAATCAGTGTGATTCAAAATACATCAAAAATACTTTTATCGTAAATTCAAAAATCATTAGTTTATCAGTGAAAACACGTATCCCCATTGTTTTTGGCAATGGGGAATCATGGAAAAATATTTACAGCATTTAGTGATACGAAGAAGAGAAATTATCAGAATGAGAAAGCCTGAATAAATACTATTTTTCCAGTCAATTCTGTGAGCTTTCCAACGCTAATCAATTTAGCCTTTTAAGGCTTTTCTAAAGTTGCGACGAAATGACTTATTAATCGCAAATAAAGCTGGCCACAGCAAAGATAAACCAATCCGATAGGGCAAATTACGCTGGAAATTAGTGCGTTCAAATCCCAACCAAAATCGATATATACCAATCCCATAAACAACCAACAACACAATCAAAATTAATTTCGGCATTTTTCCTTACTCCCTTCCTTGTCTGTAAAATACCAATTAGCAAAATCAATAAATCTATATATCCATCGTGGATGATGTCGTTGTTGTAACCATTACCAACACTGTCATCATCAGCTTACAAACTCCACCGGACTGAGAGGGAGGAGGGAGTCATGAGTCGGGATTAGGGGGAAATCAATCCGTTACTCAACGCTTACCAATCACTCCCTCAACATCCAGAAAAAGCCAGTATGACAGGAAACTTGCTGAGTAATAGTCTAAATTAACTACAACCTAAACAGCTAGTATTACCGTCAACAACTACTAATTTTAGGAAAACTTCATCAAAAACGGCACTCAAGTACTCGACCAAAGTAGGAGGATGTTTTAAAAGTGAATTTTAATTTGTGAATCCGTATTACACCAGAATCGGTGAAAGTAGTTGATCCCACTCCCTATTCCCCACTCCCTATTTTTAAGCGAGAGATTTTCCTGTTCTCCGTTATTTTTTTACAATCTGGCACACAATGGCCGTAAAATAAAACACCATCAGGATTAAAATCATACCTCACACACAATGCATCTCGATTACTTGGAAAGAATACTTACCGCCCGTGTCTATGATGTAGCTCAAGAAACACCCCTTGAACCAGCCGACTTACTGAGTAAACGCCTCAATAACCTCTTACTACTGAAACGGGAGGATATGCAGTCAGTATTTTCCTTTAAGTTGCGTGGTGCCTATAATAAAATGGCTAATCTCCCACCGGATTTACTTGCTCAAGGAGTAATTGCCGCATCGGCTGGAAACCATGCTCAAGGAGTGGCTTTAGGTGCGCGACAATTGGGGACAAAAGCGATTATTGTGATGCCTGTAACAACTCCCCAGGTGAAAATAGATGCGGTGAAAGCACGGGGAGGAGAGGTAATTTTGCATGGGGATACCTACGATGATGCCTATGCCTATGCGCGTCAACTGGAAGAAGAAAAGGGTTTAACCTTCATTCACCCCTTCGACGACCCGGATGTGATTGCTGGTCAGGGGACAATTGGCATGGAAATTTTACGCCAATATCAAAAACCAATTCACGCAATTTTTGTGGCTATTGGTGGAGGTGGTTTAATTGCGGGTATTGCCGCTTACATCAAACGTCTCCGTCCAGAAATCAAAATTATTGGTGTTGAACCCGTTGACGCGGATGCCATGTCCCAATCTTTACAAGCCGGTCAAAGAGTGCGTCTATCCCAGGTCGGTTTATTTGCCGATGGTGTAGCGGTGCGGGAAGTGGGAGTGGAAACCTTTCGCCTCTGTCAAAAATACGTAGATGATATTATTTTAGTTGATACCGATGCCACCTGTGCTGCCATCAAAGATGTATTTGAAGATACCCGTTCCATTGTCGAACCCGCCGGAGCCTTAGCGATCGCCGGAGCTAAAGCCTATGTAGAAAGGGAACAAATCAGTGGCAAAACCCTGATTGCGATCGCCTGTGGTGCTAACATGAACTTTGACCGGTTACGGTTCGTGGCTGAACGTGCTGAATATGGGGAACGACGGGAAGCAATTTTTGCTGTGACAATTCCAGAGCGACCCGGTAGTTTGCGTCAGTTTTGTGAATGTTTAGGAAAGCGTAATTTGACGGAGTTTAGTTATCGCATCGCAGACGAAAAAATCGCCCATATTTTTGTAGGAGTACAAATTCAAAATCGCGCAGATCGAGGGAAAATTCAAACCACCTTTGAAAATTGCGGCTTTCAAACCCTGGATTTAACCGATGATGAACTGGCTAAGTTACATCTAAGACACATGGTGGGTGGACGTTCTCCCCTCGCCAACCATGAATTATTTTATCGCTTTGAATTTCCCGAACGTCCCGGAGCTTTAATGAAATTTGTCTCCTCCATGAGTCCTAATTGGAATATCAGTGTTTTCCATTACCGCAATAACGGAGCAGATTACGGCAGAATCGCTGTCGGTGTTCAAGTTCCCCCCGAAGAGATGACGGAATGGCAAGCATTTTTAGATACCTTAGGTTATCGATACTGGGATGAGAATGATAACCTAGCCTATAAATTGTTTTTGGGGTAGTTTTGGATTATTCGATTTTAGATTTTGGATTACCCTATGGTTGATCCGTACTACCTGTGTTGGATTTGGGAGGTTATATCGTTTACGCTAATGCTTGCTAAATATCAGGGGCTTTAACCGTTGATTACTCTAGTTTCATTTATTTCAAAGTACGAGATAATCGATATTAGTGGATTAGGGTATGAATTATAATTGTTGGCATTTTCTACTAAAACCACAATTATCGCAGAGACGTAGCAATGCTACATCTCTACGTAGCGTAAGATTTTCGATTCATAATTTGTATACAGCAACACCCGATTTTCGATTACTGTTCCTATTCCCTCCTCCCTATTCTCTACTCCCTGTAAATTTTAGAGATTTTCGGCAAATGTGGATTAAAGTGCGATTTCCTCCACCGCATCGAAATCAAGCAAATTACTATCAACTGCGTTGATTCCAGGGTCAAAGGAAGTTGTATATTGCTGCTCCTGACTAGAATTAATTGGGGAACGATCTACAGTGACATAATCAGCAAAAGTAGCTGCGCGATCGCATCTGGAAACAAAAGCACAACTTTGACACAATTTACTTCCTTCCGGTAGCTGGGGAAATTGCTTTTGTTGATTAAATTCAGCCAAATATCCGGATAATTTCGTCAATAATCGATTTAACTCACGTTTAATCTGTTCATGGAGGGTATGACTATACCTAATAGTCGCACAAGTCGGTTTTCCACCTGTTTGGAAAAACCAATAGGTCATAGAAATCGCTTCCGGTGGATAGGTAGTCGTCTCCGCTAAAACGTACAAATATAATCTAGTTTGCCAACTATTTTCTAACCGTTTTTTACCCAGTGGTTCGGGATAGGTTTTCCAGTCAATAATTTGAGCTTGATCGGTTGTCAAAATTAACAAATCATAAATCACACTTAATAAATATTCATCTATTTGCCAAGTTCGATAATGCTCACTTTCCCGAAAAACTTGGGGATTGGAAACAAAAATCAAAGGTGCAACTTCACTCAAACCCTCAATCCAACTTCGTAACTGAGGATCATCCACCAAAATTTCATCTATGGGTAATCCCATTTCCCTCTGTTGCATCAACAAGTGAAACTTGCTACCTAATGCTTGTTTTGCTTCCTGTTCTGGATTCGTAAATGAGTAAAGTTGTTCCAGATGTCGATACTGGAACAGTCGTGGACACAGGGACAGCGAATTTAACTGTCCTTGAGCAAGCCTTAATAACTTTTTTTCTGACTTGGAAACTAGCATGAGCCAAATATCCCCCCAAAATCCGCAACACCATGAGATAATCAATACCTTTGATTGTTAATTTTAATTTAAAAATCATTAACAGCTAATCAACTGTAACTGTACCTTTTGTCACTACCTACCCCGACCCCCAGAAAAACAGTACAAAAAATGAAATCAGGTACTCATAGTATATAAATCGGAAAAACAGGTAATTTTTTAGAAAAATTTTATAACTCCTACCTAACCCAAAGATAGAAATTTGTCACAATATCCTAGTTGGTATTCACAGTTACAGCGAGTGGGGATCGGGCAGTGCTAGCTTGACTTTTGTAAGCTAAAATTGTGGCGTAAAGCTCCTCAGCAGTTATGGCTCAAATATTAGACCCTTTACCACCTGAGCAATCTGGAAAGATTCTCTGCTGCTACGTTAATGCCACTAGCAAAATCCAGGTGGCTCGCATCTCTAACGTCTCTAATTGGTACTTTGAACGTGTCGTTTTCCCTGGACAACGACTGGTATTTGAAGCTCCATTAGAATCGCAATTAGAAATCCATACAGGAATGATAGCTAGTGCAATTTTATCGGATACCATCCCGTGCGATCGCCTAGCTATCCAAGAAACACTTAGTGACGAATTTGAATCTAGTCATGAACTGGAGGATGACCCTAAAAAAAAATCAATCACGTCACAGACCTCAATTAGATATGGAGAAACCAAACCAATAAAATCGCTCGTTTAATATCGATTGATTGAAAAACTAACTATGTGGGAATTTTAAAGGGGCTACTATCTTTGTAGTAGCCCCTATTTGCCCCTCCCAAGGCAATAGAAAATGGAAGAAGGGTTAAAATAGGCAAAGGTGATACCCTAATTTGGGTTACTCTAACGAGAAGCCCTGCGGAATATGGATTTTTAGATGGGAAAACCTTTTTTATTCAGGGGTTCCATCTGTCATATTCTTTGTCAAATGGGAGTGACATCAACTTTCCGAAAACACACGACAACCAATATTTATTAAGAGAAGTCACCAGTCACTTCTCCCATTTCATACCCGTCGCGAATTCTTCGGGAATTGTGATATCGGGAAAACCAAAAAATAAATATCCCGTTTTATTTTATGGGAAATTTTTTTGACAGTTAACCGTTAACTGTTAATCGTCAATCATCAAAAACTTTTTGCCTACTTTACCCTTCTTCCCCATCAAAATATGCCTTCAGTTTTTCGTCTTTCCCCCCTAATAAGGATCACATTGCTGAGTTTGTATACAGCCTTGACCATACCCCTACCATTTTTGGCCAAGTCAACCCAAGCTCCCGTACCCCCTATTTTCCTCTGGATCGGTATCGGTATCGGTTTCATTGCCTTATATGCAACCCTATGCGAACGTGTAGTCCTTGACGAACAGACTATTCAAGTCAACTATCCCCAATGGGTTCCCTCCTTCTTCCGTCGGGGTTGGACACTCAACTGGTCTCAAATCAAAGAATTAAAAGCCCGTACCACCGGACAAGGTGGGTTAGTTTATTATTTTTTAACCATCGATCAACAAGCATATTTACTACCGATGCGAGTTGCTGGATTCGCTCGCATGGTCAAGCTAGTGGAAGAAAAAACAGGTATTGATACAACTTCTGTTTACCCCCTATCCCAACCGTGGATGTACGGAATTTTGTTAATATTTACAATCATGCTATTACTAGTAGACGCATGGACAATCACCACGGCCATGTCGCTCTCTTAACTCCTAATTTGAAAGTGTAGACGCGTAGCGAATCGACCAAAGGGTATGGGGAATAGTGAGTAGTGAGTAGGAAAAACCTCTTTACATAGATTCTGGTGTAAGCAATAAGCTGTTGCGCGTTTAAGTTGTATACTCACTACTTTTGATGGATGACTGTCAACTGTTAGTCGTCAACAGCAGATCAAAGATTTATGTGATTTATGTGAGTTTTAGCTTACATGTAGGCTACTCAAAAGTAATAGCGGTGTACGCTAACTTTATTTTGTCTCCTATCTCCTGTATTCTGTCTTCTGTATCATGTCTCCTGTTTTCTATCTTGAATCCCACCACAAAACCACTTCTGCGACTAGAAAACGTCAACTTGTATGCAAAATTGACCAGTCGTCAACGACTAAACCTACAAGGACAAGCAATTTTGCAAGACATTACCTTGAGCATTCCCGAAGCTTCCCATGTGGCAATTCTAGGAGCATCCGGAAGCGGTAAAAGCTTTTTACTGCGTCTGTTGAACCGATTAACTGAACCAAGTAGCGGCAAAATATTTTGGCAAGATACACCCTACAACACTATTCCCCCCCTAAATTTGCGCCAACGGGTGGTATTAGCACCCCAAACCCCCAAATTGCTGGGAATGACAGTCGAAGAATCCCTCCAATACCCCCTAAAATTGCGCAAACTTGACCAAAACACAATTCAAACCCAGATAGAATATTGGCTCAAAACCCTACAAATACCCGATGATTGGCGACACAAAAACGAACAACAATTGTCCACCGGACAAATCCAACAAATTGCGATCGCTCGCACCCTAATTACCCAACCACCCGTCATCCTCCTCGACGAACCCACAGCCCATCTTCCCCCCAACATTGCCCATCACCTCATCCAAACCCTAAATCACCTCACCCACACCGAAAACACAACCATCATCATGGTCAGTCACCAACTTGACCTCATCCAAGAATTTTGCCGTGGTGATCATGATTCCATCATCCACCTCAGTCATGGTCGAATCATCAACCACCAAGCTGCAACAAGTGTTGATTGGAACGAACTCAAAGCAAACATCACCAAATCCAAAACAGACGAAGAATTCGATTTCTAATCCTCCCTAAAGGTTTTGGAAAAGTTGCCTTTAATTCTGAATCATCTCGTTTTTTGGGAGTGGGGAATAGGGAATCGGGAGTAGTCAATAACGACAAATATAGGAATCTTACTTGAATCTTGTTGAATATAATGAGGAATAGAGCTTTGTACGAGAAGCTTCTGGGTAATTGGGGCTTTCAGAAATCAAATATGAGTCCTATATAATTTTTGAGACTGTTTCTTGTCTCCAACAAGTGGCTAATATTGACATTTTCCAAACATCCTCTAATCCAAAATCCATAGACGCACATAGTGTGGATCGACCGAAGAGTAATCCAAAATCATACTAAACTGACTTATTCAAACTCAAAGTCGCCCTTTGATTTGTAAACTTTTCCTTCCCTATTTCCTTCGTCACCTTTGGCTGAATTTGTGGCAAATTATTCACATTTAAAATTTCCATATTAAATCTGTATCCCACATTACGAATTGTCTGGATTAAACTAGGTTGGCGCGGATCTAACTCCACCTTTTTCCGTAAAGACAATACATGTGTATCAATTGTGCGCGGATTATCAATGGCATCAGGCCAAGCTCGACGCAATAATTCTGAGCGTGACAAAGCCACCCCTCCAGCTTGTGCCAAGACGTACAACAAACTGAATTCCTGGGGAGTCAAATCGATAAATTCGCCTTTAAACCGAACTCGACGTTGTACTAAATCAATTTGCAACTCGCCATAATCTAAATACGCCGGTGCAACAGGTGGTGTGCGGTGACGGCGAATTAAAGCTTCAACCCGAGCCAAAAATTCCTGCATTCCAAAAGGTTTACTTAGGTAATCATCAGCTCCAGCTTTTAAACCAGCCACCACATCAGCTTCACTACCGCGAGCTGATAGCATCAAAACCAAAGGCTGCTGTTGGCGATGCAACCAGCGACAAAACTCAATACCGTCTCCATCAGCAAGATCCGCATCTAGAACAATCAGTGTTGGCTGATGGCTCAAAAATACTTCTCTGGCTTGATAGATACTCGCAGCTTGCTGTACCCGATAATCGAGTTGCTGCAAGTGCCAACCTAATAAAGACCTGAGATGGGGATTCCCCTCGACAATTTCAATACAAACCGAACCCACGGTGGTAAGACCCCTTAGCGTCCATGCATTTCAAGGTATCAAAGCCTATATCTTTCGTTTTGTAGCCCTTGTTACTCCATTTCAAATGATTGTCAGAAATACTTGTGCATAATTACTTATTTTGCTCTCACCAAGATTGAATTTGAGATTCAATGCATCACATTCTTAAATTTTTGTTAGACTTATCAAACAAGTCTAACAAGGTGCAACTCCATCCAGCTAGTGTTTCCATGACAACAACGTGCCTCAATCCCAACCAATTCGGCAGAGACTAAAAACCTTTGTATCTCCCGTTAATACTGAGGAAGGGGTAAGTAATTAAATTTTTCTGTAATCCCTAGCGAATCTGTATTGGTTTGGGGGCATAATATAACAATTACTTACCACCGGACATTTTTGGATTTTCTGGAATACGATGGAGGTAGGGTGTAACTGATTAAGAGTGTTCTTGAGGGGATAAATTTACGGCTTGGGTTAAATTAGGTACTTACGTTCGCACACTCAAGCAGATACTTCACTTTTTGATTGAAATAATTTACAATTCACATTCCAAACAGATTTCCACAGCTATTATGCTCCAAGACACACAAACAATCCGCTATTACCAAAAATTGACCGATGCCTTCGTCGAGTTATGGAATCGCGGTTATCGCACGGATGATATGCGAATGTATTTGGATGGGTATCTCGCGGCACTTAGACATGGAAACGCGATAGAGCCATTTTTAATCCATCGTTTAGAGGAGGAGGCAACTCGTTATCTATACGACGTATCGAATTTCGCGGTGGCGCAGCCGGAACCGGAGCCAGATTACTTTTAAGCTAGAGTTTTTAGCCCAGACTCAAGTAGCTTTGTAATTCTGTTCTTGCCATCGAATTAACGACTCGCATGACAACGCTGTTTATCATAGCATGTTATTTTGCTATGGCAATAGTATGGACATGCAAGCGGGTTTTGAATGTGCAATTTTGGAGTTAGTTGAGTATTATTTACCCCTCTCTCTGACTGGGAATCGGCAGCAGATTGAGGGGATTGTAATTTTTTGTAAACTTAGGTAATTTAGGAAGCAAGAGCTACTTCCACCATCTGTTGTAATTCACCCTTTTGATAGAGTTCAATCATGATATCGGAACCGCCGATAAATTCACCATTAATATAAACTTGGGGAATAGTTGGCCAGTTAGAGTACTCCTTAATTCCTTGGCGGATTTCATAGTCATCCAGTACATCCACAGTTTCAAATGGTACACCCAAGGAGTTGAGAATCTGGACAACATTATTAGAGAAGCCGCACATCGGCATTAACTTGCTTCCCTTCATAAAAACCAAAATTTTGTTATTTTTGATTAAACCATCAATCCGTGCTTGTAATTCTGGGGTCATATTCATTCCTATGGTGCAAGTGATCAAAAACGGAAATTGGAAGTAGGGTCAAATTAGCTGACTCCAGGAAATGTCTCTGGGGTGTAGGTTTTTAAAGCCAGAGCATGAATAGCTTCGCTAGACATCGCTTGTTGTAATGCCCGGTAGACTAGCTGATGTTGTTGGACTAGTCCTTTGCCTGCAAACTGCGATGAAACCACCGTAACTTGGTAATGGTCGCCGCCCCCTGTCAGGTCTTGAACCTGTATTTGGGCATCGGGCAGTTCCGCCTTAATCATGGCTTCAACTTGATCTGGGGTAATCATCGCAATCTCTAGAGGTATCGATCTACTACTAACAAAGTATAAGGTATCTGCCGTGGTCTAGAGAGGTGCGGTAATTGCTCAAGGATAGCCTTGAAGTCGGAGGTAGGGAATTCTATTTGTGCTGAAACAGGTGATGGAGTCAAAACAAAAGCCGCATGTTGTCTTAACTTGCGGCAGAAATAGGTGAAAAAAGTGAGTTTGTAAAAATTCGGGAAAATTTGAATTTAGCAAACAAATTTTATGGTGGTAGTGGGAAATTTAAATGGTTTGCTCAGGAAAGGGGATGCAGGGGAGTATGTCTAAAAATCATCCTGTCTCCTCTGCCGCTTAACTTACTTTTTCGGTGCGGGGGTAATTGGTTTAAAATTACCTCTTTCAAAGGGTACGTCGGCAAAACCTAGTTCGAGTAATTGTTGATAGGCTTTGCTACCGAGTTCGCGGGAGGGATTTTGGCTTTTAATGACTTGGACGAGGAGGGGGACAGCAAGTTCGGGCTTATTTTGGGCGCGATAGACAAGGGCGAGGCGGTAGGTGGATTCGTCACGCATTTGGGCACTTTCTAGGGCTTTTCTGCGGTGGGAGTCGGCGACACGGTTGTCGATACCAGAAAAGCTAGAGGTTAAATCTTGGTAGAAATTGGAAAGTTGGTTAAAAACTAGTCGGGCTTCTTGGAGCTTTTTGACAGCCGAGTCGTAGTTTTGGGAAGAAACTGCACTTTCGGCTTCACTCATCAACCGTTTCCCACCATCGAAACTGAGAATACTACTGCCTTGGGCTGTGGGACGAAGGATATTCGGGTCGTTGGGGTCGATGGCTTGATTGGGGTTGTTTGGTAATGCCTGCGCGAATCCACGTACCGGAGTGAGAAAACTAGCTGTTGCTAGCAGTGATACGCAACAGAGGCGTAGCCAGGGAACGGTTGTAGCAAATTTCATAAAGTAACAGCGCGCAACAACTCAATAAGTAAAGTGAAAAAATCAGACTTTGGGTATCTTAGCCTTGTTTGGTTGTTTGACCAAGCAAACCTAAATACGAAAGTTTTACGGATTTAGACCGTATTGGGTTCAACTCAGGTTCCCAGAAATTTAGCGATCGCGGTAACATAGGTGTGCTAGCAATGGTTATTGTTGAGCAAATCGCCGCTAATTAAAACTTTTCTACTCCTGTGTCACTATGTCAACAAATACCCTCGGTACGATTTTACAGCGCGGTGGCGAAGAATTGCTGTTGGAAAAGGTCAGCGATCGCTTTACAATTCGTCCCGCAAAACCTCTTTCTGCCTGTGAGTTATCGGCGGCGAATTGGGGTAATTGGCGCAGGAGTATTCCGAATGGAGATTTACAGCTATTTGCCATTGACCCAGAGCAGTTAGACCAGGCAATGACGACTGCGCGTAGTTCTCCTCTGGTGGTATTTGCCAGCCATGTTTACCAAATTCCCAATAATCCGGGTACCTTTGTTTATCTCGGTGATGAAATTACCATTGAGTTTGCCAGTGGGGTGGATGCGGCTCAAATCAATAGCCTTACCAGTCGCTACGGTTTGATTTTAGAACGAGCAATTCCTGAATTAGATAATACGTTTGTCTTCCGGGTGGGGGAGTCGGCGACGGAAAATCCGGTGAAAATTGCTAATCGTCTCCAACAGGAACCTTTGGTGTTGTTGGCGGAACCAAATATTATTATTCAGCAGGAAAGCCATTATACGCCCCGTGAACCCCTGTATCGAGAGCAATGGTATCTCCACCATCAGGGTGGTTCCCAACTGGCAGTTACCTCCCATATTCAGGCGGAAAAGGCTTGGGATGTGACGCGGGGAGTGCGTTCGGTGGTGGTGGCGGTGGTGGATGATTCCTTTGACCTCAACCATCCCGATTTACAGGGGAAAGGGAAAATAGTTGCTCCCCGCGATTTGAAAGATAATGATTTTTTACCATTACCGGGGGAACGGGAAACTAGTCACGGTACAGCCTGTGCCGGAATTGCGATCGCGGAAGAAAATGGGGAAGGAATTATTGGTGTTGCTCCAGGATGCGCTTTGATGCCGATTCGCACCACGGGTTATCTGGATGATGCTTCCGTTGAGGCTATTTTTGATTGGGCTGTGGAACAGGGAGCAAGCGTGATTTCCTGTAGTTGGGGTGCATCGGCGGTGTATTTTCCCCTGTCTTTGCGTCAAAGGGCAGCAATTACTAGAGCCGCTACTAAAGGCCGCAATGGTAAAGGTTGTGTCATTTTGTTTGCGGCAGGTAATTCCAATCGCCCTGTGAATGGCTCGGTGAATGAACGCAACTGGCCGAAAAATGTGCTATCGGGAAATACTAAGTGGCTCAGTGGATTTGCGATTCACCCGGATGTAATTGCTGTCTCTGCATCCACCAGTTTGAATCAAAAAGCCGCCTACAGTAATTGGGGTGAGGAAATATCTGTGTGTGCCCCTAGTAACAATGCCCCCCCAGGAATTTGGTTTCAACAAACAGGTTTTATTTATACCCAACCAGCTATTTCCGCCTCCTTACCCGGATTAGGCATGTTTACCACTGACCAAATTGGTGCTGCTGGCTATGACGCAGGAAATTTTACCCGCAATTTCGGTGGGACTTCTGCCGCTACACCGGTTGTCGCTGGAGTTGCAGCTCTAATTTTATCCGTTAATCCGGATTTAACGGCTCAACAGGTGAAGAGTATATTACAAGCGACGGCAGATAAAATTGTGGATACACAAGTTGATCCCCAGTTAGGGATAAAGGGTGGTAGTTACAATGTTAATGGTCATTCCCTATGGTTTGGCTATGGCAAGGTTAACGCTTTTGCAGCAGTGGAAGCTGCACGTAATACCCGCTTGAGTTTTCCCCATCGGAGTTTACGTCCTATTAAAGCTGAAAATTTACATACAGTAGTGATTCCAGATGCCGATCCCAATGGAATCAAAAGTCCGATTTTGATGACCGATACTGGTGCAGTTGGGGATATTCAAGTGCGGGTTGATATTAATCACAATTTTTTAGGTGATTTAGAAATCTACCTCATCGCACCGAATCAGCAAAGGGTATTAATCCAACCACGGACTTTAGGACGGCAAACTAAACTCAAAAGAATATACACAACCCATCAACAACCAGCTTTAACTCAACTGTTGAACCAATCAGCCGCAGGTCGTTGGCAACTTTGGATTGTTGACCATGCTGTTAATGATGTGGGAACACTTAATTGGTGGGAACTGACCGTATCTGTGTGACAGGAGTTAGGGGAGAAAAATTTCATCATCCTACATGTAAGTGTCTTTTTGATTTTTTTACCGATTCAAAAAACGTTTCGACTCCCTCACCGTAAATGTTTAAAATACATCCAGAATCACAGACGCGATGTATGCGGAGACGCAATATATTACGTCTCTACCAACAAAATTCATCTGTCGCATTCTTTTTTCAAATTGGTATTACTTTCACTACTCCCTATTCCCTATTCCCTACCTTTCAAGTTAGAAGATGGGGAAATTGGTTTGAAGTTAGTTTGGAATTTCCTGTTTGCTTAAAACCTGGTTAAGAATTGGCTATTTTCACAAAATGATGATCAGCAAAGTCCGATCCATGACAACTCAATTTTTGCAAAGCTTGAGTTAAATCACTGATCAATCGTTTCGCATTATCCTTGCTATCACCCTGCATATAATCCCTGACCTGAATGGGTTTACCGATTTGGATATGGATATCAGTTCCCCAGGAAGGATTTTCTTGACTGTAGGTAATACCAATGGGGAGAATTTTTACCCCTAAACCCGGTGTGGTTGCTTCTGCGCTCAAAGCCAAACGGGAAATACCTGGTTTGAGGGGGTGAAGTTTGCCCTTGCGGATTCCTCCTTCCGGAAAAATTACTAAAATTTCCCCCTGACGTAATATATCCATCGCGTGTCGCAAGGTGGAAACAGAGGGATGTTTCGCATTGACCGCAAAACCACCTAAACGACGAATAAACCATCCCTGGATTCCGGTACACTCGGTGCTAGTCACCATAAAACGTAAATCACGTCCACTCACCATCCTTCCTGTCGCATAGGGTACAAGTAAGGCATCCCAACGGGAACGGTGGGTCGGTGCAAGTAAAACCGGACCACTTCTAGGAATATTTTCTTGGCCAGTCACTTGAATCTGCCCAAAGAATAATGGCATCAAAAAATTATGCCCCAGAAAATAGGCAAGGGAACTTAACCAAGGCGAGATATAGGAGGTTGTAGATATTACCTCAATATTGGTTTTCCCAGCGAAAGATTGCGGATGACTCCGTTCCGAGGAAGAATTAACTCGCATCATAACGGCAGGTGCTGACTGGTGGATAATATGTGATCAAAACTTTGATTAGATACACCGTAGATTTTCTTCCCTGATTTTTGTAACCGCAACTGGACAGTTTGGATGCTGTCCTTGAATTTACTCGTAATTTACCCTATGTCGCCGATTTGCAAACCAATTTTTTAATTGTTGCCGACATTCATCTTCCAAGATGCCACCGATGACACGTAACTTATGATTTGATAATAGACTATCGGGAATATTCTCCACAGTCCTCACCGCACCAGTTTTCGCGTCATCGACTCCATAAACTAGAAGTCCTAGTCGAGCTTGGATGATTGCTCCTGTACACATCGGACAGGGTTCCAGGGTGACATAGAGGGTACACGGTTGTAAACGCCAAGTTTTTAACCTTTGCGCTGCTGCACGCAGGGCGATAATTTCCGCGTGGGCTGTGGGATCGCGATCGCGTTCTTTGCGATTTGCTCCTTCAGCAATCAAATTACCGTTCGCATCAATCACAACCGCACCAACGGGAACATCACCTGCATCGCCAGCAAATTTAGCTAATTCTAAAGCGTGTTTCATCCATTGTCTATGTATAAGATATTCTGAATACTGAGTTAACATTTTTTTATTTTTTTCGGGAGTGGGGAGTAGGGAGATGGTGAAGTTGGGTGCTGATGGCAGTTATCTGGTATTGCAGTCAGATATCCATCCTCCGTTTACTATCTATGTAACGAATCATCTACAAAGTTATGAGTACTGCAAGCAATCATGTAACATTAGGCAAATAATTTAGATCAAAGTCACCAAATAAGGGATTTAATATCATGCCATACACTACAGAGGAAGGTGGACGTTTAAATAACTTTGCTCGCGAACCCAAGGTTTATCAAGCGGAGGCAATGAGTGCGAGTCAAAAACGGAATACTCTCATCTTGGGTATTGGGACTGCGGTGCTTGTCGGTGGCCTAGTAGGGGTTGCATTTTTAGTGTCTAGTGGTGGCTAAATTAATACAGGTGTTCAACTGCGAAAGCTGGTGAAATCAGGATGGGATAAATCTAAATTTTTGCTCCTGTTGACTCTTCTAGCTATGGCTGCGATGCTCTAGAGGAGCCGCTACGCGATCGCTAATTCCCACCTTCTTGACTCTTTTGCATAAAATGTAGCTGGAAATACTTGCAGATATTGCTATTATCAATCAGGTTCCGATATCAAGTTGGAACCTGTTTTTTGTGAAAATCACATACCATACAAGTATAATAATACACTTTATTATCTAGCCAGATATAAAAAAATGTCCTGACTAGATAAATTTAGGCTTGAAAACCGATGTGATAGGTAGAAATGTTCACCAATCTTTGTTCAAAATACAGATAAACAGTGTATTGGCGGTTATGCCACCATGAGCGTAAATGATACTGCACACCCAGAAAATTCTGCTTGGAATAAGCAGGTATATCACCGCTTGAAGTTGTCCCTGAGTTTAGGGTTACGGCGACAAATTTTTATAGCGGTATGTGATGATTTGAATCTCCGTAATCAGGTGGCGGCAAAGTTGCATTCGACACTCGCTTACCCAGTGAGTCAGGTTTTAAATCAGCCGGCAAATGCCTATGAAGCAAGTACACCAGCTTACCCGCGCTTGGTGACTTTGCGTCTGAATATGAGTGATCCCCATCCGATTGGGCAAATTAATCAGTGGTTGATTAGTTATCCACCTCCGGTGGTGGGAAAAACTGCGGACACACCGGGAAAAGCCTTACCAATTCCGGCGTTTCAGATTGTTGGGGTGGAGCAGTTAACTCGCCAACCTGTAGCAATTCAGCGTCTATTTTTGCAATATTTACGGTCGAGTGAGCAGAGTTTAGCAAGTCCAGAAGCTGCGCGGGTACTGGAATCCAGTATCTTGTTGTGGGTTCCCCGTCCTTGGTTACATGCAATACAGCAGTCCGCTCCCCAATTTTGGCGCTGTCGAACGGGGGTATTTGTGTTTGCGGGAGAACCGACACCGATGGTACAGGGTCGGGGAACACCGGAGCGTTTTTCGGGGACAAGGGGTATTGATTTAGGGGATTTTGAACAAACCTTAGATCAGGATATTTTGGAGGAGCAGATTCCGACGGAGGATTTTGATTTTCCCAAGGAGAGTTTGGTCAATCGGGGACATTCATCAGAACCACCTGGGAAAAGGGAAGATGCGGATATTTTAGCGGTGGGATTGGTACAGGAAGAGGGTTTCCCCCAGGAGGGAGAGAATACACCTGCTCCGGTGAAATCTAGCTATAGTTCACCGATTACAAAGGAATTAACGGAACTGGTTTTAGCCACCATTGACACCGCGATCGCCGAATCACAGATCACGGATGAGTCACCGCAACAGTTATTGGCAGAAATTGAGGCTTTACATGCCAATAATGCTTCGGCTGTGGATTTAGCTCAAGCCTATCAAAACTTAGGTAATTTCTACCGTCACCAAATTGAGCAAGGACATGCAACCCTGGAACATTTGATGGTGGCAATTATAGCCTATCAAGAGGCTATTACCCTCGATGAAGTTTCACCCCAGATTCCTGATATTTTAAACGATTTGGGAACCTTGTATTGGATGTTGTACCGTACACCCCCAAATTCGGAGGAGGGACAATCCTATATTGAGCAGGGAATTGAATTTTATCAGTTGGCGCTACGGTTAATTTCGCCACAAAGCCACCCGGAAACCTACGCAAGAGTCCATAATAACTTAGGAACAGCTTTTGGGGATTTAGCGAGGTTTAATAATCCGGCGGAAAATTGGCAAAATGCTGTGTCTGCTTATACGGAGGCACTCCATTACCGAACAGCAGAAATGGAGCCGTTAAAGTATGCAGCCTGTCAAAACAATTTAGGCACAGCCTATTGGCACCTAGCCCAGTATAACCAACCAGTAGAACATTTGAAAAAAGCGATCGCTGCCTATAATTTAGCACTGGTATACTATACACCAATCCAGGAACCCCTGAAATACGGGATGATTCAAAATAACATTGGCACTGCCTATTGGAATTTAGCCCAGTATGAGCAACCACCGGAAAATCTGCAAAAAGCGATTGATGCCTATCGGGAGGCATTAAAATACCGTACACCAGCCACTTTACCAGCAGCCTGTGCCGCAACCCAAAATAATTTGGGAACAGCATTTTGGCATTTAGCCAATCAAATCCAAACCAGCAAGGAAGAACGACATAAACTACTGGAAAAATGCATCAGCGCTTATCAAGAAGCGTTAGGATTAGCCCATTCCCTCCAAGGAATGACCTTAAGTTTCGATGTCTTTGCCACCCATAATAACCTGGGATTAGCCCATTACCAATTGGTGACAGATACCTATTACCAAGGAGATAAAAGCGATCGCACTCAGCATTTAGAATCGTCCCTAGATAACCACTTGCAAGCTCTCAACGGCTTAAGCAAACAACCGGATGCCTACCAAGCCACAATAACCTACATCGTCAAAACAGTCCGAGCTTTCCACAGCGAGTTAGGGATTCAAGGGCAAAATTTGGCCCTTTCCAAAGTTCCAGGACAATTACTACCGGAGATTTTACCGAAAATTTAGAACGTGAAATATAAGTAGGGAGAGACGGGACATGTCGCATCTGTACGGGAATCGGGAATAGTTTATACGGACAAAATTAAAAATTAATTCACTCAGGTCTAGAGCAACTTGATTTATCAATAAAAAACACACCCATCGCAGCACCCTGGTTCCAAGCCCCTGCTTTCCAGTATAGGGTAATAATTACGAATTACGTAGACGGGTAGCGGCTTGCCATAGGCTATTACGTAGCTTGCTTCCCGCGTAGCGGGTATTACAAATTACAAATTACGTAGCTTACCTCCCGCGTAGCGGGTATTAAGTAGCTAGTCAAAATTAATTACATAGTTTTGACCAAATTCTCTCAGGATTTTTTCTAGAGATGTAACAAAAGTTTGCCAGCTAGAATAAGCATCTATTTCAATCCATTGATACTTAATAAATCGCCAGAGAATTT
>CALJJQ010000104.1 GCA_937973965.1 uncultured Calothrix sp. | reverse complement strand
AAATCTGGGTTTACCTGTGGGTGGTGGTTCGATTCAGGTGAATGATTTACTCGTTCAGGATGGTCGTTACCAAGCCACGGTGAATTTCCAGAATAATAGTTTACCAGCTTTAGCACCCCTACCCCAGCAGTTGGGGGGGCGGTTGACGGGGGTGGTGCGTGTGGTTGGGGCGGTGGATTCGTTGCAGATTGCTGCGATTCAAGCTAAAGGACAGGCTCGGATTAGTTTGGGTGGGGGGATAATTACAGCTAATAATTTTGTCCTGGACAATGGTCGCTACAGTCTGGATGGGACAGTGAAGAATTTACCTTTGCAACAGTTTATACCACTCACACCGACTATTACAACTATCAAAGGTGGGTTGGATGGGGAGTTTCGCGTGGCTGGGGATGCTACTAATTTAGATTTGGCTAAGACTTTGGTGGTCGGTGAAGGACGGTTAAATGTGGCGGGGGGAAGGGTGAGGGCAACCAATTTCCGACTGGCCAATGGGGCTTATCAAACGGTCTTGGATGTGGATAATGTGCAATTGAATCAATTAAATTCCCATTTAACTGGGCAAATAGCAGCAAATCTGCAAGTTGTAGGGCATGTAGACCAGTTGAATTTGGCTAATGTCAAGGCTGTGGGTCAAGTTGGTTTATCCCAGGGGTTGGCGGGGTTGAATCGACCAATTCAAGCCAATGTGGGGTGGAATGGGGAAAAGTTGATTGTGGAGCGGGCTGTTGGTCGAGATTTTGCTGCCCAGGGGTATATTTTTGCGAATGCCAAGGGGGCTGGCATCCCGGAAATTACTCAGATTAATTTGGATGTGGATGTGCGTAATTATCCCTTGCAAAATTTACCTGTGCAGTTACCTGTGCCAATGGCTTTAAGGGGAGTGGCAGATTTTCGTGGTCAGGTGAGTGGTAAATTACCTGTGCCGAATTTAATTGGAAATGTAACCACACGCAATTTCAAAGTGGGGGAACTTGCCTTTGAACCCTTATTAACCGGAAATTTCCGCTCAACAGCAGGTCAGGGTTTACAGTTGGATATTGGTGGCAAACAAGACCGCATCGCCCTGAACTTGGATGGTAATAATAATCCCCAATCTTTTGCCATTCGCCTTCAAGAAGCTGGGATGGTGGGTCGGATGCAAGGGGGGGTATTGCAGACCCAGGTGGAAAACTTTCCCTTGGGTGCTTTGAATTTGACCATACCTGGGAATCCTTGGATCGGCAATGGCTTGGTTGGGGGTAATTTTAGTGGTGAGTTGCAAATTGTACCCCAAACCCTGGCGATAACTGGAAATATTGCCATTAACCAACCCCAAGTTGGACGCATTCAAGGCGATCGCCTGACGGCTAATTTTCGCTACGCTCAGGGTCAACTTTCTCTAAGGGATAGTAGCTTCCAAAGGGGTGCTAGTACCTATGGGTTTATCGGTACTATGGAACCAACTAATGGGATTCCCCGTATCCAAGGTCAGGTGACTGCCAACAATGGTGATATCCAAGATATCCTCACGACCCTACAAATTTTTCACCTCAACGACCTCAGCCGTGGTTTCAATCCTCCCACCTACGGTAGTGCAGCCGATTTGGATGTAATGCCACAGAAAGTTGCCAACCGTCCCCTATTGCAACAACTTCAGCGTTATTCGGAAATCCTGGCTCTACTAGAGCAACAACAACAAGCTCGTCTTGCAGCTTCCCCGATTCCCGACCTCGCTGACCTCAAAGGACGGTTTAACTCAGAAATTACCCTAGATACAACCAATCCCCAAGCCCCTAATGTCCAGTTTGAATTTTTGGGTAATAATTTTACCTGGGGACGTAGTGATGAACCAAATCGCTATTTCCAAGCCGAAAAAGTGATTATTGCCGGTCAATTTGCAGATAATCTTTTGACCTTGCGTCCCTTGCGGATTGCATCGGGGGAGCGACTGATTGCTTTTAGTGGAACCCTGGGAACCAGCGAACAAATTGGTCGATTGCAGATTCATAATTTTCCCTTACAAATTCTGAATAACTTGGTGCGGCTACCCGTGGGATTGACAGGTAATCTGAATGGGAGTGCGGCGATATCGGGGAATATTTTCAACCCCCAAGCCACGGGGGAAATTAGCCTCAGTGAGGGTACTTTGAACCAAAAGGGGATAAATGCCGCCAGTGCTGGATTTAACTATGCCAATGGCTTACTCAGTTTTGGTAGCCAAATTGACGTTGCCAACACCACCCCCGTCACCATTGAGGGAAGTATACCCTACCGTTTACCCTTTGCCTTAGTAAGTCCGGTACGGGAGAATATTGACCTGAAAATTCAGGTCGAAAACGAAGGATTGGCGGTAATTAACCTCTTGAGTAATCAAGTTGCCTACAATTCCGGGACGGGGAGAATAGATGTCCAGGTTGGGGGAACCCTGGGTCAGCCGACGGTGGAGGGGGTCGCCAGTTTGACGAAAGCGAATTTTTCTGCCCAGGCTTTACCAGGTGAGATTACTGACGTGACCGGAGGGGTGAGGTTTGATTTTGACCGAATAATAGTTGATCACCTGAGTGGTAACTTTAATCAGGGACGGATTGTGGCTAATGGGGAAATACCCATTATCACTGGGGAGGATGGACAACAGTTGCAAAATCCTTTATTGGTGAACCTGGAGCGGGTGCTTCTCAACCTCAAGGGACTATACCAAGGCGGTGTGAGCGGCAACTTAACGATTACAGGTAGTGCCCTCGATCCGATTTTGGGGGGAGACATCCAACTGAGTAACGGTCAGGTATTACTCCCAGAACCCAACCCCAACGATACCCCATCCCTTGCCAAAAATCTCCAAACCCTAGGGGAGGAAACAGACTTCTTCCCCCCCCTGGAAAACCCCACCCGTTTCCGCAAT
This sequence comes from uncultured Calothrix sp., assembly GCA_937973965.1. Taxonomy (GTDB): domain Bacteria; phylum Cyanobacteriota; class Cyanobacteriia; order Cyanobacteriales; family Nostocaceae; genus NIES-3974. Next base: position 6,293 of record CALJJQ010000104.1, on the reverse strand, counting down.
TTATTTATCACTTTAGGCAACAACCTCCGAGTTACCCGTCCCCCCATCCTCAACTTTACCGCCACTGGTACTCTAAAACTCAACGGTTCCTTCCTTGACCCCATACCGGAGGGAGAGATTCGTCTACGGGGTGGGGGAGTAAATTTATTTACGACCCAATTTAACCTAGCCCGTGGTTATAGACATACTGCCACATTTCGCCCCAGCCAACCACGGAACCCGGAGTTAGATATTCGCCTATTTGCCAAAGTATTCGACATTCGACCCAGTTCCGACATTAACCGTTTGGGGAATGGGGGGATTAGCAGACTCGAAAGCGTGCGGGTGGAAGCAAATATTACTGGTCTTGCGAGTCAATTTAATGAAAATTTGGAATTACGCAGTACACCCAGTCGGACTGAAAACGAAATTATTGCCCTACTAGGTGGGGGATTTGTTGACTCCCAAGGAAGGGCAGACAGCACCCTGGGGTTAATTAATATTGCTGGTTCGGCTGTGTTTAATAACTTTCAAACTGCCTTTAGTCAAATTGGCACAGCTTTTGGGTTGAGTGAATTACGAATTTTTCCCACCCTGTTATCCCAAGACCCGGAAGCCGGACGTAATGCATCTTCTTTGGAACTTGCTGCTGAAGCAGGGGTGGATATTAGTCCCAGGTTTTCTGTCTCTGCTTTGAAAATTTTAACTGCCAGCGATCCGTTGCAACTGGGGATTAATTATCGGATTAATCAGGAATTTCGTCTACGGGGAGCCACTAATTTCTTTGATGATAATCGGGCTGTGTTGGAGTTTGAACGCAGATTTTGAGGAATTCGTAATTTGTAATAGCCTGCGGCAACGCTTCGCGTACGTAATAGCCTACGGCAAGCCGCTTCGCGTCTACGTAATACCCGCTACGCGGGAAGCAAGCTACGTAATTTGTAATAGCCTGCGGCAACGCTTCGCGTACGTAATACCGCTACGCGGGAAGCAAGCTACGTAATTTGTAATTCGTAAGATGAATCTTGCAGAGACGTAGCATTGCTACGTCTCATATTGGGTATGTGTTGCCAACATTTTTTGCGAGCATAACGCAGTGATTTGAATATTGTTTGAATATTGTTTACAATCCGTTATATCGATTCTCTTGTACTTTGCAATAAATGAAAATAGAATAATCAACGGTTACAGCCCCTGATATGTAGCAAGCATTAGCTTAAACGATATTACATAATTCGATTTATTTGTGACGACCTACTGAAAAACTTCAGTTTTGCACAATTTCAATTTGGGAACTCTTTCCTAATCTTTCCCCTGTGGGTGCTAACTCCTGGGGTGGGTTGGATACTTGACCCGATTGCCTAATAATCTGATTTAAAAATATATCTTGCTGTTTACGGAAATTGTTTAAATCTCCCTGTCCATTCATCAAAGCGAACCAAATAATCCCTTGATTTTGGGTTGGCAATCCACCCACTAGGGCACTCACTGTACCTAAACTACCTGATTTGACAACCGCTAAGGGGGGTATTTGACGTGGTGATAACACTCCCTCATCGACACTAGTAATAGTAAACACATCTGCAACCGTGAGATTATGTGACCGCAGATATAATTCTACCGCTCGAAACATGGCGATCGCGGCTCTAGGGGAAATTTTATTTTCGTAGGTTAAACCGGAACCGTTAATCAGGTAAATTTCTTGACTAGGCACTTGAGCAATTTCTGCAGCCCGTTGGGCGACAGTTTTAGCTCCACCGACACTATTGGCAATCATTTCTGCCATCGGATTATTGCTAAAATTATTCATTTTTTTCAACAATTCCGCCAGGGGATAGGAGGAATGACGAACCAGTATCCGCATATTTGCTGGTGTTTTAGTTCTGTTTTTTACTTTACCCTCAATCAATACTTGGGGTTTAGGTGTTTGGGGAGGCAATGTTTGATACTGACGGGTAATTACGGGTGTCCAAGTTTGACTATTCCAGGCTTGTTTGAGGAGATTACCGGCGGTGACTGGGGCGGTGTTATAGTTCATGTAAAATTTACCAGTGATAATTAAATCACCCTGAACATGTTTTATACCCATTTGATTCAGGGTATTGCCGAGTTTAATCGCTTCTTCCCAGACAAAAAAGGGGTCTTCTCCTCCCTGAATAATCAAGTCTCCCTCAATCACTCCTTCCCGAATTGTTCCCGTTGTACCTATTTGGGTGAGGAAACGGTGGTCGGGTCCAAAGGTTTTCAGCGCAACTAGGGTGGTGGCTACTTTGGTGATGGATGCAGCTGGTAAAGGGGTTGTACCTTGGTGATTGGCTAGTAATTTATCCTTCGTTTGCATCCATACCCCTTGGGATTTAGCTGGTGCTGGTTGTAGGGATTTGATATAGGCTGCAACTTGAGGGTTAATAGGAGGATTAGGTTCGGTGGGGGAAACAGTCAGGAGTTCCGGGGTGGGTGTGGGGGTAGGAGTTGCCCGAATTGCTGCTGTGGATGAGTTTTGGTTTGATTTGGATGTGTTTGGGGTACAACTACATAGTAAAAACAGGAAAATCAGGGATAGGGGATAGGGATGGATGGACATAGTAATCTGCGAATGTAAAAGAATACAGGATACAGGATACAGGATTAGAGAATGATTACCCCTAGTACTTTGTCCTATTTGATTGATTGAGAAGAATATTTAAGCGATCGCTGTTAAAAAAACAAAGGGATTATCCGATGTCGATAAATAATAAACTTAAGACTTACGTAAGTAACTGGCATATTATTTTAAGTTCGTAGTGAGGACTTTAGTACTCAAAGTAAGGGAAGACAGTGCTGACTACAAAAAATCAGAATTTTTGTGACACTTGCGTAAGCCCAAAAACTTTTTCAAGACTTGACAAAATCGTCGATTGATTTGAAAAAATGGCTTTGCTGATTCAGGAGATGATTTTGCTAAATATTGAACGAAATACTCATACCTTTAGCCTTAAGCATCCCGCATTTATGCAACGCCGAAAAAATTACTATTGGACTTGTGAATGTCTACGAATATCTTTGAATTGAATATTTTGTTGTTTACGTTTAATCGCTTTCGGTTCCAGCAATCCTAATTCGATTGTCACACGTCTGACTAATTCCTTCCAACGCTTAGAAACTTCCCCTTGACTAACCCCCAGCGCAGATGCTTGCTCTGCTTGGGTTTTACCTGCAACCATCAGTTTCCATAATTTCAGATAACCGCATTTTGGGTAATGGGAATCTAGATTTATAATCGCTTGTTTTGCCTTAATAACTAAATCTGCACGCGCTACCGCTTCTAAAAGGTTAAACTCTGTTAACAACAGACGTAGAAGTCAGTTTGTCCACAGATTCACAGGAGAAAGCCGGCAAATCACTTTACCCCGTCAGTAATTTTGGGTTCTAAGTAGTAGTGGTTTATCCCATAAGTTCTGAGGAGTTAGTAGTAGCCTTAGCCGCGAAAAAGCTTTGAAATAAAGCGCTAAAGCTCTACTACGAACCTTTCCTCCCATAGCAAAATTAGGTAGCCAAAGTACTAGCACTCAACCACATAAAAATTACGTACGCGAAGCGTTGCCGCAGGCTATTACAAATTACGAATTAAAGTCGAGCGCGAGACTCTCCATCCTCAAAATCCTGTTATAAAATAGACGTAGTAGCATTCGAGGACCAGTTTCCTGGTAGAAAACGCCTATCGAGACTATCTTTGGTAATCTCCAAGGTTTGAAATCCAGCCAGTTGAAGCAACTTCAACGGCTATACCACCAGCGCATTCCGGGCGATCGCGTCACTACGCCCGAATTTTCCCAGCGACTGGCGGCAATCAGTGCCGAAATTAATCAGCCTGTGTGTGCCTATCTTAACCGTCGTGGACAAGTCATCCGGGTTGGGGTAGGCACTCCGCGTCAAACCCAAATTCCACCCCTGGAACTCCCCCGTTACGGGGCTGCACGTTTAAGCGGGATTCGGTGTTTGGCTACCCACCTGAAACCAGAACCACCGAATGAGGCTGCTTTAACTGCAATGGCCATGCAGCGTTTGGATGCTCTGGTTATACTCAATATTACTGGCACTGGTTTTACCAAACGGGGTGGTGGAGCAACAGGGTATGTCAAACATGCCTATTTAGCCCACTTAATTGCCCAAAATGTTCGGGAGTTAGTTCCGAGTGGAGGTAGCGGTAAACACTTCTCTTTGCCGCAAAATTGGGTAATTTCCCTACCGATGAGTTTAGATGTTATCTCCGACCAAGATTTTTTAGAGCTAGTCGAAGGTCTAGAAGCGGAGTTTGAGCGGGAATTCATTGCTCAGGAAGTAAATACAGATTGCGATCGCACTGTCATCGTCGGTGTGCAAACTGATGATATTTCTGAGCAACATTTCCAAGATACTTTAGCAGAGTTGGCGCGATTAGTCGATACTGCTGGAGGAGAAGTTCTACAAACTATTATCCAGAAACGCAACCGCATCCATCCCCAAAGTATTGTGGGAGATGGAAAAGTTCAAGAAATCGCCCTTGCAGCCCAACTCACCGGTGCAAATCTGATTGTTTTTGACCGGGATTTATCTCCCTCCCAGGTTCGCAACCTCGAACAAAAAATTGGCGTGCGAGTAGTTGACAGAACCGAATTAATACTAGACATTTTTGCCCAACGGGCCCAATCTCGCGCCGGTAAACTCCAAGTCGAGCTAGCCCAGCTAGAATACATGTTACCTCGACTCACCGGACGGGGACAAGCCATGTCCCGACTGGGAGGTGGTATCGGAACTAGAGGTCCAGGGGAAACGAAGTTAGAAACCGAACGTCGGGCAATACAAAAGCGCATTGCTCGTTTACAGCAGGAAGTAGATCAACTGCAAGCCCATCGTTCCCGTTTACGTCAGCGAAGACAACATCGGGAAGTTCCTTCGGTTGCCTTGGTTGGGTATACCAATGCTGGTAAATCAACATTACTTAATGCCCTCACCAACGCTGAAGTTTACACTGCCGACCAGTTATTTGCAACCCTTGACCCAACCACACGTCGGTTAGTTGTTCCCGATGCTTCCACCGGTGCAGCATCGGAAATTCTGATCACCGATACGGTTGGTTTTATCCATGAATTACCAGATGCACTAGTTGATGCTTTTCGTGCCACCCTAGAGGAAGTCACGGAAGCCGATGCCTTATTGCATTTAGTTGACCTATCTCACCCCGCTTGGTTAAGCCATATCCGCTCCGTGCGTGATATTTTGGCTATGATGCCGATTACCCCTGGACCCGCTTTAGTGGTTTTTAATAAAATAGACCAAGCTAGTAGTGAAACCCTAGCAATTGCCAGGGAAGAGTTTCCATTGGCTGTGTTTATCTCTGCTAGGGAACGTTTAGGGTTAGAAACCCTGCGTCAGCGTCTGGGTCAGCTTGTTTATTATGCAGCCAATACTATTTCTGAATTTGGATGTTAGAATCTGAAGTTTTTTTAAGCTTAATGTTGGTTTTGTCGCCAAAATTTTTTGACTGTTTCTAGGAAAAAACAACAAAAGCCCCCTACTCTGGGGGCTTAAATATTTTAATTAAAAATGGCTCAGGTCAGACTCGAACTGACGACCAAGGGCTTATGAGTCCCCTACTCTAACCAACTGAGCTACTGAGCCTTTTAAATATTCACAGCAAACAATATACCATACCTGGCCAGCCAAGTCTAGAGTCTGTACAAACATTTTTGGTTGCAGGCGAAAAATGGCGTTACTGATTTCCATGCCGAGGAAAATTCAGAATACTCTCACTATATCGCCATCCGATTTCGCTTGTGGAAAATATGGGTCTTGGCTGTACCCTGCGGGAAGACTTCTCGTAAAGAAGCCACGCTACGCCTATGGTAGTCAACGGTTAACAGTCAATAACCCTACATGGAAGACTTTACAAATCATCTAGGATTTCTATATATGATTAATTTAGTTAATCATATTATGCTAAAAACATAACTAAACATTAATGATAACTCCTTTACAAAACGCAACTTAACTTTTAATGTAGTAACAGATGAGTAAATTAACTCATCAAAAATTATTAAGATACATAAAGCACTCATAAAACCATGACCACAACCTTACAACGTCGCGAAAGCGCAAACGTATGGGAACGGTTCTGCGAGTGGATCACCAGCACCGATAACCGGCTATACATCGGTTGGTTCGGCGTATTGATGATTCCGACCCTGTTAGCAGCAACCACCTGCTTCATCATCGCCTTCATCGCAGCACCCCCAGTAGACATCGACGGAATCCGCGAACCAGTAGCAGGTTCCTTAATCTACGGAAACAACATC
>CALJJQ010000103.1 GCA_937973965.1 uncultured Calothrix sp. | reverse complement strand
AAGCGTCACAAAATAAGGTCAACTGGCACATACCTTTGAATATGAGTTTAATGTGTGTAATCCTTAATTTATAAACCTTACGTCTGAATTCAGCCAATGTGATAGTTTGACTGAAAATGTGCCAGTTGCGTAAGTCCTGTTTAAAAAAAAACCCGACCGCTCACCCCACACAGAATAAAAGTTTTGCTGTTCCCTTCTGGTTTTAAAATCATTGATAAGCCATTTTGTCCTTGTTTACTTCTGAAGGGGATATGGAGGTTGAATATCAGCATTGATTCAACACGGACTACGAAAGTGATAAATCCAGGTTTAGTGTTTTTGAAAGAACCAGGACTTACGCAATCACTACGCAGTTACCCCGCATTTCTCACAAAACCCTAAAACTCACAGGGAGTAGGGAGTAGTGAATAGAAGGAAAATGAATTCGTTACTCAAGGTTTACGACTTACTCGTGAGAAATCCAGGTTACCTCATTGCGACGTCAGGAAGCAATCTCAAAGTCTTGTTTTATCTCATGCGTAAGTCCTAAGAATGTTGGATTTTAAGTATTAAGTAGATAGAATTTACGTCGTGAAAATAGTTTTTTGTCAAACTTTTACTCTTTATTAAATAAAATTAAATCCATCAAAACTCAATATTGAACCTATTTGAAAAAATTGGAAAAAAATAAAATCCAACATCAAATAACACCCATCTAATTACATAGCTGTTAAATTCTAAAATCAAAAATCGAGTGAGTTATGGTTAACACAAATAAACCCCGTGAAGTACAAGTTTACCCCATAGGAACTCAAACCCGTGTGTTTCGTTCCCGCAGTTGGTCACGATTACGGTTTGAAGTTGAGTACGCTTTAGCAAAGGGAACAACCGCTAATTGTTATTTAATCGAAGCAGATAAAATTGCTTTGATTGACCCTCCTGGAGAAACCTTTACGGAGATTTTTCTCAAAGCTTTACAGGAACGGATTGATATTCACAAGATTGATTACGTAATTTTAGGACATGTCAATCCCAACCGCGCTGCGACCTTAAAAGCCTTATTAGAAATTGCTCCCCAAAATACCTTTGTTTGTTCCAATCCCGGTGCAATTAATTTGCGAAGTGCCCTGGAAAATCCGGATTTACCGATTTTGGTGACACGGGGGGAAGAAACCCTAGATTTAGGACAGGGACACTATTTGCAATTTATCCCTACACCTAACCCCCGCTATCCCGATTTGCTGTGTACCTATGACCCCCAAACAGAAATTTTATACACTGATAAATTGTTTGCAGCCCATATCTGTGGTGATCAGGTTTTTGATGAGGGTTGGCAAGCATTTTTAGAAGACCGTCGCTATTATTTTGAGTGTGTAATGGCACCCCACGCACGACAAATTGAGACAGCGATGGATAAATTGGCTGATTTACAGGTGCGGATGTATGCTCCTAACCACGGACCGATGGTTAGATACGGCTTGATCGAATTAACTAAAGCTTACCGGGATTGGATTCAACAGCAATCTTCACGGGAAAACACCGTAGCATTAATTTATGCTTCTGCCTACGGGAATACCGCAACAATTGCCCAAGCGATCGCCCACGGGATTACGAAAGCGGGGGTACGGGTGGAATCGATTAATTGTGAAGTCGCAAAACCGGAGGAAATTCAAGCTGCGGTGGAAAATGCAGCTGGATTTATCATTGGTTCACCAACCTTGGGAGGACATGCTCCAACTCCAGTACAGACTGCTTTAGGGATTGTTTTAGCCAATGCTGCAAAAACAAAGTTAGCAGGGGTATTCGGTTCCTATGGTTGGAGTGGGGAAGCAATTGATTTGTTGGAAGGAAAACTGAAAGATGCGGGATACAGGTTTGGGTTTGAGACGATTCGTGTCAAGTTTAAACCTGATGATAAAACATTGCAAGAATGTGAAGAAGCGGGAACGGATTTTGCGCAAACTTTAAAACGTATTAACAAAGTAAGGGTGGTGAGTCAGCAACCTGCAACAAATATTGAGCAAGCTGTAGGAAGGATATTGGGTTCCCTGACGGTTGTCACTGCAAAACAGGGAGATATATCGAGTGCAATGTTGGCTTCCTGGATATCCCAAGCAAGTTTTAATCCCCCAGGTTTAACAATCGCGGTGGCTAAAGATCGTGCTTTGGAAGCTTTGATGCATTCCGGTAGCAGCTTCGTTGTCAATATTTTGGCCCAGGGTAAACAAATCCGCAAGCAATTTATGAAAAACTTTGCACCAGGGGAAGATCGATTCGCAGGATTGGAAGTCGAGGAAGCTAAAAATGGTTCACCGATTCTAATGGGTGCTTTGGCTTATTTGGAATGTACCGTTAAGGACAGAATGGAAGTGGGAGACCATTGGTTAGTTTATGCAACGGTTGATGATGGGAAGGTTCTAGACCCGGATGGGGTGACTGCGGTACATTATCGCAAGTCGGGAAATCACTATTAGGATTTTGGATTTTGGATTATAAAGAAAATTGTTTATTTCTAGGACTTGCGCACGTGTCACAAAAAAATAATATGCCAGTTATGTAAATCCTGACCCCGCAATTGCCTACTATCAATTCCCACCTCATGGGAAAATGGGAATGTCGCGGAAGAGGTAAAAGCGATATCAAACGCAAAATTATGGATGAAATCCTGAATTATTATCTGGTTAATGATACGTTAGCTACCTCTGGACAACCGACAGCAGCGCAGTTGGAGTTAATTGCAGCAATGATTATGAGGTGGTAATTAATTTAGCAATGCCAAATAGTGAGAATGCGATCGCCAATGAAGGTTATTTGGTGACATCCCAAGGTATGATTTATTTTCATTTACCTGTAGTTTGGAATAATCCCCAATTTGCTGATTTAGTTTTATTTTGCCAGATGATGCAGGCTTTGAAAGGGAAAAGGGTTTGGGTGCATTGTGCAAAAAATATGCGAGTCTCTTGTTTTGTTTATCTCTATCAAAAACATATTTTAAATTTACCCGAATCCTCTGCTCGCTACCCAATGGATCAAATCTGGTCTCCAGAGGGTGGGTGGAAAGATCTAATTGCTCAAGCAGAACAAGAATTGCGATCGCTTGTTCTGAAAAATCGTGAGTCGGGAGTGGGGAGTAGGGAGTAGATATCAGCGATTTTGATCAAGTCATCTTCAGCCGAGATAGGTTGGTATCCGGATCCCGGCTTTGGTGGAAAGTTTCGCTCAAAGCGAATTAACCACCAGCTACCGCAGGAACGATACTGACTTCATCGCCATCTTTTAAGGCTGTGGTGACTCCATCCAAAAAGCGGATATCTTCACTGTTAACGTATAAATTCAAAAACCGTCGCGGTTGTCCATTTTCGTCGCACAGACGTTCTTTGATTCCAGGACATGCTTTTTCAATCGATTCAATTAATTCAGATATATTTGTACCACTACATTCGAGTACAGCTTGGTTGTTGGTAAATTTTTGGAGTGCGGTGGGAACGAGTACTTTGATTGACATAGATTGAGATTTTGGATTTCGGATTTGAGATTGATAGAAATAGTATAGTGAGGATTATGATTTGGGATTAACGGTCGGTTGTACCCACAATCCCGGATTTGTGCCATATTGTAAGAGAAGCCGCGCTACGCACCCATTGGGGAAACTACTGCTTAATGGGAGGGGATTTCGATTAAAAACCTTTACTACTCCCTACTCCCGATACCCGATTCCTTAAACGAGAACTTGTTGCCATTCCAGACGTTCTAGGGTGCGAGAACGTTCTAAAGCTTGTTCAAAGCTGTCTAGTTTGGCTTCAATGGTTAAAGGTTCGCCGATGTAACCTTGAACTGCTTCTTGGGTTTTTAAGCCATTGCCAGTGATGTAAACAACGGTGGTTTCATCGGGATCTATTTTACCAGCTTCCACTAATTTTTTGAGGACGGCAACGGTTGTACCTCCTGCGGTTTCGGTAAATATACCTTCTGTTTCTGCTAATAGTTTAATTCCCTCAATGATTTCTGCGTCGGTGACTGATTCGATATTACCGTTTGTTTTGTTGGCAATTTCGACTGCATAAATACCATCTGCGGGATTGCCAATGGCAATGGATTTAGCAATTGTGTTGGGTTTCACTGGTTTAATAAAATCCCGTTTTTCTTTGAATGCTTCGGCAATGGGGGAACATCCTTCCGCTTGCGCACCACTAAACCGGACATTTTTGGCTTCTACTAAACCTGTTTCAATAAATTCCTGAAAGCCTTTATAAATTTTTGTGAAGAGAGAACCGGATGCTAGAGGTGCGACAATATGGTCGGGTAATTGCCATCCGAGTTGTTCAGCAACTTCAAAGCCGAGGGTTTTGGAGCCTTCGGAATAGTAGGGACGGAGGTTGATATTCACAAATCCCCAACCGTGGGTGTTGGCCACTTCGGAACAAAGGCGATTAACTTGGTCGTAGTTACCTTTTACAGCCATGAGGGTGGGGCTATAAATGAGGCTTCCCAGGACTTTTCCCGCTTCTAGGTCAGAGGGAATAAATACGCAACAATCTAATCCTGCATGGGCTGCGATCGCGGCTGTGGAATTTGCCAAGTTGCCAGTACTTGCACAGGATACGGTGGTAAATCCTAGTTCCCGGGCACGACTGAGGGCGACAGACACCACCCGGTCTTTGAAACTGAGGGTGGGCATATTCACCGCATCATTTTTAATATACAGGTTTTTTAAGCCCAAACGCCGAGCCAGACGTTGGGATTTAACTAGGGGAGTCATACCCGTACCAACATCGATGTAGTTGTCGGTAGCAACGGGTAGAAATTGACGGTAACGCCAAATGGAATTGGGACTTTTTTGAATCGATTCGCGACTGACACTTAAGCGCAATTTGCTGTAGTCATATTTGACTTCTAATGGACCAAAACAAACTTCACACACATGTAAGGCTTTCGGTTCGTACTCGGCTCCACATTCCTTACATTTGAGAATTTCAAAGTTGCCTGTGTTGGTTTGTGTTGTTTTTGCGATCGCTTGTGTCATGGTTGTCTCCCCTAGTTGATCCATCGTTTATCCATCAATGTCGTTCGATGCTACCACGAGTAAAAATACTCGTCAAACATACCCGACTATTTTTATCGGGTATGTCCAAAAGCTTTGTCTGATAAGCTTCTAGAGAAAATATCATGATAAATACGGAGGGAAGTAACAAATATATTTGCCAAAAATTAAATTTTTCGATTTCACAGTTTTTTTCTCAGGGAAATTCTTTCCGGAATTCTTGTTATTTTTCAGTAAATATTACTTTTGATAGATGTAATTCGAGTAAATTAGTATTTCTTCTACTGACGATGGTAAGTATCATTTGTTAAGAATGAGATGAATTATTTCCGTGTGTAATACTGAGTGTTACCAAAGCTTGTCTGTAAGGCTACGAATTCTATCCCACCCTAACCCTCCCGATTTCGGGGAGGGAACTAGATTTTTATTTCTCCTCCTCGCAAGTAGGGAGGGGATTAAGGGGTGGGGTTCTTTAATATGCATCTTCTTTTTAATTTGGTATAAGTCCTATGTTTGATGAAAACAGGTAAATAAAAAAATACTAGTAATTTTTCTTAGGTCAGAAAGTATATAATTACAAACACCTACTTAACTGATTTTTAAAAACTTAGATATACAAGTCCAGAACTTACACAACCGGTACGTTATTTAAAGTTTATAGAGAGGACTTTATTCCTCAAATTAAGCGAAGATAGCAAGCATTGACTAAAAATGAAAAAAATCAGAATTTCAGTGAAACTTTTTATGAGTATTATAATTGTTACTTTTTAACATAAATAATCTAGATATAGATAATAAGTTATCAATAAACAAATTGAATTACCTTCACTGTCTATAAATTTTATGCATTGTCATTTATGAGAGCTGAGATATGATGATTATATTTTTAGATTTAATTTTCAAGAATTTTTTCCAAAATCCCAATTCACAAATTAATAACCAATCACAATCAATCAATATATTTACATTCCAAAAACTATCCAGCCCATTGCTGAGTAGTCTCCTTCTTATTCTTGCTAATCCCGGTTATAGTTTAGCTCAGGTGAATACATCATCTTCACCACAAACAAGTGATAAAATCACAGTTAATAGTAATCAAGATAATCAAGTAAATCCTGATAGTTTCCTCACCTTACGGGAAGCCATATTATTTATTAACGGAGAACTCAAGATCAATCAACTTAGTCCGGCTGAAAAAAATCAAATTCAAACCCTTCCTAATAACCAACCATCCATTATTGAATTTAATCTACCAGACTCAGAAACAACCATTCAACTACAAACCATATTACCCACCATTTCCAGACCAAATCTGATTATTGATGGTACTACCCAACCCGGTTATAATCCAGCGACCACAGTTAAAAATGCCATTCCCAACGTCGAGGGAAGTATCGCAAGACCCCTAATTAGTATTACACCCGCAGCCAATACAGAAATATTTCGGGGTTTGACAATTACCGCAGATAACATCACAATTCGCGGTTTAAGTTTATATGGATTTACTTCCCGTCATCAAACTACAGCAACCACCCCTCCCGCCGATATTTTTATCACTTCTGCATCCACAAATTTTGCACCTCGTTCTATTGCCAATAACTCAAATTACCCAATTCAACCACCACAAAACGTGGTAATTGAACATAATTGGTTGGGAATTACACCCGATGAAAAAATGCCAGATACTACATCAGCTTTTGGGGTATCTGTATTTAATGGAATAGGTACAATTATTCGCAATAATCGCATTTCCCACCACGATGGTAGTGGAATTATCACAGGAATAAATGCCGAAGGAACCCAAATTAAAGAAAACATGATTATAGGAAACGGAATTGCGGGAATGCCAGATGCAATCCGTTTAGAAGGAAAAGTCAATCGGACATTAATTCAAGGTAATTTAATGTGTGGAAATGATGGTAGTGGAATATTTTTATTTAAACCCGATGGTGCAGTGAAAATTCAACATAATCAAATTAAATATAATGGTAGACGCTTACGTCGTGCAGCAATTTATTTAATGGGTAATGACCATCAAGTCCTAAATAATGAAATTAGTCATCAAACTGCTGCTGGAGTTGTTGTCACCGCATTTCCTAATGGAGGTTCCTTCACCAATGGTGCTTCCATGGGAAATGTAATCGAAAATAATCAATTTGCCAATTTAGAAGGATTAAGTATCGATTTGAACACACGGGGACACGTCGATGTACAGGACTTTCAACGGGGTGATGGAAAAAATCCCCGAAGAACTTCCCCTAACCGTCGTTTAGATACGGGAAATGCAGCAATTAATGCACCGGAATTTCTGAGTCGGGAGTTTTTCCAGATTAATAATCAAGTCGCTATCGACGGAACCACTGAACCCAATTCCCAAGTCCACATCTACCAAGTTCGACATCATGCTTTGCATCGCATTATTACCCTTGTCAAAGCAGATGACAAAGGTAAATTTACAGCCAAATTTACCGGACTACAACCAGGAGATATAATCAGCGCGATCGCAACCCATCCCGATTTTGGTACATCTGAACCTGCTGACTATGCCATGATTCGCAGTTTGGAAAATTCCCCCAATACCATTAATCTCAACCCTGACCTCAACGAACCCCTTACACCCGACACCATACCCAACTGTTTAACCCAACTTCAACCACCGGAACCACCCCAACCCACTCCAGAATTACCACCAGAATTACCACCGGAACCACCCCAACCCATTCGTATACGTGTTCCCACAAATATTCACTTCGCACTAGATAGGGACTTTATTAGTCAAGAAAGTGGTAAGGTTTTAGAACAAATTGCCGATGTTTTAAAACAATATCCCACCATCGTTATCGAACTTCAGGGACATACAGATTCCCGTGCTAGCGATGCTTATAATATGGATTTAGCGAGAAGAAGAGCGAGAAATGCGCGAAATTACCTAATTAAACAGGGAATCGCTCCCGAACGCATGACAATCCGTTCCCTTGGTGAACGCAAACTAAAAACACCAGGACGCGATCGCTTAGAACATGCTCGCAATCGTCGTGTGGAAGCGATATTCTTTGATACGCGAGGGATAGATATAATTTTGGAGGAACAGGAACAGGATTTACAACTTGAAGGGAAAAATAATTTGTAATAGCCTAGGGCAAGCCGCTTCGCGTCTACGTAATACCCGCTACGCGGGAAGCAAGCTACGTAATAGCTGATTTCAATTGTCGGTACCCAAATCAATTTGTTAATCAAATGTAACTGATTCCGCATCGCGATGCTGAATGCGATCGCCTGGCTTGTCAGAGATGTGGATATCGCACCCTGAGTCCCATAACGAGAAATTTGGGTCAATAATCAAACTTCTGAAATATTATTCTCTCATGGTATCAAACCACCCTGGCCCTCGGAAAACAGATATGGGGGGTATTTAATCCAGACACCAATAGCGTTCAAGTCCATACCCAACCCCAACCAGGTGACGAAGATTTACTGGATTTAGCAGCACTCCATACCCTCATCAACGGTGGTAAAGTTTATGCAGTATCACCAGAAAAAATACCGGGACATGCTCCCTTAGCAGCCATACTGCGTTACTAAAAATCTGATATTGCAGTACAGTTTTTTCAACTCATCCTCCGACTAAAGTGATATCAATTCGTAATTCGTAATTTTTAATTGGTAATTTGTAATTGGTAATTCGTAATTGGTAATTATGAACTATAAACCACGAACTACGAACCAAGAACTACAAACCACGAACCAAGAACCACGAACTACGAACTACGAATTACGAACTACGAATTACGAATTACGAATTACGATATTCTATATACTGTACTCCTTATCTTACCCATAGATGAATTCCCATCCCCAATTAGTTGTCCGTTCAGCCAAACCTGATGATTGTGCAGAAATATTCAACCTCATTTTAGGGTTAGCAGAATATGAAAAACTGACGGAAATGGTGACGGGAAATCCAGAACTACTGCACAATCATTTATTTGGTGATAAACCCTATGCAGAAGCAATTGTCGCAGAAGTTGGAGAGAAATTGGTTGGCTTTGCTCTGTTTTTTGCCAATTATTCCACTTTCTTGACTAAACCAGGTATTTATCTGGAAGATATCTTTGTTTTACCAGCCTACCGTCACCAAGGAATTGGTAAGTCTCTGCTGGTCAAAGTTGCCAAAATTGCCGCAGAAAGGGATTGCGGTCGGTTGGAGTGGAGTGTACTTGATTGGAACGAACCCGCACAGAAATTCTATACCCGTATGGGTGCACAAATCCTCGATGAATGGCGGATTTGTCGTGTCACAGGAGCGGGAATTAGGCGTTTAGCTGAGATGATTTAATTTGATTTTGGATTCCAGATGGTTTGTAGATAGAGACGCGATTGTTTGTAGGTAGAGACGCGATATATCGCGTCTCTACCTAGCATAAATGCGACCATCTGGTAAGATGGCATTTTTCAGGATTGCTCCCTCTAAATTTGCTCCGTTGAGATTGGCATCTTGTAGGTTGGCATTTTCCAGGTTGGCATGACGTAGGTCTGCACCACGTAAATCAGCCGAAACTAAAATGGCATGGCGTAAATTAGCACCTTGTAGGAAAGTTCCACACAAATTTGCTCCCGTTAAATTACTACAGCTTAAATTGACAGCACCTAAATACATACCCATAAGATTCACACCTGTAAGGTTAGTATGACTTAAGTGGGAGGTAAAATCTTGAACATATTTAAAATTTGCTCGACTGATATCTGCAGCAGTGAGGTGAACATGGGTCAGTCGAACACGACTGAGATTGCTTCCACTGAGATTTGCACCGACTAATTTGGCTGTTATATCTCCCTGGGGACTGCTAAATATGGCTTCACTCAAGTCTGCATTGCTCAGGTCAGCGATCGCTAAATTAGTACCTTCTAAATTGGCTCGACTGAGGTTGGCATTATTTAAATTAGCGCTGGAAAGATTTGCACCGCTCAAATCGGCTAAATTCAGATTTGCACCGCTTAAATCGGCTGCGGACAAATCTGCATGACATAGTTGTACCCCTGCTAAATTGGCATTTTGCAGGTGAGCTTGGGGTGCGATTAAATATGCTTGGTGGTTAGTAATATCAAAATCCCCTGGAAAAATCGTTTTCTGGTTGTATAGGGAGTGTTGGAGATTAGCCCCTTCCAAATTCACCTCTGCTAAATTGGTGTTGAGAAAATCAGCACGACTAAGATGGGCATAACTGAGATTAACATTAATTAGGGTGGTGTTGCGAAATGTCACCCAACTGAGGTTCGCATAACTCAAATCCATATCTCGTAAAACGCGATCGCTTAAATCCACTCCACTGAGATCCGCACCCATCAAATTTGCACCATTTAAATCAACCCGGGTTAATTTGGCTCCACTTAGGTTGGCTGCGGCTAAATTTCCGTAGCAGAGTTTGCTAGCATACAAATTGGCTTTGTGTAAATCTGCACCTTCCAGGTTGATATAACTCATATCCGCATAACGTAAATCCACTCCCCCCAATTTGGCTGCTTGGAGATTGGCATGACTTAAGCGAATATGATTAAGGGCATTTCCAGTTAAATCAGCACACCTTAATTCAACTTGACTAAAATTGCGATCGCCTTTTTGGTATCCAGCCAAAAATTCCCCCACATCCAAATTGCGTTTTTCCCTGAAGGTATAAATTTTGTCTAGAAGAAACAACATCCGCTCAACTTTAAATTCCACCTCACTGCGAAAGTAAGCAGATTTCGGCTTTGCAAGCACCGTCATTTTGCAATCATCATGACTGTCTACTGGTGAGGTCAGCTTTTTCGTATCATCTAAATCAGGTGGTAAAGAATGACGGTGGACAGTCGTGGTTGTCCGCATCGGATCAAACCTACCCGACTCCAACAGATTTTGAATATCAACCAATTCCCATTGAATACTTTCCACCTGTTGAACTTCCGGACGACTTTGAAATTCCTCCCGTAAGGAATTCAACTCCCGTTTCAAAACCGCCACAAACTTCTTTAACAGTAGGTTTTGTGCTTCCAAACGTTCAATCCTGGAAATAAGTAAATCTAAATCCCCTGACCCATTGCGAATATCCATCAATCCATAACCACGCTTGTGTCTGCCAACCCGATGAAAACAGAATTTGTATTTTCAATCTGTCAACACTAGGATTCCCATTATGATGTTAACTGTAACAGGAACGTAATGTAGAGACGCAGCAT
This sequence comes from uncultured Calothrix sp., assembly GCA_937973965.1. GTDB lineage: Bacteria > Cyanobacteriota > Cyanobacteriia > Cyanobacteriales > Nostocaceae > NIES-3974. Next base: position 5,992 of record CALJJQ010000103.1, on the reverse strand, counting down.
TGCTACGTCTCTACATTAATTTTGGTTTTAATACAAAATATAAATAATTATATGCTACGGAATAAAAGGGAGGGTGCGGTGTCGTTAGCGGAAGATATTCTGGCAAAAATTCCTGGTGATGCGTTGACAAATTTGCGACGCGCTGACCAACTGTTGGCGAATTTACAGGGGAAAAATACTACCCCTGTTCCCCAAGTAATTAGCCACAGTCAGGAGATGTTAACTGGGGATTTTGACTATGATGTGGTGATTTGTGGTGGGACTTTGGGGATATTGTTGGCTGCTGCTTTAGTAAAACGGAGTGTGAAGGTGGCTTTGTTAGAACGGGGTGTATTGCGGGGACGGGTACAGGAATGGAATATTTCCCGACGGGAATTGGATGTGTTTGTTGATTTAGATTTGCTCAGTTCGGAAGAATTAGCACAGGCGATCGCCATTGAGTTTAATCCGGTGCGTGTCGGTTTTGCTGGGGGTTGGTCTGCTGAGGTCGAAGATGTTTTAAATATTGGTGTCGATCCGGTTTACTTACTAGAAATCCTCAAACAAAAGTTTTTAGCCGCAGGAGGAAGCTTATGCGAAAAAACTCCTTTTAGTGGTGCAGTAATTCACCCAAACGGAGTACGTGTCAATCAGCAATTTACTACTCGGTTATTAATCGATGCCATGGGTCATTTTTCCCCTATCGCTCAACAAGCTAGGGAAGGGAAAAAACCGGATGCTTTATGCTTGGTGGTAGGAACTTGTGCTGAGGGTTTTGCAGATAATTCCTCTGGGGATTTATTATTTTCTTTCACACCCATCGAAAATCAATGTCAATATTTTTGGGAAGCTTTTCCAGCACGGGATGGTAGAACTACCTATCTATTTACCTATCTAGATGGTAATGCGGATCATTTGAGCTTGGAAAAATTGTTTACTGAGTATTTCCGCTTATTACCCAGATACCAAAATATCCAACTCGCACAGTTAAACTTTTTACGCGCTTTATTCGGGTTTTTCCCTAGTTATCGCCAAAGTCCCCTGTCCACACCTTGGAATTACGTATTACCCGTTGGTGATAGTAGTGGTTCCCAATCCCCCCTCAGTTTTGGTGGTTTTGGAGCAATGGTGAGACATTTAAAAAGGTTAACTATCGGCATTTGTGAAGCCTTAGAAGTAAACGAATTATCCGCACCTGCTTTAGGTTTACTCCAACCCTATCAGCCGAATCTTTCCGTCACCTGGCTATTTCAGAAAACCATGAGTGTGGAGCCAAATCAGCAAATTCCACCGACCCAAATTAACGATTTATTATCAGCAGTATTTACCCAAATGCAGCAACTGGGGGAACCCGTACTCAAACCATTTTTACAAGATGTGGTGCAATTTTCCGGACTAACAAAAACTCTGTGGCAAACCTCCCTATCCCATCCTTTAATTATTACCAAAATCCTGCCCCAAGTGGGTATATTCGCCCTGTTGGATTGGCTAATTCATTATACTAATTTAGGAATTTACACAGTTTTATATCAACTACAACCATTTTTGACAACTTGGGTGAAAAATTTACCAGATAAATCCCAATATTATTGGCATCGTTATTTTGATGCATGGAAATATGGTTCCGGAAGTGATTTCCACCAACCTGATTAATTTTTTTACTACTCCCCACTCCCTACTCCCTATTCAGTTTTAGGGATTTGTGAGAAATCCGGGATTAGCTGTATGGACTGAATTCATAGACGCACGTAGTGCGGAACGACCGAAGAGTAATCCAAAATCTAAAATCCTTTGCTTTTTCCGTAGTTATACGCAACTTATTTGTGTTACTTAACAGGAAAATATGGGATAATGACTCGTCAATTTGCCAATAGTCCCATCACTTGGCAGCAAGGCTGATAAATCTATGCAATCATTTTTCCAAGTTGTTTCATCTCCCTTAGATGCGTTGATTAATTTCCATCCAGTTATTGTTGCTCCCCAAACAACGATTTTCGAGGTGATGGAGTTGATTTGCGATCGCGGTCAAAAAAATGATTATGCTTTGGTAGTTGAAGCGGGACAAGTAATTGGTACAGTCACTGCTCAAGATATTCTCCAGCAAGTGGTGCGAGGACTGGATCTGCGTCAAACTCCCGTGGGAACAATTATGGAAGCGGTGCAAGTATGTTGCAACTATGAAGATTGTCACCTGACCCATGTGGTCAATCTCTGGAAAAAATTTCAACCGTTTGTTTTACCTGTTGTCAATGTCAATGATGGTTGCGTTGTGGGAGCGATCACCGCTAACAGTTTGTGTCAAATCGTACCTGATATCCACAAAAACTATCAAAATCTCCTGACATTCATTGATCAGGGAAATGATGTCTTAATTATTTGCGATCGCCAGGGGAAAATTATCGATGGCAATTCCCATGTTAGTCGTGTTTTGGGATACGAATGGAAACACTTATACTATAAAACAATCACAGATTTACTGGCATCTCCTGTTGACTCTGGTTTGTGGGAATGTGTGTTTGGGGGGGTTCCGGTGCTGTTAGAACAGACTTTCCTGAGTGCAGACGGTCAACAGGTGAAGTTGGAAGTATGTTATTACAGTCTAGAAATAGACGGTAAAAGTTTGTTGTTGGTACGGGGTACGGATATCGGTCAACATCAACAAGCGATCGCGGCTTTTTACGAAGTTGAATCCTGTTTTCGCACTTTATCGGAAACCGCACCCGTAGGAATCTGGATTACGGATCACCGGGGAAAGAGGACTTTTGTCAGTAAATATTGGTCGGATTTTACTGGGAAAGCAGCTACAGAATTGTGCAGTGAAAATTGCAAGAATTGGATTCATCCCGATGACTGTGAACAAAATAAAACTAGTTTTCAAACCGCATTTTCCCAACATCAACCAGTCACATTAAAATATCGTTTGCGTCGCCATGATGGGGAATATCGTTGGCATTTAGATAAGGGTTTACCGAGATTTGATCTAGATGGAAAATTTATCGGTTATGTTGGCGCGGCTGTTGATTTTCACCATCAAATTGAAATTCAAACCGAAATTGAAAAAGCTTTAAAAATTAGCGAAGCAACTCAACTGGGCGCACTAGCAAATATCCCCCAAATGATGTGGATGTATAATGCCGATGGAGAAGTTATTTATGTGAATCAACGGGTTTTAGATTATTTTCAAATCACCTTAGCTGAAGTTCAAGGTAAACAAAATACTTGTTGGCATAAATGGCTACATCCGGATGATTTAAAGTTAGTTTTACCCGAATTAGCTCTGAAATCTCCCCGTGGAGAAACAATAGAAATGGAATTACGATGGTTGCATGTGCCGAGCAAAGAATATCGTTGGCATTTGAGTAAATACGTGGCAATTCGCGATGAAAATGGTAACATCGTTAAGTATTTAGCAACTGATACCGATATCCACGAATTTCGACAAACTCAAATTCAACTAGAACAAAGTGAAGCTCGCTACCGACAACTGATTGAACTGACCAGTGATATGCTCTGGGAAGTCGACACGGAAGGTATAATTACCTATGTTAGTCCGAATGTGGAAAATTTGATTGGCTACTCACCTCAGGAATTAATTGGTCAATCCCAATTTGGATTAATGTCTAAAGCTGAAAGTAAACGATTTCAATCTCAATGGCTAGCAGCTTTAGCAAATGATTATGCACCTCTAAAGGATTTGGAAATAGAAAAATACCATAAAAATGGTAATGTTATCTATTTTGAAGTGAGTGGATTAGCAGTTTTTGATGATGATGGTAATTGGTGTGGTTATCGAGGGGTGAAAAAAAATATTACCCTCAGAAAAACAGCGGAAGCGGCTCTATACTACAAAAATAGCCAACTACAGGCAATTTTAGATTATTCCCCCGCCTTAATTTATCTTATCGATTTGGATAATCGCTATATATTAGCAAATCAAAAAATCGCTGACATCTTGAATCTCTCACCCCAGGATTTAGTTGGTAAACATATCTCGGAATTTTTACCCCCAGAAACTGCCGCCGAATGCATAATTAGTAATACAAAAGCAGTTCAACTTGGCGCTCCCATCCAGGTTGAAGAATTTGTCAAATACCCTGATAATACCCAACAAACCTTTATTTCTGTCAAATTTCCCCTCAAAGATGCCTACGGCAAAACTTATGCTGTTTGTGGCATTTCCACTGATATTACTGAGCACAAACAACTGGAAGAAAATTTAATTCGCTTTCAAAAAGCCATTGAAACCACCACCGATGGGGTCGCAATCGCCAATGCTCAAGGTGAAGTGATCTACATTAATCCTGCCTTTGTATCGCGAATGGGCTACACCCTGGAGGAATTAAACCAAGGCAATAACTCGATTTTAATCTATGGTCAACGCAAATGTGCTCGCAGAGTTTATCACCATATTTTACAGAGACAACCCTGGAATGGTGAAGTTGTCATGGAGGATGCTAGTGGACAACTATTTGATGCCAAAATGCGAGCTGATACAATTTGCGATCACCATGAGCAAATTATTGGTTACGTTGCCATTTACACTGAAACCACGGAAATGCGCCACATGGAGGAGATGATTCGACTACGGGATCAGGCTTTAAGTGTGGGAACCCACGGTGTAACTATCACAAATATGAGGTTACCCGACGCACCTTTAAGCTACGTTAATGATGGCTTTGAAGCCTTAACCGGGTTTCAAAGCCACGAAGCAATAGGTCGTAACTGTCGGTTTCTGCAACGTTTCGACCATCAGCAACCGGGATTAGAAGGTCTAAAATCAGCAATTCAGCGACGAGCTACCTACACCACAACAATCAGAAATTACACCAAAAATGGCACAATGTTTGTCAATGAATTAACCATTGCTCCCGTGTTTGACAAAAAAGGTCATTTAACCCATTATGTTGGTGTACAAAGGGATGTTACAGGCGACAAGCAAATTGAAATTGCTCTGCGCATCAGTCGGGCTAGACTTGATTATGTGATGTCATCCAGTCCCAGCATTCTCTATTCCTGCAAAGACTTTCAAGATATTACGATTAGTTTTGTCAGCAGTAATATTTTGACGATTTTGGGTTATAACCCCGAACAATTTCTCTTTGATACCGAATTTTGGGAAAAACAAATCCACCCCGAAGACCGGGAAGCTGCGATGCACATCCGTCGGCAGATTTTAACATCCGCTACTGACCTCAGTTTAGAGTATCGTGTACTCAATTCGCAGCAGGAATATGTCTGGATTTTTGATACCTTGACCATACTCAAAGATAATTGCGATCGCCCCCTAGAAATTATTGGTCAATGGATTGATATTACCGAGCGCAAACAGCTAGAAGTGGAATTACGATTAGCCATAGAACGAGAAAAAGAACTCCACGAGTTAAAATCCCGTTTTATCTCCATGACTTCCCACGAATTCCGCACACCCTTAAGTACCATCCTTTCTTCTTCCGAATTATTAGAATACTACCGCCACAAATTAACAGAAGAAAAACAACTTGGACACCTCCAAAGAATTCAAGCTTCGGTCAGACATATGACTAATTTACTCAATGATGTTTTATTAATCGGAAAAGCCGAAGCTGGAAAACTGGAATATAATCCGCAACCCATCGAACTCGTCTCATACTGCCAATATATTATTGAAAATATTCTCGTCATGATTAAATCTACTGATAGAATCCTATTTACTCACTCAGCAGCATCAATCCCAGCCTATATGGACGAACGCTTACTAGAGCATATTCTCACCAACTTGCTCAATAATGCCGTCAAATATTCCCCACCAGAAACAAAAGTTAACTTTGAGTTAGTAGCCACTTCTACCCAAATTACCTTCACAATTCAAGACCAAGGAATTGGTATCCCCCCCTCCGATATCCCCCATTTATTTGAATCCTTCCATCGAGCGACTAATGTTGGTAATATTCAAGGTACAGGATTAGGACTAGCGATTGTCAAACAGTGCGTCAACCTACACCAAGGCGAAATTGACGTTTACAGCGAGTTAGGT
>CALJJQ010000102.1 GCA_937973965.1 uncultured Calothrix sp. | reverse complement strand
CTGGAGCAAAATTAATTTTATTCGACAAGATTGCAAATAGTTAGCTGATTTCAATTGTCGGTACCCAAATCAATTTGTGAATCAAATGTAACTGATTCCGCATCGCGATGCTGAATGCGATCGCCTGGCTTGTCAGAGATGGGGATATCGCACCCTGAGTCCCATAACTAGAAATTTGGGTCAATAATCAAACCTCTGAAATATTATTCTCTCATGGTATCAAACCACCCTGCCCTCTGGGAAGTTGAAGAGGGGTTGGGGTGAGGTTCATCGAACTCACGTTATTTAAGTCGTGAAAAATAGCGTGCTGTTGACTGATGACTGGTGACTGTTAACTGTCAACCGTTAACAACCCTACATGTAATATTTCACAAATCCCGCTCGGACTGCTGTACAAACTAGTGATTATTGGGATGGTGATATGAACCTGATCTAACACCGATACAACTGATAGGGGATACCAATTCGATAATGGTGATTTTGATCGATGTTACACAGGTTTTTGGTGTCAGTAGTAATAATTTGGGTGGGGTAGTCCCGTCGTCTGCGTCCGGGAGCAAAGACCCAAAGGTTGATATGGGGGGTTTTGAGGGTTTCTAATTGGGCTAGATTTTGCCAAAATTGGGAAAAGTCGGTGGATTGTTGAAGGAGGGCAAATTGGGTATAGTTTTGGTATTTTGGGGGAGTTGCTAATGCAAAGCTGAGTCCTAGGGCTATGTCTTGATAGTTATGATAGCCCATGATGATGAGGGTGGGTTTGGATTGTTCTAAAAATAGGTTAGCGGCAGTTTTTTCTGGTAAAAATGGTTTTTGAAATACAAGATTATGGGTGACTAAAATACTGCTTGTTATACTGAGGGTAATGATAATTAATAGTGTTGTGTTTGGGGATGGGTTCAGATAGTTTTGCTGGTTTTTGAAGGTTTTTTTAGGGCTTTTCTGTAAAGATTTTGTCCGATTGCTATTTTCTGATTGGTTTAATTGATGTTTGAGAATTATCTTATCTAAAGTTGCTGCAATCAAAACACTTGCACTGGGATACCAAATAAAGCTGTAGCGAGGTACGGAGGTAATATCTTTTTGAAAAACATAGCTAATTATCAATATTTCTAGAATTAAACATCCGGTAATCCCAATAAATGTGAAAGTAACGGTATTCGTGTTTTGAGATTTGAGTAGTTGTCTTAATCTAGTTTGAAAAAAGTTGCCAAACCATAGTCCGAATACCAACATTGCGATTGCACTGGGGATGGTAATTAGTAAAGGTTGATGTTCTACTGGTAAGGCAATAATCATTAATAACCAGTTGAGAATAGTGTGATATATTGGTGCAATATGTTGGGGTTGAGATAGCCAATCTGTTTCTGAGGCTTTACTATGGGTGAGGAGATTGGTTAACCAGGGTAGATAGCTGCAAATAATGACAATTATGGATATACATAAGCCAATAATATATGTTTTGAGATGGGATATTTGCTGACGATATTTGCTAATAAATCCCCAAAATGTGACTATTTGGGCAATCACTACTAAAATGAGAAAATAATGGGTATATAAACCCAAACTACTTACCAAAATCCAACTACACCATAACCACCATCTCGGTTTACCCCGAATCACAGCATCCTGTTGAATTCGGATTTGAGCGATTAAAGCTAGGGTAATCATCAAAATCGGTAAAGTGTAATGACGTGCTTCCTGGGATAAATAGACCCCAAAGGGAGAAATAGCCATTACCATTGCTGCAATTAATCCTGTGGTGGGGGAAAAAGCTAGACGAGTAAGTACATAGGTTGATGCGATCGCACTGACTCCGAATATCACTGGTAGCAAGCGTAATCCCATCACCCAGTTAATTCCTGCAACTTGCAACCATCCCATCCATCTATGCATTGCACAAAAAAATAGGGGTGGATGGGTGGATTGATTTATCAGGTTTTGGGTGATTTGTCTACAAGTTGTCGGTTGATAGGTAAATATTTCCTGTACTTGGGTAATGCTAATAACTTGGTCAAGGGGCAATAAGTGATAATTTTTACCTAGGCTAAAAATGGCTGTAATTACTTCGTCTAGCCATAGGGGTTTTAAATCGAGATTCCATAGCCGTAATAATAGCCCAAGAATAATTATTCCTGCTAAACCCAGGTAATGATAGGGATGTAGGGGAGATGTTTGCTGGGAAGTCAATCGTCGTGGTCAGGAGTTTACAATTAGACCCGTTATTCAACGGATTTTATGGGAATTATATCACCCGACGGTAGAGACGACCCATCGAGTCGTCTCTACATTTACGCAACCTGGGCGATCGCTTGTTTGATTTTATCTGGATTTTGGAGACAATGTTTGGCTATCAATGCTGGTACGTCTTCGCTACGAACATGACTGTGACGGGTTTTATCTGGCATTACTAAATTTACCCCGCCTTTACAATTTTTCATACAGCCTGTTGCTTTGATTTGTATTTGTCCTTCTAAATTTTGTTTCTGAATTTCTGCTTGTAATGCAGCACAGACTGATTTTCCACCCCGTTTCATACAATCTGATTTCTGACACATCAAAATTGTTGCTGGTTTGGTTTTTGCTGGGATGGATTTGGGTATGGGTACTGTTTCCGTCCGCATATCCAATTCTACAGCTTGGGAATTTGCAGCCATCACCCATTCCGCTTTCAGTTTGACTACTCCCGTATTCGCGTCAACTTTTTTTGTCCCAATAATTTGTAATAATGTCCCTTTCGCTAAGTTCCAATTGAAGCGATCGCGCAAATGTTTGGAAAGCTTGACATAGTATTCACCTTCTCTAGTCCCAATCATTAAACCCTTAAGTTTATAACCATCCTTGATCACTAAATCAATAAATTTTCCTTCTAAGCAAAATTCTGATTTATAATTTTTCTCAAACAGATGTTTACCCATAACTCCCTCAGCTTGTACCTGTAAACGACTTTAATTTAAACTTTGTGGATTATTAAGTGTTTTTCCTAATCCGCTTGAGTTTGCCAACAGCGCTCTAACATTGTAATTAATTCACTTCGGGAACCAACCACCAGACGCACCACACACCAGACCTGGACGACTTCACGAATACTTTCAACTTCAACCCCCAAAGGTTGATGGGAACCACACCAGCACTTGATATTCAAATCCTGTAACCGTCGATATACCTCCCAGCGATCGCTATCTTGAAGTGCGATCGCATCTCTAATTCCCCCTACTAGATTTTGCTGTTCCTCCAAATTCATCTCCCCCTTACTTCTAAACTTTACCAAGTAGATTGACTAACTAACTGCAATAATCTTTCATCTAGCATAACTCAAACGCTAACTTTTCTCATTAAAATCTGAAAAAAAATATAAAACTGGACTAAGCCAAAAATAACGGGAGAAGGTCAGGGAGTCGTGAGTAGGGAGTAGGGAGTAGTAAATAAAATCTTGTTTGATGTAGAGTTCTTTCCCACTCCCACCCATCCAAAAATAGTTACCTGTAACATTTACAGCATCAGTCATCTCCTGTATCCTGTCTCCTGACGACCGTCTCCGATTAATAACCATGACTTTCCCAAAAATCCTGACCTGGAAAAGATTTATATACATTTGTATTCCCGTTATCATTTTTGCTTTAGTAATTACCAACTTACCGTCCTACGGAATGGAAATAACAGGAATCGAATTTAGTGGAGAAGCGGAACTTCCGACTAGTACAACCTTTGATAATACACCCTTTGGGGGATTATCGGGGATTGCATACGACGACAAAAACGACCAGTATTATGCAATCTCCGATGACCGCAGCGATCGCGCGCCTGCTAGATTTTACACCCTCAAGTTGAATTTGCGCGATGGTCAATTGACACAAAATGGGATTCAACCTGTTGCTGTCACTTTTCTTACAGATAAAAGCGGGAAAAACTTGACACCGGGAACCATAGATGGGGAAGGAATTGCTTTAAGCGATCGCAATAGTATTTATATATCTTCAGAGGGAGACGTAGCTGCTAAAATCAACCCGTTTATCAAGGAATTTTCCCTGACAACAGGACAGGAAATATCCACATTACCCATACCAGAGAAGTTCCTCCCGTCAGCAGATGGAACTAGAGGTGTGAGAAATAATCTTGCTTTTGAGGCTTTAACAATTACACCGAATCAACGATATTTATATACTGCAACAGAAAATGCACTCCTTCAAGATGGTGCGGAAGCAAAACCCGGAAGCACAATACCTTGTCGGATTTTAGAATTTAATTTGACAACCCAACAAGCAGCAAAAGAATTTTTATATGTTACCGACCCTGTTAATTCTAGATTTGCACGAGTTACTGGAAAATATGCCAATGGAATTCCTGACTTGTTAGCCTTAGATAACCAGGGACATTTTCTGAGTATTGAACGTGCATTTACTGGTATTGGCTTTACAATTCAATTATTTCAGGTTTCCCTAGAAGGAGCAACAGATATCAGTAAAATCGATAGTCTTAAAAGTGTCGATATCAATCAAATTCAACCAGTACAAAAAAAACTTTTACTTGACCTACGTCAAACAGGCGTATTTCTTGATAATATTGAGGGTTTAACCCTCGGTCCCCGTCTTTCCAACGGTCAACCAACCCTAATTTTAGTGAGCGATAATAACTTTCAAAACCTACAGCGCACCCAGGTACTAGCATTTAAATTACAAGTCAAAACCCAACCGTTAATTGAGCTACTACGTAGAATTCGTAATTTTTAATTCGTAATAGCCTACGACAATCCTATTTTAAGACCTCTAACTGTACCATTGCCACACCACTGCTAATCATACCAATTTGTTGGGCAGCACCTAAAGATACATCAATAATTCGACCCCCAGTAAAAGGACCCCGGTCATTAATACGTACTACCACAGAACGACCATTACGAAGATTTGTGACGCGAACTCTGGTTCCAAAGGGTAGGGAACGATGTGCTGCTGTTAATTGATGGGGGTTAAATCTTTCTCCGTTAGCTGTGCGTCGAGAAATGGATCCTTCATAGCTATAGTATGAAGCCATACCTTTATGGGTTGCGCGAACACGGGAATTAGTGATTGTGGTGGTTTTGGGTGCTGGGGTGACGATTTTTTGAGTGGGAGCGATCGCTTGTTGACTAGGTTTAACTGGTTTAACGGGAGTTTTTTTGCTTCGTGATTGTGAGACTTTTACAGGTTTAGTGGGTGCGGGTTTTACAGATGCGATCGGATTTGATGGTGATGGTGTTGGTGTGACTGCAATATGGGGGAATGAGTGGAGAGGTTTGGCATTTCCTAGTAAACGACGCATCCGATTCGCTGCTTGTAATGTGTCCTGAGCGATATTTCCAGTTGTATCGGGTAAACGGGTATTGGCGTTTAATTCGATAAATTCTTGACCATCGACACGAATAAAATAACGCACGTCGTCCGATGCGTGCGCTTTTTTACTACTAACAGTTATTTGATTGGCATCAATTTTGTTGGCGGCTAATTGATTAATTTTTTCGGCAATTTGAGTTGCTTGAAGTTCGGAATCATCACTTGCAATATCACTGATAAATGTGAGGAAGGGAATACTTCTAATATATAAAGTTGTAGCGAATTTTCCAGCTATTTGATGTTTATGTATTGTCGTAATTTGATTAATATTGACCCTAGCAACTGGTGGTAGTTGGGATTTATCTGTTGTGATATCATCGGCAGCAGGATTACTCGGTTGTACTGCTGTATTTGCTTGTGCGGCTGTGGGAATTGCTATTGCGGTTGTAGATAGGGCGACAACTGAAAATAATTGTGTTTTGTTCATGGATTTGTTTGTTGAATGAATCAATGGAGAACTGCAATTTCATGGCGGAAACGCTGCGCAATCTACTTGATATCACCCAATAAAAATTTATAACCGAAGGATTTTTGATTTTGGATTCATCAAATAAAGTGAGTGTATTGATAGCCTTATATGAGACTAGTCGCTACACCTTTAATAGTTAACCCCATCGAACAATCAAGGTAACTTAACCATTCGTAAATGGTCAAAATATACTAACTATGACCTTCACTATTTGCTAATCATTAATTTTGTCTCAACTCGATGTCATTAATCAACATGATTTGGCTCTGACTTAGTTAATTTATCAGATGTAAATAGGTCTTTCCAAGCTAAATACATTACATCTTGGCACAACTTTTTTTGCACGCATCTACCTTAAGATACAGAATCAGTAGTCACGATGGTTCCAAGTGTCACAATGCACAACCCGCATTTCTCACAAAACTCTAAAACTCACAGGGAATAGGGAGTAGGGAGTAGGGTGTATAAGTAAAATTAATCCGTTACTCAAAGCTTACAACTTACTCGTGAGAAATCCAGGATAAAGGCTGACACGGATGACGCTTTGATCAAGTAATATCGATTCTCGTATACTTTGAAATAAATGAAACTACAGCAATCCTATTTAAGTGGTGAAAAATAACCTGTCGTTGACTGATTACTGGTGACTGTTAACCGTCAACTGTCAACCGTTAACAACTCTACATGCAAGATTTCACAAATCCCGCTCGGACTACTGTAGTATAATCAAAGGCTATACTCTCTGATGTGTAGCAACTATTAGCGTCAACGATATAACGAAGAGATGACAGTAGTTTTTTCCCCCTCCCTATTCCCTATTTACTTCTTCCAGTATCCACTGTGATTATTGATCAATATCCACAGTGATCCGTACTTGTAAATTGGTTAACCCTGCTACTTTTGGAGTATCTTCTGCATCTAATTTGACTTTCACTTCCACGACCCGCGCATCCCTATCGGCTGCGGGGTCTGCATCTAGAATATCTTGTTTTTTGATTTGCAAACCAATATGGTCAACGGTTCCGTGTAATGTACCTGTAAATCCGCCATGTTCGCTGATAATACTTGCACGCTGACCGACTTGAATTTTGCCGATATCGGTTTCATAAATTTCTGCGATCGCATACATTTGTTGGGTGCGTCCCAGTTCCACAATTCCCTGACTGGTGTTGACTTGTTCGCCTACACGGGTATTAATTTTTAAGATTTGTCCCGCAACGGGTGAACGAACATAAAAGTCGTCTAATTCGGCTTTGATACGATTAATTTGCAAGGTAGCTTTTTTCACTTGCTCCTCGGCAATCCGTATATCCACTGGACGAACTTCTTTTAATTTTGACAGCATGGCTGTCTCGGTTTGAATTTGCTTTTCCAGGGTGGATACGGTGGTGGCGAGTCTGGCTTTAGCGGCTTCTAGATTTGCTGCTGCGCTTACCCATGCTTCCCGTTTATCATCTAGTGCCGCCGTTGTCACTGCCCCTTCCCGATGTAGTTTTTGGTATCTATTGTAACTCTTAGTTGCGTTTTCCAGTTCGGCGGTTGCACGGTTAATTGCTGCTTGTTTTTCTAAGGTTTCCGTTGTCAGTTGAGCTTTGATTCGGGCAATGTTTGCTTCTTGGGCTGCAATTTCTGCTAATTTTGCGTCTCCTGATTTAATTTTTGCCAGTTTTGCTGTTTCCACTGCCAAATTTTGTTCTGCTTCTGCCAATTCCATTTGTTTTTTATCGATTCCTTGCAAAATGGCAATGGTTTGTCCGGCTTTGACCCGATCTCCTTCCTTCACTAGCAATTGATTGACGCGGCTATCTTGAGCATAGGCTACTGACAATTTAATCACTTCCCCTTCCGGTTGTAGTCGTCCAGAAGCGGTTATTCTCGTAATGGGAGCAATGGTGATATTTTCAATTGGTGTGGATTTGTGGGTTTGAATTTGGGAAATTAGGTATACTGAACCCGTGCCAATTATCGTGAGAAAAAATATACCTGTCAGCCAAGGAATAATTTTTTTACCTGTCTGGGGTTGGGGAAGATTGGTGGGTGGTACAAAGGTGGAATTGGGAGAATCTTCCGCTTGGGTTTGGTGATTTTTGGTAATAGCCATAGTTCAAAAACGGAATAAATTGGAGCCAATTGATTTATCCCATATTCGCCTTGTATCGTAAAAATTTGAGGAAGTTGTGAAGTGAAGCAAAAAGCAACAAAAGTTATCCCTATAGGTTCTAACTGTTCTGAATATGTAATCGAGGGTGCTGCGTACCTGCTTGCATCCATTGATAGGCAACAATATTTAATAATAAACCAATCAAACATAAAAATATCATTAACACAATTTGTGGCCAGACAATTGGTTTTACACCTAAATCCATGATGAGATGGATGAAATTCATCACTGAGTAGAAAACTGTCAAACAGAAATGAATCAATCGGTATTTTGGAGATTGAGTATAACTAGTAGCAATAATTGCTAACATTGGCAAGGTAAAGAAAATTAACATTAGCCACAATATTAATGATATATCTTGTAAATCGTGGGCATGTAGATTAGGATGGGCAACACTTAAACCATGAAATAATGGTATTAAAGCTAATTGGGTATGGAATAGTATTCCTAATAGAAAAACATTCCACAAAACAGTGATTTTATACTGATATTTGTTAAGCATTTTTGCGAATTACCATCAATTATAAATTAGTCAGGTGGGGAGGATTTGTCAAATCTGATATTGCGGATTGTTGACTGTTGACCAGCTAAACCGATATTTTTCATCCTGGAAATAGGATAGCTATAGATGTTTCGTTGCTGATTTGATAGATGAAATTCATTTGTCGGATGTGTGAAACCCCCATAGAGACGCGATAAACCCCTATAGAGACGCGATATATCGCGTCTCTACATTTTTTCCCTATCAGGATTTAGGAACGCCAAAAACCCGATTTTAACCTAAGAACCAGCTTCTGCGTCGGCAATTTCCAACATGGTTTTCAACACAGAATCAGGATTCAGACTAATCGAATCAATGCCTAATTCCACCAAAAACCGAGCAAATTCTGGATAGTCACTGGGTGCTTGTCCACAAATACCTATTTTCCGGTTATACTGTTTTGCTGTTTGAATTACTTGGGTAATCATCCGTTTCACAGCTTCATTCCGTTCATCAAATAAATGAGCAACTAATTCCGAATCTCGATCCAATCCGAGGGTTAATTGGGTGAGGTCATTAGAACCAATGGAAAAGCCGTCAAATATTTCGCTAAATTTATCAGCAAGTTGGACATTACTGGGTAATTCACACATGACATAAACTTGCAAATTATTTTCTCCTCTGACTAGACCATGTTTAGCCATTTCCGTGAGAACCCGTTTACCTTCCTGGGGAGTACGACAGAATGGTACCATTAAAATCACATTATTTAAACCCATGTCATCGCGAACTTTTTTCATGGCTTGACATTCTAGAGCAAAGCCTTCGCGATATTTTTCGTCGTAGTAACGGGATGCACCACGCCAACCAATCATCGGGTTTTCTTCCGATGGTTCAAATTGTTTTCCTCCTAATAGATTCGCGTATTCATTACTCTTGAAATCGCTCAAGCGCACGATAACTGGTTTCGGATAAAATGCTGCTGCAATTGTACCAATCCCCTGGGCTAATTTATCGACAAAAAATTCTGCTTTATTCGCATACTGAAGTGTCAACTCGGCAATTTTATATTTGGCTAGTTCATCTTCTAACTCATCAAAATGCAGCAATGCTAGGGGATGGGCTTTAATTTGGTTGGCAATAATAAATTCCATCCTTGCCAAACCAACACCATCATTGGGTAGTCCTGATAAACCAAAAGCTTCCTCTGGATTACCCACATTCATCATAATTTTAGTGCGGGTGCGGGGTAATTCTGCTAAAGGTATTTCCTGAATTTGATAGTCTAACAATCCTCGGTAAACCTTACCGGTTTCTCCCTCCGCACAGGATACTGTAATTTCATCTCCAGTTTGAATTACCTTGGTTGCATTCCCACAACCCACAATTGCGGGAATTCCCATTTCCCTAGCAATAATTGCTGCATGACAAACCCGACCACCAGTATTTGTAATAATGGCACTGGCTTTTTTCATAATCGGTTCCCAATCGGGGTCAGTCCGGTTTGTCACTAATACTTCTCCCGGTTGAAACTGATTAATTTGATTCACATTTAAAATTACCCTTGCCTTCCCATTGCCTATCATTTCACCGACAGCACGTCCAGTAACTAGTACATCACTTTTTGCCGATAATTGATAGGAACGTAGCACGTTTTTGCTCTTTTGGGATTGGACAGTTTCTGGTCGAGCTTGGACTATAAATAACTGATTAGTCAGTCCATCCTTTGCCCATTCAATATCCATTGGAGTGTCCATCCCCCGCACTTGGGAATAATGTTGTTCAATCAAACAACACCAGCGAGCTAATTCTAAAATCTCCTCATCACTCAACGCAAATAAATTGCGATCGCATTCGGAAACGGGTACATTTTTTGTTTGTTTGGAACCACCGACATCGTAAATCATTTTGATTTCTTTGGTTCCCAAACGTTTACTTAAAATTGGCCGATACCCAGCTTTTAAAGTCGGTTTAAACACCAAATATTCATCGGGATTTACTGAACCCTGAACCACATTTTCACCCAAACCGTAGGCAGCAGTAATCAAAGCCGCGTCTTTGAAACCTGTCTCCGTATCAATGGAAAACATCACCCCAGATGTCGCTAAATCCGAGCGTACCATTTTTTGCACACCCACGGAAAGGGCTATATTAAAATGGTCAAAACCTTTTATTTGGCGATAGGAAATTGCCCTATCGGTAAAAATGGAAGCAAAACACTTATGACAAGCTTCCAAAACCGATGCTAAACCATGCACGTTCAAATAGGTTTCCTGCTGTCCCGCAAAACTCGCATCCGGTAAATCTTCCGCAGTTGCACTGGAACGCACTGCCACATCAGTATTCATGCCATACTCTAAACATAACTGATGATAACCCTGGGCGATCGCTTCCTCCAAATCCGCAGGAAAAGGTGTTTGCAACATTAAAGCTCGTGCTTGCTTACCCCGTTGACGTAAATTATCCATATCTGTCACGTTCAAATCTGCAAACACCTGCCGTAATTTTTGCTCCAAACCCGCACTCTCAATGAAATAACGGTAAGCATAGGCTGTTGTTGCAAAACCTGTCGGAACCCTTACCCCCTGCGGTGTTAACTCCTGAATCATTTCTCCCAAGGAAGCATTTTTTCCACCTACTAAAGGAATATCTGCAATTCCAACCGATGTAAATGGTAGTACTAATGCTTGTTCTTTGGCATCCCGGTTGACTTGAGGATTTACGCGTGTTTCCAGCATGGGAAAATTTCCTTCTACATTTAAGCTCACACCTTTGTTTATACGCAGATAATTTGAGGAAGTTGTGAGGATACCATTCCTGGGAGAATATGGAAAGTGTAGTTGGAAGCATCCCAAATATGTAAAAACATTCAAATGTCATTGCGAGTGCAGCGTAGCGATCGCAAAATCCGTTTGATGCAGTCAGGATTCCCTCAATCGAATGATTACTAAGTTTCTAAGTACTAACACTAGATGGAGTATCCCACTCCACCCAAAAGTTTAATAACCCCCGAATAATAATACTCGGATAGTAGAGGATTTCTTGATTGGGAACCATCCGTAAATTAGGTAAACGCTGAGTTAAGACTTCTAAAGCGATTCTCCCTTCTAAACGCGCTAATGCAGCACCAACACAGTAATGAATCCCCCCCCCAAAAGCTAAGTGCTTACCGTTAGGAATACGCTGAATGTCAAAACTTTCTGGTTCAGAAAACTGAATTTCGTCACGATTACCTGATGCATACAGCAGTTGTAAGCGCGCTCCCTTTGGTATCTGCACTCCACCTAGTTCCACTGCTTCGGTGGTTGTACGAATTAATCCCGGTACTGGGGACTCAAAACGTAATACCTCTTCCACCGCATTCACAGTCAAGCTGGGGTTTTGTCGCAAGGCTTCCAATTGTTCCGGATGCTGTACTAATAAGGCTACAGCATTACCAATTAAATGGGCAGTGGTTTCATGTCCCGCAAATACTAATTGCATGACTAAACTAATAATTTCTGCTGGGGAAAGATTGGCTTCTCCCTCAACAGTCGCGTTAAGTAAAGCTGTGAGTAGGTCGGGTTGGGGATTGACCGAACGCTGTTCTAATACATCGGTAACGTAGTGTTGTAAGGATACAAAACTGCGAGCGCACTCGACATGTTGTTCTACTGGTGCTCCTCCAGAAAGTATGACCAACCAATCATCACACCATTTCTTAACGGTTTGAATATCTGCACGGGGAATCCCTAAAAAATCACCCATAATTAGCAGGGGTAGGGGAGATGCAAATTTTGAGACAATATCAACACGACCAGCATCTATCCATTCGTCCACTAGTGCATTAGCCGTAGCATAAATTCGAGGTTCCAAGGCTGCAATGCTTGCTGGTGTGAGTACACTATTGACTAAAGCTCGGATACGTGTGTGTCCAGGAGGGTCATTATCGACAAGGCTAGGACGTGGCATATTCGGATAGCCTTCCTTTAAAACGGCTTCTACCTCTGGACTGACTTCTAAATCCACGAGATTTGAGTTGGCGGAGGAAAAACGTTTTGTATCTTTCAGTACGTGGTTTATGTCCGCGTAACGGGTCACAATCCAAAGTCGGAGGGTTGGACTATAAAATATAGGGTATTCCTGTCTTGCTCGACGCAGAAATCCGTAGGGATTGGCTTGGTGTTCTGGTGATAGGGGAAGGTATGATAGTTGTGCGAAATTGTTGGTATTAGTAGTCATTGTTTTTGGAATAATTTTGACCCAGAAGTATTCTAAGTGATTATGTGATGTATTGAATTTTTTTTCTACTCCCTGCTCCCCACTCCCGACTCACTTTCAAGTCAGAAAATCAAGCTGTTATTTCCGGTTTATAATTTACTTGCGCAAAATCCAGGAAATGGCGCTGCTCCAGGTCAAAATTTTCCACTAGTTATGAAGGTTTCTTAGTAGTAGCTCTAGCCTCAAAAAAGTGTTAAGATAAGGGCGCTATACCCGCAGGTTTGTTGTAAAATAGTGCTACTACTTGCCTTTCTTTACTTATCAAAATTAATGGGACAAAGCACTAGGGAAAAGGGAAGGTTGGTGTACTTAGTTTTTTTTCGGAAATCAAATACTAACCCCTATATGACTGCTATATTTTTTCATCCTAGACTTCTGACAAATCCCTAAAAATTTTGGGAAATGGGGAGTAGGAATGAGCTATTTTCTTGCTTGGCTGTCTCTCAAAAAGATGGGGGACTAGAATCAATATACCAAATCAATACCTTCATCCAATGTTAATCTGACAAAAAACAGAAACACGATACTCCATAGGAGTCGCTGCGCGATCGCAATACTAACTATACTAAATGTGGACGAAAATAGTTAATGTAGCGCAGTTAGGACACGGGGTAATGACACCATTTGTATTTGTGAGTGATTTAGACCACACCTTTGTCAATCACGACGTAGAGGAAGATCAACAACGCTGGGAACTGCAAGAAAAATTAGATGCTCATCGACAAAAATACGGTACGAAGATAGTTTATGCTACCGGGCGATCGCCCCAACTATACCAGGAATTGGCTGTAGAAAAACAACTCATTTCACCCGATGCATTAGTTTTATCCGTGGGTACGGAGATATATATGGAAGGTAGCGATACACCAGATACGGAGTGGGTTAATTTATTAGCACAAAATTGGCAGCGAGAAACGGTTGTCAAAACGGCGGCGAAATTTCCAGAATTAAAAGCGCAACCAGATTCGGAACAACGCCAGTTTAAGGTGAGTTTTTGGCTGGAGGAGGAATATTCCGAAAAAATTTTGCCGGAAATTGAGTCAGAGTTGCGAAAATATGCTTTAAATATAAAGTTAATCTATAGTAGCGGAATTGACCTTGACATTGTTCCGGCGAACAGTGATAAAGGTCAAGCAATGCAGTTTCTCCGTCAAAGGTGGGAATTTGCAGCTGCACAGACGGTTGCGTGTGGTGATTCTGGCAATGATATTGCGTTGTTTGCGACTGGTGAGTCCAGGGGGATTATCGTCGGTAATGCTCGTCCGGAATTGATTCAGTGGCATCATCAAAATCCCAACCCTAACCGCTACCTTGCGCAAAATAGTTGTGCAGGGGGGATTCTCGAAGGACTAAACCATTTTGGGTTCTTATGATTAGTTATCTTAAAGGAATTGTTGCTGGTGTTCAAAGCGGTAATGGTAATCGTCACATTCTCACCCTAGAGGTGAATGGAATCGGTTATGATTTACAAGTACCTGCCCGTTTGGCCCAGCAGTTACCCAATTCGGGTGATATGGTACAGGTATTTACCCATTATCAGGTGCGGGAGGAAATACCATTTTTGTATGGGTTTGCTTCCCCCGCAGAACGGGATTTATTTCGGTATTTAATTGGTGTCAGTGGGATTGGTGCGGCATTAGCGATCGCACTTTTAGATACCCTAGAATTACCCGAGTTAGTCCAAGCAATTGTCACTGCTAATGTGCAATTATTAATACAAGCTCCAGGTGTGGGGAAAAAGACCGCCGAGCGCATTTGTTTAGAACTGAAGAGTAAATTGATCGAATGGCGCAAAACAGCAGGCTTCTTCGTCGCCACAGAGGGACCTGCTTCTGGTATCCTAGATGAAGTCCAAAGCACCTTATTGGCACTTGGGTATACGGCTAGCGAGGTGAGTCATGCTTTACACTTTGTCAGTGAGGATATTGGTTTGGCGAAGGATGCCTATGTGGAGGAATGGATTCGCCAAGCGATCGCCCATTTAAGTAGCGAACAGGTTTAGTTAATGGAAATTCGACGGATTTTAAACTCTATAATCCTTGTAAATCAAAGATTTTGGATATTCAGGTCAAGTTAACCTCTCTAGTACCGTTTGACTTTGGAGAGGGAGTAGGGGATGCGGGGAAAGAAAATGTGTCAAAGTTTTTGTGGAATGGTATAGTATTAGTTGAGAACAAAGTCAATAACTGACTATTCCCAGTTTACTGATTTTATTCTCAATAGACGAGGAGGTTTTTAAAAACTTTTATTTTCCGCGAATATTGCTGGACAAGAGTTGAGCTTCTCCGTGGTAGTAGGGAAGGGGCAATAGGGTTGGAGGAAATGCTTTGATATCGATTATCTTGTGCTTTGAAAGCGAAATCGAAATCAATGAAACTATAGCAATCCAATTTAAGTAGTGAAAAATCGTGTGCCGTTGACTGGTGACTATTAACCGTCAACTGTCAACCGTCAACCGTTAGCAACCCTACATATAAGATTTCACAAATCCCACTCGGACTGCGGTAACTGTAAGAGCTTTCAAATCCAAAATCCATAGACGCGCGTAGCGCGGATCGACCGAAGAGTAATCCAAAATCCAAAATCCAAAATCGAATAATCCAAAATCCAAAATCCAATTACATTTGCCTCACATGAGGTTTCCCATCCTTGACCTCACCAATAAGAACAATATCCGCGCAGTTGACAAAAATACCATTTTCCAGAACACCGGGAATATTATTAATCGTCTTCTCCAAATTTACTGGGTCAGGGATATCGTCAAAACGTACATCAATCACCATATTTCCTTGGTCAGTAATCACAGGTCCAGCTTTTTTCACACCCATGCGCAATTCCGGCTTTCCTCCTAATTTAGCTAGTGCATTCATCACCGGAGTCATCGCCATCGGAATTACCTCCACAGGGACAGCAAATACTGACCCCAGTTTAGCAACTAATTTACCGCTATCAACGACCACCACAAACTGATTCGCCAAATAATCAACCACCTTTTCCCGTGTATGAGCAGCACCACCACCCTTAATTAAATTTTTCTGGGGGTCAACCTCATCTGCACCATCAATGGCAATATCGATGTGGTCAATCGCATCCAGGGTGACGAGGGGAATACCATATTTTTTCGCCAGAACTTCCGCTTGAAAGGAAGTCGGAGTGCCGATAATATCCTGCAATTCGCCTGATTTCAGCCTTTCACCTATGTATTGAATTGCATAGGCGGTTGTTGAACCCGTACCCAAACCCACAATCATCCCTGATTTTACCAAAGCGGCTGCGGCTTTGCCTACCTCTTGTTTCATGAGGGTTGTGGGGTCTAATCCTGCGGTCATTCCCAAAGCTCCTGATTATTATCTCTTGGCATTTAGTGATTACATGTCCATCCTACCCTTTGAGGGGGAGTTGCGGGATAGGGAACTGGTAAGCAATTCTATTTTTTCTTCCTCAGTGATGAAATATCTTAGTAACTTTGGGCACACTAGCTGTATAAATTTGAATGTGTCTGAATATCCAAACCATGCCTTTTGACATTACAGTTGCCATTACCACTTACAACGGTGCGGGGAGGGTAGGTCAAGTTTTAGACTTACTCCAGCATCAAACCGGAGTGGAGAGCATATCATGGGAAATAATCGTTGTTGATAATAATAGCAGCGATCGCACGGCGGAAGTGATCCAAGCATATCAACAAAATTGGCAAGGAAGCGCTAGATTGCGGTATGTATTTGAAGGGAAACAGGGATTAGCCTATGCACGCGATCGCGCAGTGAATGAAGCAGATAGTCCTTGGGTGGGTTTTTTGGATGATGATAACCTTCCTGCAAGTAATTGGGTTGCAGCAGCCTATAATTTTGCTAGAGAACATCCAGAAGCGGGTGCGATCGCCAGTCAAATCCACGGTTTATTTGCAACGGAACCAGATCAAGAGTTAAAACAAATCCTCTTTTATCTGGCAATTACCGAACGTGGTGATGAACCTTTGCAGTACGAACCCAAGCACAAGGGTGTTCCACCGGGAGCAGGAATTGTCATCCATCGTCAAGCTTGGTTGGAATCGGTTCCCAAACAATTATTATTTATCGGCAGAACTGCAAAATCATTCGTTGGTGCAGAAGACGCAGAAGCGTTACTACATATTCATAACCACGGTTGGGAAATTTGGTACAACCCAGCAATGGAAATCCAGCATGTGATTCCAGCATGGCGATTACAACGAGATTATTTAACTAAACTCATGCGGGGAATTGGTTTAAGTCGTTACTATTTACGCATGTTATTAATTCCTGCATGGAAGCGTCCTTTTGCACTGGTGATTTATTTAATCAATGATTACCGCAAGTTCGTGATTTACTGGTTACGTAATCGTCAGCAAATCTCTGAAAATACCGTTACAGCCTGTGAATTTGAGCGTCTATTCGGTTCCCTCATTAGTCCCTTTTATACATGGAAGATTCGTCTTGAGCATTATTGCCAAAAGTTATTAAAAGTCAACTAAAAATCTCTGCAATTTTACTGATGATAATTGAATTCAAAGCACACTATTATTTATATTCTGTTAGTAGTTAATTATCAAAATAATAACAATTTACCAAAATTAAATAGATAAATTTTATTAGTAGACGCGATATATCACGTCTACTAATATCATAGATGTATTACGAATAATTCAAAAATAATTAAATGCCAGAAGTATCCGTAATTATTCCTGTATACAATGCCCAGGAAACCATTCAAGAAACAATTAACAGTGTTTTAAATCAATCATTTACAGACTTTGAACTCATGATTATTAATGCCGGCTCTACCGACAAAACATTATCAGTTATCAGGGAATTTACAGATACACGAATTAAAGTTTTTAATTATGAACCAGCCAATGTCGCTGTTAATCGTAATCGTGGTTTTAATCACGCTCAAGGTAAATATATCACCTTTTTAGATGCCGATGATTTATGGACATCAGATAAGCTAGCAGACCAAGTTCAAACCCTAATTGAAAATCCCGATGCAGCCGTTGTTTATAGTTGGACAGATTGTATTGATGAACAAGGTAAAATAATTCGTCACTGTTCCTATCCCCGATGGAGTGGTGATGTTTATCCCCAATTATTACTAGATGATTTTATTGGTAGCGGTTCCAATGTGATGATGCGTCGGGAAGCATTTATAACGGTCGGTGGATTTGATGAAAGTCTGACAAATGCACAAGATACAGATATGTGGATACGTCTTGCTCAACTATATCAATTTGCAGTGGTGACTAAATCCCAAATACGTTATCGTATTCGGATTAATTCCATGTCATCAAATATTTTAGGTTTAGAAAAATCGAATTTAAAAGTTATAGAAAGGGCATTTTCCCATAGCAAAGCTCAATCATATCAGCATCTAAAACGTGACAGTTTAGGTAATCTCTATAAATATTTAAGTTATAAATCCTTAGATATCTTACCGGGTCAGCAAAAAAAATGGCACATAATTCGTTTTTTATTTAACACTATTTATTATGATGTTTCAATGTTAATCAAACCGATTATTTATAAAGCTATTTTCAAGCTAATTATCATGTCGATTTTACCTGGAAACTTAGCTCAGAATATTTTGGGTAAATATCCCAAATTAGCTAATACTAGTACATTCCTTGGTTATGAAAAGTTACCCGTAATACCAATTTAAAAAATAATGCCAAAGAGAAATGGTGTTTATGGTAATGGTAGAGACGTAATATATTACGTCTCCAGGTCTCATATTCTGAATGTACTAAACAATTTGTAAATGGGTATAAGTTGATGATATCAACAGTTAAGAAGTATTTTTTGATAAATCTAAATAATCAAACATCATCTTGCTAAAACCCAACTTCTGAAAATAGATATAAAATCCTAAATGATATCAGTTATTATTCCCGTATACAATGGCGAAAAGACTATTCAAGCAACCGTAGCATCTGTCCAACAACAAACCTTTAATGATATTGAAATTATTATTATCAATGACGGTTCCACGGATAAAACAGTAGAAATTATTCACCAAATTCAAGATAAACGAATTAAAATATTTAACTACGAGAATGCTGGACTTTCTGCAAGTCGTAATCGAGGGATTTCACAAGCAAGTGGTGATTTAGTCGCCTTTATCGATGCTGACGACCTATGGACACCAGATAAACTTACTAGTCAATTACAAGCTTTAGAAAACCATCCGGATGCGGATATAGCCTATAGTTGGACAGATTATATTGATGCTGCTGGTAACTTTCATAAATCTGGTCGTCGAATTAATGCTAACGGAAACATCTATCAGCAATTACTCCTGGGAAATATCCTGGAAAATGGTTCTAATCCCTTAATTCGTAAACGGGTTTTTGAGCAAGTAGGTGGTTTTGATGAATCCCTCACAGCAGCAGAAGATTGGGATATGTACCTCCGATTAGCAGTGCAGTATCAATTTGTTTGTACACAAAAAGTAGGGGTTTTTTATCGAGTTACCGCTAACTCCATGTCTACTAATCTTATCCGTCAAGAACAAGCTTCTGTGACTGTCCTGAATCGCGCATTTAATCATCCTGTTGCTATTCAACTACAATCATTAAAAAAACAGTCTCTAGCCAATATATATAAATACCTACTATTTCGTTGTCTAGAAATTGAGCCAAAACATAGAGATGGAAAACTTGCAGGGAAATATCTCTGGCAGTTTATCAAACATGACGTGGATAGACATCAACAAATACGAATAATCCTGATTGCTCTTTTACAAATCCTATTTCCCCAAATATACTCCTATGGCAAACATTTTATTAACCGGAAATCCTCATATTATGTGGTTTAACTCACCCCGTCATTCCCAACATTATCTCATCAAGACAACAGCAATTAATAAATTTGCAAAAATCTGGCGACCTCTAGAAGGATTAGCCCTGTGGAAATATCATTCAGAAAAATACGATTTAATTCATTCTTTTAATGCTATTCCCATCACCAATCAACCCCTAATTATCACCACTGAATCCTTTCTACCACGAACTCTAGGAACTGGTGGAGAGGTTTTTAAAAACATCCTACGTCAGCGATTGATTTGCAGTAATTGCCACAAAATTATTGCCATGTCGGAATATGCAATTATCAAATTCAAAAAACAAAATCAAGATTGGCAGTTTCTCGAAAATATCTTGGAGAAAACAGAAATCATTTTTCCTAATGTGCCTATTAGAGCTACACAACCCAAGCAGTACCAACCAGGAACACAACTTCAGGTAATCTTTGTTGGTAATCACATTGCTCGTAAGGGTGGTATTGTCGCATTACGAACAGCAAAAAAAGCTTTAAAAATTGGCTTACCAATTCAATTTCATATCGCATCCCGATTGGTTTGCGGGAATGATATGTATATGGATGCCAAAAATCCAGATAGATATCAACCGGATTTGGAATTATTAAAATTAGAAAATGTCACCTGTCACGGATTTATTAAAAATCAACAAGTTTTGGAATTATTATCCCAAAGTCACATCCAACTTCTAGCTTCCCTAGATGATACCTTTGGTTTTAGTGTAATTGAGGGATTTGCAGCAGCAACACCAGCAATTACAACGAATGTGTGTGCTTTACCTGAGTTTGTCCATCACCATGAAAATGGGTTTTTACTCGATTTGGAGTTAAACGCGTATCGTAATTGGATACATCGCTATGGGGATGATTTTCGAGATTGGGTAAGTGATGCCAAACGCGCTACAGATGAGTATTGGCAAATTCTAGATTCTACCTATGAATATCTGGCTGATTTAACTTTGGAATATTTACAATCTTTAATTGATAATCCGCAGTTGTATGGGAAATTAAGTACGGGTGCTTTAAACCAAGCGGTGAATTATCACAACGCTGTCACCACTGGGAAGCGTTTAGATTGTCTGTACTCACAAATATTGACTTGATATTGAAGTTTTACATTCTATGATGTCCGGTTAAACACTTGTCATTGCTTAGGAAGTGAAAAAAATCCCACAGTCCTTGCGATCGCTTTGCACATACCAAATGAATATATAACCCATCCCAGAACCTTTCTAACATGAAATAATTGGGATGCATAATCAAACTCCAATGATTCTTGGATTCTTAGAGACGCGATATATCGCGTCTCTACTACGATATATCGCGTCTCTACAAAAAACAAAATTCTTTTGACTAAACTTATCCCCAAAAAATGTTCATCCCTACTGCCTAAAATATTGCCCCAGGATAGGTAAATTGTTTAGTTTCTTTGCCTCAAAAGCTTACAGTAAGCGGCTTTGCAAATTCTCGTGATTATCATTATTATGCAGTAGGGTATATTAACCCCCAAAAGCCACAGTTTTATTGTAACAGAAGTTCCCCTTACCAGTCAACCTCTCAAAATCTGAAACAGGAACATTTCCCAGTTTCGTTATTATTTACCAGCTAGGCTCCTGTAGGTGTTCTAAAACTTCTTTGTAAAGGTGAATAATGTGGTCGTCAGCTAAACCGTAATATACATTGCGACCTTCTCTTCGATATTTGACTAAACGTTGCGATCGCAAAATTCGTAGCTGATGGGAGACCGCAGACTCACTGACTTGCACTACTGCTGCCAAGTCACAAACACAGAGTTCTCGATGCGCCAATGCAGACAGTAAACGCAGACGGTTGGGGTCAGCCAATGCATTAAAAAACTCCGCCATCTGTTGAGCCTGATTTACGGATATTATTTCTGGTTGCACCTGACGATCGCCATTCACCAATTGGTGGAAGCAGTCGCTGTTATGCTGTTTTATCGCATAGGGGAGCTATTCCAGGACTATTCCGTGGGGCGATCGCGCCATTCGATTCAGACACTGTTAGAAGTTCGTCCTGACACTGCCAATTTGCAGGTGAATGGTTCGGTCAAGTTGGTTTCCCCAACAGCAGTCGCTGATTTCTGCCTCAAAAATTTTTTAAGTCCCGTTAGTTGGGAACAAAGTCAATAACTGACTGATTCCAGGTTTAACAACATATTCGGAGTTTTTGAGAAGCTTCTATTTCCTAGGAATGATATTGGACAAGAGTTTCAGGCTTTATAACTCATCGTAGTCAGCTACGCCTAGGAGTACTCATGTCAAGTAAAAATTACGGCATTATTTTCTATCAATTCCGTAAAAAGCGCAAAAAAACACGGCTTTTTATCAACTTACTTCATTGCCGAAAGTATAATTAATGACTTCTAGGTAAGTTGCAAGATATTTATCGACAAAATCCCTGTAACTGCGATCGCTATAAGTAGGTAGGTGCAATTAAACATAAAACCGCAACGCAACCCTTCATTCGTTTCAAAGCCTTACTCCCTGGTCTCAACGACAATTTTTACCACCCACCGACTTACCAGATTTAGCATCTGACTTGACAGTAGATAAATATATAATGATAATCATTCCAGTAATGATTGTAAGGTGTGTAGACAGGGAACTTCTGGAAGAGAAGGGAAAATCCACAGCGATCGCAAAAATTATGAATAGATACTAATTACTATTTACTTTTAAGTGGTATGCATCATATACTACGACGACAATTGGTTCTGATGGGGAGCAGCCATCAGAGGTAAGGGGGAAAGTTCAGTGAAAATCTGGCACTGTCCCGCAGCTGTGAACTCATGATTAACCACGATTGAGTAAGTCAGAATGCCCGCCAATAGTGATAAAAAATACAAATATCTGCGAGGTACAGATGAGAAATATTTCTTTAAATTCTCCGAGGGGGATAGGGTTTACTGCATCAATTTGGCTAGTAATCCTGGGGACAATATATGGAAATTGCAGCGCTACCGCTTCTGAGATTCAGCAGCTTTCCGATTTACCCCAGTATCAAGGAGTTGCCAAGGATTTAGAAATCACTTCCGAAACAGGTTTACATGTAAATCATCCAGGAATCGAAATTACTGAACATCATCTGATTGCACAATCAGAATCAGACACAGATATAGAACTCACCGTCATCGATAAACTACTCAACGAACCAGTTTATTCCCCCTTTCGTCGCGAAGGGACAGTTAGGGATTCCAGTCGTCCCATCTACGTGATTACTGGTGAACAGATGGAAGCACAGGGTGTGAGGACGGTTCGGGAAGCAATGAAATTTCTACCCGGTATTCTGGGGGATGGGACAGTAGGGACGGAACCCAATGCACTGAGTGGTCAGTTTATTCGCGGTTCTAATACCAGTCAGGTGTTGATATTGTTGGATGGAAGACCGATTAACAATGCTGGGAGTGGAGGTTTTGACCTATCGGAATTTACAGCGAATAATATTGAACGGGTAGAGGTGTTACCGGGAGGAGGTTCCACCCTATTTGGTTCCGATGCGATTGGGGGAGTGATTAATATTATTACCCGTCGTCCGACGGAGCAAATTACGACAACAACCACTGCGAATATTGGTTCCTACGGGTTGAATCAACAAATTATTCAAAGCAGTGGAAAGAGTGGCAATATCGGTTGGGTGGTTGGATATAATCGCAGTCAAGGGGAATATAATTATCCCTTTTCAATTCCGGAGGCTAATTTTAGTGGAGTTAGGAAAAATAATGATTTTCTCTACAATAATATCAACCTGAAACTGGAAGCTGATTTAGATCAACGTAATACCCTAACTTTATCAAGTTTGTACCTAGGAAAAGTTCAAGGAGTTCCTGGGGGAGTACCCATTCCCGAACCTCAATTTGGCCAGGGATTTTTTAACTCCTTAACGGACAATAATCGCAAGTACACCGACCAATTTCTCACAGACTTGACATGGAATTCCAAATTAGGGGGAGGAGATGATTCCTTGTTAACAGCGAGGGTATATGCAGATTTCCTCGATACCCGTTTTGATAACCGTAGCGGAGCAGTGACAACTCATCAAAGATTTGCAACTCAACAGCAATCCTACGGGATTCAAACTACCCATAGTTGGAAGTTTGCTCAAAATCAAGCTTTAGTTTATGGCTTTGATTACCGGAATGTGAATGTGAAAAACAGTATTTTTAGCTATGCGGCGAATACAAATACTATTAACTATGACAATAAAATTGGTC
This sequence comes from uncultured Calothrix sp., assembly GCA_937973965.1. GTDB lineage: Bacteria > Cyanobacteriota > Cyanobacteriia > Cyanobacteriales > Nostocaceae > NIES-3974. The sequence goes on along the minus strand of CALJJQ010000102.1, from coordinate 7,266 downwards.
AAGGCGCACTTTTTGCTCGATACGATGTTAATCTGAGTCCCCAATTAAATCTGAATCTTGGTTTGAGACAGGATTTTAGTAGTTTAGTCAATGGGTCGGTGACATCGCCTTCCATTGGTACAAAATGGAATATTAGTGATTCTACAACTCTCAGGGCAAACTATATCCGTAACTATCGTGTGCCGACCATTGCTAACCTATTTAATAATAATCCTACAAATATTGGTAATCCAAATTTAAAACCAGAACGGGGAAATAGTTTTGATGTGGGGATAGACCAGAAGTTAGGTAATTTTGGTTTATTACGACTAACTTTTTTCCATAATAGTGTTTCGGACACAATTGCCTTTAAACGGTTAATTCCCCCTGTGAATGGTAACACAGGAACTTGGGAAAACATTGGTTTAGTGGAGACAACAGGAATTGAAGGGTCTTTAAATTTACAAATTGCCAAAAATATCTATACATTTGTGAATTATACAGCCAATGACCCACGTATTCGTAAAAGTGCTAATCCCGCAGAAGTAGGCAAAGAATTACGATTTGCAGGTGCAGATAAATTAAACTTGGGAGTCTCCTACGAAAATCCTAATGGTTGGTATTTTGGCTTGTTAATGAATTCCCTAGGTAAATATCCCACCAACAGTACCAACACAGAATTTTTAGCTGGATATACTACCTTTGATTTCAAAATGCGAGTACCTATAAATGATAAACTAACGGTGACAGGGAGTTTAGATAACATCTTGAATCAACGTTATCAATTATTCCCTGGTTTTCCCGATGCGGGGAGGGTATTTCAAATTGGTGTAAATGCAAGTTTTTAAAAACCCATCAACCCGTAGAGACGCAATATATCGCGTCTCCAATTTCCCAAATCATTATCATGATAATAGATTCCCGATTGATATCAGCGCGATCGCGAAGCGACTCCTTTGGAGTATCGCTAATTTATTAAATCATGAGACATTAGTATACCAATAATTAGAAACAGCTTTAGTCGTCCAATCTACTCCCATAAGTAATTGCAATAATACTGTTGAACAAATGCGAGAAGAAGGAATTAATAGCTTAATTGCAGCTCGTACCTTTGGTCAGTACGAATAATTTGGTCATCACAATTTTTTTATTCATTCCCATCTTTCAGACGTTGAGCAAGTAGACAATCCTCAAAGCTAAATGCTTCTTCATCTAGAAAACTAGATATTGCCATTTCGATGGTCGCTTCAAGTGGACATTCAAGTTCGGTGGATTTTTTCAGGAGTGCAGCTTTTATATAATCAGGTAAGTGGTTAATAAGTTGATTAATTGCTTCCGGGGAAAGGTGTTGGGTGTTAAGAGTTTTAGTCATAATTCTTTGGGAATTTTAATGTTGTAAGGAGGATAGCTAGCTTGGAGAATAAGGGTTTCTAATTCATAGAATAACCCCGGTTTTTGCCATTGGTTAAGAGTGACAAAGGCAATTCGCACATCTTCTGGGATATACTACCTTTGATTTCAAAATGTGAGTATCTATAAATGATAGACTAACGGTGACAGGGAGTTTAGATAACATCTTGAATCAACGTTATCAATTATTCCCTGGTTTTCTCGATGCGGAGAGAGTATTTCAAATCGGTGTGAATGCAAGTTTTTAAAAACCCATCAACCCGTAGAGACGCAATATATCGCGTCTCCAATTTCCCAAATCATTATCATGATAATAGATAATAGTTAATTTTCGTATATTCCCGATTGATATCCGTACTAATTTTGCTATCCAGTCAATATATAGGTTTTGTCATCTAAATTTATAAATCTGATAGTCCATGAATAATAACTCCATCGTCATGTCATACACATAAACATCTCCAGATTCAGATATATAATTGAGGCAAATCCAGTCATCCAAAATTCCTCAAAACCCCAAAAATCAAACTTCAAACCACCATGACTAACTTTAATCCTTGGGTTACACCCTTAAACCAGAAACTCGTAGAACCGACAGGAAATGGTTGGCAAATCGAATATGAATTTTTCGATTGTCAAAGTGATATTCTTGCTTGTTTAACTTACACTTTATTTCAGGAAAATTGGCAGCAAATCGGCTTAGGGCACATTGAACAGGGTAGTGTTTTAGAATTGGAGTTTCAGGAAGCACCAAAAAAATGTGTGTTGTACGATGGATATTTAACGGTGATTGCCCAAGAGTGGCATTTTCATTTATGTATTGAGGAAACTATCGGTGGACCCAATGGGGAAACTCCTCCAGAATTAAGAAAACACAGATTAATCAGTCAAGCTGCTTTTTATCGTCGTATTAATCCTCAAGGAGAACCGAGAAGTTGGGGGATTCAATTTTGGAATGGAGCTGGGGAAAAAGGGATGACTATATTTTTTCCTAATCCCTATGTGGAGGAGGAGAATTTACTTCCAGAAGGGAAAGCAAATTGGGATAAATTAAAGCTGTATAATGAATTGCGGGAAATTTATGTATTAGGTCAAAAGCCTATTCCATTTACCAAAAACCCTTTTAAATGTCCTTATATTGCTGTATGTACTTCGGGAAGGTGCTATCCATCCCGTAAATGGGAACCGACTTTTGCGGCATTAAAATCAGCAGTAGAAAAAGCCGACTTGGATATAGAAGTGAGAACAACTGGTTGTTTACAGGTTTGTAAATTGGGTCCAGTGGTGTTTTATTCTGAAGATAAAACTTGGTATAGCTTGGTGCAACCAAAGGTCGCAGAACAAATTGTTCAAGAACATCTTGTGGAGGGGAAAAAAGTGATTTCCCATGTTTATCCACCTGTGAATGGGGAATTAGAAACAGTTAGTAGTCAAGATTAGCAGTCACAGCAATTTGAAAAAAATGCAACGGATAATTTTTTCTGTAGAGATGCAATATATTGCGTCTCATGTTATTAGGTATATTGCGTCTCATGTGATTGATAAATTATTTAATAGTATTCGCTGGCGATTTTTATATCAGGTATTGCTAGTTGCTATTTTTGTAATTGGTTGTCAAAATTTTCAATCCAGAGAACCACAAGTTTCTCCAACACCTGATGTCGCAGCTAAAAATTGTGTGACTAATTATAATCCAGAGCAAGATTACTTCCCTGATAAAGCTTCTGTGAAATATGCTCAAGGATTTACAGTAGAGTATCGCAATCATTATCAAATAGTCACTATCAAAAAGCCTTGGCAAAAAGCTAACCAAGATTTTCAATATATCCTAGTGCAGTGTGGTACACCTACACCAGAAGATTTTCCACAAGCACAAAAAATTAATATTCCCGTGAATTCGATTGTCACCCTTTCAACTACCCATTTACCCCATTTAGCAAGTTTAGATGTGGTGGATAAGTTAGTAGGTGTGAGTGATACAAATCGAGTCAATACTCCCCAGGTGGTGGAGAAGATAAAAACAGGTAAAGTTGCAAGTGTGGGGAATAATAGTAATTTAAATATTGAGAAAATTCTCGAATTAAATCCAGATTTAGTCACCACCTATGGAACTGGAAATGCACAAATAGATAGCCATCCTAAATTATTAGAAGCTGGATTAAAAGTGGCGATTAATGCTGAATATATGGAAAACTCTCCTTTGGGGAGAAGTGAATGGTTGAAGTTTACGGCTTTATTTTTTCATCAAGAAAAACGAGCAGAAGAAATTTTTAATAGGATAAGCGCAAAATATCAAGAGATAGCAAAAAAAGCTAAAGCAGTGAACAATCTTCCTAGGGTGTTTACAGGATTTAATTTTAAAGGAACTTGGTATGTACCTGGATGTAAAAGTTATGTGGCACAATATTTCGCAGACGCGGGTGCGGATTTATTGTGTATTGAAAATGTGGATGGTAGTGTTCCCCTTTCTTTTGAAGATGTGTTTGACCGTGCTGCGAATGCAGATTATTGGTTAAATGTTAGTCAAAATTGGCAGAGCATTAAAGATATTTTGACGGAAGATAAACGCTATGGGGATTTTAAGGCAGTGAAGTTGGGAAATGTTTATAATAATAATTTGCGGTTGAATGAAGGTGGAGGAAATGATTATTGGGAGAGTGGGATTAGTAATCCAGATGTGGTGTTGGCTGATTTAATTAGGATTTTGCATCCGGAGATTTTACCGCAACATCAATTATTTTATTATCAAAAGTTACAGTGAGTAAAGGGGTGGTCATGAGAAAATGTTCATCTTGATTCTGATGCATATTTAATATTTGATGATTGGGGATGGTTCTTTGTTTATCGTCGTGTGTTAAATCTATTCCTGCATCCTATATTCTTGAATTCTACCGTATACACTTCTCCAACAAAAAACCCTACCATAACTGATAGGGAAAACAACACAAAAAACCGAATATCGAAATTAACTAAAACATCGTCGTATCATAACTATTAATTTCAAACTCACAGGCACGGGAAACCAATTCTTGGGGTAACTCCTCAAAGCTGACTAACGGTAAATAAGCAGGATTAGCAATAATTTCCTTCGCTAGCAAAAATCCGGCAATTGTCCACGTTTGATTCACACGGGCTTGTTTACCTATTAATCGCCCTTTCTTCCCATCATAGTACTCTGGCCAACTATCGGCGTGCAAGCGCTCCTCGGCCAATTCTATCGCCTTCTGGGCTAAATAAGTTTTCTTAGTCTTCAATGCTGCTGCCGCCAACATCCACAATAATACAGGCCAACTACCACCATTATGATAAGACCAGGGAATATTTTTCGGATCACAACCGGTAACGATTCGATATTCCTCCCCTTCCAAAGCAGGGAAACATATCTTCATCGGCATATCTCCAACTAAATGTTCCCATCGCTCTTCAATCAGGTTCATAATTCTGGTTGATTGCTCTTCTGTGGCAAGTTCGGAAATAATTGCCATTAGATTACCCAAGGAAAAGAAACGTGTATCCATTTGCGACGGACCAACATTCCCAGCCAAGAAACCACCATTGGTCGGCAACCACTTGTCCAGTTCGTAGTAGGGTAAGGAATCGGCATAAATATTAAATAAATTCACGGCGGTTTTACCATATTCTTCTCCTTTGAAGCGATAAATCGCATTCAGACGATTCAGGTCAATCCAGTAATGTTGGCGAATATGGGCACATAGTAATGGTAAACGGTTATCGATAGCCGCGATAATACTTTGATTGCCTTCACAAATTAATAGTTCCCGTGCAGCCCGCAATGCGGCATAAAATAGGGATTGAATTTCCAATGGATGACCATAAATCCCCATCCGTCGGTCAATCATACAAGCACCGTCTGGAACCAGTAGAGTCGGATACATATCAAACCGGTTTCTCAGACATAATTCCATGATGAGGCGAATACCGTTTTGAAATTCCGGATGGTAAGCAAAACAATAATCCTTAGTCGCAACTACGTAAGCACGTAATAAAATCAACCACCATAAACAGGAATCTACTGGAGTTACGCGAGCGATCGCATGTTCACCAAAATCAGCTTCGAAGTATTCCTCCCCATGATGGGAGACTACCTTAAAGCTCGCTGGCATTAAACCTCGTGCGGGTTGATAGGCATCAAGTTGGTATTCTTTGGGCTGCAATTTTAGGGTTTCTTCCAGGAAATTACGGACTATCTCCGTCTGACCTTTAATCAAAAAAAGTAACGCCGAGGAGACAAAATCCCGCACAAATACTTGGTCGTAATTTAGGGCTTCAGTGGAATTATCATACGCTGCGACCGTACCAATCGGACGACCTTGATAGTAAATAATAGATTTTTCTAACGCTGACCATGCTTCAGCTTCAATACGCTGACTTTTGGCGAATTTATGTAGCTGCATCGCGAAAATAACTCCATTCCATGATAATTTGATTTTTTAATAGATGCACCGTGGGATATTACTATCTGTTGTTGATCTTAACAATTGCTAACTATTTATTAACCTGCCAAAATTCCCTTTGATTTCTCAAAAGTCCTAGCAACCGATAGTCATAAAATTTAGTCAGAAAGCTATCCCTTCCATTCAAGCATCCCTTAGTAATTAACCCTTCAGGAAATCTGACACAGAATCAAACAGACTTCTCACCAAATCTAACCACTAGCTAATTTCAAGTTTAGAGATTGGCTGGTTTTTTTATTTTAACAATTGTTAATAATTAATTAATCTCGTATAAACACTGATCCAGCTATTTGTGCTAGTATCTTCAAAAATATTCATACTGAAATTAATCCATATCTAATCAATTTACACTATAAATAATTTGCATATCTTGACTTTATGAATTCTTTAAATGAATAGGTTTTAAATTAAGTCATGGGAACTAACAAAAGGAAATGAAAATTCCCTAGCGAAAAGAGATGATTGCTCAATAGTAACCTCAAAACCCCATATTGACCTGACTACACTTCAATATTGGAAGTCGAGGAAAATCAATCCGTGACTTGACCTCTACCATAAGGGAGAGAAATGCAGCGAAAGGGGGATTTATCTCAAACAAAGGGGTCTGTTTCAGATATTTAAGGACTTAAGTAAGTCTCATAAATACACTAATAATCATGATTTTCAGCTGGTCATCGTCGATTTTCACCCTGATTAGGAAGTTAATAATATAAGCAGTCAGCCCTAAGTACACATCACCATTAAAAATGAATGAGTTATTACTTGCCTCAATTTATGAAAATTTATTTACGAAGATTGATTGCGAATGATTAGTTTAGTTACAAATTATAAACTTTTGCTGTCAAAATGTGAGAAATTGATGCTGCAAGGAATTAGCTACTAGCTATGTCCTACGGTAATACTTGCGCCTATAGCTGTTAGCGATATAACCTAACCAAAGGGGATTTTGGTAGTTATTGAAAGTTCAATTTCTAACCATTTTCGGTACATATATGACATACATGTAAATCAATGAGAATAATTGCATTGACATAATAAATAAGTTATAACGTTTTTTCATATTGCGCAATACGATTTTAAGCTCAATCTCAATTGGTGATTTTTGTGTGTATTAATACCTATTTTGGTCGGAAGTAGGGCTTGCTAAAAAATACTAAAACTCTTATCTTGTAAGCCTTAGAGGGTATTTTAGTTTCAGAAAGTGCTTTCCAAACAAGTGTATAGAAGCTTTAAATCCTGACATCTATAGTTTTTTTGGTCTTTAGGACTTACGCAAGCGTCACAAAATAAGGTCAACTGGCACATACCTTTGAATATGAGTTTAATGTGTGTAATCCTTAATTTATAAACCTTACGTCTGAATTCAGCCAATGTGATAGTTTGACTGAAAATGTGCCAGTTG
>CALJJQ010000101.1 GCA_937973965.1 uncultured Calothrix sp. | reverse complement strand
CCATCTGTTATCCCAGACCTAGAGCCAGATTCTCACGCGTTACTCACCCGTCCGCCACTATCTCCGAAGAGACCGTTCGACTTGCATGTGTTAAGCATACCGCCAGCGTTCATCCTGAGCCAGGATCAAACTCTCCGTTTTTTTGGAGCTTTAATTCCTGAATCTCCTAAGATTCCGGATAAATTAATCCACTATTTTTTGTTGTAGTATGTTTTAAGTTCTTTCAGCTTTACTCAAGCTTGGAACTAAGTTCATTCTCTGACGCGAATCAAAATTTAGTTTTAATCGCCTTCAAACTATTTTCTTTTCTCGGTTCGGCGTTCAAGCTGTTTTTCTTGCGCTTGATACTTTATATAAGTTAGCAGGATTAAAAGAAACTGTCAAGCAGTTTTTTGAATTTTTTTTTCAGGATGGTTAGCAAAGTGGGAAAATGCTTGTGGAAAAATGGTTTTAAGCATCTTGTCCGCAGGAAGGATATGTTACTATCGATTATTCCTGTCGGGGATGGATGTGCTGTCGTGATAATTGGGTATTTTTTTAAGATGGGGTTTTTTGTAGTTCGGGTCGTTCTTCCGGTAGGATTGCATTCTCTACAGGGCAAACCTGTATACAAATTCCACAATCAATGCAAGTGTTAAAGTCGATCCAGTACCAATCTGTACCTTTGATGTTTTTGCCTGGACCGGGGTGGATACATGCCACTGGACAGGCATTGACGCAATCGGCAATACCTTCACAGATTTCGGTGACAATTGTGTGTGACATTTATGATTGATTCCCTTTCTTCGTGATGTTGTTTTCCTTTTGTTTAAGTTAATCATACGACTTAACTATTGGCCGATGGAGAATGGAGACAGTATTATTTACTGGTATCACAAATGTTGGGTTAAAACATTTCCCCGTTCCCTACTCCCACTAAAAGACCTGAGAGGGTGACAAGCATCATCAACTCTTTGTAAGGCAAGCTTTTCAGACGATAGATACTGAAAAGATCAAAAGCCAACACTGATGTTTTTCTATCCACCAGTGGTTAAAACTCCCATTCTCCCGTTGAGCGATCGCGAAAATTAATTTTCATCTTTTCAGCAGCCGTTAAGACGAAAGGCTTACCCTACCTAGGTTACATCCACCTTGTCACCCCCTGAGGATGACTGGTGACTGTTAACCGTCAACCATTAACAACCCTACATGCAAGATTTCACAAAATATTTAGGATTGCGGTAGTTAAAGTTTGTTTGTAGTTGGGGTTTAGCCCTTTATCCTACCTCCCGCTCCCTCTATTCAACCTAATTTCGCCTTTTTGCTGAATCACAATCGGGGTTTGGGGAAAGTCGGTTTTGGCTAAATTACGCACTAAACTAATTGTCTGTCCAGAATTATCAACCTGGGGAATTCCTTGACGGTTCAGTTGTATGGGAATAATTTGACCTTCCACAAAATCTCCGTCCTGGTTAATTTTTGCTTCTAAAATTAAAGATTTTCCTTTGGCTCCCGTTGTTGAAAATGTCCGATATCCCAGGAAATTTCCCAAGGAATAGGCAATTAATTTATTTTTATACACTTCCATCGCTCGCGGTACGTGGGGACCATGTCCTAATACTAAGTCTGCACCTGCATCCACCATTGCTCTGGCAAATTGTAGGGAATTGCCCCGATTTTCTCCATAAAAAATTTCCGTTTGATTTTTCACACGTAAAGCATTATTCCCTTCCGCTCCCACATGCATGGAAACAATCACAATATCAGCATTTTGTTTGGCTGTTTGCACTAACTTTTGACCTGCCGAAATATTTTGTACAGTATTGCAATATTCATAAAAACAAAATCCAATCCAGGCTACTGGTACTCCTTTGACTTGAGTATAGGTAATTTGATTTTTTTCCCCCACTGGTACAATACCTACACTTTTTAAACTAGCAACGGTATCTTGAAATCCTTTGAGACCAAAATCAAATGAATGGTTATTAGCCACACTCATAACATCAAAACTAACCTGAGCAAATAATTTGCTATAATTAGGTGGGGAACGAAAGGCAAATACCATTCCTCTACCAACATTTTTGCTACTGTGGGGATGATTTGTTAAAGTACTTTCGTAGTTACCAAATAACACATCTGCTCCCTGAAGTTTTTGACGAACAGCTTGGAGGAAAAGAATATCTGGGTTTTTTGGTAAACGATAATCTGGGAAGTTTGTACCCGCAACAATATCACCCACAGCTTTAATACTAATTGTGGTTTTTATTTTTTCTGGTTTGGGTAAATCGGGTTCTGGTTGAGTCTCGATAGAGTCTTGATTGCCGGGAGATTGATTCGGAATATTGGCAAATAATCCCTGGTTCAAAGCGAAAACTAAACCGACAATTGGTAATATCACAATTGATATTCCCACCATATTCGCAAAATAGCGTTGATAATAGGACTTATTCATATTTATAAATATATTAATAATGTTTGTTATCTACGGAAATATTCAATGAGCAGATAAATAATTACTGAAAATTTTTATATTTATTAGAACTGACGCAATATGTGGCTGCAAAAGTCATGATGGAGTAGGAATAATTCCGGAATTATCACTACTTTCATTGACTTTTACTTTGACATCAATCCTCTTAAATACAAATAATTACAGGTACTATCTATCTACTCTCTTCTCTAGAAAAGATAATTATCGAAGCGCGATTACCCTTTAAGACTTACACCAGTGTCACAATAATTCTGATTTTTCGTTTGTAGTCAGCGCCATATACACTGACTTTGAGGACTAAAGTCCTCAACTACAAACTTAAAATAATTAGTTATGTAAGTCCTGACCCTATGTTTTTATCTATTCTTAGTAGTTAATTACGAACCTGTCTTTTAAATCAAAGATATCATTTTTTGATACCATTGACCTGAGTGCTAATACGCAAAAAACCATTTTCTTTTGTATCATCAATTCGACTTAAATTAAGTTAAATTAACTTGATCAGAAAATATTATTTTTATCTGGACAAAAGTATTGACTTATACATTTAATCCCCCTTTTATTCCTTTTGTAAGAATAAATATACAGAAATAGCAGTTCCATCTCCGGAATAAATGTCAAAGAAAAAGTATAAAGAAATACGATGTTACTATTTCAATTTGTAACTCATGAATGTTAGGATTCCCTGGTTGTTTACCTAGGAGTCAAAAATTGGAAAAAAATCAACAACTGGATTTGTTCTCACCGACACTTATCAGTTTCAGTGTTGTCGAGCAAGAACCAGTGTTGTTGATGGATGAAAAGACTTTGAAAAAATGGAAGTCAAAAATTGCCATCTATCAACAACAGGTAAGAACAAAAGAACCAGTCAAGCAGAATACCCTATTTTCAGTTACTCAATCCCACGTTGATCCGGACGTGATTGATCCATTTACCCTACCAGTATCACCCCTATCCTTTTATCGCTTACCAACGGGAACAGCAGGACAATCATGTTTGTACTTTATAGTCGATCATCAAAACGACCTATTGTTATACGTGGGAGAAACCTGCAAATCTAACCAGCGTTGGAGGGGGGTACATGACTGTAAGCGGTATATTGAGAAATACTTAGATTTACACTATCGTTATCAACTCAAAACCGCAGTCAACATCAGCTTTTGGTGGGACGCACCGACAAAAACGCGATCGCGTCAGCAATTAGAGCTAGCATTAATCCAGAAATGGAAGTCTCCCTTCAACAAAGAAAATTGGCGACAATGGGGACAACCGTTTGGGTGATTGGAATTTTGGATTTTGGATTACCCTAGCTTACTGTGTGTAGCATAGACAAATCGGAGAACGGAAAGCCTCTGCATGTCTATGGATTTTGGAAAAATGCTCACACCCTTGAGCAGAAAAAAATAATTTCTCCTGTCTCCTAACTCCTGTCTCCTGTATTCTTTCTTCATGAATTGCAGTATGTCTGAAATTTATCAAGGTCAATTTGGAGAATTTACGATTACCCAGAGCGATCGCAATGGTGTAATTGTCTATCGTGCAGCTTTGTTAGTGGCTGCGATCTGTTTCGCTGTTGGTAGTAGTTTGGTATTAATTTGGCCCAATCCCATTGTTTACAAATCTCTAACTTGGTTATTTTTTGGTTTTAGCGCAGCGTTAGGTGTAAGTCTGTTAACGATTCACATTTACATGGTGCAATTGCATCGGGTATTACAGATACTTTGGTTAATAGGTGTGGTTGCGGGTTTGGTGTTAACAATTAGCCACCCTACACCATTAGCTGTAACAGTTTACCAGCAACCACAAACCATTTTTGGGGTGGGATTTATTTTCGCCGCTTTAACGGGAATTTATTTTAAGGAAGCATTTTGTTTTCATCGCCCAGAAACAAAGGTATTAACAATTACCACACCCTTGTTATTACTTGGTCACTTGCTGGGAATATTACCCTTAAGCTGGGAGCGTGGATTATTGGCAATTTGGGCAGTATTATTCTTGGTATTTGCCCTACGTAAAGCCTTTCAAGCCATTCCTCCCGACATCGGAGATAAATCAGTATTTGCTTATTTACGGGGAGTAGGGAGTGAGGGGAGGTGAGATGGGGAGCAGGGGTAGGGGAAAATTACATACAAATTTCTGCATCCTGTCTCCTGTCTCCCCCATTCCGCAAGGAAGTTTATCAATAACTTCTGAGTAATTTGGGGAGAAAACTGTTAAAAGTTTCAGAAGCACACCGACGGATGTCAATAATTTCGATATGGTAATTCACAGAAGTTGGCGCTGTGAATGGGAATTTTATGAATAAACATATCGAAGTCTTGACCGATACGGATAGTTTAATCGCCCGTGCGCAAGAATTGATTTTAAAGAAGTTAGAAGCAGCTATTCAGACGAGGGGACGTTTTACGATAGCTTTAGCAGGTGGTAGTACACCCAAGCCATTGTATGAATCTTTAGCTGCTGGTAATCTTCCTTGGGATAAGATTCATGTGTTTTGGGGGGATGAGCGCTATGTTCCACCAGACCATCCAGACAGCAACGAACGGATGGCTAGGTTAGCATGGTTAGATCGGGTGGATATGCCAGCGACAAATATTCATCCGATTCCCACAGGTGAAGGGAATCCTACGGTTTCTGCTTTGAAATATGAACAGCATTTACAGCAGTTTTTTCAAGCGGCTCCGGGGGTATTTCCCGCACTAGATGTGATATTGTTGGGCATGGGAGATGATGGCCATACCGCGTCCCTATTTCCCCATACAGACGCATTAAAAGTACGCGATCGCCTAATTACGGTTGGTAATAAAGACGGCCAACCACGCATAACTTTTACTTATCCATTTATCAATGCAGCTCGCTGCGTTATGTTTATAGTGGCTGGTGCTAATAAGCGGGTGGCATTGGGGCAAGTATTTGCTGAGTCGGCTGATAGTTCCCAATATCCATCACGTTTAATTCAACCCCATGGCGAATTGTGGTGGTTGCTCGATGCTGCTGCTGGAAGTGAACTAGAACAAAAATAATCCCACAGCCAGCTTTTGATTTGCTTACTGTTGGATAAGTCGAAGTGTATTCTCGCAAACATCGTTACCTGGATGTCTCACAAGTAAGTTGTAAGCCTTGAGTAACGGATTTATTTTCCTTCTACACGCGCAGCGTTTTCGTAGACTAGACGTGTAGCGTCTACCCTACTCCCTGTACAGAATACCCGACGGGTCGTCTTTACGGACTATTCCCTATGAGTTTTAGGGTTTTGTGAGCAATGCGGGTTGGCACTTAAAAGTTAACAGTGTAGCTCAAAAGTAAAGGCTGACAAATAAACAAATTGAGTCAGTGTGTACTTCCCACAGCAATCTGATTGGACTTTTGAAATCAAGGTTATGACTTTGAGGATACCTTTTGGTTTCTGATCAAAAGCTCTGTTTGGGAACTTTCAAACTCTAGCTAACCTTTTGGGATTTTCGATGACTCTGCTGTTGGTGTAAGCCTTCTATATCAGAAGTTAACCCGTATTTCTGGTGAGTAAGTGATCAGCGTTGAGTAACGGATTGATTGTCCTAATACTCCCCCTACAGAAGCGACATGTCGTGTCTCTAACCGACTTCCCCGCTCCCTGGGAGTTTTAGGGATTTACGAGAAATCTGGGTTAAGTCCCACTGCATACTGCTCTGTAAGGGTGAAATACTTGCTGTATCAGCGTTTCCGCATTCCAGAGGTGTTAACCACTGTTCAAATTGGTAGAAGTAGTTTTAGTTTCCTTTAGTCAGTACCAATTGCTTGCAACCATTGTCAAACCAAGGGCTTAATCTTGATTAAATTGCTTTCCATGCCTAGAGTAGTTGCTAAAATCGGAAGCTAAAGTTAAGACCAATTTGAAACATAAATCGGGAGTAACTGGTGGATTCACGAAATCCATAACCCCAATGGTGTAATTCAAATACGGAGAAGAAACCTTCACCTAGGCTAGAGTAATCTCAAACTCCAATGGTATAAATTCTCAAATTTTGAACCAGAAAATTTTTTACTACGAACTAGAAAAAAGGCTAAACTCATGATCGTCTGCCCTAACTGTAATCACCCTAACCCAGATGGTGCAGTTCAGTGTGAAGCGTGCTACACACCATTACCTGCAACAGTCACCTGTCCTAGCTGTGGCGCAACTGTCCAGGCAGATGCGTCATTTTGCGGACAGTGTGGTTATAATTTACGCTCTGCTGCTGCGGCTCCCCCAACAATTGCCCCAGATATTCCAGTACCACCTACGGTTGCCCCCGATCCCCTACCCCCAGCCCAGCCAGTTGTCGTCACTGCCCCCATTTCGCCCCCAGAACCTTTACCTGCGACGGTTGTGTCTGCTCCGGCTCCAGTTTCGATGCCTGCACCGGTAGTAGAAGCTCCTGCCCCTGCACCGGTAGTAGAAGCCCCTGCACCCGTAGCAGAAGCTCCTGCCCCTGCACCGGTAGTAGAAGTCCCTGCCCCCGTGCCAACACCAATACCAGTAGAGATGGAAACACCCGCACCGGAGCCGATACCAGTGGAGATGGAAGCACCCGCACCCAAACCCGTAGCGACGGTTCCGACTCCACCTCCATCCATGACACAATTGCAACAGGTGACAGCAGGTTTAATCCATGTACAAAGTGACCAAAAGATAGAGTTACCACAGAATCTATCGGTGATTCATATCGGTAAACCGAATGACCGTATTCCTCCGGATATAGATGTATCGGGATTTGCTAATTCGGAAATCGTATCACGGATTCATGCTGATATTCGGGCTGAAGGTGACGCATACTATATAGAAGACGTTGGTAGTTCCAATGGAACATATATCAATAATTTGCCCTTACTACCAGGAAATCGTCATCGGTTGCGAGCAGGCGATCGCATTAGTCTCGGAAAGGGTGATTTAGTCACTTTTATCTTTCAAATGTCTTAAGATATCGTTAAATGGTTCAAAGAATAACCCGTGCGCGCAATTACATTGATTCTTCTCCATCCCCAACAAATTCACCCAGCTCAATCTTGGAGCTTCGAGAATGAGCCAATTATCCGCATTGGACGCGCTACCGATAACCACGTCATTCTGTACAGTGCGGTGGTATCACGTCACCATGTGGAAATTCGTCAAGCAGGGGACGGTTGGGAAATCATCAGTTTGGGTGCAAATGGAACCTATGTTGATGGCGAAAGGATATCACAAGTTCCCGTTACCGATGGGGCAATTTTCCGACTGGCGCGTTCTGGGCCTCAGTTACAAGTTAGACTCGGAAATAGTAATTTGAATGCGATCGCCCGGTCAACTTCTGCATCTGGCCAATAAGTCCGGTTAGGATAGGAGCAGGGAAGAAAAATAGGGGGTAGAGACGACTAGACGGGTCATAGAAATTCTCGTTTGGAAACCCACTCCTTTGAGGGGTGGGAGGAAAAACAGGAACATGGAAGGTTCCACATTGTCTCAAGTCGGCGAAGCCGACCACGACAGTGGCTTGTAAAGTTTCCGACTAATGACTTTGAACTGGGCTAGAGCTTACAGGCTTTTAGCCGTGGGTTGCTTACCTCTACCGTTCCCTCCTATTGATTGCAATGGATGTGTGTTGCTCCCTTCCCTAATTTCAGAAGGTTTATAAGCGAGGAACTATGGGCGATCGCTGGAAGCAATTGGAAGATATCTTGAAAACAGACGCTCCTGCGGAAATGAACCGTATGGGGCTTTCCTGGCTGATTATGGCTGGGATTCTCACAGCAGTTTTATGGCAAATACCCGGTGGAGATTATATTCTTTACCCATTTACAATTTTGGCTACCTGGTTCCACGAAATGGGTCATGGTTTAATGGCTTTAATTCTGGGGGGGAATTTTGTCAAACTGGAAATTTTTTCCAGTGGTTCTGGGGTCGCAACCTATGCAGTTCCCTTTTCCTGGAGTCCGATTCATCGCGCTCTAGTCGCCGCAGCTGGACCAATGGGACCACCGATTGCCGGAGCAACTTTAATTTTAGTTTCCCGTAATCGTCTTGCCACCAATTGGTGTTTAAAATTACTTGGTGTATTTTTAATTTTATCCACTATCATTTGGGTGCAATCGCCGTTTGGATTTGTGTTTATTCCCTTACTTGGGGCAGTAATATTTGGATTAGGTCTAATACCCTCATCCTCCATCAAGGGATTTATGATACAATTTCTCGGCGTACAAGCCTGTGTGAGTACCTATCATCAACTAAATTATTTGTACAGCTATCGTGCCGGTCCCTTTGAACTTTCCGACACCGCCCAAATCCAACAGGAATTATTTTTACCCTACTGGTTTTGGGCAACCCTGATGGCAGTAGCATCTGCCGCTATCCTCTTTCAAAGTCTCCGCATCGCCTACCGTTCGTAAAAACAACCCGATGGTTCCTATCTGTCAGGTCTTCTGTGGAGATACAGGGAAAACAAGGAAATAAATAATTCTGTATTTGATCTGTATTCCCAATCCAAAAATCCAAAATCCAAAATCCTATGACTCTCCCTAGTCCTGGTAGTGTTTTGGCTACCCTAACAGAATTAACACAGGTAAACCGAACCCACGTGCTGCTTCGCCGTGTCAAAGATTTATCCGTGAATGAGTTTGTCTGTTTGTTAGAGTTTATTACGGCAGAGTTTCAACAATTTTTACGGGCCATTGAATTAATTAATCATGAAGCCTTAGAAACTGTCCTAGAGCGAGTTTTAGAAGCAATTACCCTCAAAATTGGTCAAATCCTCCAGGCCGAACATACAACCATTTTTTTGGTAGACCGGGATAAGGGACAACTCTGGTCAAAAGTATCCCAAGATAATATCCTCAAACCCGTGGAAATGCGGATGCCAATTAATATTGGTATTCCTGGTCATGTGGCAACTACAGGTAATTGTTTGAATATTCCTGATGCTGCTACCCATCCCTTGTTTAGCCCAGAATTAGAAAAACAAATGGGCTACAAAATGCGGAATATTTTGTGTATGCCAGTCATGAGTAGCAAAAATCAGACCGTGGCAGTGGTGCAATTGGCCAATAAAACCGGGGAAGCTGTTTTTGATGCGGAGGATGAAAAACGATTTCGAGATTTTGCGGCTTCCATTGGGATTATTTTGGAAAGTTGCCAGTCTTTCTATGTTGCTGCTCGTAATCAACGGGGAGCTACAGCTTTGTTACGTGCTACCCAAACTTTAGGACAGAGTTTGGATTTGGAAATTACCCTGCAAATTGTCATGGAGCAAGCACGGATTTTAATGCAGGCTGACCGCAGTGCGTTATTTTTATACCGAAAGGAAATGAACGAACTGTGGACTAAGGTGGCTGCTGCGGATGGAGAAAGGATGATTGAAATTCGCATACCTGCAAATCGGGGAATTGTTGGTTATGTGGCATCCACGGGACAGGCATTAAATATTACCGATGCTTACCAAGACCCTCGTTTTGACCCCACTACTGACCGCAAGACGGGATATCATACCCGCAATATTTTATGTTTACCTGTGTTTAATTCTGCCAATGAATTAATTGGGGTGACACAGTTAATTAATAAGCAACAAGGCAGTTTTACCGCTTCCGACGAGGAATTCATGCGGGCTTTTAATATTCAAGCCGGGATTGCCTTAGAAAATGCACGTTTGTTTGAAAGTGTTTTACTAGAGAAACAGCACCAAAAGGATATTTTACAAAGTTTATCCGATGCGGTCATCTCCACGGATATGGATGGACGCATTGTCACCATTAATGATGCAGCTTTGGAACTGTTGGGATGTCCGATCAGTGAAGGTCAGGAACGGGGTGATAAATCAATCTGGGAAAGTCATTTAATTGGACGCTTAATTTGGGAAGTTGTACCAATAGAAAACTTGCAAATGCGCCTAGAAGATAGTTTAAAATCAGGAGCGCGACATTTTGTCCCGGAACAAATACTAACGGTGGGAGTATACCAGGAACAGATTTTGAATACAGACGATGCAGTCGATGGGGAAAATGTCGAAACAATTACCGGAAAATCGATGTTAGTGGTTAGCGATCGCAATTGTCCTCAGCAATATATCCCCTGGAATCAAGTTTTGACCCCTCCAGGAGAATTTATCCCCGCTTCCCAAGTGAAATTATTAGAGCGCAGTATTAATTTAACTGTTAACCCCCTCACCAACCCAGAAGGTGGTGTCCGAGGTGGTTTGGTGGTATTGGAAGATATTAGCCGCGAAAAACGGATGAAAACCACCATGTATCGTTACCTTACCCCCCGTGTTGCCGAACAGGTGATGGAATTGGGGGAAGATGCTTTAATGGTAGGGGAACGCAAGGAAGTAACAATTTTGTTTTCAGATATCCGGGGTTATACCACCCTGACGGAAAATCTAGGTGCAGCTGAGGTTGTTTCCCTCCTCAATCAATACTTTGAAACAATGGTGGAAGCTGTATTTAACCATGAGGGAACCCTGGATAAATTTATTGGTGACGCTTTGATGGCAGTATTTGGCGCACCCTTACCCCTGACCGAAAATCATGCTTGGAAAGCAGTCAAAGCCGCGTTAGAAATGCGAGAACGATTAGCAGCCTTTAATCAACGCCGTGTCGTCGCAGCCCAACCCATGATTAATATCGGCATTGGCATCAGTTCTGGGGAGGTGGTTTCCGGTAATATTGGCTCCCACAAACGCATGGATTACACCGTGATTGGTGATGGGGTTAACCTCAGTTCCCGTATCGAAAGTGTCACCAAAGAGTACGGTTGTGATATTATTCTCAGTGAATTTACTTACCAAATGTGCAGCGATCGCATTTGGGTACGTCAATTAGATAAAATCCGCGTCAAGGGTAAACACCAAGCTGTAAATATATACGAATTGATTGGCGACAGAACCACAGAACTGGATGCTAATACCCAAGAATTTCTCAGTCATTACCATACTGGACGTGCAGCCTATTTATCCCGCAACTTTGAAGGTGCAATCAAATCCTTTCAACGTGCTAAGAGCATCCGTCCGACTGATACAACCGTGAGCATTTACCTCCGACGCTGCCAAGATTACCTTTTCCAACCCCCTCCTGCTTCATGGGACGGAACCTGGACAATGGAAAGTAAATAGGTTTTGCGGAAAAAGTCTTGTAGTGAGGGTAGGGAATAGGGTGACGCGACATGTCCTGTCTGTATTGAAATGGTGAGTCCAATATTATACTTTATACTACCTATAAGTGAGCCTTGATTACATGGTTAATGCTTGGAGAGAGTTAGAATTGCAACGTCTCTACCGTCACCCGCCAACTGTTAACAAACCCCAAGGGAAATATATCAGCGTGTGAAGTATAAAATGACTTTTCAAGCAGCCTCCTAGGGATTACCTCCATTATCACCACTACCATTACCATCTTGAAAGGGATTTTCACCGATTCTGAGTTGTTTTTTCGCTTGTTTAAGCTCCTTCCACAGGGCTTTAATTTGCTCATAGGCTTGCTCTGGGGGTATTTTCCCTGCGGTTTCGAGGTTACAAATATAACTTATCTTTTGAGCAAATTCCTGTAAATTGGCATTGAATACCAAGTTTTCCGGTTTTACTTGGCCATAGTAACGACTGCGCGGGTAGAGAAAATCGTCTTTGTCCACTCTAACTATCTCCCCATATAATTTGTTTGAATATTTTGGATTGGATAATTACTTGTATCTACTGATATATTTCCCTTTGGGTTTGTTGACAGGCTGATAATTGACCGTTAACTTTTTGGACAAAAAGCTCACTATTTCAGTGCGTAAAGAATATTTAGTTAGTTAGCTGTACAATTAATCATGTTTTTGCCTGTATTAGCGGATATTCAAATTTATTCAGCTAAACTCCCCTTTTGATTCCACTGGTAATCTCTGAAGGGACGTACCATCAAGTAACATCCCTGAAATCAACCATTGTAACTTTAGTTCTGGTTATCTAGCAAATTGGATGGGAAATCGGGAATTTAACCAGGATTTTGACAAAACTTCGATTGAAAAAAATCTGTATTTGTGCAGATGACAAAATTCAGAAGGAGTTCATTGGACTACTCTCAGTTCCCTACTCCCTATTTTCCCGCGAGCATGAAAAAGGGATGTTTGCAATTTTCTGGGGATAATAACGAATAACTAAAGGATAAAATAATAAAGCTGATAAGGCAAAAATGCGCAACAATACCCCATCATTAACAATAGTATCCCACCATGTCTGTTTCTACCAACCCTAGGAAATTATACGAAGGCAAAGCGAAGGTTATTTATACAACTTCAGAACCAGAAATTTTACTAGCTAGCTATAAAGACGATGCAACTGCCTTCAATGCTCAAAAACGCGGCAGTATTGCGGGCAAGGGAAACATTAATTGTACGATTTCTAGTCATTTATTTAAGTACCTGGAAGCACATGGGATAAAAACCCATTTCATTGATGCCCCTGCGGAAAACCAAATGAGGGTAAAGGCAGTTAAGATTATCCCCATAGAAGTGGTAGTACGGAATATTGCTGCTGGAAGCCTATGTCAGCAAACCGGATTACCTCTGGGGACAGAATTAAAATCTCCCTTAGTAGATTTTTACTATAAAAATGACGAATTAGGTGATCCACTGTTAACACGCGATCGCATCTTATTAATGGAAATTGCCACACCTGCACAAATTGACACGATTACCGATTTAGCATTGCAGGTTAATCGCTTACTACAGGAGTTCTTTCGCCGTTGTGACATTATCCTAGTGGATTTCAAGTTGGAATTTGGACTGGATGCACAGCAACAGATATTACTTGCTGATGAAATTAGTCCCGATACTTGTCGATTGTGGGACGGTAGTCAAACGGATATCAACCTGCGAGTTTTAGATAAAGACCGTTTCCGTCGGGATTTAGGTAACGTTGAAGGTGCTTACCAAGAGGTGTTGCAACGGGTATTGAAGGCTGTGAGTAGCTGACAGGAGAAATTTGTTAACCGTTAACGGTCAACAGTTAACTGTCAACTTAATAATCCAAAATCTAAAATGCTTTGGTTGAAATTTGAAATATGTTAGTTGTCAATCATTACAAGCTGGAAATTTTGGATTACCCTGAGAACACATTGGCGATAATTACGTCGATAACTAAACAAATCCAAAGATGGTTCGGGTCAGTTTTGATGGACATAACATGTACGGATATAGCATTTACAGACGTAACGTGTACAGACGTAACATATTACGTCTCTACTTAACCATCGATTCATAGATATAATCTGTACGGATTACTCCCAAACTAGATCATCTGAAGATAGGCGAGGAAATCTCGGGAAATTGCCAATAGCTTCTTGTTGGTATACACCCCGGATCGATTCCTAGGGGTAGTCTAAAATCAAAAAAATGCGAGATTGGGATTACTCTGGTTTTCAAGAAGCGATGTCAAGCGAATTCAAAAAAATCTCCGCAAGACGCAACTGTAGGGTAATCCAAAAGCTAAAATCCAAAATCTAAAATCGGTTTGACGGTGTGTGGACGTGAAGAGGAATCTAGAGAAAATGCGCTTTTACCCAGTATTGGCAACTGTAGTAGCAATTACTACGCCCCTAAGTAGTTCGATGGCAGCTCAAGCCCAAACTCTCAGTGCTGTGACGGAAAAATCAGAAAATATCACAGTTGAGACTACATCGTCCCCACCTGGGGAACTGGAGTCGGAAATTCGGGAAAATGCCCAAAATCAACGGGAAAATCAACCTCAAACCTCTCTCCCGATTGAGACTCAAGACACAACAGTCGCAGTGAGACCAGAGTCAATAGGTCAGGAAAATCAGCAACCTGCTGTTAACAGTACAGTGGACACAATTCCTAGGGACGGTGCTGTCAACTCGAACAAACTGGCTAGACTGAAAGCAGCACTATCTCACAGTAAGGCGAAACAAGGGGTAAATTCTCCTCAAGCAGCAGCAAACTATCCAATCACCACACAAGTCCCCAATCGTACAACTAAAACAGCTGCTCAATTAATTCCCGCCAACGGGAAATCAATCGCTCAAGCCTTTCCCCCAGAAACTCCAACAGCACCCGCACCCCTACCCGATTTGCCCACCCCTCCCAACCAACAACCGGGAATCGATACTCCAAGACCAACCCCTAATAATACTCCAGTACCACAACAACCTCAATTTCCCAATACCCCCACAAATAACCAACCGGGAACTCCTAACTCCGAAAGCGAACCACAGGTTTTAGTTGCGGAGGTTTTAGTCCGTCCCGAAACTGGACAATTAACAACCGAGTTGGAAAACGAAGTATATCGAGTGATTCGCACCCAACCGGGAAGGACAACCACGCGATCGCAATTACAACAAGATATCAACGCGATTTTTGCCACAGGATTTTTTGCCAATGTGCAAGCAGTACCGGAGGACACTCCAGTGGGTGTGAGGGTTAGCTTTCTGGTTCAACCGAACCCAGTTTTAACCAGGGTGGAAATTCAAGCCAATCCCGGTACAAATGTTCCTTCTGTTTTGCCACCGGGAACCGTCGATGAAATCTTTAAACCCCAGTACGGGAGAATTTTGAATCTGCGGGATTTACAAGAAGGTATTAAAAGGTTAAATAAACGCTATCAAGACCAAGGCTATGTACTAGCCAACGTGATCGGTTCACCCCAAGTCACAGAAAATGGAGTTGTCACCCTACAAGTAGCCGAAGGGGTAGTGGAAAATGTCCGTGTCCGCTTTCGCAACAAAGAAGGTCAAGATACTGACGATCAAGGTAGACCAATTCGCGGACGAACCAAAGAATATATTATTACCAGAGAAGTCGAACTCAAATCCGGACAGGTCTTTAATCGCAACAAAGTTCAACGAGACCTGCAAAGGGTATTCAACTTGGGATTATTTGAAGACCTAAATATTTCCCTGGACCCTGGTCAAGACCCCAGCAAAGTAGACGTAGTGGTCAACGTTGTTGAACGAAACAGTGGCTCCATTGCCGCAGGTGCAGGGATTAGTTCCGCCAGTGGTCTATTTGGAACCGTTAGCTACCAAGAACAAAACTTCGGTGGACGCAACCAAAAACTCGGTGCAGAACTACAAGTCGGTCAACGGGAATTATTATTTGACCTCCGCTTTACCGACCCCTGGATCGCTGGCGACCCCTACCGTACATCTTACACCACCAATTTATTCCGTCGTCGTTCCATTTCCTTGATTTTTGACGGCAAAGACCAAGACATCCGCACCTTCGATATTAGCAACCCGACCGCAGAAGGCGATCGCCCCCGTATTCTCCGTCTGGGGGGTGGTATTAACTTTACCCGTCCCCTCTCTCCCAACCCCTTTGAACGCTCCGAATGGGTAGCCTCTGCCGGACTACAATATCAACGGGTTTCCGTCCGCGATGCCGATGGGGATATTCGTCCCTTTGGACGGGTGCGCAACGACTCCGACAACTCCACCACTCCCACCCCAACAGAAAATATCCCCCTTAGTTTTAGTAGCGGTGGAGAGGACGATTTACTGTTTTTACAACTTGGCGCATCACGCGATCGCCGTAATAGTGCTTTACAACCAACCACAGGCTCATTCCTACGCTTCGGAGTCGATCAATCCGTACCCATCGGTTTAGGAAATATCTTCCTCACCCGTCTACGCGGTAGCTATAGCCACTACTTCCCCGTACAATTCATCAAAACCAAAGGACCCCAAACCCTAGCCTTTAACGTCCAAGGTGGAACCATTTTAGGCGACCTACCCCCCTACGAAGCCTTTACTTTAGGTGGTAGTAACTCCGTTCGCGGTTACGAAGAAGGTGGACTGGGTAGCGGACGCAGTTTCCTGCAAGCTACAGCCGAATATCGTTTTCCCCTGTTCTCGGTGATTAGTGGAGCCCTATTCTTTGATGTTGGTAGCGATCTGGGTACAACCACCAAAGCAGCCAGCGTCTTAAACAAAGATGGTTTCGGTTATGGTTACGGACTAGGTGTTCGTATCCAATCACCCCTCGGTCCCATCCGCATCGACTACGGTATCAACGACGACGGAGACAACCGGATTAACTTTGGGATCGGCGAGCGATTCTAAAATCCAGAATCAGTTCTTGGGGAAGCAACAGGGGCGGAAGGGAAATTTAATCGCCTCCTGTCCCCTGTTTCCTCTCTCCTATCTCCTAAATTAATTCCAGATGCAAACTACCCTCAAAAATGCGATCGCCCAATCAGGTATTGGGTTGCACAGTGGTCATCAAACCCAGGTGCGTATTCTTCCCGCCCCACCCAGTAGCGGGCGTTACTTTATTCGTACTGACTTAGCTAATTCACCCCAAATACCAGCCCACGTCAGCAGTGTTAGCCAAACCATTCTTTCCACCCAACTAGGAGATGGAGAGGCATCCGTGCGTACCGTTGAACATTTACTCGCCGCTTTGCAAGGTATGGGAGTCACCAATGCCCAGATTGAAATCGATGGGCCAGAAGTTCCCCTCCTCGACGGTTCCGCTCGCATCTGGGCAGAAAGTATTGCCTCTGTCGGTGTAGTCACCCAAACAACAGAGGAAATCAATACCCCGACTATCAACGAACCAATTTGGTTACGGGAAAACGATATCTTCGTCGCTGCTATTCCCTCCCCCACCCTGCGATTTACCTATGGTATAGATTTTGACTTGCCCGCGATTGGGAATCAGTGGCATAGTTGGCAGCCATCCCCAATCCCGGATGAATTTATCAATGAAATTGCCCCAGCGCGAACCTTTGGATTACTTCATCAAATTGAATATCTCCAAAAATCTGGGCTAATTAAAGGTGGCAGTCTCGAAAACGCCCTAGTTTGTGGTCCAGAAGGTTGGTTAAACCCACCCTTGCGATACCCTAACGAACCTGTACGCCATAAAATTCTGGATTTGGTCGGAGATTTAAGCCTGTTAGGAACAATCCCCACTGCCCATTATCTAGCCTACAAAGCCAGCCATAATTTACATGTACAGCTAGCCCGGCAGATTTTGGGGTAGGGGGAGCTTTCGGGAGCGGGGGATAAGGTATGCAGGGACGGGAAAATGTTTGATGTTTTAACCCAATACAGTTCAGTTAGGCTTAAAAGCCTGATTATTGGGTAGGTTGGGTTGAAGAATGTAGAGGCAGAGCCTAGGCTGTGTACCTTGTGCCTTTTTTTGGGGTCGCAAATTCATGCACAAACCGTGACAACAAACTTGTTCCAATACTCCGGCTGTTGATACATATAGGGAAGCTCTGCTTCCTGATTTGAGGCAGTAGCCCTCGTGGAATGCGTCCCCACGCGGAGCATCGGGACGAGATCATCACAAAAACGATGTGAACTTATGGGTAAATTTCCACAAAATCAACAGTCTATGCAAAGCCTCAACCCAACCTACAGTTATCTTTAACACCAAGCGTATTGTGTTTTAATCCCTATCCCCTAACACCTAGAGACGAACCATCGGGTCGTCTCAATCCAAAATCCAAAATCCAAAATAAATAAACGACCAGGTATGCTGTAAACAGAAGAAATTACAGAAATTATGGTTATTTTCAATTTCTTCCAGTGGGAAATATTTCCCATATCCTCGAAAATACTAAATCTACAACCAGGTCATTCATGTCAACAGTTGATACTCTCCAAGTTTCTCCCGCCACTAATCATCCCGCAGAAACAAAAAAAACCTTTAGCGTTGAAGAAATCCAAAAACTTCTCCCCCATCGCTATCCCTTTGCTTTAGTAGACCGAATTATCGATTATGTCCCCGGTAAATCCGCAGTTGGCATCAAAAACGTCACCGTCAACGAACCCCAATTTCAAGGACATTTTCCCGGACGACCACTGATGCCAGGTGTACTAATTGTCGAAGCGATGGCTCAGGTCGGCGGTATTGTTTTAACCCAGCTGCCAGAATTAGAAGGCGGTTTATTTGTATTTGCTGGTATCGATAAAGTCCGCTTTCGTCGCCAAGTAGTTCCCGGCGATCAACTGATTATGACTGTGGAACTGTTGTGTGTCAAACAGCGTCGATTTGGTAAGATGCAAGCGCGCGCCGAAGTTGATGGACAACTGGCATGTGAGGGAGAACTGATGTTTTCACTCGTAAGTTAAAATTAATTCCGCACTTGGTAGGGTGCTGCATCTTCATGTATGTACCCTTACCGACTTTTGCGGAATAATACGAGTAAAATTAAGTTGATTAAATTAGTTTGACATTCAAGTTTGACTAAATCCGATTTTATCGTTTAAAACCGTTAAACACCCTCACACACACCCTTGTTCAACCGACATTTTTTATTTATTTACGACTAAAACAAGTCACAACTAGTCAACAGCAAGCTTACTGTTTGTGGAGATGCACCCTTGAAGACGCTTATTCATCCAACAGCTGTTATCCATCCAGATGCGGAACTTCACCCAACGGTGCAAGTCGGTGCCTATGCGGTGATTGGAGGGCATGTTAAAGTTGGTCCAGAAACGACAATTGGTTCCCATGTCGTCATTGACGGCTTAACGGAAATCGGTGCGCGCAATCAAATTTTTCCCGGCGCGACGATTGGTTTGGAACCACAGGATTTAAAGTACGTTGGCGAACCAAGTTGGGTCAAAATTGGTGACAACAACATGATTCGCGAATATGTGACAATTAACCGAGCTACTGGTGCTGAGGAAGCAACGGTGATTGGCAATAATAACTTGCTCATGGCTTATGTCCATGTTGGTCACAATTGCGTGATTGAAGATTCCGTTGTCATTGCTAATTCCGTAGCTTTGGCTGGTCATGTGCATATCGAATCTCGCGCTCGTTTGAGTGGGGTTTTAGGTGTACACCAGTTTGTCCATATCGGTAGACATGCAATGGTGGGCGGAATGGCCAGGATTGACCGGGATGTTCCCCCTTTTATGACCGTTGAAGGTAATCCTGCCAGAATCCGCACGTTGAATTTAATCGGGCTGAAGCGTTCGGGATTTTCGGCGGTGGATTTGCAATTGTTTAAAAAGGCTTTCCGAATTCTTTACCGCTCTGATTTAACCTTCAAAGAAGCGATTGAACATTTGGAAGAGTTGGGTGAAGCTGAATATTTGCAGCATTTGCGTAGATTCTTGTTATTATCACAAATGCCTGGACGACGGGGTTTAATTCCTGGGAAGGGTAAGGCGGCAAAAAGTGGAGGCGAAGAGTAAATAACCTGATCTTAAGGGAGTAGGGATAGTCCGTAGTGAGTAGGAATAAACTATTTTCTTGTTTGGCTTCGCCGTCAGCGTCAACCGAAAGGCTGTGTTCAAATGACATGGGGAACTTGCTTGTGAATAGGTAGTGGTTAGAGACGCGATATGTCGTGTCTGCACGGGTAGTAGAAATAGGCTATTTAGACGTTTCTGTGGCGTGGAAAGCTTGTTGCAAATCACTGTATGTGCGTTGTCGCAGAAAACTCCGCGCTATGGGTGTCTACCTGTCAAGCTAAAGCTACATGGTTTGGCTTTGTCGTCAGCGTCAGCCTAACGTTTGTGTACTAGGTTATAAAGCTATAGATGCAAGCCTTTCCATAGGTATAGCGCTCTAGCCAACTGCCTCCAGTATATTTTGGCTGCCCATTAACTTTGGATAATTGAATAGGCAATTAAATCACAAATGCGGATTTTTATTAGTACAGGCGAGGTTTCGGGGGATTTACAGGGGACTCTACTTGTGGAAGCGCTGCAACGTCAGGCTGCTAGTAGGGGTGTTGAACTAGAAATAGTTGCCCTGGGTGGGGAGAAAATGCAACAGGCTGGGGCCAAAATCCTTGGTAATACTAGCAAAATAGGTTCGATGGGGTTATTAGAGGCTTTGCCCTATGTTTTGCCGACAATGCGGGTGCAGCGTCGTGCTTTGGATTATCTGCGAGAAAATCCCCCTGATGTGGTAATTTTAATTGATTACATGGGACCAAATCTAAGTATTGGTGCTTATATGCGTCGCCATTTACCCCATGTGCCTGTTTTTTATTATATTGCTCCTCAAGCTTGGGCGGCTTCATTACGGGTAATTACAGCCCAGACCACCTCCAAGGTAATTAGCGTGAGCGATAAATTGTTAGCTATTTTCCCGGAAGAAGAAAAATATTATCAAAAACATGGTGCGGATGTGACTTGGGTGGGACATCCGTTGATTGACAGAATGGAAGAATTTCCTGCTCGCGAAGATGCCAGAACTGAGTTAGGGATAGGTGAGGATGATTTGTGTGTGGCTTTATTACCTGCTTCTCGACGGCAGGAGTTGAAATATTTGTTACCAGTGATTTTTGGAGCGGCTGCCAAGATTCAAGCTCAATTTCCCCAGGTGAAGTTTTGGATTCCTCTGTCATTAGATGTATACCGGGATGCGATCGCCAAATCTATCCATCGCTACAATTTAAATGCTACCATCGTTTCCGGTGAGCAGCAAAAACAAATATTAGCGGCGGCCGATTTAGCCCTGACTAAATGTGGTACTGTCAATCTGGAATTAGCATTACTCAAAATACCCCAAGTTGTTTTATACCGGGTGAGTCCGTTGACCTATTGGGTAGCGAAAAATATCCTGAATATATCCATTCCTTTTGCTTCACCACCGAATTTAGTTGCTATGCGTGCTATCGTCCCCGAATTTATCCAAGCAGCTGCCACCGTTGATAATATCACCCAAACCGCCATCGCATTACTTACCAATCCTACCCTGAAAATGCAAATGCAAGCCGATTACCAGCAAATGCGTATCCAACTCGGTGAACCCGGAGTATGCGATCGCGCTGCAACAGCTATTTTGGAATATGTTCAGTATTAGGGGAGTGGGGAGAGACGCGACATGTCGCGTCTGTACGGGAATGGGGAATAGGTAATATCAATTATTCGTGAAGTTGCACGGAATTTTACCCCACCCCTTAATCCCCTACCTCCGAACTTTGGCGGCAAGAGAATCTTCCCGCCAAGTTCTCTCCGCTTGCGGGGAGGGGGAACTAGATTCTTGTTCTCTCCCCCGATATCGGGGGAGGATTAGGGTGGGGTTCTTCTTTTTTCATGTAATATTTAAATTTAATGTTTCAACTGTTTCCTGCTGTATCCAAAATCTAAAATCCAAAATCGTCTGACTTTGAGTACCGACCGTCAATTAAATCTGGCTTTCCCCAGCCTGTATAAAAATACTCCCCGTCCGATAGCAATGGATTTGTTTGCTGGTGCGGGTGGTTTTTCTTTGGGGATGGAACAGGCTGGTTTTGATGTACTGGTGGCGGTGGAATGGGACCCGATTCACGCTTGTACCTATGCCTATAATTTTCCCCAAACCCAGGTAATCTGTCGCAGTGTCACCGATATTACGGTGGCTGATATTAATGCAGCTGCTACCCTTGGTTGGCAAAAGCATCGACAAATGGGCTGCTTTTCCCCCCATACTACCAATTTTCAGGGAAACCAATGGAATCATCAATTTGATTTAGTATTTGGTGGTCCCCCTTGTCAGGGTTTTTCGGTAATGGGAAAACAGAATTTAGATGATGAACGAAATAGTCTGATTTTTCATTTTTTGCGGATTGTCTGCACGTTGCGTCCGCGTTTTTTTGTGATGGAAAATGTACCTGGCTTAAAAAGTCGTAAGTATAAAGGTTTACTAGCAGAACTGGAAAGTAAATTTGCTGCGGGTGGATATTGGACAAAGGCAATCTGTTTAAATGCTGTGGATTTTGGGGTTCCCCAGCGTCGCCAACGGTTATTTGTGATTGGTGGCCGATATCCAGAGGATGGGGTTTCCCTAGAACGTCACCTCCAACCTGTTAACTTTCGGACTACAGTCAAAGATGCGATCGCCGATTTACCTGATATCGATCAATTTCGCGAACTCGCAACTGGGGATGAGTATTTACTAGATGATGAATATTTAGAGAAAATTAACACTAATGCCAGTGATTATATTCGGTTTTTACGTAAACAACATTCTCCTTTAGAACAGATAACTCCGCAACTGGTCTCTACGACCTGCACCAATCACCAAGGAAACTGTTTTGATTTACCGGATTTTTCCTATCCCCGTCACTGGAACCCGAAGTTACTAACTTGTTCCATGCAAACCCAACACCGGGAATCATCCAGACAACGCTTTACTAAACTTTCCTACGGAGAATTAGAACCAGTCAGTCGTTTGCGGAGGTTAGATTGGAATGGGTTTTCCCATACCCTCCGCGCTGGAACCGATAGTAGTCGGGGACGACATACATCTCCCCGTCCTATCCACCCCCTTTTACCCAGGGTCATTTCCGTCCGTGAAGCTGCAAGACTACATTCGTTCCCGGATTGGTTCCGCTTCCATTACACAAAATGGCATGGTTTTCGTCAAGTTGGGAACTCAGTACCACCCTTACTTGCAAAGGGAATTGGAAGTGCGATCGCAAAAACTATGAATATTGAACTGAAAATTTCCTTTTGTGCTAGCAATTCTGAATCTGGGAATTATTTTAATTGCTGTTTACAACTCGGTAATCCACAAATCTTGAAATTCAATCCATCAGAAGCACAAGCTTTTTGGCAAAAATAAAACTAATATAAATCCTCAATACCATTTCACTCAAATTTTGATACATTTTCTCCCCCTCTTCCCCTAAATGCATCAACTTCAAAGTAAAACATTATAATATTAATCCAAAATCCAAAATGTCCCATGAATACACAAAACAAATCACAACAAATTCAATCCCCTTGGTGGCGGTGGCCAATTGAATTTTTATTCCCAGATAAAAGATTTGATGGACAATTCCAAAATCCAGGGAATGAAAGAGTGTTTGATTTTGATGATGTCATGAAGAGTGAAAATCCTATCACGATGATTGCGGAACAAATTACCTACTATCCAGAAAATAGTCGTCGTGATTTTTTTGGGATATTTATTTCTGGACTGGGACAAAAAGAAGCGGAAGCTTCCAGACGTAGCCGAAGATATGCTGAGACTTTAAATACGGGAATCGCTAATTTACATAATGCCTCTTACTTGAAGCACAATCCAATTCTCAGCTTGATTAACCGTTATTTAGATTGGATTAATGCCGGATTAGACTATACGGGGTTATCGGGAAGTCCTGTGATTAAAAATTCTGCGGCTTTAATTGATTATGCAGTTGAACATAATCTACCGATAAATTTTTCCGGTGATAGTTTAGGGACAATTCTACTTGCAAGGGGAATTAATCTGGCTAAAAGACGATATATTGATGCCCATACTCGTTTTTGGAATTTCTCGGCTAGACGTACACAAGAAAAAATATGGGAAGAACGTAGTCGTAATTTAATTAATGTATTTTTATTTGGTAATGCCTATTTTCGCTGGGCCAAAGGACCGAAATATATTATGGTATCTATTGCTGGCGATATTGTTCCCGAAAAGTTTGGCATGACACCCCAAAGGGCTATTAAACAACAGCGAGATGATATTAAATTTATAATTTTCCCCGCCATGTTTCCCCAGGGCAGTTTTGAAGCCCATAATATGATGTTTACGACCCAACTGTTGCGACAAACCATGATTAAAAATCATCTTGCAGTTGGTGATTTTGTCGGCTTGTATCAAAAGCTGAGTCAAGGAATTTTAGAACTGGCTAAACCAGATGAAATCTATTGGCCAGATGATATGGCTGATTTCACTTGGAATCCTGGTAGCTTAGGGTATCTATCCCAGTTGTAAAAATAAACTTCTCGTCACCTCCCGCTCCTAAATTAAATCCAGTTATTATGTAGATTTGTTTGCGATCGCAAAACCCAAATATCGGTAAGCTATCGGTAAGCAGGTATTTTCTCTATCTATTCAAACCTATGGAAAAATAGCCAAATTTTTCTTATTAACTAAATACCATGTCCAGATAAACAATCATGATTGCCAACAAGGTAAGGCAATCATGGGAATAATTACTGTAGGCTTAAATTTTACCAAGCTACACAATGACGTTTTAAAACCTATTTTCTGAACATATATTTATATAGCTGCTTTATTTCAGAAAAGGTTGCTTCTAAGCAATATCTGTCGCTAATTCTGTTACTTCTGATGTTCTATCTGAAACTTTTGCCGGAGCTAGCTCTTCTTGTTGTTTCTGCTCTTTTGACAAAAGTAATGATAGGATTCTCGGCAAAACCAAACAGACAACAGCATTAAAAACAGTGAGGACTAAACCATCAGTTAAACGCATAGATTCTGCCACCTTCACTTCAATTTACACCTGTTTTTAGTTTGCAATACATTCAACCAAAATGATGCAATTGATAGATTTGATTTTCTTTACCTATGTATAAGTTTTTGTTTATGGATTTACTTAAAACACGCAGCGACAGTCTATAGCATACAGCAAAATTGCTGTTGAATCAATATTAGAAAATATTAGGAGCATTCCACTTTTTTCCCTTGTCATGGTGATTAACTGGAACATCAGAGCAAGTTTATGATTCTCGAACCAAGTAGGGAATTGCTTGCGTTAGTACAGGTTGGTGGAAATAAACCGAGTATGAGTTTAGTCGGAACTTTTATCTAGTGACTATGCTCTGGGGGTCACTCAGTCAGCGAGGGTTACTGCCTTCCTTCATTCACGAGGCAGGAGCCTCGTAGATTCTGCACCCACGCGGAGCATGGGTACGAGGGAAAAGGTAGCGTATTTATATTTACGCCACGTGGTACTTCGTTTGTTACTTCTTCCACAAATTGGAGGAAGTTTTTTCTCTCTTGTCAAGAATACGGTATTGGTTGGGAAAGATTTGGTTCAGATTGCAAAATATTACTTTTTTCAGCCATAGTACAAGAATTCTGATAACTTAACTCTCAGAAAAACTATAACGTTAGAGTTTTTTTTGATGACTACTGTTACTAGTACAAAAGCATCATCACTATTGGGAATTAGCGATTCCAGAGTTAGACAATTGTTGGGGGAAGGAAGGATTGATGGTGCGTATAAAGAGGGAAGGTGTTGGCGAATTCCTCTATTTAAGGGGATGCCAAGGATTATTGCTGGGAAAAGGGGTCCGAAAGGACATTGGCAGATGAGAATCCAGAAAGTTCGGACTTATATCCATGTGAATAAGCATCAAATTGCCCGCAATCGTCGTGAAAATCAACAACACCCAGTAATTGTGGTAAGGGCAGGCAAGGGTCGTCCCAAGTATTGCAATGAAGTGGAAATTAGGGGAAGTTGTCGGTTGGTATATCGACCGGAACAGCCTTTGGGGTGTAGTGGGGCGGTGTTGTGGATTGAAGTCGAGCCAGAGGTCGAGATTGTCACCAAAAAACGATGTCAGGTTTACTGAAAGCGTATTGAGGGTAAGTTCGGACAAGGCAAAAGAAGATTTAGCCTTAATCTTGTGATGACTAAACTTCCTCATACATCTGAAACTGCAATTGCAGTTTCATTTCTAGTTATCAACTTATCCACTTATCTGTGGAGACTTTTACTTATCTATAATTTTGGGAAATTTATTATTGTTTGAAACTATTCAAAATAGAAAATCTATAACCTCAACTAATCATTGCTCAATTCCCTTACAGTTCATATGCGCTGAAATAAATTCTCTCTACTTTTTCAACAAGCCCTACTTACAAGTGAGTCCCTCATCTAAGCGCAGCCTTCTCTGAGAGAACATTTGTACGTAATAAAATAAAAAATGGTTTATTCCTACTCCCAACTCACTACTCCCTACTCCCTCTTTTCGAGGAAGTTAAGCAAAAGCTTGACAGTTGCAGAATCAAAGCTTATTATCTGCCCTCTAGCCAGTTTATTTTGACTGTTATTAAAAATCCTATGTCTGATGATATTTTGACAAATCACTCTCAAAAACGAGTTTTAGTTACTGGTGCAAGTGGATGTGTGGGACATTACATTAGTCAAGCCTTAATCCAGCAAACAAATCACGAATTATTCCTATTAGTCAGAAATCCTGACAAACTCCAAGTTGATACAAGTGTTCGTGGTAATGTGCATGTAATTCAAGGGGATATGCAAAAAATCGAACAACACAGTGACCTTCTAAAAACTATCGATGTGGCTATTTTGACCGCAACCGCTTGGGGGGGGGACATGACCTTTCATGTGAATGTCAAGAAAACCCTAGAATTAATTAGTTTGCTAGACGAACAACGGTGTGAACAGATTATTTATTTTTCCACCGCTAGCATTTTAAATCACAATGATGAATTATTACCGGAAGCAGGGGAGTTAGGGATAGATTATATTCGCTCCAAATACCAGTGCTTAGAAAAAATTGAAAAACTACCCATCTCTCACAAAATTACCACAGTCTTCCCGACCCTTGTCCTTGGAGGTGATGAGAAAATCCCCGTTTCCCATATTTCTTCTGGTATTCCGGAGGTGACAAAATACATTAACCTGATTAAATTTTTGCGAGCAGATGGTAGTTTCCACTTTATCCATGCACAGGATATTGCTACCGTTGTCACCTATCTGCTAGACCATCCTCCAAGTGCTGATGGTCCTCGACGCTTAGTCTTAGGACAACCGCGTTTGACCGCAAATCAAGCGATTGAAGAAGTTTGTGCTTATCTTCACAAAAAAATTTCCTTTCGCATACCCCTTTCCATTACCCTTGCCAACATTATTATTGCGGTTTTCCGGATTCAGATGGATGGGTGGAGTCGTTTTTGTATGAATTACCGCCATTTTACCTATAAAAATATTATCAACCCTGCTACCTTTGGTTTAACTAATTACTGTGCCACTATGGCTGATGTTTTGAAATTAAGT
>CALJJQ010000100.1 GCA_937973965.1 uncultured Calothrix sp. | reverse complement strand
CGATATATCCTTTCTAGCAGTTTCCAAGAAAGGGAATTTATTTCTTTGATAAAGAACATAATAAGACCTTATCCATAAAACAAGCTGAATCCATTTAATGGTATCATTTATTTGTGTAATTAATTCTGCTTAACTACTTAGTACTATTAACCATTTTCCTGACCGAATCCGACCTTTCCCCTAACCATCATGAAACAACCAGAAATCAGGATTATTCTAGTCGAACCTGCGGGTGCTTTAAATGTTGGTTCCGTAGCAAGGGTGATGAAAAATTTTGGCTGGGAGCGGTTAATTTTAGTTAATCCCCAGTGCGATCGCACTAGTGATGATGCTCGCAAAATGGCGGTTCATGCTCAGGATATCCTCGAATCGGCTGTGATTGTCTCAACTATCCCTGAAGCTTTACAGGGATGTCAACGGGTTGTGGCAACAACGGGTATCACCCACGATTGGGAAGCACCCCTCGAATCCCCCTCCCAGGTACTACCTTGGCTATTGGAAGCAGATAGTCAAGTAGGTGCAATTATCTTTGGACGGGAAGATCGAGGTTTAACAAACACGGAATTAAACTACGCTCAGAGATTTATCCGCATTCCCACTAATCCTGAATACCCATCATTAAATTTAGCAATGGCCGTCGGTTTATGTTGCTACGAGCTGAGTCAAATTCCATCCCATTCATTTACTGTTAACCAAAGCTTAATGATTCGATCATCCCAGCTATCCGAACCAAATCAGAATTTACAATCAGCTCCTTGGGAAGTTGTCGAATCCTACTATCAGCAGTTAGAATCCCTACTGCTAGATATCGGTTATCTTTATCCCCATACAGTAGCTAGTCGAATGGAGAAATTTCGCCAAATGTATAATCGCACCCAGTTGAGAATCGCAGAAGTCGCTATGTTACAGGGTATTATCCGTCAAGTCCGGTGGGCCATTGGTAACAAAAATAATCGTCAAAACCCATAAGTATATATATAATGTTTGCGCACCCCATCCCCCAAGGAAAAATATCGATTACACTAAACATCATCAAGTCATCAACTAATTTAATTTTTCCCATGAACAGAGCGATCTACTAAAATTAATGTAATTATCTATTCTATTTTATTTATCTATCGGTTTACTAACCTAGATATATTTACCCTTAAACTATACTTTGCATGGTCAATTAAGTGAGCTTTTTGTTGAGATGGTTAATGCTTAAGGGTCAACTTTCACCCGTCAAGCATCAACAAACCAAAAAGGAAATACATCAGCGTGTAAAGTATAACTAAATCAACAACAAATTTCTGTATTGGCTTGGTCAACAATTCAGTCAGTGGGAGAGAAAAAGTAGCGGTGTCAGATTCAAGTTACAAATTAACAACATCCTCGCGACGAAAAACCATTGTTCGTCGTGTCCCCATCCGTCTGCAATCTCAGTCAGCACAGCGTCCAGCACCAAAAATAGCCAGAAAAGTCTCTAAGGGATTACCCAAAGGAGTTGCTGCGCGATCGC
Source organism: uncultured Calothrix sp. (assembly GCA_937973965.1). Taxonomy (GTDB): domain Bacteria; phylum Cyanobacteriota; class Cyanobacteriia; order Cyanobacteriales; family Nostocaceae; genus NIES-3974. The sequence continues at coordinate 2,929 of CALJJQ010000100.1, read as the reverse complement.
ATTCTCAAATTAGTGTAAATCAACCTGCACCTAGGGTCGCTCGTCCCGAAGTTCAAAAACGTCGCCAACCACTACCAACAAAACCCGGACAAGTCAAAACACCTGCTACTGATTCTGTCTATCCCACCCAAGTCCGCAAAGTACCAATAGGGACTGGTGCAGATTACCCCAGTAATGGGAAAAAAACAGTCCGAGTACGCAAGCAACCATCCTCAAAACGGGTTGCAGCGTCCAGAAAAACCCGCTTAAAACCAATGGCGCGGAATTTTCTCTATGGACTACGATTACTCATTATTGGTGTGGGAATGAGTGCCATTGTTGGGACTACCCTTTCCGTCCTTGACCCAGCGAATCGGGTGGATTCAGCGAATTCTCCCAATCAAGTAGTACAATCACCCCAATCGAATCTGCAAAATTCCCAAATTCTCCTCACCCAGGAAATTCCCACCTTAAAAACCGCCATCCAGAACCTCGCAAGTGCGAATCCGAATCTCACACCGGGGGTATTTGTGTTGGATATTGCTAGCGGTGCTTACGTGGATTTGAATGCAGGGGCCACATTTTCCGCCGCAAGTACAATTAAAATCCCGATTTTGATTGCTTTTTTCCAGGAAGTAGATGCGGGAAATATTCGTCTGGACGAAACCATGACGATGAAGCAGGAATTTATCGCTGGTGGTTCGGGGGATATGCAGTATAAACCCGTAGGTACAAAATATACAGCCCTAGAAGTCGCTAACAAAATGATGACCATTAGCGATAATACTGCCACCAACATGTTAATTGACCGCTTAGGAGGAATCTCTAGTTTAAATCAACGCTTCCAATCTTGGGGATTAGCAACCACCCAAATTCGCAACATCCTACCGGATTTAGAAGGAACCAATAGCACCACACCCAAAGAACTTGGTCAACTGCTGACCATGTTAAATAAAGGGAACTTGGTCAGCATGATTTCCCGCAATCGCATTTTGGAGATTATGCGACAAACGGTACGAGATACCCTCCTACCCGTCGGTGTCGGTCAAGATAGCAAAATCGCCCATAAAACCGGTGATATTCGTTCCATGATTGGTGATGCAGGTTTAGTGGATATGTCTAACGGACAACAGTATGCGATCGCGGTTATGATTCAACGTCCTGACAACGACCCACGAGCAGAACGCCTAATTGGCTCCATCTCCAGAACAGTTTATCAACACATGAGCCAATTATCCCATCCCACCTCACCCCCAACTTCTCCATCTACGGTTAATACAGGCAATACTTCTATTCCCAATTACAACCCCCATCTTACCAATCCCCACCTACCCATCCAAAATCAACCAATTGCACCCTCATTCAACCCCACCACCTACCAATCACCGGTTGTATCCCCCCCAATGACCACACCCGGTTATCAAATGTATCAAACACCCGTCGCTCCCCAATATTATTATCCCTATCAGCGATAAAATCCTTCACATTTTGTATTGAAACCAAAATCATTGTAGAGATGTAGCAATGCTACGTCTCCAAACAACGCAATTAAAATCCAAAATCTAAAATCCTATTAATTTTGGTTGGGAAATTAGGTCGGGTACAAAATATGCTGCAAAATAGAAGAATAGGAATATTTCATCATACAGGTTGATAAATAATAGTGGCATCTACAAATCCCTCCGTTCAATTTTTTGCTGGAGTCTCGGAAGAGATTGCCGATGTAAGCTTGCGAAGAGAACCGCGTACAGGAAAACGCGTTGTGGTAATGATTTTCAAGCAACTCAAAGCCCTGGAAGGTTTTCAAAGCTTTACGAAACAATCTCTCAATTCAATGGTTTTAGCAGACGAAGAAGGAGAAATTCGCGTCACCCCGACTTCCACGAAGTTTATCTTTGGAGGACCAGAGGGGGATGATTTACAACAGGTAAAATGTGAATTTGCCATCGAACAGGATGACCATTGGGAAAGATTTATGCGGTTTATGCATCGTTATGCCGCAGCCAATGGGATGGCTTATGATGAATCGTGAAAAGTATGACGCAGTATATTTATTTTTTTATTATTTTTTAAGCGATCGCATGAGTTATCCCAATCCGAAAAATCCCCATCCCATGTCAGGGTTTCCGCAAATATGCTTTATTCAAAATACGGTCAAAAATCCCAATATCATCATCGGTGACTATACCTATTATGATGACCCGATCGACTCAGAAAACTTTGAGCGCAATGTACTTTACCATTTTCCCTTTATTGGCGATCAACTGATTATCGGTAAATTCTGTGCGATCGCTACGGGTGTAAAATTCATCATGAATGGTGCAAATCACCAGTTATCCGGCTTTCTACCTATCCCTTCAACATCTTTGGTGACGATTGGGAAAGAGTCACACCCACCACCGCAGAATTAGTATACAAAGGGGATACGGTGATTGGTAACGACGTGTGGATTGGTTATGAAGCGGTGATTATGCCGGGGGTTAAAATTGGTGATGGAGCAATTATCGGTGCAAAATCCGTAGTTACAAAGGACGTTGCACCATATACAATTGTTGGTGGTAATCCAGCAAACTTAATTAGAAAACGTTTCCCCGATCACATTGTTGCAGAACTATTAGCGATCGCTTGGTGGAATTGGGATATGCAAAAAATTACCGACAATCTGGAGAAAATCGTGGGTGCAGATATTGAATCGCTGAAACAAGCTATATGAGCTACCGTTATTTGACACTCCCCGCTCTAAAGAGACGGGGATTCTAATTTCATCCTAGTCACTTGCTCCACCAGGTTTTCACCAAGCAAAGTAGACGTTACTAGTCCATTAGCGTGACTTCGGACTTGCCCAGTCCTAGCTTTTGCAAGATTCAGAATATTGATTGCTGCATTCGTATCTCGATGTAACTCGCATCCACAGCGACAAACATGGGTTCGTGTTGATAGAGATTTTTTG
>CALJJQ010000099.1 GCA_937973965.1 uncultured Calothrix sp. | reverse complement strand
ATTTTATTTACTTCATATCAAGCAGGTGCTTTTTATCCAACTAGACATTTTGAACATGTGATTAATTCCTTGGTAGATACAATTAGAAAAAATCAGGGTGAATTACTTTTCAATCATGAGGTGAAAGAATTTTTAGTTGAAAATCGAACTATCAAGAGAGTTAGGGGTATTAATCGTATGACCAAGGAATTTTTTGAATTTACAGCCGCAAACAAGATTTGTAATTTAGACCCCAAAAAAGCAGCACAAATGATTGGCATACATCATTTTAGTCCCCAAGTCATCAAGAGACTTAACTATGAGTATTCCCCTAGTAATTTTGTTGCTTATTGTGTAGTCAAGGATATTGATTTACGAGATTATGGTTTTGGTGCTTGGAATACTTTTCATACTGAGCATAGCGATTTAAATATGGCATTTAAACAAATGTATGAAAATCATGATTATTCACAATTGAGTTTTGCAATTACCACACCAACTTTATTAACTAATCATGAGCGTGACTGTCCAGAAGACTGTCAAATTGTTGAGTTTTTGACAGTTGCAGACTACGATTATTTTCAAAAGCTTCGTGATAGTGACAAAAAAGCCTATCGACAGAAAAAAAATGAGATTTTTGCACAAATGTTGGATGTGATGGAAAAGAAATATGTTCCCAACTTTCGTAAATACCTTATCTTTTCTATGACAGGCAGTCCTACAACAAATGAGCGCTTTTGTTGGTGTCCTCAAGGTAATTCCTATGGCTCTAATTTGACTCCTCGGAATATGGGTCTGGGTCGATTAAATCATCAAACATCGTTAAATAATTTTTATTTTTGTAATGCTTCTTCTGGTTATCCCGGTTTTGCACCAACTTTTTGGACGGGAGCGATGTTATATCAAAGATTAGCAAATGATTGGTTTTTGAAAATATAAAAATCTACTGTGATTTCTGAAATTATCTCTATAGCTAGGGAGTAGGGAATAGGAAGAATAATTTTCTAGTCTAGATTACCTTTCTTCTATGGGTTTTAATTAGCAGGGTGAGAAATATGAAAATAGCAATCATTGGTGGTGGTGCTAGTGGGATGGTGACAGCATATTTACTTGATAAATATGGTCATCAAGTGACGGTTTTTGAAAAGCAACCGATATTAGGTGGACACATCAGAACTACCCATAAAAATGTGAAAATAACTAACTCAAATCCAGATAAATTATCCCCTCAACTATTTTTAGAAGGAGGTGTGCTGGAATTTCCAGTTAAATTTACTAATTTTCTCCAGTTAATGGCAGAATTAGGGGTGGAATTAGAACCTGTGAATATTGCTTCCTCTTTATTTATGAAAGATGGACGACATATTCTTTCTGGTATTGCCATTCAAAAAAATTATACTGGTTGGCAAAGATTAATTGAGTATTTACGCTTGGATACAATGTACGCTCGCTCTGCGGGATTATGGATTAAAACAAACTTGGTCAAAACTTCTCAATTACACAATCAATCGATGGCTGATTTTTTAAAATCTCGATGTATTCGCAATGATTGGCTGAAGTTACTAACGATGTATAGTTACTCAATGCCTTTTGAATTGATTGATAATTTCCCCGCAGAATTGGCTATTCCTGCTTTACGAGATTATGTTTATACGGATTGGGTGAGAATTAAGGGAGGTGTATATTCCTATATTGAAAAAATTTTGGCGAAATTTACAGGTAATATTCAGGTAAACGCGGAAATTATCGAGGTGCTGCGAACTTCTAACCAAGTCAAAATTGAATTAAAAAATGGGCCAATCTACACCTTTGATAAGGTTGTTTTTGCCACACCCCCTGACCAGGTAATGAAATTATTATCAGACCCTAGTGAACTGGAAATTAAGTGTTTCTCTAAATGGGAAGCAAATCAAGCTACAACTATTTTACACACAGATACATCCATGTACGAGCGATATGGAATTAAAAAATTTTCCGAATTCGATTTTTTTCAAACCGAAAGTAGTTGGGGTTATAATGCCTATTTGAATCAGTTGTGTGGAGTATCATCACCGCAGCAATATAGTTTAGCTTTTAACTTAGATAGTTTGATTGACAAAGATAAAATTATTCACTCCTTCACACACCATACACCCCTTTACACCGTTCCAGCTTTTGAATTCAGAGATGAAATTATCGCTATGAACGGTACTAATCACACTTATTATGTGGGAGCATACTTAGGGGATGGATTACACGAAGGAGCAATTACCTCTGCTATCAAAGTTGCGAAGATGTGTGCTAGGTAGGTAAATGGGAAAATTGTGAGTAGTGAGTATAAATTAATCATGTTTTGAAGTTAGTTTTAACCACATTCGGGTTTATATTTAATTGTGTCTACCTACCTGTACCGATTCCAAATAAATAATGTTTGCAAAACCTACTGAGACGCGATATATCGCCTCTCTCTACGAACACAATTCATCTGTCGCATTCTTTTTTCAAATTTCGTATTAACAAAAATCCGGGATTTTTTGGTGCGTCACCCTTAAAGCTAACGCACCTACTGCCTAATCAATTATCTTCAACTTCAAGAAAAAAAGAAGGCAAAACCTGTTACCTGTCAAAGGTCAACAAACCAAACTAAATTTATGCTTTCTTTAGCCAGCTAAACATTGCTCGTAAATCCTTACCAACCTCTTCGATGGGATGTTCAGCTTCTTGACGACGCATTGCGGTGAAACCGGGTTTACCAGCTTGATTTTCTAACACAAATTCCCGCGCAAATTGTCCTGATTGAATTTCCGAGAGAATCTTCTTCATTTCGGCTTTGGTGCTGTCATTGACAATCCGTGGACCACGGGTATAGTCACCATACTCAGCAGTGTTGGAAATGCTATCACGCATTGTCGCCAGTCCACCTTCTACCACCAAGTCTACAATTAATTTGACTTCATGGAGACATTCAAAATAGGCCAATTCCGGTTGGTATCCAGCTTCAACTAAAGTTTCAAAACCAGCTTTAATCAGAGCGCTCAAACCACCACATAAAACTGCTTGTTCTCCGAATAAATCGGTTTCGGTTTCCTCGCGGAAAGTAGTTTCGAGGATTCCAGCTCTAGTTCCACCAATACCTTTAGCATAGGCCATAGCGCGATCGCGTGCTTGTCCAGTTGCATCTTGATAAACTGCAAACAAACAGGGTACACCTTGACCTTGTTCGTAGGTTCGACGAACTAAATGTCCTGGTCCTTTAGGTGCAACCATGACTACATCTACATTTGCAGGGGGTACAACCTGACCAAAGTGAATGTTAAATCCGTGAGCAAAAGCGAGAATATTACCCTCTTGTAAGTTGGGTTCGATTTCCTGTTTATAAACTGTTTTTTGCACCTCATCGGGTAGCAAAATCATAATCAAATCAGCTGCGGATGCTGCATCTGCGACACTTTTCACCGTTAAACCAGCTGCTTGAGCCTTCGCTGCTGACTTACTTCCCGGATATAGTCCCACAATCACGTCTACACCACTATCTTTGAGATTGAGAGCGTGAGCGTGACCCTGGGAACCATAACCAATAATTGCCACCGTTTTCCCGGTCAAAAGGTCTAAATTTGCATCCGAATCGTAATACATCCGAGCCATAAAAGCTTCTCCAGTCAGCAAGCACCTGTTTTTGTTGCGGTCTTACATCTTACCGCGAAAGGGGACACCAAGTGTTGAGATTGGCAAAATTATTTTTAGGTAAATGGGGAAAATTATTTTTGTGGACAAATAGTAGACCGGGATTTCTCACAAATCCCTCAAACTTGTAAGGAGTAGGGAGCGGAGAGTAGAAAGAAAATTTAGATGTTACTCAACCCTTACCCTTCACTTGCGAGAAATACAGGTAAAGACGACCCGACGGTTCGTCTTTACTGTTTGTTTGGTATATTACTTCTGTTTACCCTGAAGTTAGGGATATTGTTCAAAAATAAATATCAAAAATATTGGAAAGTTATTAGATTTAGTGAACGGATTGTCTGCAAACGCTCGGAAAATCTTAATTGTCGATATAGAAACACATAACTCCGGATTTCTCACAAACTCCTAATACTTTTAGGGAGTAGGGAGTAGGGAGTAGTTATCATCAACTGCTGACACGAGAACCCATGAAAAAGCTACTAACCCAAGTTGTTAGTTATAAAAAAAAAGTTGATTTTTAAGTATAAAGCCTGTAAATGAGTGACTAAGAGTACATGACAAAAATTAAATTTTCGTATTACTACTATACCATTCAAAGGTACTAACTAGCAACTTACGCTATTAGCTTTACTTCTTCCCTCCCTACTCCCTATCTACAAGCGAGAAACTGTTCTCAAAGTAATCCAAAATCCAAAATCCAAAATGGTTTCACCGAGGAGTTGAATTTGAATGCTACGTAAACTAATTTGCAAATTGGGTTTATTTTGCAAAATACCTTTAGCGTGGCAACAATTGATTAGAGGAAAAACCCTATTGGCGATCGCGTTGACGGGAATTGCGTTTGCTGATATCCTCATTTTCGCCCAAATGGGGTTTGAAGCGGCTTTATTTGAAAGTGCGATCGCTCCCCACAAGGTGTTGAATGCGGATTTAGTTATTGTCAGTCGTAATTTTAAAACGATTTATTCTGTGAAACATTTTCCTCGGGAAAGAATTTTCCAAGCACGGGGATTTGCTGGGGTGGAATCGGTAAATCCTCTCTATGTGGGGTTAGGAAAGTGGCTAAATCCCGATAATGGCAGTTTACAAACTATTCTGATTGCTGGTTTACAGCCAGAAAATTTTAGTATTAAAAATCATGATGTCACTAAGTTACAACATCATTTACAAATCCTGAATCAAGTTCTCTTTGATACTGCTTCTTTACCTAAATTCGCTCCAACAAATCCGACTGATGCGGAAATTAATAACATCCAGGTGCAAATTGCTGGTTGGTTTAAATTAGGTCGCTCCTTTGCCACCTATGGTAATATCATTTGCAGCGATTTAACCTATCTTCGTCTTTTTTCTAGCCACGCTTCTGACCAGGTAACGGTTGGTTTAATTAAACTAGCTGCTAACGCCAATCCCCAAACAACCGCAGAGTTTCTACAACAAAAATTACCCGACGATATCCTCATTCTCACTATCCCTGAATTTACTCAACTAGAAATTAATTACTGGTCAAAAACTACACCCATCGGCTTTATTTTTGGTGTGGGGGTGATTGTTTCATTTTTAGTTGGGAGTGTAATTGTTTACCAAATCCTCTATACTGATGTTTCCATCCACCTCCCCGAATATGCCATGCTGAAGGCAATGGGTTATACCCAATTTTATTTAATGAAAACTCTAGGTCAAGAAGCCCTATGTCTAGCTGTACTGGGCTACGTCCCTGGCTTTATATTTACCATTGCGTTTTATCACGTAGCCGCCAGCGCCACCATGTTACCAGTATTTATGACTTGGGAACGAGCCGTCACCGTCTTTTTTCTGACCCTGATTATGTGCTTCATCGCCGGAGCGATCGCAATGCGGCAATTACACTCTGCTGACCCTGCCGATTTATTTTAAAAAATAGTCTTTCCTCCTGTACATTCTGTGGTGAAAATTCGCTAAATTGGTAGTAAAGTATGGATAGGAAATTATTCAATGTCAGCACAATTGTTACTGGTAGATGATGAACCTGGGTTGCGTGAAGCTGTAAAGGATTTTCTGCAAGAAAGCGGATTTCGCGTTCAAGTGGCCAGTAACGCCCGTGAAGGTTGGGAATGGATGCAACAAAATATACCTGACCTGGTAATTTCTGATATCATGATGCCCCAGGTGGATGGTTATCAATTCCTCAAACAACTCCGAGATGACCCCCGCTTTCAAGCATTACCAGTTGTATTTTTAACCGCAAAAGGGATGACAGGCGATCGCATTCAAGGTTATCAAGCTGGGGTTGATGCCTACTTACCCAAACCCTTTGATCCCGACGAATTAGTGGCGATTGTGGAAAATCTGTTAGCACGACGGAACCTTAGTAGCACCGCAGCATCCGGGGAAGGTGACACCCCCGACATTGCCGAACTTGCCAAACAAATCGCCCAAATTAAAGCTTTACTCACTCAAAAAAATGCGATCACCCAAACTCCTGCACCCTTCACCATCGATTTAACTCCCCGCGAACAAAGCGTTTTAAATCTCGTCACTGAAGGGTTAATGAACAAAGAAATTGCCCGTCGTCTCGACACCAGCGTCCGCAATGTGGAAAAATATGTTAGCCGTTTGTTTAGCAAGACTGGAACCAACAGTCGCACCGAGTTAGTTCGATTTGCCCTAGAACATGGCTTGACAAATTAGGATTTTGGTATTGAATGCTGGGTGTAGAAAATAAATAAAAATTATACGTCCTGTAGAGACGTAGCATTGCTATGTCTCTACGGTGACTTTGGGTTTTATCGGAGATGTAATCGCTTCATGCTACTAACTTATCAGTACAGATTGCAAGCAACACCTGACCAGGTAGCAACCTTGAGCCACTGGCGGGAGTTGTCACTTAATTCCTGTTTGTCTTTCTAAACTACTCCCGATTCCCTGCTCCCTACTCCCAAAAAAACAAGAAAGTATTCAAAATAACTTATCAAACAACCTCTAAGCAGCCTTTTGTTGCTGTAGCTGCAACTGATGCATATGATTAAACAAACTCCAACAATATTCTTCCGGTAAACCACAAGTCACCGCACCCCGCAACACAACGTTAAAATACCAGTCACTGGGAGCCATTTCCTGCTTCAATTTATCTACCACTACATAGGTACGAACATTGCGGTAAATTTTGCCATGACATTTCACCTCAACGTACTCATGACGATATCCCCCCCGATGCACATCTTCACGTATATCAAGGGGTTGACTTAATCGCCAAGGGAGGTGATATAATACACCAGTTACGTTAGACTTATCGTCCGGAACCACATCCAAAACCCCACTTTGACGCATTTTAGAATAGCGATAAAAACCGAGACGGTAGCCAGATAGGGTTGCATGACCGACAATATATTGGTGAGTATTTTCCTTTAGGGTTCTTTTCAAATCAACCGGACACATGCAAGAACCGTAGGCAAAGTAATAGAACATCGACTCCGGAGATTTTGTTTGTACTGGTTCGACAAACTTGGCTGGATGATGTAATTTCACTTTTTTCTGCTGCATGTACTGAGTTTAGTTACTTTGGTAGTAGGTGGGTGTAATCTAAGTATTCAACCATCCTACAATAGTTTCGGGACAAATATCGATATCCAGGTGAGCTAAATCATGTTTTTAATTTTGCTCAAATTTAACTTTATAGCTTTCTAGGGATGATTATCCACAGAGGATTTTTGGGGTGAACAAGCCGATTGCACACCCCGTTATTAATTATTCTCAGGTTTCGATATCACCATCTAATCCTAATTCTTGCAGAGCGAAGGAAGTTTCTGCGATTTTCTGAGTAGAAATGTTTCCCTCTACGGAAATTGAAACTTCTAGTGTCAATTTTAAATTTGCAGCAGCAGCAAATTTAGAAAGAACCTTAGTATAAAAGTTCATCCATTTTTGAGGTGCGATCGCTGATTTAGCTCTCTTTCCAAGTCATCTAGCCAATTTCTCAAAGCTGGAATTGCTTGGGTTCTACCGCAAACTTGACTCTGCTGGACATGTATAATAACTAATAGTATTAGATAATTAATGCTTCAAGACACAGGAGTGATTAGGGTGGGTCAGACTAGCAATACAACTAGAATCAAGGATTTAATCAGCTGTTTACCAGCAGCTAGCCTACAGCAGTTGACGGAAGAAACTTCTATTACCCTAGTCCAAAATCTGCAACAGGTAGATATTTCTATCCCTGGGAGACAACAACCAATTCAAACGAGTTACGTTCATCAAGGCAATGGCCGACAACCAATTCTCCTATTACACGGTTTTGATAGTTCGGTGTTGGAATTTCGTCGTCTGATTCCCCGATTAGCTGTATCCCATGCAACGTGGGGTGTGGATTTACTGGGGTTTGGCTTTAATCAACGTCCCCTGGATATTCCCTACACGACGGATAGTATTAAAACCCACCTCTATCAATTTTGGCAAACTCTGATTAATCAACCAATTATTCTAGTGGGTGCATCAATGGGAGGTGCAGCTGCAATTGATTTTTCCCTCACCTATCCCGATGTGGTAAAAAAACTGGTATTAATTGATAGTGCTGGATTAACGGGGGGTTCACCGATTAGTAAATTGATGTTTCCGCCATTGGATACATGGGCTACTGATTTTCTACGGAATCCCAAAATTCGTCAAAGTATTTCTCGTGCTGCTTACAAGAATAAGGAATTTGCTTCCCTAGATGCGCAGATATGTGCTTCATTACACTTAGGGATGGAAAATTGGCATCGTTCTTTAATTGCTTTTACTAAAAGCGGTGGCTATCGTCCGTTTCGATTTACTACCCTCAACAAAATCTCACAGCCAACTTTAATTCTCTGGGGAGATAGTGATAAAATCCTGGGAGTCAAGGATGCAGTCAGATTTAAACGGGGAATTCCCCATAGTAAATTGGTTTGGATTGAAAACTGTGGCCATGTACCCCACCTAGAGCAACCAGAAATCACCGCTCAAGCAATTCTCTCTTTTGTGGCAGAATAAACCAGATTTAACCCGAAAAACTATAAATCTTCTGGGTTGTCAACTGCTCTAACAAACTAGAAGGAATTTGCGATCGCCTATATATTTGCCGATCCAGCTGTACCTGTAAGTTACTCAAGGGGTCATTTCCCGCAGAAACCAAAAATTCCCATTTTTCTACGTAGGGTAGACTCCCTAACTCATCCAGAATTTTCCCGACTGCTTTGACATAGGGATGGTCTTTTTGACGATACCAGTCAGGTGGTGCAAGATGGGGTTGATCAAAGCCTAAGTGTACTGTTAACGATGCTTGATCAAATAAAGCCAAAGCTAACGGACGGGCATCTTCCTGCAATAGTAAATTATAATTGCCAGCAATAAACCGTAATTTTTCTAAACGTTCGTAACGGTCTGTAATACATTGGGGTTCGTCACGCCAATTTATAGCCACCGTCAACAAGTAGGTTTGCAACAACATGTGACCTAGTTTTTTGGCCTTTGTCGCCAAATAATAGGAATTATAATCATTCGCCTCGATCAACAAAGGCACGCGGTCAACAATCTCTAAATCATACCCCTTCAAACCAGCAATTTTACGGGGATTATTGGTAATCAAACGAATTTGGTGAACCCCCAAATCCATCAAAATCTGGGCCCCCATTCCATAATCGCGCAAATCAGCCGCAAATCCCAACCTTTCATTTGCCTCCACCGTATCCAACCCCATATCTTGGAGAGAATAGGCTTTGAGCTTATTAATTAAACCAATACCCCGACCCTCTTGACGCAGATAAACCACCACCCCCTGACCAGCATTTTCAATCATTTTCAAAGCCGCTTGCAATTGCATCCGACAATCGCAGCGCAGAGAACCCAATGCATCTCCTGTTAAACATTCCGAATGCATCCTCACCATCACCGGTTGATCTCGAAACTTGGCCGGGTCGCCCTTGACAATCGCCACATGTTCAGTATTATTCAGGGTATGCCGATATCCGTAGATATCAAAATTACCAAATTGACTCGGTAGCTTTGTCACCACCTCCCGATACACCAAGCGGTCATGTTGCAAACGATAACTAATTAAATCGGCAATACTAATTATCTTTAATCTATGACGCTGGGCATACTCTATCAACTCTGGTAACCGCGCCATTGAACCATTGGGGTTTTGAATTTCGCAAATCACTCCAGCCGGATATAAACCAGCCAACCGTGCTAAATCGACCGCCGCCTCCGTATGTCCTGCCCGTTTTAGTACACCCCCCTCCTTGGCTCGCAACGGGAAAATATGTCCCGGACGGCGTAAATCTGAGGGTTTTGTCGCTGGATTGAGAGCCACTTGAATGGTTCGCGCTCGGTCTTCTGCGGAAATTCCCGTACTTACACCTAAATGGGGACTAGCATCAATACTGACGGTGAAAGCTGTTTGGTTTGGGTCGGTGATATTAGTCACCATCAACGGCAACTCCAACTGGTCAAGCCGTTCCCCAGTCATGGCCAAACAAATTAAACCTCGCGCTTCCACTGCCATAAAATTAATCATGTCAGGGGTGGCAAATTGGGCTGCACAAATCAAATCGCCTTCATTTTCACGATTTTCATCATCAACAACCACAATAGAGCGTCCTGCTTTGAGGTCTGCCAGGGCTGCGGGGATAGAATCAAATTGAAATTCTGGATTAGCTGGGGTGGGAGTCTGAGACACAAACAACGAACGTAATTTTTTGCAATTGCTAATTATGATTCTAACTTGTTTCGGAATTTTCGACGCATCTGATGAAATTTTGGATTTTGCGGAAAGTTGGGGAAGAGAGTTTGCCAGGAAGATTTTCTTTCCGGTAAACTTCGGGGAGATTTATTCTTCCACCAAACCTTCCAAGACGGATTTTGGATTTGAGATGATTCCAGAATATGGGTTTTCCTTGACTAATACCATTTCACTCAAATTTTGATACATTTTCTTCCCCTACTCTCGAAAGCTCCCCATCAGCTATCAACTCCAATGTAAAACGGTATTACTCCCTATTCCCTACTCCCTGTTCCCTATTCCCACTCCTGAAAAAAATCATGATTTTTAGATAAATTGAGCAATTAACTTGATCAATCTGGCATTTTTTGTAGTTAAATATAATTACAAATCTAAAATCTATCTTAAATTTCCTAGTCTAACCCCGTCTCTACCAAAACCATTGTCCTGGATCACCAGCTGACAAAAGAGATATATCTTGCTCCCGACAGCAAAATCTGATTTGAATCTAAGATTTTAGTCTTTAGTCTGGCGATCTCTATACTCAAGTCAACCCCTCCACCTTACTTTTAAGTTGTCTGCCCTCATTGGTCTTGGCTAATCATGAAACACACACTCTCGGTACTAGTTGAAGACGAAGCGGGAGTTCTCTCTCGCATCGCAGGATTATTTGCACGTCGGGGTTTTAATATCGAAAGCTTGGCCGTTGGTCCTGCGGAACAATCCGGAGTCTCACGCATCACGATGGTAGTACCGGGAGACGACCGCATTATTGAGCAATTAACAAAGCAGCTATACAAGCTCATCAACGTTTTAAAGGTTCAAGACGTTACTGAAGTCCCCTGTGTGGAACGGGAACTGATGCTACTCAAAGTCAACGCTACCAGCATCAATCGCTCCGAGGTTGTTGAGATAGCCCAAATTTTCCGCGCTCGTGTTGTTGATGTGGCAGAAGATTCGCTGACCCTGGAAGTTGTCGGGGACCCAGGGAAAATGGTGGCAATTGTCCAGGTGTTACAAAAGTTTGGATTACGAGAAATTGCTCGTACTGGCAAAATTGCCCTCACCCGTGAGTCTGGTGTAAATACGGAATACCTGAAGTCCTTGGAAGCTAAGATTTAATCTCACAATATTTGCGTATCTAAATTTCCTTTAGAGAAGAAAAGGATTTTCTAATCTAGTTATTTCATTGATTAGTGGTCAAATCAAGACAGCAAAACCTATGCATAATTAGCATCAGCTTTTTATACCAAAAAAACCTGACTTCCAGTAGAATCATCCTTTCTTCTTGACCTAATTTTCCCCTTCAATACGGAGTCATTCGGGTTCTGCATTGGATGTTCTGCCAAATTGGCACGACATTGACAATGAAAACTGCTACAAATTTGATGTGATGGTTGAACACGATCAAATCACTCAATATTGACTCCGTAAATCAGTTGCTTCTGTAACGCCTCCGTGTTGCTGGTGATATCATGGTTAACGGTTGTTTATGCGTTGCGTGTTGTGACAGAAAACCCCACTAGGTAACGTCTAGAGGAAAGAATGCGGTCATGTAAAAATTTCCCAGATTCTGGCCAACACCAAATCTGATCATTCCAACCATTCACCAGCTACCATAAATAGAGATTTAAGAAAATATTATCTATCCATTGTTCTCAACTCTAAACACAATCAAATGAAATCTCGAGTTAGGGGAAGTTGATGAGTGTTGCTATTGTGAATTGAAAAAAATTCATTGATATCAGACGAGAAAAAAAATCAGATGTTATCTATATGAAGATTTGTTTTTGCTCAATTATTGCATCAAATTATGAGAACACTGGTTTTTGCAAACTTGACTCCGTATCACAAGTAAGCTATAGCCAAGGGGGATATAATTCTTGTCAAAAATGGGGTAGTCAATAAAAAAATATCATTTCTAGGGCTTGATGAAATGCAAAATTAAAATAAAAATTCCCTGCAACTGTAATTTACTCCCATATTGTGATCGCAGTTTTTTTGCAATGGGGTCAATCCATGTTTGATTTTGCTGAAGATATGTAAAACGAATACGCCAAACATCCAAATCTTGATATTAGCATCGTCAAGGTTTAATTAATTTGGCTGCGTCTGGAGGGTTGGATGGTCATAAATTCTTTGTTTTTTCTCTCGCACCGACTAACACAGTTCCTTTTCAAACAAGTGTCATCAAAGCTAGTCAAGCTACGTAATCGGCACTTATTAATTTTTGATATTATCGCATTTATATTTACACCCCTACTTGCACTCATCCTCAGACTAGATGGGAACTTACAAATTAGCTCCTACCTCCCGGACTTGGTGACAGCTACACTCCTATTTTTGAGCGTTAAAATATCCGTTTTTTGGAGCTTTGGATTTTACAAGCGTTATTGGCGCTATGCCAGTATAGAGGAACTGGTATACATTGCTGTCCTGACCATAGCTGCCGTAATTGTCCAAGCAATTTTGTTTGATATAGCGAACTATATTATTCCCTTTAGTGTTAACGAACTGCCAAATTCGCTACCATTTATCGATGGATTATTATCCTTCGTCTTTATTGGTGCAATGCGATTCAGTATTCGCATCATCGAAAGACTGCAACAGCGACGTATCCACCCCCAATCCAAAGAACGCACCCTGATTGTCGGTGCAGGTAGTGCGGGTATATCCCTAGTCCAGGAAATGCAACGAAATCCCCAACTCGGACTGCAACCAGTCGCCTTTATCGACGATGATCCCTACAAACTCAACGCGCGTATTCGCGGAGTCCCCGTAGTTGGCGATCGCGGATCCATCCCCGATATCATCAAATCCTTGCACATTAGCAAAGTCATCATCGCCATGCCAACTGTTGCAGGACAAGTAATTCGTGACATCGTAGATATCTGCCAAAAAACCGGGATCAACACCTTTACTTTACCAGGCATTCACGAAATCATCAACGGCAAAGTTCGCCTCGACAGTATCCGCGATGTCAGAATCGAAGACCTCCTTCGTCGCGAACCAGTACAAATAGATACTCAGCGCGTATCCGAATTTATCCAAGGCAAACGTATTCTGATAACAGGTGCAGGAGGTTCCATCGGTAGTGAACTCTGTCGGCAAATACTCAAATGTCTACCATCGGAAATACTCTTGATTGGACACGGTGAAAACTCCGTCTTCACCATTCAACAGGAACTAGATCAGGTCATCCAACTCCTGACCACAGAAGCCAAATCCCAACGGCAAACCCCCAAACTATCAGCCTTTATTGCCGACATCCGGATTCCCGAAAGACTAGAACATGCCTTTGCCACCTTTCAACCAGACGTAGTATTTCACGCAGCAGCCCACAAACATGTTCCCCTGATGGAACTTAATTCACCCGAAGCTGTCACCAACAACGTCATTGGCACCAGAAACCTCCTGAATCTAGCTCTTAAATACAACGTCAATCACTTTGTCATGATATCCACCGACAAAGCGGTCAACCCCACCAACGTCATGGGAGCGAGCAAACGCGTTGCTGAAATGCTAGTCCTGCAAGCGGCTAAACAAAGCGGTAAATCCTACGTAGCAGTTCGTTTTGGTAATGTTCTTGGAAGTCGCGGGAGTGTAGTCCCCACCTTCAAAAAGCAAATTGCCGCAGGAGGACCAGTGACCGTCACCCACCCCGACATTTGTCGTTACTTCATGACCATCCCCGAAGCAGTACAGTTAGTTCTGCAAGCAGCAGTACTAGGAAGGGGTGGTGAAGTACTGATGTTGAATATGGGTCAACCAGTGAAAATCGTCGATTTAGCCAAAGAACTAATCAGACTATCCGGTTATGAAGTCGGGAAGGACATCGAAATCCAATTTACCGGATTACGACCAGGGGAAAAATTGTTTGAGGAATTACTTATAGAAGGGGAGGAATACGAACCAACAGAACACGATAAATTATTAGTAGTGAAAAATGCCAGTCGCATAGTTCCTGATAATTTAAATCTGATGGCAGATGCTTTATGCAAAGCGGCAAATAAAAATGATGGAAATGCCATAGTATTTTTATTAGAGCAAATCGTTCCTGGCTATCATCCAAAATACTTTCATGATATGACATCTACATTATTAGATGATAAGTCCAATCAATATTTTCTGAAAGGCTCAAATGGTCTGCGGGAGAATTTTAAGGTTAAAGGAGTATGAAGGTGGAGTAAATTATTGACATAATTTTCTGAAGATAATAAACCGTTAAAAGTAAAAGTTAAACTTGCAAATCGGAAAATAATCAAAATAGACAGAGCTTGTATCTATTATCTATTTTTGATTTTTTTCATGCACTTTTAAAAATGTGTGAAAAAGAATATGTATAGAAAATATTGATTGATTTTTCGTTAAAACTTAGTACATATGAAAATAACCATAGTGATCCATTGTTTAAGTGCAGGTGGAGCTCAAAGAGTTGTTTCGAACATGGCTAATTATTGGGCTTCTAGAAGGTGGTCTGTAACTATTTTGACTTTTGTAGATAAGACGTTTACCCCTTTTTTTAAATTAGATCAGGATATTTACCTGATACAATTAGACATGGCAAAAATTTCCAAAAGCAAAATGATTGGCGTTTGGAATAATATAGAAAGGATAAGAAAGTTACGCCAAGCTATCATTCAAAGTAAGGCTGATGTAGTAATAAGTTTTCAAGAAAATACTAATGTAATCACTATCTTAGCGACAAGAGGATTAAAAGTTCCTGTCATTATTTCTGAAAGAAATGAGCCAGGATACTATCATGGACAACTTTGGGAAATGATACGTAAAATAACTAATCCTTTAGCGCAAAAGGTTGTAATTCAGACTGATAGGGCACGTGTTAATGTTTTGTCTAATTTACCCGATAGCATCGTAACGATACCAAATCCGGTAGTATTACCAGAATTAGAATCTCCTGATTTTAAGGATTCTTTAGATATATCCAAACCTTGTGTAATTGCAATGGGAAGGTTAGAAAAGCAAAAGGGATTTGACCTGTTAATACGTGCTTTTTCATTGCTAAAAGATGATTATCCAGAATGGACATTGACAATTTTAGGAGAGGGAAGCTTACGTGCAGATTTAGAATCATTATCCCATGAGTTAGGAATAAAAAATAGAGTTAAGCTTCCTGGAAGAATAAAGAATCCTATCGAATGGCTTAAAAAAGGGGATATTTTTGTTATGTCTTCTCGCTTTGAAGGTTTTCCAAATGCACTATGTGAAGCAATGGCTTGTGGATTACCTGTTATATCTACTGATTGTCGTTGTGGACCAAGAGAAATTATTCGTGATGGCATAGATGGAATATTGGTAGAAAATGAAAACATAGAATCACTAGCTTCGGCAATCAAATTTCTCATTTCTAACGAAAAAATCCGGCAAAGTTTAGCCGAACGAGCTCCGGAGATTATAGAAAGATTTAGCTTAAATAAAGTAATGGGTATGTGGGAAACAGTAATTGAAGAGGTGATAAGTGCAAAAAAAAATTAATATAAAGCTTACCATTGACTTGATGTTAATAGCTAAAGCATCAAGATATATATTTTTTATCCACTGGGGAATATGAGCTAATTTATAAACATTTTAATCTCATCTTGAAACAAACAAGCTGAAATACTGATTCAATAGTTGTCTATAGACTTCATTATCTTGTATAAAGCAGAAAATGCATAATGGTGTATCACATAAGCGCTCAATGACTGTGATCGCACGCTCCCGCAACAAATAAAAGAAACGCAACCAAGCAAAGTTTTGAGGTCAATAACTAACACACAAAAAGATTACCATGACAGCAAAAGCCGCATTTTCACTCTACAGAATATGTTTCTTAAGAGTGCTTACGCAAAACTAAATATTTCATTGCGTTAATATTGTATGTCCGCAGGACTCGGAACGTTGGCGAAGCCTTCTCGAAGAGTAGTAATCACAAGAATTTCAGCATCTCAAAATGTAAAATTAATTTTGAACTACTACTTATTTTTTTGTAATGTCATCAATTGGATAGTATATTATGGAAAAGCAGCCTATTGCCTTTTTTATTCCAACTCTTGCTGGAGGCGGAGCAGAAAAAGCTGTAATAAATCTAATGAAAGGAATGCTAAAATTCAATATTCCACTAGATTTATTATTAGCAGATGCCCAAGGACCGTACTTAGGGCAATTACCTAAAGAGGTTCGTTCTTTCAACTTAAAAACAGGGCGAGTAGTAAAATCTATACTACCACTCTCTAAGTATTTGAAAATCAACAAGCCACAACTTCTTATATCCCATCTATCTCATGCAAATGTAGCTGTTTTAATTGCCAGAGAATTAGCTCGTGTGCATACACCCATATTGGTCGTTGAACACTCAAACTTTTCTGCCTCTTATTCAGAACAAATAACAGCTAAATTCATCCCCACTTTAATGAAGACGATGTACTCGAAAGCAGAGGCAATTATAGGTGTTTCTCAAGGTATAGTTGATGATCTAGAATCACAATTCAACTTTCCAAAACATAAACTTCATGTGATTTATAATCCAGTTGTTGATGAGGATTTATATTCAAAAGCCAAAATGAGCTTGGAACACCCCTGGTTTCAACCTGACTCACCTCCAGTTTTTTTAGCTGTGGGTAGATTAACGAAGCAAAAAGATTTTAATACTCTGATAGAAGCTTTTGCTATTGCTAGGAAATTTGTCAAAGCTCGTCTAATAATTTTAGGGGAAGGAGAACTAAGAACAGAATTAGAATTATTGATCAGAAAATTGGGCTTGTCAGGTGATATATTAATGCCTGGCTTTGTCGATAATCCCTACATGTATATGAGTAAAGCAAAAGCCTTTGTTCTTTCATCTCTTTGGGAAGGTTTACCAACGGTATTAATCGAAGCTATGGCTTGTGGATGTCCAGTGATTTCAACAGATTGTCCAAGTGGACCGAAAGAAATCTTGGAAAATGGTAAATATGGTACGTTAATTCCAGTAGGTGATACTAAAAGCCTATCTTTAGCAATGCTAAAAGTTTTAGAGAATTCTATTACGAAAGAAATGCTACAAAATAGAGCAAACGATTTTTCTCGAGAAAGATCAGTTCATGAATATATTACGCTTGGTAAACTATTTCAGCAAAATTTACTATCTGGCAATTAGATAGAGCTAACTTACATACAGTGAACCAGTAAAACTGTATACTTAATCCGGTATTAGAAGCATTAGAAAATTATGGTTTACACTTCTTTTAAAAGGTTAAAAAATCGTGAAT
>CALJJQ010000098.1 GCA_937973965.1 uncultured Calothrix sp. | reverse complement strand
AGAGGATGTTTGAAAAGTTTCTCAAAGTCAAAAACTATGCTAAACGCCTCAGCATAATAGGGATCATGGCAAGATAAATAAAAGTCTCTGATGTTTCAGGTAATAACTCATAGTCGCGAACTAATCGCCGACATCCCATCAACCAACCAAAAGTTCTCTCAACAACCCAACGTTTTTGAAGTAAAACAAACCCTTTACTTTCTTCTGGTCGCAAAACCACCTGGACAACCCAACGGCAAAAATTCATTACCCATTGCATAAATGGCTCTCCCTTACGGGTTCGGTAGTTGCTTTCCGACGCAAGGCGACAGGAACGCACTACCTCACCGTCAAAGCCTCCATCAACCCAAATCGTTGTTAAGCGCGATATCTTCTGATTTGACTGTTTAACCCGCTTGAGAACTTGCTTTCCACCGGAGCGCTCACCTGTATTGGCTGCTGTCACCAAAACTCGTAGCACTAATCCCAAAGTATAGACTGTTATGAATCGTTTTCGCCCTTTTATAAGCTTACCTCCGTCAAAACCAAGCGAGATGCTAACCATAGCTGCACTTTTTACGCTTTGACTATCAATTATTGCTTCTGAAGGGCTTGGGTGACGTTCCATCTCAATCCGAGTCCAACCCCTGATTTTATCATGAATCAAAAGCCAAGTTCCATCAATCCGCCAATTGCGGAAATACGTATATACTGTCTGCCAAGCTGGGAAATCTCCTGGTAAAGAGCATTCGTGACAATTTAAGGTGAAATTAGTTTTGTCAACTCGTAATTATCCTTAAAAGTGAGGTGAAGGAGAAGTAGTAAATTCTACTTTGCACTGAGTTTTCCGCGCCAGAATCAATTATGCATTGAAAATTTAGCGATCGCATCCTTCTAATTCATCTTTATTCACCTAGATTTTGAGCATTATTACTTATTGACAAAAGACCAATGAGCTTAACTTGTCAGCAATGCTCTAAGGAGAAGAAAGAATCAAACAAGTAGAAAATGAATGGGAAAGATTAATTACCCAAGCGCGCTTAGAAATGGAAAAAGGAACCGATCCAGCTAGCGCCACAGTAAAAAATCTGGCTCAACGTTGGCAAGAGTTAATTGCAGAGTTTACGGATGGAAATCCAGGAATTGAGCAGTCTTTATGTAATATGTACCAACAAGAGGGAGTGGAAACTGCGAGTCGGGGGATGGGTGATGGGGCATTATGGGATTATATGGGTAGGGCAATTTCTTTGCTGCCGTAATTATTATTTGATTCCCCAGCATTTCCCTATACCGTGTGAAGCTTGGAGGTGATTTTGGGAATGGGTATCCTGTATTTTTCGCCTATTCCCTATCCCCCAAGGCTTTTGTCGCAACTTTAAGAGTACCCTCATCAATGCAGCCGTTAAATCACTCTGGATTGAGGATTTTTGGTACTTTAAAATAATCTCCTTCCTGTTCCGGTGCGCTTTGTAAAATTGCTTCCCTTTCTGGATAGGGTTGTAAATTATCAGGGCGGGTAACATTGACGACATCAATTGCCCTGGTAGTTGGTTCTACATCGCTAACATCAAGCTCGTTTAATTGCTCGATATATTCGAGGATGCTTCCTAACTGGGTTGTGAATTGTTCTTCTTCCTCAGCTGTTAAATCTAACCGGGCTAAAAGTGCTACTTTCCGAACTTGTTCGCGGTCAATCATTTGGATTTTGGATTTTAGATTTTGGATTAAATACTAGTTTTTTGAGGTAGGGAGTAGGGAATCGGGAGTAGTCTACATGTAATGCTGACACCAAAACTGATGATGAAAGTTTTTTTACCCTACTTCCTACTCACTATACCCAATGTCGTTGGGAAACAACCCACTCAAGCCTAAACAAAAAATCTACACTTGTTAGCTACCTGCTCCCCACTCCCCGTAGAGACGACCCGACGGGTCGTCTCTACTCCCTACTCCTTCTGCATCAAACAAGGTGACAGTATTGTATTTCTAATTTCCTTAAAAGAATACATCAATTTGATAGCGACCAGTGGTTTTGAGCCAGTTTTGTGCTTCGATATAGTTATTGGGGGCTAGGCGAATTGCTCGAATCCAGTAATCCGCAGCTTTGTCAAAGAGGGCTTCTCCTGCGTCGTTATCTCCATTTTCTTTCGCTTTTTCACCTTGGAAGTGGTAAATAACTGCAATGTTATTCAGGGCTTGGGGAAGGCGAGGATTCAGTTCTAGTGCTTGATGATACAGTTCTATTGCCTTCTCGTGGTCGCCGTTACTGGCGTAGATTAGCCCCATGTTGTAAAGAATATAACTTTTGTCGTTGGGGTCTTCTTCTAGGGATAATGCCTCATTGTAGTAGTCTAAGGCTTCGGCATATTCACCTTCAGCTTGGGCTGACATCCCATCGCGGTAATAAACAAAGGCTTCTTTTGACTTTCTTTTTGCTGGCAGCATTTTTAAGATTAGGTCTGCCATGACGGTAAAGGATTTATCTATAAAGTTATCGTTTTTTTGCGTTCTGGGCATATTCGCCTCGTTTTGTGATTAATTACTGGGGGTATTTGATACCATTTTGGATTTTGGATTTTGGATTACTCTAATGAGAAGCCCTGCGGGCTATAGATTGTGAAATATTTGCTGTATCAGCTTTTCCCATGAACACCCGTCGCCATCAATATTAGTACGATTTTATTCATGGCAGGTACAAGGGATTGAAGGAATTATGATTCTGGTCTGGGGGTTCTGTTTGACTTAAAAACTGGACTTGCAAACAGGTCGGGAGACGTAATCCTCATCCAAAATCCAACATCTACAATCCACAGACTTGTTAGCTGCCATAGTATCTTTATTATTTCTCAATTTAACCGATCGGTGGGTGGCAAATTAGCCTTTTCCTGTTTCTCATGCAAAATAGGGAGTAGCCTGTAGGTATTGCTGACACCAGAACTGATGGTGTTTTTACCACTCCCTACTCTTCTAGAGTTGTCTCTACTTACTCTCTACGGGTGATTGATTTGTTGTGGGTGTGGTAGTTGATTGGGGTTGTTGTTTGGTCAGAGTGGGATGGTTGGTGGAATATTTGGCGACGAGGTTGGATATTTCCGGGTTATATAGCCGCAGGTAGTTCCAATAGTTACCGAAGACTTGCCGTACATAGTTTTTGGTTTCGTTGAAGGGAATTGCTTCCACGAATTCGTCGGGGTCATCTTTGGGGATGTTGGGTTGTTGTAGCCATTGGGAAACGTTTCCAGGTCCTGCGTTGTAACTTGCGATCGCCAGCAAGGAGTTATTCTTGTAAGTATCATGGGTATGCCCTAGATACCAACTACCGAGCATGATATTATCTTCCGGGTCTTCCAGGTTAATGTTTTTGATATCTTTGCCGATTTGCGGTGCAATCCATTTGGCGGTATCTGGCATTACCTGCATCAACCCGGTTGCACCAGCCGTTGATTTGGCTTTTGCCTCAAATCTTGATTCTTGACGGATTAGGGCTGTCACCATTACGGGATTTACTTTGTAGGTTGCCGCCCATTTTTCAATCAAGTCGAGGTAGGGGAAGGGGTATCTGGCTTGCCAATAGGTTATCTGTTGGCGGAGTTGTTGATATTCGGCTTTGTCTGCGGGTGCTTCCCGGTCTTCTAGGGTGGAAACGGTGTTGATCCCTTTGAGGTTCTCGTTCCTGACTAGTTGCATTAATCCTTCGGTAAATTGTTCGCCGATGGTGGGTTGGGTTTTATTCGTAAATTCACTTTCCCATTGCAACCATGCATCCCGATCCTGTCCCAGGAGGTATAGTTCTTTAAAACTTTCTGAACCTGCTAGGGGAACGGGACGTTGACGCTTGACTAAATCCGGGTTCATTTGCCGCAGGTTATTAAAATCACCTACTTTTAAACCGAGGGCAACGGCGGAACGCCAGGCGTAGTAGGAAAAGGGAAATTCACCTAACGTATACTCGTAGGCTTGTTTGGCTTCTGTGTTTTTACCGAGTTTAGTTGCCCATTTACCAACCCAAAAGCCAGCACGCGGGGCAAGAATACTACTAGGATTGTTGGTGGGAATGGGTTGGGCCCATTCCCAGGCAGCTTGATAATTTTTGGCTTTTGCTTGGTTTTGGGCTTGTTCCCAGCGATACACTGCGGCTTGTTCGCTATTTGCATACTTTTCTAAGAGCAATTTATAGGCTGCGGCTGCTCCTTTTTGGTCTTTTTTCTGTTTGAGGATATTGGCTTTCCTCACCAGGGCTTCTGGGGCTTGCTCCGGGTATTTACTGATAATTTGATCTAGTAAGGGTAAAGCATCTTGATTGCTTGGGACTAGTTCTGCCATTCGCAATAGCCCTATACCCGCTTCCGAGGATTGGGGAAATTGATTGATTAAATCCTGGTAAGCTGTAAAAGCAGGTTCGCGATCGCCACTTATTTGTAATCCCCGACCAATCCGGTAGAGATTACGGGGAGTTTTTGGAGCTTTGCTGTAGGCTGTGGCTGCACTACCAAATTGTTTGTTTTCCCAGCGTGCATTACCAATGACCTCCCAGTCTTCGGGTTTGAGGTTGGCATCGGTGGATAAATTGCTGAGAATATCGCCAATTCCCGGCTGATTAAAGGCATAACGGGCTAAATTTAACTTTAACTGGGGCTGCTCAAAGTTTTCGGCTAAACGCTTACGTATGATTTTCCAGGTGAGGGGATGGGAGGGAAATTCCGCGATCGCTCGTTCTTGATATTCTGGAGTGCTAATCAAGTAATATGCTTTGACAACGGCTGGATGTTTAGGATATTCTCTAACCACCTGCTGACGTAAGTCGGACGCTTTACCTGGATTTCCAGTAATATCGTATACTCTGGCTCGTTGCAGCAAGACGTAAGGAGCCAACAAGCTGTAATCGTGTTCTAGTCCATCTAAAAGTTTTAAGATTTGTTGAGCATTTTGTTTTTGGGTTTTTTCGTTTGCCAATAGGTCACTAGCCAATAGATATCTAGCTCGACTGCGTTCCAGTTGTTGGAAACCAGATAAATTGGCGGTGTTATTGGCTATTTGCGTTAATTTTGCCGCGCGTGCTTCCACTGGTTCTGTCACTAGGGGAAAAACGATGGATTTCGCTTTGGTTTCTTCGGTAATGCGTTCGGTGGGAGTTTGGTTAAAACGCAATAATTTCCCCAAAGTTTTACCAATTTCCGGTGCAGAAAACATTGCACCCGCTAAAAACGCGCACAACCCTGCTCCTACAAGAATAGAGATTTGCTTTTTTTGTAGCTTCTTCAGCATGATACTCGCTGAGACTTACACTATATCTTTGCAACTTTAGCACTCATTGAGGATCGAAATACTCATTTTCCGCCAGATATTTTTATCTTTTGGCAGATTTTTGGGGTGAGGGAGTAGGGAATGGGGATATAGTGTGTTGGGTGGAAAAATGGCGATATACCCAGTTTCCTCTAGGCTGCACTCGAATGCTTAACTGCACAGCCAGTAACTTATTCAGATCAGTATCCTAGTTGGAAGATGTTTGCTGAGTTTCTTGATTTCGGTAAGATATATGAATAGTTGTAATAAATAATTGTGAGAACCGATGAACTACCGAGAAATCATCACGATCGAACCCAATAAACGCGGTGGCAAGCCTTGTGTACGCGGCTTACGAATTACGGTTTATGAAGTTCTTGAATATCCGGCTTCTGAGATGACTGAAGCAGAAATTCTTGACGATTTTCCTGATCTGACACGAGAAGACTTAAAAGCCTGTATTGCTTATGCTGCTGACCGTGAGCGTCGATTAATGATTTCTCCATTATCTGCATGAGATTACTTTTTGATGAAAACTTGTCGCCAAAGTTGCCGAACCGTTACAACCAAGCGCTGACATCGACTTTGAGTGTGTGTCCTAACTGTAGTAATTGTCGATAGGGATAGGTATCGCTACTCTGTTTCACCTGTGGTAATATCTGCTGATGTAGGTAAGTGACATACATTTCCTGGACACTATCGAGGGAAACTCCTAAGTTCAGGGCATTACCGACCCGAATTAAACTTTCCAATCGCTCGATTTCTATCTCCAAATTGAAATTGTTACCGTACAGGATTTGCCATAATAAACGAGATATTAATTGCTCTAATAATACCTTCGCTGCCGGAATATTTAAATTCGCCCGTAGATGTTTGGCTTCTGTGGCGATCGCACTTAATTCCACTAGGTAATTATTACTTGCTGCCACATCATTAATATCCCGTTCTAGGCTCTGCAATTTGGTTAAGCATTGGTGTCCTAAAGCTACTTCGGCCGCAACTTGCAATTCCTGGGGTACGGTTAACTCATCCCGATGGAATGCCATAATTACCCCGTAATTATCCCGATATACTTGGTGATATAGTTGGTCTAATCTCCCCAGGGTTTCCTGGGTGAGTGTACGCATGATTTTGTGTCGTTCTTCGGCAAATAGGTCTTGCAAGCTGTAACTTTTCTCCCCAAATAACTGGGCCATGTCTAAAATGGTTTGAGCCGCGCTGGCTTTTTGTAAGGAGGAAAATAATCGTTCTTTGATTTCGCTGTATTTACGTCTACCTTCAAAGGGTTGAATACAGCAGTGAAAATCCCATCCACCTAGATGGAGAACGGCAAAGACTAAATTCCGACTCTCCCAGGTAATATCTGATATTAACTCAATATTCCCAACTCCCAGGGTCAAGGCTCCCATCCGTTGCAATGTATAATCACTTTGATGGACGGTATAGCAATAAACGCGATTGGCGGTTGCGGAATTATGTTCGTGGAAGTGATGATTGTTAAACAGGGAAGTAATGGCGTGGTGAGCTGCAACCTGTTCAATAGTGACTTGGGAAGTTAGGACTAGTTTTTGGTATATTTTTTCACCATTAATAAATTCGTCAATATTGCTGGGAATGGTCGCCAAACGTTTCATGAATTCCCGTTCCAGTTGAACTCCCGATACATCGGCTGCTAATTCTAAAGCGCGAGCTGCATAGCGGAGGATTTGTGTACCTTCGGGGCGGGATACTTCTTCAAAGAACCAACCACAGCTAGTATACATTAGTAAAGCATGGCGCTGCATTTCCAATAATCGCAGTGCGTCTACCCGTTCGCTGTCAGTGAGGGGGTGGTTTTGGTGACGCTGCAAAAATGCGCTCACGGTTTCTGGAGTGCGATCGCGAATGACCTGGATATACTCGTCCCTCGCTAACCAGGGGTCGCTGAATAACTGCTGGGCTTGTTGTTCGTAAATTTTGATTAAGCGATCGCGTAACCAATCCAAACTATCCCGTAGGGGTCTGCGCCATTTTAAGTGCCATCCGGGAGCTCCACCACAACCACAATCATCTTGCCAGCGATCGACCCCATGGGCACAACTCCAAGCAGTGACGGGTTTGAGTTCGACTTCCCAGGTGGGGGGATGGAGGCTTAAATAGTGGGCAAAGTTGGTGACGGTCCAACCGCGTTGGGGAAATTCATGGGTGAAAGCATAGGCGAGGGTTTTTTCTGTACCACGTTTATGATGACCAAAGGTTTCCCCATCGGTGGCTACGGAGATTAATTGGGCTTGGTGTTCACCCCGGACTGCGGCTCCGATTCTTCCTGCTAAATGGCTAGAACTGTAGACCACATCACTAAAGCCCATGTCACGGGATATGGGCCCATCATAGAAAAATATATCAATATAACGGGGATTTGCGCCATCGTTTTTTAAATAGCATCGGTAGGGTCGGGTGGGATCAATTTGACTACCACCGACTTCATGCCATTCGGGTTGTTGCTCCCATTCATTGGGTAAGGGCCGACAGCGTTGGGCTTGGGAGGGTGCTAAGACGATAAATTTGATCCCCTCATCGACCAAAGCTGTTAAGGTTGCATAATCAACGGCTGCTTCCGCTAACCACATTCCCTGGGGATCACGACCAAAGCGGGATTTAAAATCATATTTTCCCCAACGAATCTGGGTGTATTTGTCCCGTTGATTTGCCAAGGGCATAATGATGTGATTGTAAACCTGGGCGATCGCATTGCCATATCCATTCAAGCGATCGCAGGATAGTCGGTCGGCTTCAATAATGCGCTGATATACCTGCAAATCATGGCGTTCTAACCACGACATCAAGGTCGGACCAATATTAAAGCTCATGTATTCATAGTTGTTGACGATCCCCACCACTTCCCCTCGGTGGTTCAAGACCCGTGCATAGGCATTGGGACGATAGCATTCACTATGAATACGTGCATTCCAATTATGGAAGGGAGCTGCTCCGGGTTGACGTTCAATTGTGTCTAGATAGGGGTTTTCCCGTGGTGGTTGATAAAAATGTCCATGTACTGTCACATATACCCCGGTTGCCAATAATTGGGGATCATGACTATTTTCTCGCTCTGAGGAAGGCACAAAACCAGCACCTGCTGGGAATTCAGCCGCAGAAGTCATATAATTTGTCCTAAGTTACTGGAAATGAATCTAATTAGGTATTTAAATTACTGTTTAAAATGGTTTTCCAAGTCTCATTGTTGCGCTCGACACCCGCAATTTTCTATACAGCCCTAAATAATACTTGCAACCACATTTTCTCTCATCAGCACAAATTGCCGGGCTTGATGCAATATATCTTTATTTAGGATATCAGATAATTCCCATACCCACAAGATTAGGTGTATTTTTGAATGCTTTTTCCCGTGATAACTGGAACCAAATATGTTTTTCAACGAATTGACCAAAAAAATGGGATATAAGCCCCGTCCTTCTAGGACGGCTTTGGGGTAAATTGTGGATAGGGATGATAAGACCGCTGATGTGGCACGCCCCAGCGAAGTGTCCAGCGTTTCCCTGCACTTTTAGGTCGGTGAATCTGTCAAACTCCCACGTACTTTTAGTAGTAGGAGTGTCAATTGGATAGCTTATAATACTCCATGTGATTAATTGTGATGGGTAAGAAAAAGGCACGTAGTAGCGCTTTAACGCAACAACGCGGCACACACCCGTAAGGGTAATCCAAAATCGAATAATCCTAAAGACTTCCCCCCTCACTTTTAATTAACTGTAAATAATGTCCCTCAACTTGACTTAATTGGTCATGGCTTCCTCGTTGAACAACTTTACCACGCTCCAGGACAATAATTTCATCACAATCACGAATAGTACTTAAACGGTGAGCAACGATTAAACAAGTACATCCACGCAAACGAATATTTTGATCGATAATTTTTTCCGTTTCTGCATCTAATGCGCTAGTGGCTTCATCCATTAATAGAATCGCAGGATTATTCACTAAAGCGCGAGCAATTTCCAAACGTTGTCGTTGTCCACCGCTTAAATTAGTTGCTCCTTCCAACAAGTCCGCATTATAACCACTAGGTAAAGATAACACGATTTCGTGAACTGCGGCATCACGGCAAGCTTGCATTAAACTACTATCAGGGATAGTGGTATCCCAGAGAGTCAAATTATCGCGTACTGTTCCGGCAAATAGCATAATATCCTGTTCAATAGTTGCCATCGAATTAATTAAAACTTGGTGGGGAATTTGGGATTTTGGTAATCCATCTAAATAAATTTCACCGCTCCAAGGTTCATATAAACCAGCAACTAATTTAGCAACGGTTGATTTCCCTGAACCACTACCACCAACTAGGGCTACCCGTTGACCCGGTTGCAAAGATAAACTCAAGTTTTCAATCAAAGGTGCGGCGTTGCGATTATAGCCAAAGGTAATATTTTTTAATTCTAAATATCCTTCTAATTTTGGATTGGCAAAGTTCCAAATTTGTTCTGATGAGATATTTTGAGGTTCAACGGTGGGGTTACGTAAAACATCATCTAAACGATTTAAACTTCCTTCTAGTTCCTGTAAATCTCCACCTAAACTAATCAATTGGTTAACTGGTTGCATAAACTGCTGCATTAGGGATTGAAATGCAACTAACATCCCAATATCCATGACTCCATCCATCACCCGCAGACCACCAACCGCTAACAGTAACATGGAAGTGACACCCGATAAAAATGCTGGTAGAGTTCCGAGTTTTTGGTTGAGATTATCCATGTCTTGACGGACATTAATGGATTTAGCATAATATCCAGCCCAACGGTTGAAAAAGTCTGATTCTAAACCAGAGGCTTTGAGGGTTTCCATACTTTGGAGTCCGGAAATAGCTACACCACTGACTTTTCCTTGCTCCTGCATTAAACGCACATTGGTATCCGTTCGTAATCGAGCTACCCATTGTAACGCGATTAAATTAATTAAAACAAAAGTAATCCCGATTAAAGTTAAAATTTTATCGTATTGCCACATCACAATGCCGTAGAAAATTACCATCACTGCTGAGATGACAGTGGTTGCTAATTTTCCCGATAATAAACTTGCTAATCGGTCGTTTAATTGAATACGACTGCTGATTTCTCCGGCAAATCTTTGGTCATAAAAGCTAACAGGTAGATGGAGCAAATGCCAAATAAATTTACTGGACATTGCCATCGCCAACTTAATGCGCATTCGCCGTAACAATTGTAGCTGTAATCGGGTTAATAAACCGCTAATTAAAGCAGTAAACATCATGGCGAATACCAACTGACGTACCCAATCGGTATTATTTTTAATTAAAACTTCGTTGACAAAGAATTGGGAAAATGTCGGCATGGCTAAACCGGGTAACACCAGGAAAAAGCCAGCTAAAACCGAATATAAAAGTGGCCAAAATGAACCACGTAAACGGGAAACTAAAGAAAGAATTACACTTGGTTTACTACCACCCTTTTTAAATTCTGGACCTTTCTCAAAAACTAAAACAACACCCGTAAATGCATCACTAAATTCAGTTAAAGAAATTCTTCTACGTCCGCTTGCTGGGTCATTCAAAAAAACATGCTGACCGCGAAAGCCTTCAACAACGAGAAAATGGTTAAAATTCCAAAAAACAATATAGGGACACTTAAGTTGTTTTAAACCTTCAATATCAACTTTAAAACCTTTTGCTTGTAAACCGTAGCTTTTCGCCGCATTTAAGACGTTAGAAGCCTTACTTCCATCGCGAGAAATTCCACAAGCTTGTCGTAATTCCGTTAAGGGGACAATCCTACCGTGATAAGCCAAAATCATCCCTAAAGATGCTGCTCCGCACTCCACAGCTTCCATTTGTAGTAGAGTTGGTGTGCGACGCACAGGTTGATATTTCGGAGTTATATTTGATAGATGTTGTCCAATTTTATTTAACATAGCTAAATTGGTGGAATATTTGCCAAGCTCTAGGACTAAACTAATTAATCCATATTTCCCCTGGGGGGTGACTAATGCAATCAAGGCAAATCCGGGATTTATTACGAACTCCTAAGACTTTCAGGGAGTAGGGAGAGACACGACATGTCTCGTCTGTACGGGGAGTGGGGAAAAACAACTCCACTCAAATTTTGATACATTTTCTCCCCCTGCTCCCGAAAGCTCTCCTGAATATATCCAATTCAAAACGGTATTATTCCTACTCCCCACTCCCTATTCACAAGCGAGATTAATTCTATTCATCCTGGGGATTTTATCTTGAAATCGCCCCTACCTAATCAAAATTCAGTACACTGGATATCTAGCCATGCGTGTTGGGATGGGATATTCACCAATGAGTCAAGAGTCAGCAACAAAAATTTGTATTCTCGGTGGGGGTTTTGGCGGTTTATATACAGCTGTGCGTCTCAACCAATTGCCCTGGGATAGTATACAGCAACCGGAAATTACCCTTGTTGATCGATGCGATCGCTTTGTTTTTACTCCCCTGTTATACGAGTTACTGACGGGGGAATTACAAACTTGGGAAATTGCTCCTCCCTATGCAGAGTTGCTCCAAAATACGGCGATTCGCTTCTGTCAAGGGAATGTGAAAAAAATTGATATTGACCAGCGACTTGTGCAATTGGATCAGGGGAGGGAACTAAACTATGACCGGGTGGTATTGGCTTTAGGGGGAGAAACTCCCCTTGATTTTGTTCCCGGTGCAAGTTCCTATGCCTATCCTTTCCGGACAATTGCGGATGCTTACCGTTTACAGGAAAAGTTACGTCTTTTAGAAAGTTCCAAGCAGGATAATATTCGGATTGCCCTTGTCGGAGGTGGTTACAGTGGTGTGGAGTTGGCTTGTAAGTTAGCTGACCGATTCCAGCAACGGGCTAAATTCCGTTTAATCGAGATGGGTACGGATATTTTGGCTAATTCTCCTGATTTTAATCGTCAAGCTGCTCGCAAAGCTTTAACTGCAAAGGGTGTGTTCCTGGATTTGGAAACGAAGGTGACACAAATCGCAGCTGATCAAATGAGCTTGGAATATAAGGGTAATATCGATACTATTCCTGTGGATTTGGTACTGTGGACTGTGGGAACCCAAATTAACCCCGTGGTCAGGGATTTACCCTTAGAACATAACCAGAGGGGACAAATTTGCACAAATCCCACCTTACAAGCCATCGCACATCCGGAAATTTTTGCCCTAGGAGATTTAGCTCAAATTCGGGATGCAAATCGCCAAGTTGTTCCTGCTACCGCTCAAGCTGCTTTTCAACAGGCTGATTATACAGCTTGGAATGTTTGGGCTTCTTTGACCAATCGTCCCCTATTACCGTTTAAATATCAACATCTGGGGGAAATGATGGCTTTAGGTGTGGATAATGCTACCCTATCTGGTTTAGGAGTGCAATTGGATGGTCCTTTAGCCTATGTTGCTCGACGGTTAGCCTATTTGTATCGAATGCCAACCTGGGAACATCAACTTCGAGTCGGTTTAAATTGGTTAACGCAACCGATTGTTGATGCGATCGCGTAGCGATTCTTCTGGAGTATTGCTTGTTAAATTGGGAATGGGTTGGGGATGTTCTAATTTGTAATAGCCTGCGGCAACGCTTCGCGTACGTAATTTGTAATAGCCTGCGGCAACGCTTCGCGTACGTAATTTGTAATACCCGCTACGCGGGAAGCAAGCTACGTAATAGCCTACGGCAAGCCGCTTCGCGTCTACGTAATACCCGCTACGCGGGAAGGAAGCTACGTGATTTTTAATTCTTAATTTGTAATTTGTAGAGGATTACTATATACAAATATGCACTCTTTAGAACCAGAAACCACCCCTAACTCTCCTAGCTGTCGATTTGAAGGATTTTTCCTACAAATGGTCAGACCTGGTTTAGCAACAAGATGTGAGGATATTATCCGTAAAATCTTGGGTGCGGATTGGCAAATCAAACCTATTGGTGATAGTACGACCGAATTTGAAATTACCAAGGGTGATGATGCACTTTCTGTGAAACAAGCTTGGGATAAAACCTATGAATTGCGATCGCAACCTGGTATCATCGATGCAGAACCCCTCTTTGCTGTCCCGGTTCCTGAACGTCGTGATTGGGATACAGGATTAAAACCTGATTTTGCTATTTTCAATAACCAAATTGCCGCAGAAAGTAGTGATGTCACCTGGGGACTCCAACAAATAGGGGTTTTGGATGCTTGGCAAAAATATTTTCCCGACCCCCACCATCCACCTGGTCACGGTATCATTATTGCTCACCCAGATACTGGCTACACGGAACACCCAGAAATTATTCCCAATCTACTTCTAGAGCAAAGCTTTAATTTCCTCAGACCTAACCAGAAACCCCTAGATAACCTGGAAACATCGGGGGGAGAAATTATTAATAATCCTGGTCACGGTACATCAACTGCAAGTTTAGCTATCAGTCCCCCTGGACCCCAAGCTACCTACCCTAACGGTAAATACGTTGTCGGTGTTGCACCTGGAGCCAAATTATTACCCCTACGAGTCACCTATTCAGTTGTACTTTTAAGTGTACGTAACCTGGCTGAAGCGATTGAATATGCTACCGACCAAGGCTGCCATATCATTACAATTAGTCTGGGCACAGCCTTTGCTAACCAACGTTTACGTAGTGCTATCCTCTATGCCCAAAAACGAGGTGTCATCATCGTCGCTGCGGCTGGAACAATGGTTCCCTACGTTGTCTATCCAGCAGCTTACGATGAGGTAATAGCCGTTACCAGTTCCAATATCCGCCGTGAAGTGTGGTGGGGTGCTTCCCGTGGTAGACAAGTGGATGTGACAGCCCCTGGAGAGTCCCTGTGGCACGCCAAAACCCGCAAAAACGCCAATGGCGAATTTACTTTCAACATTGAACAGGATTCGGGAACCTCTTTTTCAGCCCCCATCGTCGCCGGCGTGGCTGCCCTTTGGTTATCATACCACGGCCGAGATAATTTAATTGCCCGCTATGGCGAGGAAAAAATACCGTTTATTTTTAACCAGTTATTGCGGGATAGCTGTGAAAAATTCCCCACCTGGAGACCTAATCGCTTTGGTGCTGGAATTGTGAATACAGAAAAGTTATTAGCTGCACCCCTACCAGATTATGTCCATCAAGCAGTCAGACCTCCTGCATTTGCCCTTCAACAGCATACACCCATTGATAGTGGGGAATGGGAGACTTTTATGCATTTGTTTGAATCCGTGATGGTTGATTCCCCAACCTCAGAGAAGACCGCGATTGATAGGTCAAAATTGCGAGTAATACTAGCAGAACTATTAGAAGTACCGGAAACCGATTTAGAAGCCAAATTAAAGCAAGTTGGTCAAGAATTAGCATTTCATCTCACTACTAATCCAGATTTATATCGTCAATTAGTCGCTGTCTTGCGTGATGATTACCAATCTGCGACTGAGAATATCCCGAAATCTCAATTCAAAACCACCCTCCCTAGTCAAAATAATAATCATAATCAATTATCTCTAGGTAAGTTACTTCGAGAACAGGATATTTCTGATGTTTTAGCTGGAAAGTAGGAGACATGAAGATAGGGAGGGTAGGGAGTAGGGAGTAGTTTTAACTCAATAATTCCACTTTGGCTTGGCTTCAAAAAACTATAGATGCAAGGTTTTTGCACTTTGTACGCCTATTTGGAAAGCACTTTTTGTGACTAAAATATCCTCAATCCCTTGTAAAATATAGAGACGCGAAATATCGCGTCTTTACTATTTTTCAGCGAACCCGATTTCAAATCCAAAATCCATAGACGCGTAGCGGATCGACCGAAGGGTAATCCAAAATCTAAAATTCCAAAATTGTTTTCCCTGGATTCATCAAGTTATAGGGGTCTACCATTCGCTTAAACTCAATATGTTCTGGATCAATAGACCGCTTCCACCCTTCTTCAATAAGATAGCTGTGGGGATTGGCGATAAATACACCGTGTTGCTCGTGGTAGTGAATAATCTCGTTTAATCGGTCTTCGCTGGTATAACGAACAAGTTGTAGACCGGGATTGGCGATATTTCCCTCTACGCGAATAAACTCTAGATGCATCATCACCTCGTCTCCAAAGTGATTGTACATGTGTTCAATGGTTTGGAAATTGTCACTGGGGAAAATACTTTGTAAATAGGTAATAGAATTATCACTGCTACGAGCGTGGAGTGTGGTGTGATTCCAGGTATACTCGCCTAAATTTATACCCTTACCACTAGCCGAAGCGGGTTTTTGACAGGTAATTTCACCCTGATACTGCTGCACTAAACTAGTGACAAAATCTAAACAGGATTCGGCAATAATTGACAAAACCGCATGTTGCCCATCTCCAATATATGAACCTAGGGCTGTAAAATAGTTAGGTATGGGTGCGGCAAAAACACCAATTTCTTTTTTGACCATACCGTCAGCCTGAGCTAACTTTTGCCCAAACCGAAGTGCCGATAGGAAATCCGCAAAGGTGATAATCACCTCCGCCCAGGGATAGGCAGGAGCAAGGGGGATTTCCACCTCCGTAATTATACCGTTAATTCCCCAAGCGTGGTTAACCTTTTGAACATCATCACCCCGTAACTCGATAACACGGGGTTCATCCTCCAAGGTTACCACCTGTAAACCTAAAAGATTACCGCGATCGCGCAATAAACCATATTGCACTGAACCAATTCCCCCACTTCCTCCAGCAATAAATCCACCCAAAGTTGCAGTTCGATAGGTAGATGGAACCATCCGTAATTCCCAGGAGGTTTCCCGTGTTATTTTATCTAATGCAGCCAATCTAATTCCTGCCTGTGCCCTGGCAATTCCTGGTTTTACCCAACACACATCCTGCATTTTGGTCATGTCAATGACAACACCACCATACAAGGGTACACACTGTCCGTAGTTACCTGTACCAGCTCCACGTACCGTAACTGGGGTGCGGTATGCCACACAAATTTTCGCTAGATTGAGTACTTGTTGCAGATTGGCAGGACGCACGACAATATCAGCAATTTTACCTGCCAATTTAGCCGTGAGAATGGGACTGAAGGTATGATAATCCTGGGATAGTTTACCTATCTGCTGAGTATCAGTAATCACTTCTATTCCCATTTCTGTCATAGTCTTGGTAAATGCATCTAGGTCGAATGGGGTGGACATGGCAGAATTTGGGTTTGGGAATAAAGAAAAGAAAATCGTCTTTATACTAGTTTATTATGTTTTGATTTTGTGGAGGTGGTTTAATCATACTTTGATTTTGATGGGTTAAAAAAAGCACGTATTAGCTAGCGCTTTATCGCCTTTATCTTAAAGCTTTTTCGGGGTTATAGCCACAACTACAAACCCCTGAGAACTTATGTTGTCGAAAATAGCTTATAAGTATTACAAAATGTGAATTCCCCTGTTGAAGTACAGGTTTCCAAGATGCGGTAATAGTGAGTATATAATGTTACTTTAAATGACAAAATAATTCAGTTCGAGTACTGGCGGAAAGTAGGAACATTTGCCATATTTGAAGGGCAATTATCATATTATCGAGTTTGCTAAATAAGTATTATGCGGATTTATCAGTGATTTATGCAGATTGCATTCTTATCATATCAACTCAAACGCATTGTACATTCTAAAATCAATTTTTGATTCACTAAAGAATAGGGTTGAATAGCTAAAGCTCGACGGAAGGATTGTATTGCCTCTACGTACTGACCGAGGGCAGCATAACATAAACCCATACCGTGAAATGCACCGAAATGGAAGGAGTTTAATTCAATTACTTTTTGACAATCCAGGAGGGATTTTTGGTACTCACCAATTGTATAGTATAAAAACCCCCTGCGATTCCAAGCTTCAGCAAAATCTGGTTGGTCACTAATTAATTCATTTAACACCTGTTCCGCTTCTGCGACCTTATCTGCATCCAATAACTTTTGACTACGGTCAATCATTTCCAGACCATAGATACCCTTTTGTTGAAACCAAATTCGCCATAATTTACGGGTTGCGAGTTCCCGTACTGATTCATTTGGGTTTTTCAAGTCTTCAAGTAAAGAATTGATAAATAAAGAATCCATGAAAGTACTGTTGACGATGAGCTATACACTTTTAATTTCGCACAAAATGATTACAGAAGTTGATTGTTTACCTACTCTTAAATTTTCGGTGCGTATTTTGGATTATTTGCAAATTTACGTACCGTTTTTCGTATTAATTCATACTCTGATATCAGATTTGCAATAGTTAGGGATTAGAGATATTGCAATCCGTTAAGTTTACATGTAGGGTTGTTGACTGTTAACCGTTGACTACCCTAGGTTTAGGGCGGTTTCTCTGCGAGAAGTCCGCAGGGTACAGCCAAAGCCGATATTTCTCACAATTGAAATCGGGTTGCGATATGTATTGATTAAATATTATTGGTATTCAAAACAAACTTTGGATTTCTGCTAACCGATGGCGAATATATAGGGAATCTGGTTGGATTTCTGAAGCTACTTATCACAGATTTTTCACAAGTACCTAAAACTTCCAGTTATCTCTACGTAGCAAGCTTGTTACAAAGCAGTGTACCATAGGTCGCAGACTAGCCGAGTTACGCACGTCTACGGCTCTAAAAAATACAGATGCAAGGTTTTTGAGCTTTATACGCCTATTTTTTTGAACTTTTGGTGACTACAATACCCTCTAATTCTTGCAATATATAGAGACGCGATACATCGTGTCTGTACCATTTTTCAGCAAGCCCTAAATAAAAGCATAGAACAGGCTAGAAGCCTGTTCCACAAAAATCAACTTCAGATTGAGGTAAGCTTTACCTATAACCTTGCCAATTTTCAATTTCGAGTTGACCACTGGGTTTAAAGGTGACTTGATAGTGGGCTAGGGGTTGTTTTGTGTTGGCTGCGGCAGTATTATCACCGTAAACTTCTTGAAACATTGTTGGTAATGGTGTTTCTCGATAATAATCAAATGCACCGCTATTTAAGGGTTCATAATCGGCGATGACACCATCTTTGTTGACGGCAACGCGATATTTTAAATCACCTCTAAATCGAGGAGTTCCAGACCATTTGCTGCGGATATTATCGTAAAGTTTTTTACTGAGTTCTTGTAACTGATTGGCTTCGGTAATTTTTTCACCGATTACTTTCGGGGTGCTGGAGTAACCGTTCCAGGGACTGACTTCGAGGATACCGTTGCGACGAAATACCACTTTATACTGAGCTATTGGTTCATTCCCGGCAGGTTTTTGGTTTGCGGATTTGAATAAAAGCTCTTTTAAGGGGGTTTGAGCGACAACATCTTCAGCAACCTTGTTGGTTGGTTTGTAAGCAACGAGGGTGCCATCGGCTGCGACTCCGACCCGATATACTACATCTTGGGGTAGTCCACCCCGGTTTGTCCACAGGGGATTAATGCGGTTATAAACTTGACGATTTAGGGCTTTAAGTTGGGAGGGGTCAGTAATTTCTGGGACTGTGCGGAGTAGAGCTTCCAGGTCTTTGACATCAGGGGTGTCTGTGAAGGTGGGATTATCAGCAATGGTAGTAGCATCGGGAGTGGGTGTATTTGCGGATGCATCTGTTTCCGTAGTGGGGGAAGGAGTGGCGGTGGTGGCAGTTGGATTCGCTGATTCTTCTTGGGTTTGGGGTTGGGGAGGACGGACTTCGGGGGCGGGTAGCATTGCGAAGGCCAAAGCGGCTGCGGCTAAACTGGATACACCGATGGTCGCAGGAACTGCTTGCTGGATTAGGGCTTCACTACTTGCACCGTAACGTCGAGGAGCGGATTGAATTTGCAAAATTAATTCTGGAAGTGTTTGTGTATCCGCGAAAAATTGGTCAACGGCTTCAACTAGATCGAATAATTGGACTGTATTCAAATCCATTGCGATCGCCGAATTGTGATCGGCAACGGTATCAGTATGATTACGAACTATTAAGCGATGGCAATTATTGTTAACAGCCTGAATTTGCACTAATTCCGATTCGCGATCGCCTAAGTTCGGATTGGGTATATGGCTGAAAAATTCCTGGGCATAGGCGTTAACAGCGCGTACTAAGCTCTCAAAAAAGTCCCTTCCCCCAGAAATCGGCTGTTGATAACCGGAGATGTGACATTCGGCATTCACGAGAATCGACAATTCTGGACGCATTTCCTGGAAATGGGTGATTTTGGTAGCATCACTCAGCCCTTCTAGGAGCAATGTACAATTGGGTAAACTATATTTTCTCTGAATATTCATTCTACTTCCCCGTCAAAAAGACTAATCCAAAACCGTTGCATTCCTGCGGTTCCCGTACAGAATAATAACTTTCCAAGCAAATCTATTGCCAACTCATCGATTTTTTCATCGCTGGTGAGAGCATACGCACCCATGCGTCGCGGATTCATCCGGCTTTTAAAATGTACTCGGAATCTTTCTAAGTAGTTGGATAAACGTAAATTTTGTTCCAGGGGAATTTGTTTATCCAACAGTTGTTGGTGAATCATCAGTAATTGGCGAATAGTCACCGTCAGTCTTCGGGCAATGTAACAGGTTATGATGACTAAAGCCTTTGCTTCAAGGATTTTGAGCGGACGACGGATACTCACTCGACGCATGGGATTTGTGCTACGCATCCGCCACAGATTCACGCGATCGCGGATAATTTCCTTTAGGTCTAATTCTTGAGCAAAAACTAAAA
Source organism: uncultured Calothrix sp. (assembly GCA_937973965.1). Taxonomy (GTDB): domain Bacteria; phylum Cyanobacteriota; class Cyanobacteriia; order Cyanobacteriales; family Nostocaceae; genus NIES-3974. Next base: position 29,857 of record CALJJQ010000098.1, on the reverse strand, counting down.
TCGCCTCTGAACCCTCCAATTCCAAAGCTTCGATTGCCAATAACAGCAAGTCAATTTGCAAACGCGCACGTCGCGGACAAATTTGTCCTTCAATTGCGGGTTCGGGTAGGGTGTCCAAAATCATCGGTAAAGCCTTGGGGGTTGGACTTTCATTATAGGGCGTTAAACTAGCAGAAACATTCATTTATATATACCTTGTGCGGCTGCAACGAAGTTAGTTTAGTTTAGATATAACTATTTAAAGATGAAATCAATCTCATATTTTGAGTATTTTGACAAGTAAGTCTATGATTAGTGGCGCAACTGCATGATATATACATTAGTTACGTCACCAAATCAAAGATTTCCGTATACTGAAACCAAAGTTATTCCACAGGTGTTAAAACCTAGAATCCAGAATAACCCATAAATAAATCACCCAGTGTCTTCAAGTGACAAACCATTGCTCAACAACGCTTATCACTCACTACTTGTCAGAAATGCAGATGAAGGCTGTAGGATTTATCTATGGACGCAGATGTTGGCCGCTATGCATCTTCAAAAAAGCTGATAGCTTACAGCCACTATTCCCTCATCACTTTCAAGTCAGGGAGTCGGGAGTATGGGGAAAATCAACCCTTTACTCAACGTTTATCCCTCACCCATGAGCAATGCGGGTGCTGTAGCTGTTCTTTCTCCTATAGCTTGGTGCAGGTTCAGCAAATCGTCAATGATTTAACCGCTTCTGCGTCACCAGCTATAAATACAGTGTGTAAGCAGTGGTATCTTTAGCGTTACCAATTACGCGACGGATTGCTTGACAAACATGATTTGCTTTCAATCCTGTCGATTCACGAACTGGTTTATAAACTTTGTGGTGAAGCTTGGTTGTGTTCCAGCAGTTCTCGCGTTTTGCAACCTCGTATATCTGGTTGCAAGCATCAGCAAAGCCTTGCAAAGTGCGGTCTATTTGAGAACGCAACTCTGTAGGTACTTGAAGCTTGCATTTTACAGATATAGCTTGCACCGCAGACCTTTAAAAACTCATCCCAGCGTAGCACAATTTCACAAGCCACTGTCGTGGTCGGCTTCGCCGACTTGAGACAACGTGGAACTTTGCATGTTCCTGTTTTTCCTCCCATCCCTAAAAGGAGTGGGTTTCCAAACGAGGATTTCTATGACAGTATAGTTCAAGCTTTATCAGGAATGGAAGATTCAGGTGTTATCTCGTTTTACTTCTGTTTGAGTGGGTAGTTAGTTTGGCAACCCCAAAGGGAACTCTAGCTGCGAAACAGCTTTCCTATAGAGCGCTACTACGAACTTTTCTTCACCTATTAATATTAATCTGGAGTATAGGGTCTTGTTTGTTGAAATTCGTCACACAACTTTTCAATTTAGCAGCAATAGATTTCGGATTATCACAATTTGCATCAGGAGAGAAAAATTAGCTTGGCAAGATGTCTGTTTTGTCGTTTAATATTTGAACGACGAAAAATCAATATCTCCACTCCAGGAAATGGATCGGCAGCCAATCTATAACTGCACTGACTCCTAACCTATAAATAAATATAATCTTTCCCAAATTGTACCCACGTCATTACTAATTTACGTGTGGTGCTGTTTTGTCGTCGGTTTTTGGGGAACGCTAGCATCAGGGATTAATCGCCAAACATGTCTACAACGCTGACAAATACTACATTGCGTGCATCGAAAATCATCCATCGCTCACCGATTTTGCATCCCCTCGCTCGGTTTGTGAGTGAAGATGCGATCGCGATCATGTTTAATATCCCCGTGGCGGAGATTGAACGTATTGAATGTTACCGCTACATGGTTTATGTTCATGCTCGCCATGTGAGTAGATTTGTCAGTTATGCGGATTTTCCACCGATGGTCAATGTGCCATCTCCCAATTTGTATGATGGCTGGCGTTGGCGTAAACGTTGGCGCAGACGTTGGCATCGTTCAACAGCACCGGCTTGGTGGCAAGATTTTTATCTCACAAATATGAGCTATAGTCAAACAGAGGACGATTTACGTGCTTGGGGAAATTTAATTACAGACATAGAAGAGTTTCTCTCGGCAGAAACACGTAAAAAGCTGGGGGATATATATGGGAAATATGAAGCAAAATTGCAAGAGATGATGAATGTAATGTGATTAATGCCCTTTACACTCCGAAATGTTGTAAATAAAAATAATAATCAGGTTTAACATAGAATTTTCCTGAATCGGCATGGAAATTACCGTGATTATAGGAAAAGGCATTGACATGAGAGGAGTTGGAGAACGATGAGGGATGCTTATCTGTTGGCAGCTGGAGTATTAACGGGAATGGCTGTACCAACATCAACATTACCCGGCTTATCCCTGCTTCCCCAACTAGAATCTCCGGGAAATTCGGGACAACAACAAGCACAAATTAGTACATCTGTAGATATACCCAGTTCTATCGTTTCCGAATCCTCAACTCCAGAATTTAGTTTACCTTTCCAGCCAGATTCAACCCCCGCAAGGTTACTGAGGAATTACAATTACGATACTAGTTACGGCAACCAGCGATCACATTTCCGCCAACCAGCCTCCGGATATGAACTCTATCAGCAGAGGTTGATGGCCCTGCGTAATGGACAAATTTATACCCGTATTAGTGAGGGAGTAGGGGATTTTGCGCAAAAAGCCAATACCCGTCAGTTAACCTACGAAGATTGGAAGAAACTATTAGCACTAGAAGCAAAAGCGATCGCTGATGGTCAAGGAAACAATCGCTTAAGTGTGATGGTGGGAGATTCCCTAAGTCTGTGGTTTCCTACCCATAAGTTACCATCCGGAAAGTTATGGTTAAACCAGGGGATTTCCGGAGACACCTCTGGGGGAATTTTAAAGCGGTTAGCCTATTTTGACAAAACTCGTCCAGAGGCAATTTATGTGATGGCTGGGGTTAACGATTTGCGTCGTGGTCACTCCGATACAGTAATTCTCCAGAATATTAAATCAATTGTCCAGCGCTTGCGCAAAACCCATCCCCAAGCTCAAATCATCGTCAAGTCAATCCTACCAACCAGATTACCCACCATACCCAACCATCGCATTCGGGGAATTAACCAGCAAATTGCCAAAATCGCCGAAGCAGAAAATGCTAGTTACCTGAATATTCATGCTTGGTTTGTCGATTTTGAAGGTAATCTTCGTCCCGAATTAACCACAGACGGTTTACACTTGAGCCAAAATGGCTACGAAGTATGGCAAGCTGCAATTCAACAAGTCGAAACCAGAATTGCCGTCTCCCAAATCGAACAAAAGCGTCGCAAACTCTTAAAAGAGCAAGCAGAAACGGTGATGCGTAAATCTCAAGTCGGCAATCAAGCACGGATGTAAAGACTTGATTTTTGACTAGGTGGGGAATCGGGTATTAATCCAAACAAATGTAGAGACGACCTGATGGGTCGTCTCGACGACGGTTTAGGATATTAATCCAAAATTCGATTATTCAGTGGGAATCACCTGCTCAGAAGCATTATTATTACTTTGTACCTCTTGAGTCGGTACAACTACATCCTTATTTTTGGGAGCATCTGGAACAGGAGTAACGGGTTTATCTGCACCAGAAGTTGGTGGGGAGTTTTTCGGTGCAGATGCGGGGGATTGGGAATTACGGGTATCGCGAATTTTGCGAATCCGCTCAACCAAGGATGGAGAAGGGGACTGTTGGGGTGGGGAAGAAACGGAACGACTGTTAGTTCCCGAAAGTTGAGACGCTCCTTTGGAAGGGGTGTTTTGATTCGCAGTAGATTCTTGACGAGTCCCATTGTTGTCTTTGGAGGAATTATCAACTTGACGACGAGATCGAGAATTATTATTGGTAGTTGATGATGTGTTCTGGAAACGTTGACGGCGAATACGGGAATTGGTTGGTGCAGATTCGCTAGAAATGCGAGAACGTCGGGTTCTATTGGTGACAGGGGTTGTTGTTTTCTCCTCACTGCTGCTATCCGTGGGTTGGGAGTCCGGAGTTTCCACAGATTCCACGGTTTCGCTGCTGGTATCGGTAGGTTGCTCAAAAACAGGTTGGGTATTTTGGGTATTCACCGGTGTGGAGGTTGGTGACATCATTCTCACCACACTAAACCCCGCACTTGCTGCTAACATGGCAACTCCAGTGGCAATAAATGTCTGGGGTCGTAATAGGCGATCGCTAATTTTTTGCCAGCTACCTTTCCATCCCCCGACACCTTTGCTCATCCCTGGGGAATTAGTCACCTTGGCTGCGAGTGGTTGGGTGGTTTGAGGAACTGGTAATTGCGGCTGAGGATTCACCACTGGTACAGGTGGTGGTTGTTGTACCGATAGGTCAATTGTGGGAACTGCGTAGGTCGGAATCCGTGCTGGCTCTGGTATCGGCGCAGGGGGAGGTAACATTTTCAACCATTCCTGGACAGTTGGAGGTCGGTGCTTGGCTTCGATGGCCATACCCCGCATCACCGCCTGATTGACTGCGGCACTCAGTTGGGGTTGGAGTTCCTTGGGGGAGGGCATTTTTTCGCGATCGCGCAGCAGGGCTGGCATGGGTACTTGGGCCGTGAGCAAAGTATAAAGTGTTGCAGCTAACCCATAAACATCTGTAGCGGGAGTCCGGGGGGCGCTGGAAAGGTACTGTTCGATGGGTGAGTAACCTTCAGAAACCAGTCCGGTATGGGTTTGTCGCGCTCCACTGTTGAATTCACGGGCAATGCCGAAGTCAATTAAAACAACTTCCTGGGTTCCTCGCCGTAGGATAATATTATCAGGTTTAATGTCGCGATGGAGTAATCCATTTTGGTGGACAACTTCTAAAGCTGCACCAATTTGGCGAATATAATGGGTAGCAACAGCCTCCGGTAAAGGTATTCCCGCCATCACATAGGCTTCCCCTAGGGTCTCCCCAGGGATATACTCCATCACCATATAGGGAAGACCCGCTTCCACAAAAAAGTCGCTGATACGAACGATATGGGGATGGATACAGGTGGCTAATCGTCGTGCTTCGTCCTGAAATTGGCGCTCAAACTTGGGAAAATCCGGGTGTTGTCGTAATTTTTCATTCAGGGTTTTAATCACCACTATATGATTGAGATAGTGGTGTGTGGCCTGAAAGGTAATTCCGAAACCACCTCGCCCTATTTCGCGATCAAGGCTATATTTACCACCCTGCAAGGTTGTACCAGCAGCTACCATAGCGATTTCTATTTGAGAGGTTTGTTGGACAAATCGAATCGTTGAATTTTCTGATTATAGAGAATTTTTGATGATTGATGGGACTTACTCTGGATTTTGAGCGACTCTAGTATTGGAAATTACCATTTTATACAGTAACCTAAATAAGTAGTCCCGGTGTAAATTGGGAACAATTTTGATTTTGACATACTGTTCGGTAGTTTACCTCACAATTTACTGTCAGCATCTTATTCTGGGGAATTTCCAGATTGACGTTCATTTGTGCTTCCTTAGATATTTATACGCATCACAACGGGATAAATCATACAACAAACTTTGGGATTGGCAACTGGAATTTTAGACATGTAACAAGTATCAAGAAATAAAATATACTAACTATTTAATTAAATATACGGCATTGATGACAAACTGATAAAGAATCTTAACCCACCTCCATAAATTACAGGGAAATCGCTGAAAGTTTGGTTACATATCTATTATCTGTTGTTAAAAAACAGAAACTCCTGGGGAATAATAAGCCAAATAACAGCTTATTTGCATCTTCCCTTGTGTGCATATATTATGACCAATCCCCTATCTTCAGACTGTTTCCAAGACTCCTTAGAGAAATTAAATCTATCGACGAATTTTTGGCTAAATTTGTTCAATGGTATCGCCGATGGAATTTTTGTCAAACATCGTCAACATGGTTGGATATTTGTCAATGAAGCCTTTGCGCAGTTATTGGGACGCGATCGCTTGGAGTTGGTAGGAAGGTGTGAGTTGGATTTTTTGCTCCCAGAGGAAGCAAGTATCTTTCAAGAGGCTGACGAAGAGGTATTTTTCACAGCTAAAATTCGGGAGAGTCATGGGTTTGTCACCGATGGACAGGGAATGCGTCGGTTTATCACCACTAAACGCTCTTTGTTCGTTGATGACGACGGAAATCGGTTGGTGGTGGGGGTGGTTCGTGATGTGACTCAGAGTGTAATTGAATACCAACAAGCTGAAGCCGAATTTATTGAATCGAAGCAATTACTTCAGTTAGTGATTGATAACATTCCCCAAATGATTTGCTGGAAGGATTGTAATTCGGTTTTTTTGGGTTGTAACCAAGCGTTTGCCACAGCTGCTGGTTTGGAGCATCCCAGGGAAATCGTTGGCAAAACTGATTATGATTTAGCTTGGCAAAAGCAGGAAAGCGATTGGTATCGAGAATGCGATCGCCAAGTGATTAGTTCGGGTTTACCACGGTTGCATATCCTTGAAACCCAGCATCAAGCATCTGGTCAAAAGGTGTGGTTAGATACCAGTAAAATTCCTCTTGTGGATCGTGCTGGTAATGTAGTGGGGTTGTTGGCGTTCATCGAGGATATCACCCAGCAGCAAATTAACCAACAATATGTGGATGTACAGAACGCGGTAATGCAAATTTTAGCAACAACCGCCACCATCGAAGCCGCAGCACCACAAATTATTCAGGTGATTTGTCACAATTTAGATTGGCAATTTGGGGAATTTTGGTCAGTAGACCCCCAAACTCAATACCTATCATGTTTATCGACCTGGCATAGTTTAGAACAACAGGTGGTTGACTGTGTAGAACGGGTAAAAAAAATAATATTTGCTCCCGGATTAATGTTAGCGAAAATAGTATTATCTCAACACATAACTATTTTTGAGACCAAAGAAAATACCGTTAATCAAGAAATTTTAGATTTACTGGAATTTAACAATATTGGGGAAGTTTGCTCGATGTTGGCATTTCCCATTATTCATGGCGCAGAGATTATTGGCGTGATGACTCTATTTAGTTTTCATCAGCAGCAAACAACTCCAAATTTTATCAATGTCTTCAACTTAATTGGTAAGATTTTAGGACAATTTGTTGCCCGAAAACATGCCGAAAATGCCTTAGCTGCTAGTGAAGCTAAACTTCAAAAATTAGCCGACAGCGCCCCAGGAATGTTATATCAATTTCAACTTGATCCAGATGGGGTAATGTCCTTTCCCTATGTTAGTTCCGGGTGTCAAGAAATTTTTGGACTCACTCCCAGGCAAATTCAAGAAAACCCCAATATTATTAACGATTATGTCCATCCCGATTATCAACAGGAATGTTTTGATGCAATTATTCAATCTGCCCAAACTCTAAATCCCTGGAAAGCTCAATTATTAATTGTTTTACCTCATGGTGAAAAAAAATGGCTCCAGGGTATCTCCCGTCCAGAAAAACTTGCTGATGGTTCTGTTTTATGGCATGGGATAGTGATTGATATTACCCGTCTCAAAGCTACAGAAGTTGCTCTCCAAAGCGCCTATGGGCAAATGGAAGTATTAGTTTTAGAACGCACTAAAGAATTAGCTAAATCCAATGAACAACTGCACCTACGCACCCAAGAACTAGAAACCGCATTAGATAAATTACAGCGTACACAAATACAGTTAATTCAAAATGAAAAAATGTCCAGCTTAGGACAACTGGTAGCTGGAATTGCCCATGAAATAAATAATCCGATTAACTTTATTTATGCCAATATTTGTTATGTCGAAGAGTATGTGAATAATTTATTATTCATGACTCAACTTTATCAACAGTATTTTCCCACAGCAAATCCGGTAATTCAAGAATTTACGGAGTCAATTGAGTTTGAATATATCAAAACCGATTTACCGAAAATTTTTGCTTCGATTAAAAATGGTAGTGAGCGCATTCGTCAGATTGTCTTGTCCTTACGCAGTTTTTCCCGACTTGACGAAGCCAAAATTAAACCTGTCGATATTCATGAAGGTATCAACAGTACTTTAATGATTCTCCAAAGTAGACTCTACGAAGATCAAGATTCACCAATTAAAGTTATTACACAATACGGTGATTTACCCCTAGTGGAATGCTACGCTGGCAAAATCAATCAAGTATTTATGAATATTATCAGTAATGCCATCGATGCACTACAGCAAAAAAAAGACAACAAGCAAATCAGTATCGTCACAGAGCGAAACACCACATCCATCCTGATCAAAATCAGGGATAATGGAATCGGCATTCCAGAAAAAGCGCGATCGCGAATTTTTGATCCGTTTTTTACCACTAAACCAGTCGGTAAAGGTACGGGACTAGGTTTGTCCATCAGCTATCAAATCATCGTCGAACTCCACCAAGGACAATTAGAATGCTTTTCCCAAGTTGGTCAAGGAACGGAATTCCACATCCAAATACCCATTAAATTTACGAATTTGACATAAAACTAGTAAAAATAGACTTTAATGATGGGAGTGTTTTTCCCTAAAATTCCCTATGTAATCCTGGAATACGGTATTTTTAGGGTATATATATATACATAAAGTCCTTACGCAACTCTGTTGGCAGCATCAGATAATCAATGGAAAATCAATCAAAAGAATCTTCTGAGTACAATGATGCATATCTAGAAGCGTCAAATTTACCACATCAAGCACTGTTATCCGCAACAATTATCGATTATCTCCCCCAGTATATATTTTGGAGAGATATAAATCAGCGCCTGCTGGGTTGTAATCGTGCATTTGCCAATTTCTTCGGTTTTGAGAATTGTCAACCCCTTTTAGGAAAAACCGCAGCAGAAATTCTGGAAATTTGCCAATCAAACCATGCTTACGCGGCGATTTTACTTGATGCTGATGTTTCCCTGGTGACTGAAATTGCTCAAGGGGAATACACAAGCGATCGCGAAATTATTCAAACCAATAAATTTGCCTACTACATATTAGCAATTTCTGGGGCAGATCCATCTGTTTTAAGTTACTTTGAGTTTCGCAAATATCCTTTTCAACATCCATCGACAAACATGACGGGAATAATTACTTGGGTTGAAGATGTTAGTGACCGTCAGCGCTTAGAAGTAGATGCAAAGGCTAATTCCCAACAATTACAGTCAGCATTAAAGCAACTTCAAGATACCCAAACCCTATTACTTCAAAGCGAAAAAATGTCCAGTTTAGGACAATTAGTTGCAGGGGTAGCCCACGAAATTAATAATCCGGTTAATTTCATTTACGGAAATCTCGATCACGCTGATAATTATATCCAAGATTTATTACAAATAGTTCAACTTTATCAAGCTCTACTCACAGAAACTCCTCCAGAAATCAGAGAATTAGCAAATCTGATTGACCTGGATTTTATTATGCACGACTTACCTAAACTTTTAGCATCCATTAAAGTTGGAGCTCAAAGAATTAAGGAAATAGTGTTAAGTCTACGGACATTCTCGCGGATGGACGAAGACCAAATGAACGCAGTCAACATCCACGAAGGTATTGATAGTACCCTGATGATTCTAGAACATCGCCTCAAACCATCTAATCAACATTCCGGGATTCAAATTATCAAAAACTATGGGGAATTACCATTAATAGAATGTTATGCTGGTCAACTGAATCAAGTATTTATGAACTTGATTAGTAATGCCATTGATGCCTTAGAAGAATCTATAGAAAAGTCCCTATCCTCTGAAGCTGAAGGAAATAATTTCCACAAAAATCATATACCTGAACCACTGCAAATCACAGTTACCACCGAGCTTATCAATAGTGAACAGGTACAAATCATAATTGCCGATAATGGTACTGGTATTCCTAGCCATATTCAAAATAAACTATTTGATCCATTCTTCACCACGAAACCGATTGGTAAGGGGACTGGGATGGGTTTATCTATTAGCTATAAAATTATCACCGAACGACATCACGGCTCGATTCAATGTGTTTCCCGCGTCGGTGAAGGAACTGAATTTATGATCACCATTCCTGTACGGCAAAGTAGTACGTCAAGGCAAAAGTAAAAAGATAATTTCCACTCTTGAATTTTTAACCAATCCGCACTGCGACACTACCAGCATGAGCTGCTAAACCCTCCGCATTTGCCAAGGAAATAGCTGCATGACCAATTTTTTGTAAAGCGGATTCATCGCATTGTAAATAGGTAATCCGCTTGAGGAAATCAAAAGCACTTAAACCGGATGCAAATCGAGCAGAACGAGAAGTTGGTAAAACGTGATTTGGTCCACCAACATAATCACCAATTGCTTCCGGAGTATACCGACCTAAAAACATACTTCCCGCACACCGAATCTGTTTCGCCATTTCCTCTGGGTAGTCAACGCAAAGTTCTAAGTGTTCCGGAGCCAAACGATTGAGTAAAGGTATACCTTCCTCTAGATTAGAGGTAATAATAATCGCTCCGTAATTTTCCCAGCTAGCACGTGCAACTTCTTGGGTTGGTAAAGTTGTCAAAATCCGTTCAATTGCGACTACAACTTCCTCAGCAAATTCCGACGAATCGGTAATTAAAATCGATTGAGCTACCGGGTCATGCTCTGCTTGGGAGAGTAAATCCCAAGCGATCCAATCCGGGTTATTTTTCCCATCAGCGACAACCAAAATTTCCGAAGGACCAGCAATACTGTCAATTCCCACCGTCCCAAACACCTGACGTTTTGCTTCTGCGACATAGGCATTACCGGGACCAACAATTTTATCCACAGGTGCGATCGCCTCTGTTCCGTAAGCCAATGCGGCGATCGCCTGCGCACCACCGATACCGTAAATTTCCCTCACCCCAGCAATTTCGGCTGCGGCTAATACTGCGGGATTGATTTCTCCCCTTGGCATCGGTACAGTCATCACAATCCGCTCTACCCCGGCAATTTTTGCGGGAATCGCATTCATTAATACCGAACTGGGATAACTCGCTCTCCCACCCGGTACATAAATACCAACATTTGCCAGGGGAACCCAAGTTAAACCCAAATTTACACCTGTGGCATCGTTGTAATTAATATCACTAGGAATTTGCCGACGGTGGAATTCGGCGATGCGGCTGGCGGCTAACTTGAGGGCTGCAATAACACTGGTTTCACATGCCGCAACACTGCTAGCGATCGCTTCCCTTGATACTCGGAGGGAATCTGGTTCAAATTTATCAAACTTTGCCGTATATTCACGTACTGCCGCATCACCACGCGATCGCACATCGGCGATAATTTCCCGCACAGTTCCACTCACATCAACCGTCGCTTCTCGACGGTCATTCACCAAACTATCAAATAAAGTGTAAAAATTGGCATCTGTAGTTTTCAGTATTTGCATTCTTTAGCAACCTCTATGATTCTTGCGGGAAGGGGTAAATCGGGATTAGCCTGCATATACCTCTAATACCGTTTGACTTTGGAGTTGATACATTTAGGTAAGCTTTCGGGAGCAGGGAAAGAAAATGTATCAAAATTTGAGTGCAATGGCATCAGTAAGTCGGCGTCAAAAAAATCAATGTACGTCCGAAGCGAGTGGAACGTAGTGAGACAAAGTATAAGTCCTGTGGACAGACTTCGCCAACGCAAAGATTTGACGCTTATTTACATTCTGTTACATGATTGGGTTTATTTGTGACGACTTACTTACATGTAGGCTATTCACCCATTATTGTTAACCAAAACACCCTGGAAAGAGTCAACAGTCAACAATCCCTCAACCTGGATTTCTCACGAGTAAGTTGTAAGCCTTGAGTGACGGACTAATTTCTCCTATACTTACTACTCCCGTCACGGACTATTCCCTGTGAGTTTTAGGGTTTTGTGAGAAATGCGGGTCAAGGGGTTATGCAACTAGTTTTAGCAGATTTTATGCTGTGACTTTTTCCAAAACCAATTTTTTCCGTTTGAGAGGTTCGGGAACTGCAACGGGATAATTACCAGTAAAACAAGCCGAACAAAAATTATTCGTATCTTCATGGGTTTCTTCTAGCATACCTTCCCAACTCAAATAGGCTAGGGTATCCACACCCAGTTGCTGGCTAATTTCCTCCACCGACATCCGTGCTGCAATTAATTGATCTTGACTATCGGTATCAATCCCATAAAAACAGGGATGGGTGACAGGAGGAGAAGAAATCCGCATATGTACTTCAATTGCACCTGCATCCCGTAAAGCTTTAACTAGTTTACGACTGGTGGTTCCCCTGACAATCGAATCATCAACAATAATTACCCGCTTCCCTTGCAATACATCTTTGAGGGGATTTAATTTCATGCGAATTCCCGACTCCCGCATTGATTGGGTTGGTTGGATAAAAGTTCGACCCACATAACGGTTTTTGATTAATCCCTCGGCAAACATGATTCCCGACGCTTGGGAAAATCCAATTGCTGCGGGTATTCCCGAATCTGGAACCCCAAACACAATATCCGCATCCACCAAGGATTCCTTTGCCAAACGACGACCCAAGCGCATCCGATAACTGTACAATGTTTCATTGTTGACCACACTATCGGGTCGAGCAAAGTAAATCATCTCAAAAATACACAACTTCGGTTGCGGTTTTTGACTCCAATGGTAAGATGCAAGACCTTCCTCTGTAATCCAAACTAATTCACCTGGTTCCACATCCCGCAGATATTCCGCACCAATTATATCCAATCCACAGGTTTCCGAAGCCAAAACATACCTGACTGGGTTTTCTCCCAAAGTTCCAATCACCAAAGGACGAATTCCATTGGGGTCGCGCACACCCATCATACCTACAGGTGTTCCCACCACTAAACTATAGGCTCCAGAACAACGATTAAACGCCGCGATCGCACCATCTAACCAATTATCACCGGAATTTACAGCTTCCGCGATCGCCAGGGCAATCATTTCGGAATCTGTTGTTGTTTCTAGGTTACAATTGTTTTTCAGCAAAGCTTCCCGCAGTTCAATCGTATTCACCAAATTACCATTATGGGCTAAGGCTATTTTCCCTAGTCGCGTATCTACGACTGCTGGTTGAGCATTGGCTTTACGACTTGAACCCGTTGTGGAATAACGTGTGTGACCAACGGCAATTGTACCTGGTAACTGCTGTAAAATACTTTCGCTAAATACCTGGGAAACTAATCCCATATCCTTATGCAGATGAACAGTTTCCCCACAAAAAGTGGCAATACCCGCAGATTCTTGTCCGCGATGCTGGAGAGCATATAAGCCAAAATATGTTAATTTGGCTACATCTTCTTCCGGTGCATAAACTCCAAATACACCACAAGCTTCTTCAGGTTTATCCGGTCGTTCTTGCTCATGGGTGTGATGCTGCAACTGCTGAAAATCCGCGCTAAGGGGATGGATGGGAATCATGCTAGCTTTGCTCCTGATGGTGAGGATATCAAGTCACATAGTGAGGACACAAAAGTGCTGAAAAGTTAAGAAAATCTTAACTGTCCTTTAAAAACATTATCGCAAAAAGATGTCTAAAATCGATGCATCAAGACAGGGGTTTACAAACAGTTTAACCCTTGCTTTACCATAGTTCTACCTGTTCGTGCAAACATTGGTATACTTATTGACCAAATCCCTGCTGTCGAAATTATCATCTCCAAAATAGGCAAATATCCACAAGTAGGAACTAAAATGACGAGAGAAAGCACCATTTATTGTATTTTGCAACCAAATTCAGACAGCACCCTTCTATATTTGCTGGGTGAATCCCCAGACCGCTCCATTGCTGAAAAATAGGTAATTTATAGCTCCGGTTAGTCAATCCAATTTTTAATCCATGATTATAATTTATACTTATAATATTGATGAGCAAAAATCATCAATCGGAGTAGATGTAAATTTCTGAGCAGACTCGGTAAAACAGGGTGAAGGGAAGCGAACACAAAAGAAATAACAAAAATAAGATAGATAAGATAGTGACTGATGTGGTCATCAACCGTTTTTGCTTCCCGAACATTACCCAGCATATTTACCATGATGCGATCGCTCGATAAACAGCAACCATTACCCACACCAGGAAAACACCGGGAATCACCATCCCTATGGTTATTTGCGATCGCAGTTTCAACTGGTTTACACTCACTTTTACTCTGGTTCCTATTTGAGTCCCAATTTTCGCTCATAACAAAACAAGCAGATAATTCCTTCACCCCCATCGAAATTATTGAAATTCCCCCATCACCTCAAACCAGTCCAGACACACCTAAACCAGTACCCCAACCCAAAATTCCACCTGAGACAACTACCCCAGAAACCAATACCAATCCAGACACAGAGAGGGAGATTGAACTCAGAAAACTGAATGACGCGATCGCTCTTCAACAAAAACAGCAATTAGAACAACAACGTCAACGGGAATTAGAACAGCAACGTCAGCAGCAACTTGCACAACAGCGTCAACAAGAATTAGAACAGCAACGTCAACAAGAATTAGAACAGCAACGTCAACGAGAATTAGAACAACAACGTCAACAAGAATTAGAACAACAACGTCAACGAGAATTAGAACAACAACGTCAACGAGAACTAGAAGAAAAACGCCGTGCAGAGGAAACAACAAGAAACCTAGAAGAAATCAAAAGAGGGGGTATCGTTGACGTAGACAAAGACCCGATTCAACCTACACCAGGAGACTCAGGAAATGTAGGAGGTTTAGTTGCGATAAATATATCGGTTTTTTCCAAACCCGAACAAGATCAACGCGTCAAAAGGGACTTACCCCATATTTATGCACGACCTCAAGGAAACCTCCCCAATACCTTACCAATGATAGATGGATATGCGATCGCTCAAAGGGTCGAGTGCGAAGTATTATTAATAATCGATGACAAGGGTAACATGACAAGTATTCTAGCTGATTTATCAAACCCCCAAAAAAACTTGTGTCAGAAATACGCAGAAGCCTTCTTTGAAAATGTCACCTTTGAACCTGCTCAGGACGAAAGCGGTAACAAACCCCCCCTCAGCCAACTATACGTCAAAATAGTCATCGAACCCAACCGACCAAATTAAGTCACGTGAATATCGAACATCCCAAAAATCCAGGTCTTGGAGCCAACTCAATAACCAAATGATTACCTGTGAAAAAAAATTCCTCAAAATCTTTGATTTTTCCTTGAGTACATGTTATGATGACGGGGTTTGAATAAATAAAACATCTGCGGGTGTAGTTTAGTGGTAAAACCTTAGCCTTCCAAGCTAATGATAGGGGTTCGATTCCCCTCACCCGCTTGTTTGCTTACAGGATTAGTACTCCGCCATATTAATTTTGATGGATAAAGTAAGGCAGGTAATACCCTTTAGCGGTTTATAATCAGGATTTTTTGGAGCTAAAGCCACAAATACAAACCCCTAAGAACTTATGTTGTGGGCTACTAGTTAAAATAAGCACTTTCAATCAAGCTACTCCCTACAGTCTATTCTCTGTCGCTCAATTATTTACCCGTTTTTTACCCATTTCCAAAACAGTGAGCGGGCAAAATAGTACATTTAATCTAATAAAATAGGCGATCGCAACTTTGGAGCAGGATTTTAATTCCCCTACCACCAATTCAAAGATGCAAGGTTGGGTGGAGGTGGATAAATTAATATGCAGCAAGATTATTCATTTTCTGCACCGTAATCCAAAATCCAAAATCCCATACCCGTATTTTTGCGGAAATTTTTCTCCTAAAAAAATGCCTATTTATCCGTAAATATGCAATGGTTGAGGGAAAATCCACAATGTTAGCTTAATTTACATACAGGTCAAATCATGGCTGATAGTTTCTTGGTGATATTAAGTCAGTAGATTTAATTGTGGATTTTGTCTTCAAAAATAAAGATAATCCCCAGCAAGAGATAATTGGATGTAGAGCAATCCTTTGAGGACTTGTGAAATTTTATCTATTAGGCTTGTTGACTGTTAACCGTTGACAGTTGGCAATAATAGGTTTAGACGTGTGTAGTGCGGCTTCCTGTAGGGTACAGCTAAAACCGATATTTTTTCACGAATAAAATAGGATTACGATATCTACAAACAGTCCAAAATTGGATAGTTAATGGTGCAGTTTATGGCAGCAGTTCAGGAAGCTAGGGAAGGTAATTTTATTGTTACTGAAGCCCTTACAGAACAGGAACAAAATATTTGGAAAGTAATTAAAAATGCCTTTGTAAATTCCGAATGTATTGGCTATTGGCGATATCCAATTTTTGCAAAAGTTGGGGAAAAATATCAAGAACCAGATATTTTAATTATTTGTCAAAGTCTGGGTTTAATCGTGATGAACATATTATCTGTTAATCTGGAACAGATAGTTACCATTAATCAGGAAAATTGGCAATTACAAAATTTTACCCAAGTAGAAGTTAATCCAGTTGCTGTTGCGGAAACTCAAGTGCGTGCGCTGATTGCGTATACCGATAGGGAAGCATCTATTTGGCGTAAACTGACTGGAAGAGCTTTGATTTTGTTACCGAAAATTACCCGAACCCAGTTTCAAGAATCTGGTTTAATGATGCTGGATAACTTGATTTTTCAGGATGATTTACAACCAGATTTATTACTGAACAAAATCGCCGCGATCGCACCCACCATTCCTGGAGAAGCTTTGGAAGACAAGGATTGGCAGTTGGTGTATGCTGTAATTATTGGCACAAGCATTTTACGTCAACATCGCCATGAAGTAAAAGTAAGCGGTAAGTCCCGTAGTAGCGTCATTAATGCTTTGCGCGATCGCCTTTACGAAATTGATCTCCAGCAGGAGCATGTCGGGAAGGAAATTCCTCCAGGGATGCAACGAATTCGCGGAATTGCTGGGTCAGGGAAAACGGTGGTTTTGTGTCAAAAAGCAGCCCATATGCACCTGAAACACCCGGAATGGGATATTGCTCTGGTTTTCTTCACGCGATCGCTCTACGAACAAATAATTAGTTTGGTGGATCGATGGCTACGCAGATTTAGTGGTGGGGAAGTTGGTTATGACCCTAGTAGCAATCAAAAGTTAAAAATATTACATGCCTGGGGTGCGAAGGAACAACCGGGACTGTATAGTTATATCTGTCAGCATCACGGTGTGCGTCCTAGGAACGTGAAAGATGCCAAGAAAAAACAACCCCAATTAGGATTAGCCCAACACTGTCAAGAATTACTCACCCAAACCCCGATTCAACCCCTGTTTGACGCAATTTTGATTGATGAGGGTCAGGATTTGGTTGTGGATGGAGATGGGAAGTATGGAGAAAAACAGTCCATCTATTGGTTAGCGTATCAGGCTTTACGTCCCGTCAATCCAGAAAATCCCCAGGAACGACGGTTAATTTGGTGCTATGACGAAGCCCAAAGTTTAGATAATTTGGTTATTCCTACCACAAAGGAAATATTTGGAGCCGAATTAGCTGAAGTATTTCGGCAACAGCCTCAGTATCCGGGAGGTATTTATCGTTCCCAAGTTCTCCGCAAATGTTACCGTACACCGGGGCCGATTTTAACCGCTGCTCATGCTTTAGGTATGGGATTACTACGTCCCCAGGGAATGTTATCGGGAATTACCAATAAACGGGATTGGGAAAATATTGGTTACGAAGTGACAGGGGATTTTCGTCGGCTGGGTGAAGCGATAACTATCCATCGTCCGGCAAAATATTCTCCCAATCCCCTACCGCAAATGTGGGGAGAACCAGTGATCGAGTTTTTTGCCTATCCCACCCGTGAGGAGGAATTATCCCAGCTAGCAGACAAAATTATGCACTGCATAGTTAACGATGGTTTGCAACCGAGTCGGGATATCCTGGTGTTGGTGTTAGGAAATCCCCAGAAAGCCAAGGAATTAGAGATTCAAACCGCCGAATTTTTAATCAACCAGGGCATTGATATCTATATTCCCACCGCACCCGAAAATAATTTAACCACATTTACCTGGCCAGATGCCCGTCCCAATCAATTTTGGTATCCAGAAAGTGTCACAATCTCCCGTATCCCCCGCGCAAAAGGCAATGAAGCTGATATGGTGTTTGTCATCGGCTTTGACCATATTGCCCGTGATGAAGCCAATGTGACACTTCGGAATCAGGTTTTCGTCGCATTGACGCGATCGCGAGGTTGGGCTAACCTAAGTGGGGTTGGTAACTATCCAATGTACACAGAGATTGCTCAAGTTCTTGCTAGTGGTGATCGATTTACATTTAACTATCAACGTCCTTTGCAGCGAGATCTTAGCGATGGGGAGGAATAACAGCGTAATTTGTAATACCCGCTATGCGGGAAGCAAGCTACGTAATTTGTAATTCGTAATTCTTAATTGCGTCAGCCCTATTAAGCTGGAATTACGTCAGGACAAGGTAAACACCGTCATTGCAACGTCAGGTAGACGCGAAGTGGCTTCTTGCAAAGTAGCAATCCCAAACACCTGATTTCTCGTCACGAGTGCGTAAGTCCTAATTAAGTAATTAAGTTGGAAATCAATTTCTTGGCGCTCTTGACTAGGTTATTGGAAATTAATAATTTCATTCAAGAAAAATGCTAAGGGGGCGAATAACCGCCCGCATTAGCAGAGGAACGCTATGGTGTAAAGTACCATAATCTTTTTAGTCGATGCGTCCGCATTTATCCGGATTTCAATTTTGTACACTGATTGCTGATCAGTGTTAACACTAGGCTTGCTGGTTGATGAATCTTTCAGCTTGAGCAATGATGTATTCAAATTCCTCTTTGCTACTTGCTTCCACCTCTAATTCTCGACCATCGGGTGTTTTGAGTCTGAGTTTGATGGCTTTATTTCCCAATCTTTCCGAGAGAAAGGACAGTAATCTCTTGATATTGGCAGGATTTACCTCCGCCATTAAAATACCAGTGAGAAAGCTACCAATGGCTTGGGGACGAATATTACGCTTGAGTTCCACATCTTCTGGTTCTGCGACAAAACCTTCCATTTCCCGCATTTCCTGTTGGAGGTTACGGATAATTTCCGCTTTTTGTTGTTCATTCCAGTTAGGGTCATCAAAATCGATAGTTAATTGTAAATTAGAAAGTTCACTCATAATTGATTTTGGATTTTGGATTTTAGGTTACTCTTCGAGAAACCGCACTACCTGCGTCTATGGATTTTGGATTTTACCCATGTTTGCTGCAAACTGTATTCAAACCGAAATTATGATGTGTCGCGTTTCGACAAAATTCGTATGAATAGGATGCACCACGAAATTGGATATATATAATTAGGCGTTGTTGAATTCAGGTATGAATTCAAATGTAGAGAGGCGATATATCGCCTCTCTTGAACAGGAGTTTTACATACCTTTGTTTCTCTGTTTCGGAGATGTCTAATTTAAAATATCAATGTATTTAATACCAGTCCCAACAGAGGGGATTCCGGTTAGGGGATTTTTTTGTTGAGATGCTTAACGCTTGAAGGTCAACAGTCAACAGACAAAAAGAGAAATATATCAGCTTGAGAAGTATACAGGTGTATTACAGATGCGATACTCTCTTGAATCTATTATATTTTTTCCCATCCTGGCAGCATAAAACCAAGATTTTACGCAATACTGGTACAGTAACTTTTACATTCAGAATACAAGAGTATGGAAATTCGGCCAAGTAATGTCCCCTTGAGTGAATGGACAGGAGATGGTTTAGCAATTGGATTATTTGAAGATAGTGTAGAATTAACGGGTGATTTGGCGGTTTTAGATCAAAGACTTGCGGGGGTAATTCCCGAAATTATCGCCGAGGAAGAATTTAAAGGTAAGTTGGGTAGTGTTGTCGCGACGAGGGTTGGTGGTAGTACTCCGGTGCGGAAGTTGTTGTTGGTTGGTTTGGGTAAAGCAGAAGCTCTGAAATTTGATACATTGCGTCGCGCTGCTGCGAGTTTAGCTCGATTAGCCAAAAAGCAAAAATGTAAGAGTTTGGCGGTAAACTTACCTGTATGTGATGGTGATGCGGCAACTAGTGCCCAAGCGATCGCGGAAGGAATTGAGTTAGCTCTCTATCAAGATACCCGGTTTAAATCGGAAAATGAGGAGAAAAATTTTCAAGTTGAAACCGTAGATTTACTGGGTTTTCCTGGTCAGGAGGGGGCTATTACTAAGGCTAAACAAATTTGTGCGGGTGTGAATTTAGCCCGTGAATTGGTTGCGGCTCCAGCAAATGCCGTCACACCGATTACAATGGCAGAAGTCGCCCAAAATATCGCCTCTGAACATGGTTTGGATGCGGAAATTTTGGAGCGGGAAGATTGCGAAAAACTGGGAATGGGAGCATTTTTAGGTGTTGCGCAAGCTTCCGATTTACCACCAAAATTTATCCATCTGACCTATAAACCCCCAGGTGTCCCGCGGAAGAAATTGGCCATTGTCGGTAAGGGTTTAACTTTTGATTCCGGTGGTTTAAATATCAAAGGTGCAGGTAGTGGGATTGAAACCATGAAAATTGACATGGGTGGTGCTGCTGCGACCTTGGGTGCGGCAAAAACCATTGGTCTAATGAAACCGGATGTGGAAGTTCATTTTATCTCAGCTGTCACCGAAAACATGATTAGCGGTCATGCGATGCACCCTGGTGACATTTTAACCGCATCTAACGGTAAAACCATCGAAGTCAATAATACCGATGCGGAAGGACGTTTAACCTTGGCAGATGCGTTGGTGTTTGCGGATAAATTGGGTGTAGAAGCCATCGTTGATTTAGCCACCTTGACAGGTGCTTGCATAATTGCTTTGGGGGATGATATTGCTGCTTTATTTACCTCCAACGATGATTTAGCCCAGCAACTAGAAACCGCAAGTGTAGCTGGAGGGGAAAAAATTTGGCGAATGCCGATGGAAGAGAAGTACTTTGATGGTTTAAAGTCAGGTATCGCTGATATGAAAAATACAGGTCCCCGTGCAGGGGGATCGATTACAGCAGCCCTATTTTTAAAGCAATTTGTGAAGGATACCCCCGCTTGGGCACACTTAGATATAGCAGGACCTGTTTGGACTGATAAGGAGAACGGTGTCAACAATAGTGGTGCGACGGGATTTGGTGTCAGGACTCTGGTAAATTGGATTCTAAGTTGAACTGTAATCGGTTAACCTATAATCAGTAAACTATCGTCAGATATATTTAGGAGAAAGCTAATAGTTAAGTTAGTTGATGGTGATTGCCTGCATTTGGAGTACATTGCCAAAACCGATAGGGAGTAGGGAGTAGAAGAAAAATTAATCCTTCATTCCAGACTTCTAATTTAAAACCGATAGGGAGTAGGGATTAAAAGGAAAATCAATCCGTCATTCCAAACTTATAACTTATCCGTGAGAAATCCGGGATTAGCTTTCTAACCATTTCCAGGAGGATGAAGCGGTGGATTTTGGGAATATACAAGCTTTAATGCAAACCCCATTAGGCCAAGTTGTGGAAAAAACCTCACAGGTTTTTTGGGTGTATACTGCTGACTTGAGCCAAATCCTTTATCTGGGAACCAATGCTCCACAAATTTGGGGTTTAAGTCAGGAAAACTTGTATCAATCCCCCCAATCCCTCCTCCAATTCATCCATCCTGATGACCGGGAACAGGTGCAGAAGGGATGGCAAAATCTGCTTGCAGATCAAGCATTTGAGCAGGAATACCGAATTATCCTCCCCGACCAAACCATTCGCTGGATACGCGATCGCGGTTATGGTATTGTTGACCCGAATACCCAGGAAAAATACTTTGCAGGATTAGCGGAGGATATTAGCGATCGCAAAGCGATTGAATTAGCTTTATCGGAGAGTGAACATAAGTTCCAACTGTTTGCGAATAATGCCGATATTGTATTTTGGGTGTGTGAACCGGATGTCAGTAAGTTTCATTATATTAGTCCCGGTTATGAGAAAATTTGGGGACGCAGTTGTCAGGAGATTTATGCTGATTCCCGCAGTTTTTTAGAGTCAGTCCACCCCGATGATTTAGCTGAGGTAATTCAAGCTGCTGTTGGCGAAAATGCTTGCCACATGAACAAGGATTATCGGATAATTCGTGCTGATGGGGCTGTGCGTTGGATTAATGACCGTACCTTCCCCGTCTATGATGCCAATGGTAATATTTATCGGATGGTGGGTTTAGCAGAAGATATTACAGAACGCAAACAAGCGGAACAAACCATATCGGAAATTCAAATTGAAAGATTAACCCATCAAATTATTCAAGCTATTCGTACTTCCCTAGATTTAAATACCATCTTTAATATTGCCGTCAACGAAATCGGCCAATTACTCAATATTGACCATGTGAAAATTTCCGAATTTGTTTCTGAAGAAAAGGGTTGGTTAACAGTTGCGGAATATCGTTCCCATCCCCAAATACCCGAATCGATTGGAACCTATATACCCGATCGGGGTAATCCAGGTACAGCAATCTTAAAACAACTAGAAGTCTTTCGGATTGATGATACCAATAAGTGTGAAGATGAAGTCACTAAACAAATAGCCGCCAAATTTCCCGGTGCTTGGTTAATTATTCCCCTGCATTACGATTCAGTGGTGTGGGGAAGTTTATGTTTATTAATCGATGGTCGTCCTCGACATTGGCAAGACACAGAAATTGAATTAATGCAAAACATTGCTGGTCAAATTTCCATCGCCGTCCAACAATCCAAACTATACCAGCGAACTCGTTATCAAGTCCAGCGAGAACAGGTTTTTAATCAAGTTATTCAAGCAATTCATAATACCCTGGATTTACCAACAATTTTCCACACAGCCGTGAGAGAAATCGCTCAATTCCTCCAGGTAGACCGAGCCGAAATTGCCCAATATTTGCCTTCAGAAGACACTTGGTTAATGGTGGCAGATTATTCCCTACGTCCAGAATCACCTTCTTCCCTGGGACTAAAAATATCAGGATTTGGTAATCCCATCTCCGACCAATTGAAACAATCCCAAATCGTTCGTATTGCCGATACCCGGGTTTTAACCGACGAAATAAATAAAGCCATCGCCGAAATATTTTCTGGAGCTTGGCTATTAGTACCAATTACCATATCCCAGGGAACTCAAGTTTGGGGAAGTATTACCCTTTCCATCGAAGGAGTTACCCACGAGTGGAGTCAAGAAGAAGTCGAACTCACCAGTGCAATTATTAGACAACTTGCGATCGCTATCGAAAAATCTCACCTCCACCAACAAGTAAAACAACTAGCAGAAGCTGAGGTACACAAAGCTCTCCAACGGGAGCGGGAATTAAGCGAAGCCAAATCCCAATTTATTGCCAATACCTCCCACGAAATCCGCACTCCCCTCGCCACCATTCAATCCTCCCTAGACATATTACAGTATTACGGTGATAAGTTAACCGCCGAGAAAAAGCAAGCCCATTTCCAGAAAATTGAAACCGCCATCAAACGAACTACTCAAATCGTTCAAGATACCCTGTTAATTTCGGAAGTAGAAGCCAATGCTCTCCAAGTCAAAAGAATTGACACAAATATCATCCAATTATGTCAAACCATAGTAGACGAAATTACTAGCGATCGCGACGAAAAACAACGCATTCAAATAGTCTCAAATACGGAAAATATTTCCGCATTTATTGACCCTAAGCTCACCCAACATATTCTGACCAACCTACTCCAAAACGCCCTCAAATATTCCGAAAAAGATACCACTATTCAACTCCTAATTAGTACCGATTCCAAATCAATCACCTTCGTTGTTTCTAACCAAGGGATGGGTATTCCCCCCCATAACCTTCCCCATATATTTGATTCTTTCTACCGCGCTGATAACGTAGGTAATATTGGTGGTACAGGTTTAGGATTAGCCATTGTCAAACAATGCGTTGATTTACAAGACGGACACATCACCGTTGAGAGTAAAGTTGGTGAAAATACCACATTTACAGTCACATTACCAAAAGTATGATTGCCTGGAAATTGTTTGAAATTAGCCAACGTGAGTGCAAGTATACTTAATATCCGGTTGTGAATTCCATTTGTTTGCAGATTCATATTTTCTCTATAAAAAGTAGGCCTTTCTTCGTCCTAGCGGCATAACGTCCCCAATCTGCGGTGGCAATCAGCCTTGAAATCATCACCAATTGCTTTCAACTGTCCACTGCATTGGGATTGTTAGTTGGTGTTGTGTGCTGCCGTAGCCACTCCACAAATGCTTCACGTCCTAGCTCACCTGATGCGATCGCCAAGACTATATGTTCTTGTTCATCCACAGAGCCATTAATTTCCAACCCATTCAAAATAAGAAAAGTTTCTGTTGTAGCATGACCTGTACGCTTATTTCCGTCTACAAATGGATGATTCATGATGGGCGAAAAGCCTAATGCTGCTGCTTTCTCCAGCAAACTTGGGTACAGGTCTTCTCCACCAAACGTCATTCGAGGCTGGGCAATTGCTGATTCCAACAAGCCCATATCTCGAATACTAATGCTCCACCAGATTGTTCAAGAATTCTGCGATGTAGTTCTAATACCTCAATTAGTGTTAAGTAGCGGATCATGCTAAACGCCGATATAGTTCAGCATTTTTCACCAGCACGTAATCAGATGCATTAATGAAATCGCCTTTTTGTAGATTTAGCCAATCCTCTAGGCTTGCCTTCAAAAGCACTTCAGTCGCAATGCCATGCACCCTTGCTAGATTCTGTAGCTTTTGGAATTGGCTGTCTGAAAGATCAATTGTGATAGAAGCCACAGCGATCGCTCTCCTAGTGTTTCTAAGCCCAGTTTAACAGATATTAGAGGGAGAAAATTGTCGCTTGAGAGATTATTTAGCGAGACAGCACCGCAAAACTTTTTGCGACTCTAAATTGCTAGAGATGTTATCTCTATCACTCAAGCTATTGATTTACTACTTAAAATATCAGGATATCTCCTCGATAGTAGTTTAAATGTTAAGTATAGATTATTTGCTCTTTTCGCGATCGCCTGAATTCATTTGCTTTAAAATCTAGGAAAAAATTGCGAAAAAAGTGGGTTGTCATACATTTCGCTACAGTTTTGCTACCCATTTACTCCAAAATGGCTACGACATCCGCACGGTACAGGAATTACTCGGGCATAAGGACGTGAAAACTACCATGATTTATACCCACGTTCTCAATCGTGGTGTTAAAGCTGTTCGTAGTCCCTTGGATGGGTAGACTATGATATTCGCCATCTGATCCCCATTGATCGTCTGTCGTCGCAGCAAAATGGGTTTCCCATTTTTGCTCATCCTGCAACTCTGCCAAAAATCGAGCCGCGATCGCATCTTGTTGATCTGACAAAAGCAATACTTCTGAAATCTTCTTTTCCGAAATGTGTTGAGCTACCTATGCCGAAGTTCTCACTGGAATGATTTCAAAATGACCGCGATCGCTCCAAGCGTCAATCCAAATCTCAAACAAGGCTCGGTCATCCGTTCGCATCAGTTGAAAGCACCGGAATACTCTAAATCTACCTGGAGGGGTGACAATCTAGCTTCAACGGTTTATGCCGCAAGGATTACTGAGGTGTCGCTTCCAAGGACTTTTTGTGATGACGACACTCCCCATATTCTAGCAAATAGTGTCAAGTTTTATACTAAGCCGCAGAACAATGTGAAAACGACCATGATTTATACCCACGTTCTGAATCTTGCTGGTAAGGCTGTTCGCAGTCCTTTGGATGGGTAGACTATGATATTGCCAGATTTAACCTACTACCCTGTAGAGCAGGGAGTATGTCAAAGTTGAATATCGACCCAGCGACGATAGAGCTTTTGGATTTGCTTGAGAATCAGATTTAACTGGGATTCATCAGCCTCTGCAAAGGATTGTAATTTATTTAAAAGTTTTGCTTCTTCGGTGGCAACTTCGCCATCACTGTAAATTAAGCCGCTAATGGCTTGGACTAAATTTTGACATTCTTCTGGGGTGGGATTGTCTCCCAAATATTCCTGTACCCAAAGGTAACATTCCTCCGGTTTCACGGGTACTAGTTCGTATAACCAAGGTTTGATATCCGGGTCGTCTGCAATACCTTTAGCGTTGGCAATTTCCCGGAGATATTGTCGTTCTTCTGGCTGAATTTTCCCATCAATCCACGCTGCACCAATGAGGATTTTGACTAGATTTTTAACCCCTGCTTTGCTAACCATTGTGAAAACCTCTGGTTTTGTCTCTTGATTGTTGGCATCCTACAATGGAAATCCGTAGTTATGGCGAATCATTGGTTTTTTTTAATCGAACCATGAAAAACCCATCCATGTTATGGTGGTGAGGTAAGACCTTTAACCATCCTGGGGGTGTTGTATAGATGTGGAGGGGGGAGTTGGGTGGGGGTGGTGCTATTTTCCAGTCGGGATGGAGTTGCAAAAAGGATTGGATGATATTTTCGTTTTCACTTTTGTGTAAAGTACAAGTGGCATATACCAAAATTCCCCCTGGTTTCACCCATGTGCTGGTGTGGTTGAGTAGTTCGGTTTGCAGTTGGGTTAATTGCTGGACTTTTTCTGGGGTTTGTCTCCATCTTGCATCGGGGTGACGATGGAGGGTTCCTAATCCGGAACAGGGTGCATCTAATAAAACTCGATCGGCGGTTTGGTAGAATTGGGGGAGATGGCGACTATCTCCGGTGTGAACTTGAATTGATTGTAATTGCGATCGCAAGATATTTTGTTTTAATTTGTTGATGCGGGAGGGGGTGTCATCGATGGCGAAAATTTGTCCTTGATCTCCCATTAATTCGGCGATTTGGGTGGTTTTTCCCCCCGGTGCTGCACATGCGTCAATAATTGTTTCTCCTGGTTGGGGATTGAGTAGGTATCCAACTAATTGAGCGCTTGCATCTTGCACTGTCCACCATCCCTGTTCAAATCCGGGTAAGGTTTGAATGGGAGCGCGATAATTGGTAATCCGTAATCCGTTGTCTAGGTTTGCTAGGGGGATAAAATTAATTCCTGCATTGGCAAATGCGGTTTCCACTGCTTGAAGGGATGTACGTAGGGGATTGATTCGCAAATCCAAATTCGGAGTTTGATTCATCCAAGCAGATAAGGCTGCGGTTTCTGTGTATCCAAACTGTTCTAACCAAACTTCTATAATCCAGTCGGGAAAACTGTGTAAAATTCCTAATTGGCTGGCTTCTGTATCTGGTAAGATTAATAAATCTGTATGTTCATCCTTTGCTGACTGTATCCGTAAATATTGGCGCAAAATTCCATTGACAACTCCGGTTAAACCAGCAAATTTATTGGTTTTTGCCAGTTCAACGGTGGTATTTACTGCTGCAGAGGGAGGAATTTTCTGTTGATAACGTAGTTGATATAAACCAAGGTGGAGGATTGTTCGTAGGTCTTTGGGTTGGGATTGGGCGTTTTTTTTGCCTATTTGGTTGAGAATTGCGTCTAGAGTGCGTTGACGACGGGTGCAACCATACACTAATTCTGTCACCAAACGTCGATCGGTATCTGGAAGGGTAAATTTTTGTAATATCCGGTCGAGAGCAACATCGACATAGGCTCCGTTATGGACATCGCGTAAAGCAAGAAAGGCTATTTGACGAGAACTCAGCACGATTTTGGATTACTCTTGGGTCGATCCGCGCTACGCGCGTCTATGGATTTTGGATTGGTGTGTACAGATGTAACATGTTACGTCTGTACATGTTACGTATCTACGCGTTGCGGGTATAACGATGTTTGACACCGATGGGGAAATATTCTTGATCACCGTGGGATTTGAGGGTGATGACTGGATGTTGATATTCCTGGGGTACGTAGTTGGCAAATTCGCTATTTAGGCGTTTTAATTGGCTCAAAATTGATTCTGCAACACGATTAACTTTCCCAGGGTCCTGCTGTACATCTGCTAAATTTTGATTTGGAGCTAATTCTACCACAACGGATAAAAACCGATTTTGATCTTGATCGTTAACTACCTGTAACACGAATTTTCCTGTCACCCATTCTCGAATTCCCTCCTGTTCTAAACCGACAGCGATATTTTCTGGATAAATATTTGCACCGAAAAAGGAAACGGCAAAATTTGAGCGTCCAAATACATACACAAAGGGTAACTGACGAATTCCTCGACATTGGGGAATATTCACACCTTGATTTGCTGCTAAATCAGCAATGGGGTCAAAATTATGATTATGCAAAAAAGCCAACATTTGCTCGTAGGTAATTATCCCACCCGTGTCGAGGATATCGTAGCGAATTAAAGGAATACCGTTATCCCCAGAAAATAATAGTCGACCTGCATTCACCTCAAAGAAACGTTGGGTTGGCTGATACTGAACCAAAGTTGGTAAACGGGATTCTCCAAACAATTCCCTGGCAATATCTGGATGGTTGGCTAAAAAACGGCGAATGGTGATACTTAAGGGGGTTTCATTTCCTAAAACTCCAGCATCCGCAGTCCCGTACAAAGAAGCTAAATCATAACAGGGGGAATGGGAACCAACCCGTTCTAATACCAGACTACGCCATTCCTCGCTAAAAACTTCTCCCGCAGTCACGAGTTTCGGATGGTACTGACTCCAGGATACACCACGGGCAAGACCGCGATCAATCACATCCTTGAGAAAGGGGGGATAACCCAACAATACCACCTGGTCAAAGTGACTACCTAATTCCTGGACTACCCGCAAAATTTCCTCTAGATTATTGCCAGGAGTCACCACCGTGATGGGATATCCCTTCATGGCCAAATAGCGACAGCAATTAGCCGAATAGATTCCACCGACCCAAGTACCCAAGGTAAAGCAAATTACTGCTAAAGTCGAACGGGAATCGGCAAAAAAACAATCATGGAAAATTTGTTCAAATCGGATCGCGATCGCCACCTCATCACTGATAAATCTTGGCCAACAGGTTGGTTTTCCCGTCGAACCAGAAGAAACAGCTACTAAATCACAATTAGCGATCGCACCATTACGGCATAATTCGGAAATTTGATAATGTTGAATATAATTTTCCCTGGTGACTGGGGGTAAGGTTAGGAAATCGGCTAGAGTTTGAATTTGCTGGGGATGAATACCGTGTTTCCTAATAAAGTCTTGATAAGCTGGAACAGTGGTTGCTACCTGTCTGAATAATTTTAAAACCCCATTATTATCTGCTTCTGGGAGGATGTTCAGCAGAGAATCTAGGGGTGTGTGGAAAAAGTTGGTAAGAGCGTTGAGGGTCAGTTTTGGTTTGCTATGCATGGAAGGAAGAGACACGACATGTCGCGTCTGTACAGGGGTTGGGAGTATTCTAGACTTGCAGAGAACGGTCGGGTAGGGAAAATTACTTCCCGAAACGAAGAAAAGCCATACTATGCACGTCTACGATTCTGGTGTAATGAGCATATTTGTGCTACTCCCGACTCCCGACTCCTCATCTAAATCAAATTACGGTCTAGTGACTTCCAAACTGATTTTACCTTCAAAATCGGGAATGGGAGCAGCAGGTTTAGTCAGTACCACATGTACCTTAGTCACGCGATCGCATTTTTGCAAAATTGTATCAGCAATCACGGTAATTAATTTTTCAATCAAGGCAAATTTGGAAGTTTTGATGATTTCCTTGACGAGATAAATCACACTACGATAATCAAGGGTATCCTCAATCGCGTCACTTTCACCAGCCTTCGACACATCCAACCATAAACGTACATCCACCTCAAACCATTGTCCTAACACCTGTTCTTCCGGTAAGTAACCTGTGTATCCGTAAGCGCGAATTCCCTGAACGTAAATGCAGTCCATAACAATATCGGAAAATTACCAATATAAATTGCATTCTGCATTCTATCGTTGGATTTTGGATTTTAGTAGAGACGACCCGTCGGGTCGTCTTTAGCTAGAACAGCAAGAAGCCTCACACCTACCCGGAGGGAGGTGTTGAGATGAATTGCGAGCGAGTTGACGACAGTTCTCCGACCCGTACAGCGAGGAAGGAGAACATGGAGGAAACGAGCAAAATATTTCATTTCGGG
>CALJJQ010000097.1 GCA_937973965.1 uncultured Calothrix sp. | reverse complement strand
AATTACGGTTTTTTATGGTTGATTTTTTCAATTATTAACTATCTTTGAAATTCTTAGTGGTGTTTTTTCTGATTAATTTTAGATAAATATAAATTTGCAATTAGGTGAAAGAAATATTCGCTTTCTATCTAATTATCGGGACTTAAACATTTTTGAAGCAGAAATCAGCTTCAAACCCATACAGGGGAAAGAAAATACATTACAGGCTCAAAAATGCTGGAAACCCAGATATAGCAAGAAACTATTCAAAACGATGTCAAAGTCTTGCTGTGTATACATTTGAGTAGTTTTTCCGGCTATTTTTTGTCTAAGTCCCATTATTTGATGATTAAGTCCACATTATTTTCTAACTTCAAAAATAGGTAATATCATGACAAAACATCGTTGGTGGATATTAATTCTTTGCTTATCCGTGTTATTGGTATTTGCATCAGTAATTCTCCGTCAAGCTTCAGCAGAAAAACCTGCTGTGTACTTGACACAAGCCTCTGGATATGACCAGTATATGGCCCAGGGTTATGCTGCAACCAGTCGTCGAGATTTTCGTCGAGCGAGAGGCTTTTTTCAGCAAGCATTACAGGTAAGACCCGGTGATGTGTATGCAACGGCTGCGATTAGAAATATGGATGCTTATCTGAGTCAGAAGCGTCCCCTCAACATAGTTGCTGTGGGTACGGTCAGAGGAACAAAAGCAGGAGCAAGACGGGGTGAAAGTTGTCTGCAGAAGGATAAACGGATGATTCCTCTGGTTCCGACACCAAAAGGGAGTGGAGGTTCTGGAAGCGAAACAGGTGGAAGAGGAGAAGCACCAAAAACCACGGAAGCTCGTCCCAGTTTCTTTTTCTATATACCGGTGGAAGGAGATAAAAAACCTCGCTGGTTCCAATTAACCATCAAAGACAGTCAAGGTAGCGGTAAAAATGTGGTGAAACAGGTATATAAACCAGTTAGCAAGTCCGGTGTATATCAAGTTGATTATCCTTCCGGTGGATTGGAAGTAGGGAAAGAATATACCTGGACATTTTCTGCTGTATGCGATCGCAATGATTTTAGTAAAAGTATTGACATCGAGGGTCAAATCCAACGCACCCAGCTTAACCCCGGTTTGCAAGACCTGTTGCGGAATACTCAAGGATTAGAAAAAGTCACCTGGTACGCAAGTTCCGGTTATCTCCAAGAAGCACTGCGGGAATTATCTAAACTAACTCCCAACAACGAAACAACCTCAGCATGGAGAGAATTACTACAATCAGCAAATATCACCGAGACAGCAGCAATTAATGCCTTCCCACCCGCGAAATTGCAACCCCGATAATTTTCCACCCATCCATTCCCTAACTAATAAACTCAGGAAATAAAAATGGCTCAAGAGTTACAGTCAAAATTTAGGAAAATCAAACTATTCCCAGCCCTAGTAGTAGCTGGAACCATTGTCACTACTTTTATTCAAGCTGCATCCGCCCAAATTACCCCCGATAATACCCTCGGTAACGAAAGTTCTAGAGTATTACCTGATACTACTGTGCGGGGTGCTGCGGGAACCTTGATTGACGGGGGTGCAACTAGGGGGGTTAACCTATTCCACAGTTTTTCCCAGTTCAACGTTGGTAATGGGGAACGGGTATATTTTGCTAACCCGACAGGTATTAACAATATATTGACCCGTGTTACCGGAAATAACGCTTCCAATATTTTCGGAACCTTGGGAGTAGATGGAAATGCAAATTTATTTTTGCTAAACCCTAACGGTATAGTTTTTGGTCAAAATGCTCAGTTAGATGTTTCCGGTTCCTTTTTTGTGACAACCGCTAATAGTTTTGTGTTTGAAAACGGGTTGCAGTACAGTGCAGTTAACCCGGAAGCACCTCCCCTGTTGACGGTAAATTTAACTCCAGGTTTGCAATTTGGCGCGAATTCGGGAAATATTACTAGTAATGCCAATTTGAGTGTGGGTGGGAATTTAACCTTGGCTGCTGGGAATTTGGATTTGCAGGGAGAGTTTGCTAGTCAAGGTTTAAACCTGGAAGCACAGGATACAGCAAATATTGGCACAATACTTGCACCAGGTGTTTCCGTAAATATCACAGCCGGAAATAAAATTACTACCACCGGACAAATAAATACCAGCATTAATCGTGGTAGAGGTGGAGATATTCAGCTAACAAGCGGAATCGGTGGGATTGATACCCGTGGTGGTGATATTACTGCTGGTTCCGATAATGGTAATGGTGGGAATATTACCCTCAGTACAACGGGAGATATCTTCACTGCGGGTGTAAGGTCTTTCGTTAGTCCTGGAGGGATAGGTAATGGTGGAAATATTACTATCACCAGTACTAATGGCAAGATTGATACAACTCTAGGAAATATTAATTCCTCAACGGCTTTGGGATTAGCGGGTAGTATTTCCTTAAATGCTAATGGTAATATCACAACAGGGAATGTAGGTTCTTTTGTTATTGATGGAGGGATAGGTAACGGTGGAAATATTACTATCGTCAGTACTAATGGCGATATCAATACCACTGGATTTGTAAATTCTTCTGCATTTGGAACACTTCTTGATTTAGGTACTGGAAATCAATTTTTTGGTGGAATAGCTGGCAATATTAGTTTGAGCGCAAAGGGTGATATTACAACCAGAGATGTTGGTTCTTACATTGGTGCTGGAGGGATAGGTAACGGTGGAAATATTACCATCACCAGTACTAATGGCGATATCAATACCACTGGATTTGTAAATTCTTCTGCATTTGGAGCATTTCTTGATTTAGGTGCAGGAAATCAATTATTTGGTGGAATCGCTGGGGATATTAGTTTAAACGCTAGCGGTAATATTACAACCAGAGATGTTGGTTCTTACATTAGTGCTGGGGGAATAGGCCAAGCTGGACGCATCAGTATTATTAGTCAAGATGGAGGGATTAATACTACCGGAGGAAATATTGAATCCAGTAGTGAAGGAGGATTTTCTGGAGATATTTACTTAGAGTCTAAAAATAATATTTCAACCGGAAACTTGCGTTCTTCCAGCAAACTTGGAAATGGCGGCAATATTCATATTCTCAGTATGGAAGGTAAAATAGATACAAAACTAGGGTCTATAAATTCAAGAGGACAGGGATTCAAAAATATCGAAAATTCAGATAATTCAATTATCGGTAATAGCGGCAATATTAGTTTAGATGCAGTTGGTGATATTACCACTGGTAATATTACATCTTCAACAAATTTTGGTCGTGCTGGAAATATTGATTTAATTAGTCGAAATGGCATTGTCAATACAACTAAGGGAGATATTAATTCTTCCACAGATTTTGGAATCGCAGGAAATATAGTTTTAAACGCTAATAACAAGATTACAACTGGAAATGTTAATTCTTCTAGTAAGCTTGGCTATGGTGGAAGTATAGATATATTGAGTAATACAAATGGAATTGATACAACAGCAGGGTCTATCAATTCAACCGGACAGGGATTAATCAATCTCGAAAATCCGGACAATTCAATTATCGGCAATAGCGGTAATATTAGTTTAAATGCTACTGGTAATATCAATACTGGTAATATTACATCTTCGACAAATTTTGGTGTTGCTGGAAATATTAATGTAATTAGCCAAACAGGAAAAATTAACACAACTGCGGGAAATATCAATTCCTCAACGATGGATGGTCTTGGTGGGTTGATTAATCTTTCTGCTGTGAGTAATAATATTACAGTTGGAAATTTATTAGCTTATTCAACGGAGATTAGTGAATCTGGTGGCATTAATATTTTTAGTGGTGGAGAATTTTCTGTATCGAATGCTTTGATCACAACTGAAACCTCTGGAACTGGTCGAGGTGGTGACATAACGATTGAAGCAAATTCAGTTTCTTTAAATAATGTTAATGTTGTTTCTAGCACTTTTGGAACTGGTGATGCTGGTAAAGTTACAATTAATACGAATGGAGGAACAGTCACACTTGATAATGCCAGGATTTTCAGCACGATTGAGAATGGAGCAAATGTACCTTTAATAGATGAAAATAACGATAAAGTTGGTATTCAAATTAATACAGGTAAACTTGAACTGAAAAATGGCGCTCAATTGCAAACTTTGGTGCGTGGAAGTGAAAATAATCCAATAGCAATTCCAGCGAAAGGTAATGCTGGGAGTGTTTATATTATTGCTGATGAGGTGACACTTGAAGGAAAGAATGATTCTGGTTTTTCTAGTGGTATTTTCAGCAATTTGGGAACTGGTGCAGAAGGAACAGCAGGAAATATCGGCATAATAGCAAATAAAGTTTCACTCACTGGTGGTACTCTAATTAGCTCCAATACCTATGGATCTGGAAATGCAGGGAACATAATTCTACTAGCGAATGATAGTGTATCCCTAAATGGTAGTGGAACCACTATTTCTACTACCGCAGACTCATCGAATCTTCGTGGTAATGCAGGTGGTATCTTGATTTCAAGCCAAGAAGTGCGGGTCGAAAATGGTGCTGAAATCAAAGTTGATAATGACCGAGTTCCAAATAGTACTACACCTTTAATTCCTCAAAGCAGTAGTCCAACTCAACAAAATAGTGATACAGTTAATCAGTCGAATAATACGTCTGAAACTGGTGGTAACTCACCTCCAGCAAGAGCAGGAGTCGTTCTAGTTATTGCGGATCGTCTCTTTCTCAATGATGGTAAGATTACTGCGACATCCCAAGAAATCGATGGTGGTAATATATTTCTCAATGTCCGAGAGTTGCTGCTAATGGGCAATAATAGCCTCATTTCTGCGCAGGCAAGAGGACAGGGGAATGGTGGGAATGTATTTATAAATAGGGATGAAATACTTGAAGGCTATAGGGGATTTGTAATTGCTCTGAATGACGGTAGTAAACAACCTCCCTATACAGGTAATGATATTATTGCCAGTGCAGAAAATGGTGATGGGGGTAATGTTGTTATCAATACCCAAAGTTTGTTCGGCTTTGGTGTGCGTAAAGCCAATTCCCGAAATGAAGTAATTCAGAGGCAAACAGTTGCAGATGAAAACGAAGAGTATGAACAATATCCCAGTCCATATCCAAATCCAGATGATTCCAGAGCTAGCAATCAAACTAATGACATAGATGTTAGCTCTGAGAGAGGTCTTCAAGGTGAAGTTCTTATCAAGACCCTAGTAGTTGACCCCAGTAGTGGTTTAATTTCTCTACCCGATAGTCCTACTGACCCGTCGAAGCAGATTGTTCCTGCTTGTGATGCTGGTGATGGTCAGTTTACTAATACTGGACGGGGTGGTTTACCTCCGAATCCAAATCAGCCTCTAAGTGGTGATAATGTGTGGGAGGATACGCGGGTTAATGTTAGTGGTGGTCAATCTCAGGCTGGGGTGACTGGGGATTCTCCGGATAATTCAGGAGGTAAGGTGGTATCAATTATCCCAGCTAATGGTTGGGTGATGGATGGTAAGGGTCAGGTGATGTTGGTGAATCAAGCTGGTAATGATGCTGGTTTGAAGGAGATTCCTGGGGTTTCTAGTTCCTGTCGTCCGGTTCGGTAGGATTCGATTTTGGATTTTGGATTGGGTTTTTGGGTTTGATTCTCGGTTTTGGTTGATGATTACCATACCCCAATTCTCGCATTAGATGCGCTCCGCTCAGTTTCTTGTAGAGTTCGCTCGAATTTCCCCTCCCCGATATCGGGGAGGGGATTAAGGGGAGGGGTCAAATCTATGGGTTGGTGAATTAAATAATTTGATTATCTGTGGTTGGGAAAATGAGTATTTATCGCTACTGTCGTCAATTTGGTTTGCTTGCTTGTGGTTCGCTGTTTTTGAGTGTCTTGGTTCCGAAGTCGCTACTTGCAGAGACGGTAAATCCGATTTTGGTTGCTAATAGTTTTGAGGATATTAATCGAAGACCAGGGGAGTTGGAAACTTTACCTAGTCCCCGGTTTACTCCTCCGGAGTCACCTAGTCTTCCCGGTGCAAATCCTACGGTTCCGGATTCGCAAATTACACCAACTGATGTGGTGGGAAGGATTTGGGTGCGGGGTTTTCGGGTTGAGGGGGGTACGGTTTTTGGTGCGACCCAGTTGTGTGAGGTGATTCAGACTACTTTAGGTGTAAAGTCCTGTGAGGGAGTTGAGGGTGAGTTGAGGTTAACGGATGCTGGTCAGGAGGGTTTGAGTTTTGCGGAGTTGCTGAAGGTTGCGGAGGGGATTACGAAATTGTATGTCGATCGGGGTTATATTACTTCCGGTGCGTTTATCCCGGTGCAAACTTTTCCGGTAGAAAATGCTGTTGTCCGGGTGCAGATTTTGGAGGGTCGTTTGGATGGGGAGGATATTAAAGTTAAGGGTGCGGGACGATTGAATCCTAGTTATATTCGGGGTCGGATTCAAGTGGGAACGGGTCGGGTGTTTAATGTGAATCGGTTGTTGGATACTTTGCAATTGCTGCGGTTAGACCCTTTACTGGATAATGTTGCTGGGGAATTATCGACGGGGGTAAGTCCAGGTACAAGTGTATTGGATGTGAAGGTGACTCCTGGGAAGACGCGGAGTGTGGAAGTGAGTGTGGAGAATAATCGTTCACCGAGTGTGGGGTCTTTACAGAGGAAAGTTCAGTTACAAGAGAATAATCTGTTGGGATTGGGTGATAGTTTAAATTTGAGTTATCGGAATACGGATGGTAGTAACGGTATTGATGTGAGGTATACTTTACCGGTGAATTCCCGTCATGGGACGGTGGAGATTAATTGTAGTAATTCCTCTAGTCGGGTGATTCAAAAACCCTTTGATGTTTTGGATATTGAGGGTAAAGCACAGGAGTTGGGGATTACATTTCGTCAGCCGTTAATTCGTACATCTAGTCAAGAATTTGCGGTGGGTGTGACTGCAAATCATCGGGACAGTGAAATTGTCTTTTTGGAAGGTTTTGTTGGTGAACCGGTTCCCTATCCTGCGCTGGGTGCTGATGGTGAAGGGAGAACTAGGGTATCTGCGGTGCGGTTGTTTCAGGATTGGACACAGCGTAGCACGGAAGAAGTGATTAGTGCGCGATCGCAATTCAGTTTTGGTGTGAATGCGTTTGATGCCACGATTAATAACATACCTAATAGTACAGTACCAGATGGGGAATTTTTTGCTTGGCGTGGACAGGGACAATATGTACGACGTATAGGAAAGGATGCTTTGTTGTTGGTTCGGGGTGATGTCCAGTTAGCGGATCGACCCCTACTTGCTTCTGAACAGGTGGGTGTGGGTGGACAAGCAACGGTACGGGGTTATCGTCAGGATTTATTTTTAGTTGATAATGCTTTGATTGGTTCTGTGGAATTGCGTTATCCGGTGTTAAAAGTAGCAAAAATTAAGGGTGTATTGCAAGTTGCTCCTTTTTTTGATTTTGGTGCAATGTCGAATCATTCGATTCCGGAAAGAGATGAATTAAAGGTTCCGAATATTTCTTCTGTGGGACTGGGTTTATTATGGCAGCAACAGAATCTTTCTGCACGGTTTGATTGGGGTATTCCTCTGACTTCTATACCGGGGGAGAATAAGAATAATTGGCAGGAAAATGGGTTACATTTTTCGGTTATGTATCGACAACCTTTTTAGTCATCATATATGCAAATTATAGACTACCTGTAGAGACGTAATATATTACGACCTTTAGAGAGACGTAATATATTACGTCTCTACCCCCTACATGCAGACGTAACATGTTACGTCTCTACAATACACATTTTACCAATAAATTCAGAAACTATGTCTACATTTTTCCTATTAGCGACATTGGTGCAGATTACGAATTTTGATGCACATTTTTCTTCTCTTTCTTCATCTGTACAGCCGATAATAAAATCTCCTATAATGGAGTTGGCTGTTGTCAATCCGACTGTTGGTGGAAAGGATTATTTACAATTGGGTTTAAATTACTATCAACAGGAGCGGTTTGCTAAGGCTGTGGAAATACAGCAGCAGGCTGTGATGGTTTTTAAAAACCAAGGCGATAGATTGCAGCAGTCGCAGGCTTTAAATTATCTAGCTTTGGGCTATCAACAATTGGGAAAACTGAGGGATGCGGAAAATGCGATCGCTCAAAGTTTGGAGTTATTAAAGGCTGAGGTTGATTCACCAGAAAAGTTATCTTTACAAGGTCAAGCTTTAAATAATCAAGGTAAGATTTTATTGGCGCGGGGTGAGGTGGAGAAGGCTTTCACAAGTTGGCAGGAAGCGACAAAAATTTATCAGAGGATGGGTTATCGGGAAGGGATAATTGGTAGCAAATTGAATCAAACTCAAGCTTTACAGGCTTTGGGTTTTTACCGTCGAACTTTGATGCAGTTGGATGAGGTCTATCAGGATATAAATAGTTTGAGAGATGAAAATCCCCAGGATGCTTTACTGAAAGTCAAGGGATTATTAAATATTGGTAATACCTTAAGGGTTTTAGGTAATCTTCGTCCTGTCACTGGGAATGTGTCTGCAAGCTTGACATCGGGGAATACCTTTCAAAATAACAAGTCAAACCAAAATTTACAGATTGAACATTTAGATTCCGAATCGGTTTTAAAACAGGCTTTAGAAATTGCGAAAAAGAGTAATTTTCGGGAATTGGAAGCGGAGATAAATTTAGCTTTGGGTAATACTTTTTACGCATTAGCAAAATCCGTTTCTGGTGATTTAAGTGATACAGAAAGTGATGAATATAAACAAAAAAGTCAATACATCGAAACAGCCCTAAATTACTATCAACAAACAGCAACTGATGGAGTTTCTAGGGATACTTCCATCCAAGGAAAATTAAATCAATTACGCTTACAGGTGGAAGCAGGGGAGTGGTCAGCAGCACAAAATCTCTGGCAGGAAATTCAACCCCAACTAGTTAATTTAGCACCTAGTCGAAAAAATATCTACGCTCGCATTAATCTTGCTCAGAGTCTAACTTGTTTGAAGCAGGGAACCGATGGAACAGCGAAGGTCATTACTTTTAGCTGTCCTGAATTTTCCGGGGATAGACAAAAAAATCTTCAAGTCACCGATGGTATCCCTTGGAAAACCATTTATCAAGTTGTGGAAACGGCTGTTCAGGATGCAGAAGCATTAAAAGATACTCGTTCCTATGCCTATGCTCTCGGTACACTGGGAAGTTTGTACGAACAAACCAAACAGTGGAAGGAAGCACAAGCAATTACCCAAAGAGCTATCAGTATTACCGAGGGAATTCAAGCATCGGATATTACCTATCGTTGGCAATGGCAATTAGGGAGAATACTGAAAGAACAGGGAAAAGAAAAGGAAAAAAGTGCGATCGCAGCTTACGGGAAAGCAGTAAATCACCTGAAATCTCTGCGTCGCGATTTAGCATTATTGAACCGGGATGTGCAATTTTCCTTCCGACAGGAGGTGGAACCAGTATATCGTGAATATGTCAGTTTATTATTGCGATCGTATCAGCAGGAATCTGATCCTCAAAAGCAGCAAGCAATCCTCCAGGAAGCAAGAAATACGATTGAGTCCCTGAATTTAGCGGAGTTAGATAACTTTTTCCGGAGAGCTTGTTTAGATGGAAATACGGAGGTTTCCCTTCAGCAAATTGACACCACAGCATCGGTGGTTTACCCG
Organism: uncultured Calothrix sp.; assembly: GCA_937973965.1. GTDB lineage: Bacteria > Cyanobacteriota > Cyanobacteriia > Cyanobacteriales > Nostocaceae > NIES-3974. The sequence goes on along the minus strand of CALJJQ010000097.1, from coordinate 11,381 downwards.
ATTATCCTTCCCGATAGTTTAGCGGTAATAGTTTCCCTTCCAAATCAGGATTCTGCTGTGAAAGAAAATAAATCAGGGGGAGGAGAAATTCTGAAATTAAAGCAATATTTCGCTCAAGATTTACCACTGGGGAAAAGCTTTCAAAATACAATTCAATCGCTGCGAGATTCTGACAAAGCACTTGCAAATAGACAAAGTGATGAGGATGAGTATTTACCAGCAGCACAGCAGGTTTATCAATGGTTAATTAAACCTTTTGAATCTGATTGGAAAAAATATCAAATTCAGAATTTGGTGTTTGTTTTAGATGGGTATCTACGCAATATACCGATGGCTGCTTTGCACGATGGTAAGCAATTTTTGGTGGAAAAATCATATAATTTAGCTGTATCACCAGGATTACGATTGCTACCACCAAAAAAAGTTGCCAATCGAGTCCAAGTTAAATTATTTGCGGGAGGGTTAAGTGAATTAAATAAATCGAATAATCCCAGACACGAAAGATTTGAACCCTTAGAAAATGTCAAAAATGAATTGAAAGCAATTACAGAAATTTTCCCTAGTTCCCAGAAGATTATCAACCAAGAATTAACCAATCAAAACATCTTCCAAAAAATACAATCATTTGCACCATCAGTAGTGTCACTTGCGACCCACGGACTATTTAGTTCAACAGCAGAAAATACCTATGTTTTGTCCTGGGATAGTGTCATTAATGTCAATGATTTTGAAGGTTTGCTCAAAAATCCGCAAAACCCTGAAAACGTGATCGATTTGTTAGTTTTAAGTGCTTGTCAAACAGCTTCCGGTGATGATAAAGCTGCTTTAGGACTTGCGGGAGTCGCAATTCAATCAGGTGCTCGTAGTACCATTGCAACCCTTTGGAATGTAAGTGATGAAGCAACAAAACTCCTGATGGTGGAATTTTTCCGACAATTGAGGGAAAACCCAAATATTAGTAAGGCTGAAGCTTTGAAACGAGCGCAAATTTATTTACTAAAATTAGAGAATGGAAAGTATAAACATCCATATTATTGGTCACCGATTATTTTGGTGGGGAATTGGTTGTAATTAGCTATTGGTAGAGATAAATTAATGGGTTGTACTAATTTGCAAAAATAATGCGACAGATGAATTTTGTTTGACCAGACGTAATATATCCCTTGGAGATGTAGCATGTTTCTTGGAGAGGTAACATGTTCCTTGGAGAAGACACATGTTACGTCTCTACAGGGATTTAAATTCCTATATGTAACATAGAGAGTATAATAACTGGGGATTCGCTGCTAAAATTGAAGCATTTGTTGGAAATATTCGGAAATTATATAATTCCTATTCTACGAATAAAAATAATGGGTTTTTAGGGTACTCTATCGGTAATAATTTATTAGTGCGATCGCAGTGACTCATTTTTTTCTTTATTTAACACTAAATATATGAAATCTACACAGCTTGTAGCTCGTGTGTTCCTGTTGGCAATGCTATGTTGGGGAACTGTTAGTTTTGCCTCTATTCAAGCTACTTTTGCCAGGAAAATTCCTCATAACAGTCATACACCAAATTCCGATTCTCGCCAAAATCGTAATTTATCAGATAATTTTATTGAATATCATTCTGGCTGGGATTTCCCCTTGAATTTCGCGATGCAATTAGGGGTGGGATTTGTCGCTTTAGTAATTATTTTTAAGTTTTATAAATTAACTCCACGCCAAACAAATAACTTAGATGATTCTCCGCAGAGTAATTTACCTCAGCGATTATCAAATTATTACAACAAAGAAAAGTTAGCAGATAATTTTAACATGATTTATCCTGGTTATCAGAATTCACAGGTATCAGTAATTAAAAAAGCCTATAACTGCTTTGAAGAGGGTGATATTGAGGGTGCGATCGCCAATTTTAATCGAGCTATTAGCAATAATCCTAACAATGCTGAGATTTACAGTCAAAGGGCTAATTTTCGTCATAATAAATTAAAAGATAAACAGGGTGCAATTGAGGATTATAACCATGCGATTGAGATTAATCCTGATAATGCCTATTTTTATTTTTGGCGCAGTAAAGTTTATCAAGATTTAGGTAATCAACGTCAAGCTTTAGAAGATTATAATATGGCTATGCGTTTAACAATGGATAATAACTTTCACCATGACTTGAGGAATTCTGGTTCGGGAAAGATAGTTAGTCGTTAATCAATATCTCCTGTCTCCTGTCTCCTGTATTCTCTTCCCATCATGTTCAAAAAAATCAAAGATATTTTATTTCAACCAATAATTATTTCCAGTGCAGTTGTCACCGCAGTATTATTTGGGATACAAAATTTAGGACTGTTGGAGCAGCAAGAAATCCAAGTTTTTGACCAGATGACGCGATGGAATGCTAGTTCCAAACCAGACCCTCGATTGTTAATTGTGGGATTTACAGAAAAGGATATTCAAAAATATCAATATCCCCCTTCTGATGAATTATTTCTGCAAGTTTTTCAAAAATTAGAACAACACCAACCACGAGCGATTGGTTTTGACTTCATCCGCGATCGCGCAAATGCAAATGATGAACAGGGTCATGGAAAATTGCTGGAACATCTGCAAAATAGTAGTATTATCTTTCCCATTTGTAACCACGCTGATGGTGAAGCGTCTCCAAGTCAGCAGGATGGGAACACGGAGGAAATTCCACCTCCAAAGGGTGTGGAACCAGAGCAGGTGGGATTTAGCAATCTTGTTCAAGATCGGGATGGAGCAATTCGTCGAAATTTGTTGTTGGTGGATGTTGCTCCGAAGTCCCTATGTACAACACCCTATTCTTTGGGATTACAGTTAGCTCTAAAATATCTGGAACCGGGAAATGTTACAGCTAAGTTGACTGCTGAGAATGAATTACAAATTGGAAAAGTTGTATTTAAACGCTTACAGAGTCATGTGGGGGGATACCAACAGATAGATGCGGGTGGTTATCAAATCCTGATGAATTACACTTCTGAGCAAATTGCTCCGATGGTGGGTATTGCTGATGTCCTAGAAAATAGGGTTGCACCAGATTTAATTAAAGATAGGGTGATTTTAATGGGAGCTACTGCACCAAGTTTAAAGGATTTGGTGAAAACTCCTTTAAATGTGACTGGTGAAATTCCCGGAGTAGAAGTTCATGCTTACAGTGTTAGTCAAATTCTCAGTGCTGTGATGGATAATAAACCCCTATTTTGGTTTTTACCAGAATGGGGTGAGATAATTTGGTTGTGGGGATGGAGTGTGGTCGGTGGTCTGCTGGTGTTGCGTCTGCGTCATCCTATTGTGTTAGCGTTAGGAAGTGCTATCAGTGGAGTTGTATTATTAGGTGGGAGTTTTTTCCTATTTACCCAAGCAGGGTGGTTTCCGGTTATTTCTCCCTTCCTTGGTTTAGTATTAACGGGGGGAAGTGTATTAGCCTATTCTGCATACCAGAGTCAACAAGAACAAGAAAAAATTCTGGAACAGGTACAAGAACAACAGGATGCGATCGCGCAATTGCAATTACTATTAAAGCAAACCCAAAGTACCAGCGAAAAAACAGAAGTCGTTACTCCCCTAGGGATGGAAATGTCACCGGGGACAATGTTACGCGATCGCTATAAAATTGTCAGCAAATTAGCTGCTGGTGGGTTTGGTGGTACCTATCTTGCAGAGGATACCCAACGTCCGGGGAATCCGGTTCATGTGGTGAAGCAACTACGTCCAGCACGTCAAGATACTCAATTTTTAGAAGTTGCGCGTAGATTATTTAAACAGGAAGCAGAAATTTTAGAATTAGTCGGTAAATATGACCGTATACCCCAATTAATGGCTTGTTTTGAAGAAAATCAGCAATTTTTTATTGTTCAGGAATATATCAAAGGAACTCCCCTCAACAAAGAAATTCACAACAGGAAAAAACTACCAGCATCCCAAGTAATTCCCATCCTTAAGGATGTTTTAGAGATACTGGTATTTATCCATAGCTACAATATCATCCACCGAGACATCAAACCCAGTAACCTAATTCGACGGGAACAAGATAAACGTATTGTCCTAATTGACTTTGGAGCGGTCAAAAAAATCCAACCCCAACAACCAGAAACACAAACAGTTGCGATCGCGACTATTGGATATGCACCTTCGGAGCAAATTTCCGGATTACCAAAATTAAACAGCGATATCCATGCATTAGGGATTACTGCTATTGAATTATTAACAGGAATAGAACCAAAAAGGTATCAAAGAAATGTTGACACCGGAGAAATAGAGATATTAGTTTCTAATGATATCCCTCCCCAATCTTGGCGGATTGTCGCGCAAATTTTTCCTGAATTGGCGGAAATTATCAAGAAAATGGTGCATTTTGATTTTAATTCCCGATATCAGTCCGCAACTGAAGTGTTAAAAGATTTGAAAACGGTCAAAATTTCAGGTTTAAATAGAAAATGAAAAAGTAGAGATGTAGCAATGCTACGTCTCTACATGACATAATATATATTACATACAATAAATAAAAAATATCCAATTACTAGGGCAGATTGGAAGATTTTTCAGCTACCATCATTAATTGGATAATTTATGTATTGGTATTTAGAGATTGTTTGTCAAGTATTAATTATCACTATTTTGACTATTGTCCTGACTCTGGAAATGGGGTTATAAAGCTGATTTTTCCTTCGAGAGTACAGACGCGACATGTCGCGTTTTTCCCTATTCCCAAAAACGATAATTCAAGTATTAAAATCGACTTGGAAAACAACCTCTTATTTAACAAGGTGATCATTAATAGTCACTACTTGAATCAGAATCAGAGGTAAACCAAGATGAAGAACTTGAACCAGGAGGACATTCAGTCTTAATACCTACTAGCTTAGGCATTTCCGGAGGAGTCAAGGAAGCGTCATCAGTTACACACAATTCAGAGATAATTACGGGTTTATCATTCCCTTCAATTTTGATCGCAAATACTCCACCTGTGTAACTAGATAATTCTTCATTTTTTGCTGTTGCAGTAATCTTGACAGATTGATTATTTTTAATCACATTCATGCCATATTTGTAATTATCTGTCTCTGGTGTAATCTCTAGCTTTAGTTCGGAAATTTGAGATGCAAAGTGATTATTTTTGGCAAAATAATCTTCTTGAGCTTGGCTGATTTCAGATAACGTTTGTTGAGCTTCTAATTCATTACCTAACTCTTTTAAGCTAGATTGTAAACCGGAAAGGAATAAAGGGAAAAAAATCAATGGAACTATCGTGAGTAAAACAAAGGGAATCAACAAGGCAAGTCCACAACCTAAAGCGACTAATCCAATATTTTTTGCAGTATCGTTTTGGTTAGACATGTTTTTGGCCTCATGAAAAAATGTAACTTTTATTTCTCATTCCCATCCCAATAAATTGAAAATACTTCTGTTGCATTTAGTACTCTGGCAAACTTTTATATAAAGTGCTATAGTCGCAGTGTTGTCGTAGACCAGTACAAATAGATGCCTTTTCATCAGCCGTCATCAGTTAATTTATTCGATATTATCCGACAAATGATGATATTGAAAGACACAAGAGATTGATAGCAATTTACGTAAATGAATGCAATTTTTCTTGTCGTTATCAATACAGATAAGCAGTTATTATGAATGAATATAAAGTGTTTTTTCTCTGTTTAAATGCTGGGAAATAATCTCAGAAGAGAATGAAAAATAATCTTGAAATACCAATATTTTTCTATCTCTGACAAAGACATAATCATATTGATTTCTTCTGGTAAAAATAATGAGGAATTGTAGAGATGTAAGATACAAAGCAAACAGGATGAGAAATCATCACTAGAATAAGACTACTCAGTAATTTATATGACTGAAATTTGCCAATCTTATCCTTTTGATTCTTTAATTAGCAAATATATGAAGCAGAAGAACCAAAAAGCTTTAAGCTTCCTGGCTCTATTATTAGGTGTAGTTGCGATCGCTGCTATTGGTGCAACTGTAATAGCCAAGTCCCGTTACCCTAACCCAATACATGTAAGCAGTCCAACTTCGACAGAATCTGCATCGACAAATGCGACAGATGTCACAAATGCAGGTGTCACAGTTAGCTCCGGTAAATTCGTCAGTGGTGAACACCCAACCCAAGGTAACGCAACCATCATCAAACAGGGAGAAAAACATTTAATTGAATTGGATCAAAGCTTCCAAACATCTACCAGTGGACCAGATTTATTTGTGATTCTCCACCGCAATCCCAACGTCATTGCTTCCACCACTCCCCCTGACTATCCTCTACGTCAAGGAGATTACCTGGTTATTGCTCCTCTCAAAAGTTATAACGGTGCGCAAACCTACGAAATTCCCAATGGTACTAATCTCAGTGATTTTGCATCCGTAGCCATTTGGTGTCGTAAATTTAACGCTACCTTTGGAGCAGCAAGTTTAATGAATGTATCCAGTTAATTGATATTAAATCAAGAATGGGATAAATGAATTTTGTTGCTAGAGAGGCGATATATCGCCTCTCTACATGGGTGTGTTGAAAACGTTTTGTGATGATTCCATACCTGAAAACCAGACTGCTGTAACAGTTGAATTCCCACCATGTTAAGTTAAACTGGCAAAGGATGGAGAATGGGAAAAAGGTTATGGTGCTGGAATCAACAGTTGGTCATGCTGCAATTGAAGATAATCTCAAGCAGTTTTTATTAGTATTAGCAGTATCCTTAAGCGTTGCCACTTTACCACAGATATTTAGCTGGTTTCGCCAAATTCCCTATACCCTAATGTTGGTGATTGTCGGTGCGGGTTTGGCTTTGGTGGATGTGCGGTTAGTCAACCTATCGCCGGAATTAATTCTATCGATTTTTTTACCACCCCTTCTATTTGAAGCCGCTTGGAATTTAAAATGGTCAGAATTAAAGCGGGATTTATTCCCCATAACCCTGTATGCCATTTTAGGGGTATTAATTTCCATTTTCGGTTTGGTCATCGGTTTACATAACATCGCAGGTTTATCCCTGACCACTGCTTTATTGGTGGGAGCGAGTTTAGCTGCAACCGATCCCGTATCCGTTACAGCCCTATTTCGGGAATTAGGTGCTCCTAAACGGATGACGGTATTAATGGAGGGGGAAAGTTTATTTAATGATGGTATGGCGGTGGTTGCCTTTGGCTTTCTGGTGGGTTTACCATTGGGAACAGCCCAACTAGGCTTTCAACCCTTAATTATTCAATTTGTTTCCGTCGTTGGTATCGGTGTTGCGGTCGGTGCATTAATCGGTTTTGGTATTTCCTACCTGACCCAACGGTTTGATTTACCCCTTGTTGAACAATCCCTGACCCTAGTCTCAGCCTACGGAACCTACATTATTACCGAAGACTTGGGAGGTTCGGGGGTAATTGGAGTTGTCACCACCAGCTTAATCCTCGGTAACTTTGGCTCCCGAATTGGGATGAATCCCCGTACCCGAATTATTGTCAGTGAATTTTGGGAATTTTTAGCCTTTTTTGTCAATTCTATTGTCTTTTTACTGATTGGCGACCAAATTCGTTACTCCATCTTAGAACAAAATCTTGGAGCGATCGCTGTCTCCGTTGTTGCCATGATTATCAGTCGCGCGATCGCTATTTATCTATTAGGTGCTGTGAGCAATTTTGTTGCGAAATCGGAAATCCCTCTACCTGAACAAACAGTCCTGTGGTGGGGAGGTTTACGGGGTTCGGTATCCATTGCCTTAGCCCTGAGTGTACCCTCGGTTATTTCTGAACGAGAAGAAATTATTGCTACAGTCTTTGGCGTAGTTTTATTTACTTTACTAGTCCAAGGTTTAACCACTAAACCCCTACTCACATTCTTGAAACTACTGGGAAATCAACCCCTGCGTCAAAAATATCAAGAAGCGATCGCTCGTCAATCAGCCCTTAAACGAGTGTGGGAATATTTACAACAAACCGAATCTCGACCGGGTGTCCAACCTGATTTCTATCGGTATCAACAAAAATTAATTGCTGGGGAAATCGAACGTCTCCAGTTAGAAATTGAAAAAATGCAAACCGAATATCCTAACCTCAGCGATTTTATGGCTCAACAACTACGAGACGAATTATTAGCCATTGAAGCCAATGCTTACGCAGAATTTGTGAAAGCTGGTTGGTTAAATCAGGAACTTGCACCCCTACTGCAACAGATGAACGAGACTGATTAGTGGGTGATTGGAGCGGTATAAATTTTTTCCCAAGTAAATAGGGAGTTGGGAGTTGGGAAAAACCACTTTTGTAAATGCATCGTTTTCCATAGCTAAACTACATCGCAAAGGCTTTTCCGGCAAAGTCGCGATCACATACATTAACCCTCGAAACCACCTATCGGCAAATTCTGGATGTTTATTTGCTCCTATTTTTTACCTCCTCCTGCATCGCAAATTATTGAAATTTTTAGGTTAAAACTATTCCCTGTACAGACGAGCTGACGGGTCGTCTCTACCTACTCCCTGTTCCCTAACCTCACGAAAAGACTTTTACACCTAATGCTGCGCTTCGCTAACGGCAGACCCTAAATATCAAAATGGTAGGATATAGCTCCCTCCTCATTTATCCGGAAATTGGCATTAAACTCCTTTGCCTTTCGATCCAGGTAATCCCGCGCTTCTGCTGCTGGTAATTGGGACTGCATCGCAAAACCTAACAGAGTGACACGGCCATTATTTTTTTCAATAGTCTGATAAAATATTGATTGTAATCTTTCTTCCAATTGCTGTTGAAGCGCTTTCTTCTCGTTCTTACCCTGACGATATAAAGATAAAGCTAACCAACCACCTAATGTCGCTGTCGGTAAACCAAATACCAATCCACCGATTGCTGTACTATCAACCGGTGGAACTGAGTTATCAAAAATAACTTCTCCCTCTCCAATCGGTGAATATACTGTTTTATCAGCGTTTTTTCGTTCAATTATTGACGCTGCTGAGATAGTCAAAAACATAAAACCAAGAACGAGCAGCCAACCAGAAGCTAATTTTTCAGCAGTCTTCATAGTTTCGTTACAAATATGAACGTCTTCTTGCTATATTAACCGCTCTTACTGGAAAATAGTGTAAATTATCATTTTTTACCTTGAAGACGAATATTTGTCCAAAAAATCTTGAATCTTCCAAATCTTAATCCGTCGAAATGGCTCTAGTCTGAGATTTTTCACGAATGAGTGATGAATCTGGAATCAGGGATTAATTTTTCCCTAATTTGAAAGTGTTAACACGTAGCATCTTCCCCAAGGGTGTAGGAAGTCGGAAAAAACCACTTTCATAGGTTCTGGTGTAAGCATTACATGACGACTACTCCCTGCTCCCCGTTCCCAAATCCCTATTTTCATGAAAATAGGAGAAAAGAAGAGTTGGGAAGAACCTCCTTCAGCCTTCACTTCCTCCTATCCTATTTCCATATTGATTTAATTTTGCCGTGTTGCTTCCAATAAACGGGAGAAATAAAAGCGAGTTTTAGTCATTGCTTCCCGTTGGACTTGGAAACCGTTATTTTGTAAAAATTTGATAATATCCTTTTCCGCATGTAAGTAAGCTCTCGTAGTTTTACTTGGACCTGGGAAGAAACTACCAATTTTCTTTAAAACAGTATAAAAACAAGTTTTTGGTGCAAAACTAATAATTACCCGTGATTCCGCTAAGGAACACAAATGACTAATCATTGATTCCGCCTTATCTTGGGGATAATGAATTAATACATCCAAACAAATAACTGTGTGATACTTTCCACTTAAATTTTCCAAATCCTGGACAACAAACTGGGGATTATCATTATGACCAAATATTGCAGCAGCTCGTTGCTTGGCTTCCCCAATCATCATATCGGAAATATCGCTAGCAAAAACCTTTGCACCTGCTTGTCCCAAGGGAATACTTAAACTTCCCACACCACAACCAGCATCACAAATCGAAATTTCTGCTAAATTTCCATCCGCATTTAACCAATTAAGCACATGGTCAACGGTTTTCTGGTGTCCATTACGGATGTCTAACTGCACCTTATTCACTTCACCATCACCGTAGATCCGCTTCCATCGATCAAATCCGGTGGAATTAAAATAATCTTTGACTATGGTTTTATCGTCAGCTGCGTTCATTTTTATATTAGGAATTTGTACGTGGTTAAAACTGCTCCTAATCGTCTAAATTACCATTATCAAAAGGATTTGCAAATATCTTGACAAATTTCACCTAATACACAACGAGTTAACCCAGATTTTTCATAAATCCCTGAAAATTCAGGGAGTAGGCAGTGGGGAGTAGGGGGAGTGCTAGGAAAATCAATCCGTTACTCAAACACCTATGCTTTAAGTCCTTATTTCAAGATTATACGAAGACGGAATTAGATCAATTTTAACAATGATTGTGAATAATAAAAAGGTGAAAAGCTGGTATAACAAATATTTGAAAATCCAAAATCCACAGACTCACATAGCATAGTTGGCTAAAAAAACAAAATCTATATTCAAAATTCTCAATTTATTTCTTAGGCTGATTTTTGAATAATTTCTCGAAGTTGCTGACAAGCTTTTTCAATCGAGTTAATACTTCCGGGATTTACCAGACCGTAGTAATCAAACTCGAAAATCCGTTGATTTTGCGTAGCTTTGATTTTACTCCAGAAAGGTTCTTTTTGAAAGTTATCTAATAATCTTTCACCAAATGGAGAATTCACAACTAAAAGGGTTTCGGGATTCGCTTCCAGTACTTTTTCTGCTGAGAGAGTAACGTATCCCTGAATAGGACTTTTCCCCTGTAATTCAGCCGCAATATTTCTAATTTGGAACTGAGTGAGTAAATCACCAGCCCAACTGGATTTATTGGGTGATAAAATTGGTTGATTACTTACTAATACTAGCGCAGAAAAATTTCTATTTTGGTTACTGCTTAAAAACCCCTGATATCGTTGTAGAAGTGGCTGAGGGTCAGCATTAATCTTCACTGCGAGATTTTTCGTCAGTTCTATTAATCCTTGCCAAGAGTCTACTTTTGTTAAAAGGGTCGGAATATTTAACTCGGTTAAGCGATTGATAATCTGATTAGAAAATCCTTCTGCACCAATGACTAAATCTGGTTTTAATGCCACTATTTTCTCTAAATTAGGTGGTGTTCTCCCTTCTCCAACACGGGGGATATTCGCAAATCTTTTATCTTGATTCAGCAAACTACTACCAGCTATTCCGACTAATTTATTCTGGTCAAGTTGATAGATAATATCTGCTGCAAGGGAAGTCAGAGATACCACCCGATTCGCTACTGACTCAGAGGGTGGGGTTGCAATAATGGTGGGTGTAGTGGTGGTGGTATTTTCACCAATTGTTGGACTAACGCTGGAACAAGCGGTAAAAATTAAGCTCAACCC
>CALJJQ010000096.1 GCA_937973965.1 uncultured Calothrix sp. | reverse complement strand
GCTTGCCGTAGGCTATTACGTAGCTTGCTTCCCGCGTAGCGGGTATTACAAATTACGAATTAGTTAAAAAATCGGGTTTTGAAAATTGTTAGAAAACCCGACTTTTCCTCAAAAATTAACGCCGACGGCTACCAAACCCTGTACTACGTCTGGTGGAAGAACCCCTGGAGCTACCGAAACTACTGGAACTACCACTGGAACGTCTGGGTGTACTGCGACCCGATGAGCGTAGGGTGCTGGAACCATAGCCGGAACCGGTTGCACGACTACCGGTATTTCTTGGGGGTGTATTACGAACTGTACTGGTATTGGGATAGTTTCTACGGATGGTTCCGGTGGTGCGGAAATTAGTCCGGTTGCGAACTGCTGCTGGAGCGGAATTATACTGATTCCGATAACTCGCTATAGCATCATTGTAGGTACGTCCATAACCACCGTATCCGTAAATAATACCACCTGAAGAATAGACAGGGGGGACGTAATATTGAGGTCTAAATAGGAGACTACCGATTGCTTGTCCTGCAACAGCACCAGCAAAAGGTGCCCAAAAACCATTTTCACGCCGTACAATCACCGTTTCCGTTTGTCCTGTTTGGGGATTGGGACGGTTTTCCGTCACATTGTGAATATATTCAATTTTAAAATCTTCGGTTAAATATAGAACCGGTTGACCATTTTCCACTTTCAAGTAAGTTTTTTGACCCGCTTTAATTTCCTCATCGGTCAAACGAGCCATTTGTAAATTATCGGTTTGGAATCGCGGAGGGTTACTACCAATTAAAAATAGGGTGTAGGAACCATCTGCATCATCATAGCTAGCTTGCTGCACCTCATAGCGACCATCGGCGATGCGGGTATTATTAACCGTTTGATTTTGACTAATATTGCTAGCTGGAGAATTGCTGTTGGTTTGAGCTTCACCTCCACAGGCAACAGTTGTAACACACAAACTAAACGCTAATAAAAAAACAGTGCATTTACGCAAAATATTCATTATTTTTTTCATGTTGTCCTTTTAACTATGAGCTTAACAACTTCTCCTGATGAACGTTGAGTAGGGAAGTCCCCACAATTCTCTGAGATTAGCAAAAAAGCGATCGCACCCTCTTCCCCTTCCCTGGGGTTGTCTGTTTTCTCCCTTTCCCGATTACAGGGGAACTAATTCTGGATAATGTTGCAGCAACTGGTCGCTGGTAAGTTCGTCTCCTAGACGTGCGGGGGAAAAATGCACCTGAATTGCACGCAAATTATGTTTGTAATGCAAATCGATGATGGCTTTCAAGCCTCGTTTTAATTCTGCCACTCCTGCGAGATTGGTTTCTAGGTCAGGTACTTCTCCCTCGTAGGCAATAGTCAGCATCACTACGACGTTTTCCGTGGGAGGTAAGGTTAAATTTGTATTTGTGTCGTTGGTTTCTAAATCGGGTTCGCTCAGGTAGCGCTGGGCTGAATCGGTAAACAATTCGTTAAAGAAATCCCCCGCTTCTCCTTCTTGCCAAAAAACATCCCCTTCGTTATGGACGGACGACCAATTATCATCGTATTGCAGCAATGCTTGACAAACATCTACTAAACATTCTCCCATCACTTCCATGTCGCCGTCTGCATCAATTGCTTCACGGGCTGTACGATTTAATACTCCGAGAATTGGTGCCACATCTGTACCACTCAAGTGTACAAATATACGACAGACAACGTAACGGGTTCTACCCATCATGCGATTAAATAAACCAGACATGTACCGACTCCCTGTTGTTGAGATTCTCTTGATTAGCTTAACCATGATTGGGATGAGAACGGACTAGCACAAAGACGTAATTTTTTGTCATAAAACGTAACTCTAACTTCGTTCCAATTCTTGCTAACTTAAAAAACACTGCTGAAATCAGTTAGCAGTTAATAGTTATACTGCAAGTGGTTAGCAGTGAGCTACATAGCCTAATTCACAAGCATTGTGGCCATTTCAGAAGTTCAATTTATTACCCTTTGCAGTATAACCATTACTGATGAGATGAAGGATATTATTGGGTTTATCTCACAAGTTAAATTCATCCGGAAATAATTAGCTCATCACAAATCGGTGGTAACTGGTAAAGCATCAAAGTTAATTACAGCCAGAATTGGAGGTAAGTCAATTGATCACAACGCTATTACGTGATTCAGAACTCAATTCTCCCACGGAATTATGGCCGGGAGCTTCCCCAACAGACGTGGAAACGGTAATTCGTGCGGTTTACCGTCAAGTTTTAGGAAATACCCATGTGATGGAAAGTGAACGCTTACATGTGGCTGAATCCCAATTGCAAGCACGGGAAATTACCGTTCGTGATTTTGTCCGCCATGTGGCCACATCCCAGTTATATCGCGATCGCTTTTTTCACAATTGCTATCGTTATCGAGGCATTGAGTTAAACTTTAAACATCTGCTAGGACGCGCTCCCCAGGATTACCAGGAGATGTCTGTCCATAGTCAAATCCTCGATCAGCATGGTTTTGAGGCGGAAATTGATTCCTATCTGGAAAGCGATGAGTACATGAACGCCTTTGGTGATCATGTTGTTCCCTACTATCGCGGTCATACTACCCAAGTGGGAGTGAATGCTGCTGAATTCGCCCACATGCAACAATTATTTACAGGTAATGCCACCAGTGACGCGGATACCCAACCAAAATTGACGCGATCGCTGATTTCCGCTCTGACCTACAACCCCCAAAAACCCACCGATGTCAATTCTCTGTTGGCTCAGGTTCTCGGACTCAATAACCCCCCTCTAGCCATTGAACCGCCTCAGTACCAACCTTTCTATACAGAAATTCTACCCGCACCTCAGCAATTGCGGGAAACTATTCAAGCCCAAGCAGGTGAGTTAGAAAGTTTACAAGCCCAATTAGCCGAATTACGACCTTTTGCCAGTATCGGTGCATCCCAGGTGAGTAATTTTACGAATTTTGTTGATTTGGACAAGTCGCAATCTGGGCAAAACTACGCAGATGCTCAAGCCCAACAGATTGCCACCCTCCGAGAACAAATTGCCGATGCGAGAAGACTTGCAACTATCGGTGAAGCTTGCTTGAATCGCTGGAGAAGTCGAGTATTTACCAGGTGAAGTACTTCAAAGTCAAAGAAGGGTCTACATATTGTTGGAACGCAGTTAAGCATGTAGCTTGAGCTTTAGGAGTCGGGTTTTTTCCGACACCCGACTTCTTACCTCAAAGCCAATCAATCATAGTTGCTTGTTCTGGCAATTTTGCATCTCTTTGTCCTGTGTAACGTGACCGTGCTGTGTATATACCAATGGGTGTATCCAGAATATCAATTAAGCTTGCTTGACCAAAAAAGGCTTTAATCACATACTTGGGTAAATCTCGGAATAACCAGCGTCCAATCACATACAAACATTCCCGGAGGGATACTTCCCGCATCAAGTCAATTCCGTGGAGTTCGTGTAAATAGCGGTTAGAACGTCCATAACGTCGCCATTGACTGGCCAATTCCCTCAAGGTCGCACGGTGACGGTGTTTGACAATTGCATCGGGGACAAATTCGATGCGACCAATATTTTCTTTTTGGATTCGCCAACAAATATCCGCATCTCCCCCCGTACTTAAATAGGGACGGAATAGACCGACTTTTTCTAAAGCAGTACGACGAATTGCTAGATTGGCAGTTTGTCCATAGGGATAAAATTTGTGAGCAAGGGTATGTTTTTGGGAAAGAGTTTGATGGTGATCGGCAAATTTTTCGAGGATGGTATGACCAGAAAGGGCGATAATTTCCCCTGCGACGATGGCTACACCTGATTCGATAAAGGGTTGAATGAGAAATTCTAACCAGTGGGGTTGGGGACGACAATCCGCATCGGTGAAGGCTATGATTTCCCCCGTTGCGTGACGGATACCCGTATTCCTTGCAGCGTAGGAACTTTGGATATTTGCTTCCTGGAGGGGAATTAGGTTAATGTGGGTATGGGCGGCGGCTGTTTGTAATTGGGCAAACGTG
The DNA here is from genome assembly GCA_937973965.1 of uncultured Calothrix sp. GTDB lineage: Bacteria > Cyanobacteriota > Cyanobacteriia > Cyanobacteriales > Nostocaceae > NIES-3974. The sequence goes on along the minus strand of CALJJQ010000096.1, from coordinate 30,774 downwards.
CGATCGCGACTATTGTTATCTACTAATAAATACTCTACATGCTCGCTCGGATAGGTCTGTGCTAAAAGACACTCTAGCAACTCCGGCAAGTCTGCCTCCCCATTATAAATCGGTATGACGACCGACACTTTGGGCATAAACGGATTCATGGCTGTTTTTTCGGCTGTATCAACGGTTGTCGGATACATAAAATTCAAGGTTCTAGCTGGAAACTCCTAATTTAGTATTCCCCAACTAAAACCTAAAATCAGTAATTATAATGCAAATTAAGTTACATTTCGCAAAGCGTTTTCACGTATAACCCATCCGGGTATATCCGTTCCCATCTTGGGTTATAGATTATTTGTATTCAGCGAACGAAATTGCGATCGCCACTGGGGTGAACCAGGTTTGGCTAAGTGGTTACTTGATAAAACCGAAAGGGCACGGACATAATGGGGATCATTCAGGGTTCCTAACAAGTCGGGATTTGATGCCAGTTGTTTTTGCTGACTTTCGCTCAAATCCAGCTTAATATCCGGGGTAATCCCTTTCTGGTTAATATCAGTACCCTTGGGAGTATAGTAGTGGGCAATCGTAATCGCCACACCAGAACCATCCGCTAACTCATGCACCGATTGCACTAATGCCTTACCAAAGGTGGTTGTCCCAATCACAACCGCCCGTTGATTATCCTGGAGCGCACCTGTTAAAATCTCACTGGCACTGGCGGAATTACTGTCCACCAATACCGCTAAGGGCTGTTTTGCTAATGCGGTTCGATTCGCTTTTGTGATATCGTTACCACCCTTGCGGTCTACAGTCCTGACAATCGAACCATCATCCAACCACATCCGAGCAATTTCAATACTCGCTTGCAACAAACCACCCGGATTTCCCCGCAAATCCAACACATAGCCTTGCGCACCTTTACTGTTTAAATCACGGATGGCACGACGCATCTGTTCTGAAGCATGGGCACTAAATTCCCCTAGGCGAATATAGCCAATTTTCCGCGTCCCTTCCTGTCGCATGGTATACTTAACTGCTGGGACTTCGATTGTTGCCCGTGTGAGCTTGACATCAAACTCACCCTGACCTTGACGACCAATTCGCAACACCACCGCCGAACCTACCCGTCCTCGAATTAGTCCGGAAGCATCGTCAATTTTCATCGTTGCCGTTGGCTTGCCATCTATCGCTAAAATTTCATCCCCAGACTGAATTCCTGCTTTGAGAGCTGGAGAATTTTCAATCGCTTCTACGATCGTCAAACGCTTGGTGCGCTCATTGATCTCCATCCGAATCCCAATCCCCGATACTTCCCCCGCAGTTTGACTGGTTAGGGCTTGATACTGCTTGGGGTCGAGAAAACGGCTGTAGGGGTCATTTAACAACTTTAATGCGTTGCGAATCGCATTGTAAGCCTCTTCTTTGGAACTGTAATCTTTACTTAGTAACTCCCGTCGTACCGCAAGCCAATCATTCTGATTAAACTTGCCATCGACATACTCGCGGTTTACTAGCTGCCAAACTTGGTCTACTATTGCCTTCGGGCTGTCCTGCAATGTCGCCTTAACTGAACGACACCAAGCTAAACCCAAAAATGAAAAAATCGCTGTGGAAGAAATTAATCCACTAATTAAGGCTAACTGCAATGGTGAGTGACGGTTCGCAGATTGGTTCATGTATGTGCTGGAATAATCGTAATTGTTGACAGTTTAGCAATCAGGTTCAGGGATACATAGTTTTAGGCTGATTTGACAGTTATACCCTGTGAAATGGTCTCTAGGTTTACTCTACAAGATAAACCCCAGGAAGAACCGTATTCCCAGTAACTTAATATACAGCCCCTGCAAATCTTATCTGGTTTATTCGCACTCCTCCGGAAAGAAAATTCTCACCTATCATTGAATACTACAGTAAATCGTTTATTCAGTGAATTTGCGTAATAATGAATTCCTCTTTTTAAGATAACACTGGAATTGCTAATGATCTGAGTTAATAGAATTTTACAAAGTGAATGGGTCGAGAGGATGTAATGAAAAGAAATGTAAAGAGGTATTTTAATGGCATACACCATATATCTTTACAAAATAGACTACACACCAAATTATTCAGGAAACTACAAAAGGGAAAATTCAGGCAGAAAATTGGCGTGGGGCTGGGGGTGTTCCTGAGCCTATGGCTAATTTATAACACTATAACCCTGATTCGGGCTTCTTCCAAGTCTGTTGATGCAGTCTTTGTACTTGGTGGCAGTATTCAAAGAGAAATATACGTTTCCCAGCGAGTAAATCTGTTCGGTGAGATACCAATCTTGATTTCCCAGGGTTCAAAGGACCCTTGTATTCGCCTGATTTTTGCGCGGGAGAATGCACCAATTCAGAATGTTTGGTTGGAAAAGTGTGCTAAATCCACATTTGATAATTTTTTGTATGGATTACCAATTTTACGTAGTTGGCATGTGGAAAAAGTGAAATTAATTACCTCTGGTTCCCATGTTTTTCGGGCTGAATTGATGGCAAAAATTATTCTCGGTTTTCATGGGATATGGGTGGAAACGGAAGTTGTCCCGGAAACGGGTAGACCTGGTAATCAGGAATCTCACTGGAAAACGGTTTTAGATATTGGACGTAGTGTTATTTGGGGTGGATTAAGTCATCTATTGCAACCTCAGTGTGGGAATGTGATTAAGTTAAAAGATGTGGATATGGGTCAATGGGAACAGGGTAGTTTTAAATGTGAAAAGCAGGGAAATTTGGAGTATTAGGAATAGGAGATAGGAGACTGGATGCAGGAGTAGTGCTTTTAAGTTGTTTGACTTATCTAGCCTCGGTTGTTATTATAAATAATAACGAACGTTCGATATAAATAAATTTAGTTTAAATAATGCCGAAAATTGTAGATCGGGAGTTGTATCGTCAGGAGTTACTAGAAAAATGCTTTGATTTGTTTGCCCAGAAAGGATACGGTTCGATTACGATGCGGCAGATTGCCAAGGGTTTGAATGTGTCAACGGGGACGTTGTATCATTATTTTTCCAGTAAGCAGGCTTTGTTTGAGCAGCTTGTGGAGGAAAAGCTCCAGCGTGATATTTATTTTGTGACAAAGCAATGGCAAGGAATAAGGAGTCTTGAGGAGAAAGCGGAAATACTTGCTGATTATTTAGCAAAAAACCTGGAATACCAGATTAAATGGACATATTTGATGGTTGACTTTGCTCAAAATCAGGAGAGGGAAGGTGATGCAGATAGTCAACGTTGGCAAGAAACCTGCGATCGCTATCGTTGGGCAATTTATGAATTTATGGGGGTGGAGAATCCGGCGATCGCGGATTTTGTCATGTCATTAATAGATGGTTTAATTCTGGAAAAGTTATTAGGAAATCGTAGTCTTGATGTGAAAGCTCAATGTATGTTGTTAGCAAAAATGGTGAGTGCTTATTTGGAGAAAGAAAATAGAATGTAGAAGATAAAATTATGAATATCTTGAAATTAAATTTGTATTTCCAGTTCTGAGGGAGTGGGGAGTAGGGAATAGAAAGAGGATTAAGCCTTGACTCAAAACTTACTATTCACACGTGAGAAATACGGGATATTCCCAATCCAAAATCCATAGACGTAGGTAGTGCGGATTCTCAAAGAGTAATCCAAAATCCAAAATCCAAAATCGAATAATCTAAAATGAAAATGACACCGTTGATAGAACCAAAAAATCGATGGTTGTTGGGTTTAGTTACGGGTGCAATATTCGTAACCGGAGGTGCAATTTACTATGGTTTAGCTCCTTGGGGATTGGCAAATACCCAGAAGCCAAAAACAGAATTAGAAACACCACCACCAATTACCAAGGTATCAGCTTTAGGAAGATTAGAACCAGAAACAGAAATAATTAAATTATCTGCTCCTATTGCTTTAGATGGGGATAGGGTAGCAAAATTATTTGTTCAAGAAGGGGATAAAGTTCAAGCTGGTCAAGTAATTGCGATTCTGGACTCTCAAAATAAACTAGAAGACGCATTGCGGATTGCCAAAACACAAGTAGCGATCGCACAATCAAAACTTGCACAAATAGAAGCAGGTGCAAAAATCGGAGATATTCGCGCTCAACAGGCTACAGTATCCCGTCTACAAGCGCAATTACAGGGTGATCAAAACGCACAACAACAGGCGATCGCGCGGTTAGAAGCGCAGTGGTTAGGGGAAAGACAAGGGCAAACAGAAGTAATTGCGCGACTGGATGCACAGTGGAAGGGGGATCAACAAGCTCAAATTGCTACCATTCAAAGACTGGAAGCGCAATTAAATAACGCAGAAGCCGAATTTAGACGGTATCAACAACTTGCAACAGAAGGTGCAATTTCCAATTCACTATTTGATCAGAAGCGTTTAAGTTTGGAAACCGCTCGTCAACAACTTCTGGAAGCAAAAGCAGTTCTTGTACGGATTAATGCAACTAGTCAACGTCAACTGAGTGAAGCACAAGCGGAGTTACGACGCATCAACGCAACTAATAGTAAGCAAATCAGTGAAGCGAAGGTAGCGTTAAATCGCATTCAGGGGACGGGAAATAAACAGGTGACGGAAGCGAAAGCTACTCTAACGAGTATTACGGAAGTTCGTCCCGTTGATGTTCAAGCAGCAAAAGCAGAAGTTGCGAACGCAGAAGCTGCTCTCAAACAAGCACAAACAGAGTTAGAGCAAACTTTTATCCGCGCTCCCAATGCAGGTAGGGTAATGAAAATTCGTACTCGACCAGGGGAGAAAATTAGTGCAGACGGGATTGTGGAATTAGCTCAAACAGAACGGATGGTCGCTGTTGCGGAGGTTTATCAAAGTGATATTAGTAAGGTGAAATTGGGTCAACCTGCGGTAATTACTGGTGAAGCGTTGACTGGTGCTATCAAGGGAAAGGTTTCCCAGATAGGTTTGCAGGTAAGTCGTCAGAATGTATTTTCTAATCAACCAGGTGAAAATTTAGATCGTCGTGTCATCGAGGTGAAAATTCGCATCAATCCAGAGGATAATCCACGGGTTGAAGCTTTATCGAATCTTCAGGTACAGACGGAGATTGATGTTGGGAAATAGGTTCTTAATTTGTAATTCGTAATTCCAACAACCTCTTAAGGTTTATAACTGTCGCATTACTATTAAATACAAGTTTATTCGCACTTGGAAGTTTATTTTTACACTTGATTGAACCTCCTGCTGACATGAATATAACTATGAAAAATCCATTTAATGATACCCGTCAGCAACTAATAGAAGGGTGGCAATATGCATGGAATCATCAGGTAATTCGGATTTGTTTATTTGTTGCAGCCATGCTGAATTTTGCCATGTTAGGACCAATTGTGGTGGGGGGTGCAAAGCTAGTGGAATCAAGATTTGGGGGAGACGCGATCGCCTATGGAAATTTCCTTGCAGCTTATGGTATTGGTGCATTAGCAGGTGTGGTGATTGCAGCAATTATTGGTCGGGTAAAACGGATTGGTTTGATGTTGGTGTGGTTATCTTGGTTATTGGGTGTGGGGATGATTATGTTGGCATTTATTAATACTTTTTGGCTTTCCTATGCAATTCTAGCTTGCATGGGATTTGCTGGGGGTATTGTCAGCGTTTTGGCAATTACTTGGTTACAGGAAAAAACTGAAATATCCATGCAGGGAAGGGTAATGAGTTTATTAACATTTGCTGCGATCGCTCTTGATCCATTTTCCCAAGCTTTATCTGGGTTTGTATTAGAAATTAATCTTCCAACTCTATTTGTTTCCGCAGGAATTATCATGCTACTGACTGGTTCAATTACCTATACCAGTCCTGTAGTTTATCTTCATAATCAATAACCTTATCACAAATTATCAAACTTGAAGAAAGTGGGGAATAGGGAGTAGGGAGTAGAAATAACATTAAGCTAAGAGGCTGTTTTCTGAAAATATGACAGTTCATGGCTTTTTCTACAAATATATATCAACAATTACGGAGAATAATGCGGAAACTATTCAAAAGAACACCCCTAGCTTGGCGACAATTAATGAAAGAAAAAACCCGTCTTTTAGTCGCAGTTGCAGGGATTACCTTTGCCGATATTCTGATGTTACTGCAAATGGGTTTTGAAGGTGCGTTATACGATGCTGCGATTCAACCTCATCGACAATTGCAAGCTGATTTAGTATTGATTGATCCACAGATGCAAACTCTATTTGCAGTCAAAAGTTTTCAACGCCAAAGACTATATCAAACTTTAGCAGTGGAAAATGTAGAATCTGTCACACCTGTTTATATTGCTTCTGGTCAATGGCGAAATCCGGAAACCCGTTTAGAACGAACTATTTTGGTGTGGGGTGTAGACCCCAGTAAACCAACCTTTAAAATGACAGATGTGAATCAACATTTAGACAAAATCAAGCCGTTAAATACGGTTTTATTTGATATTGCTGGTCGTCCTGAATATGGTGTGAATCGTGATGATTTTCAGAAAGTAGGTAAATTTAGCACGGAATTAAATGGTAAAAATGTCCAAGTTAAAGAATTATTTGTTAATGGTGCTTCCTTCGCTGCTGACGGAAATGTGATCACGAGTGACTCCACTTTTTTAAATTTATTTTCAGCTAGCGATCGCAATCAAATTCAGGTGGGATTAATTAAGCTGAAACCTGGTAGTAATATTCCTGCTGTTCAACAGCAAATTGACCGACTATTACCCAATGATGTATTAGTTTTAAGTGTGGAGGAATTTGCCCAAATTGAAAAGAAATATTGGGCAGATGGTACAGCGATTGGATTTATTTTTGGTCTGGGTGTAGGGGTTGGTTTTATTGTGGGGATTGTGATTGTTTATCAAATTTTGTACTCGGATGTTTCCGAACACTTACCAGAATACGCAACATTAAAAGCAATGGGTTATACTGACCAGTATTTACTAACCGTGCTCATGCAGGAATCATTAATCCTAGCTGTATTAGGTTATATTCCGAGTTTTGTGTTAACTTTAGGTTTGTACTATGCGGCATCTGTTGCTACTATGTTACCAATTGCCATGACTGTAGAAAGGGCAATTAATGTGTTTATCTTGACGGTTGTTATGTGTAGTATTTCTGGTGCAGTGGCCATGCGTAAGTTACGTTCGGCTGACCCAGCAGATATTTTTTAAATATGGGGAAGTCGGGAGTAGAGAGTAGGGAGTAGACGCTTTAATTTCCAAGCAACAGCCATTAATCTCTGACAATCTCTGTCGGTATATCCGAAGAGAATTTTATTCAATACTCCAATAGAACTCCTGTATTTTTTTCAATAGATAATCAACTAGTCTCCATATTATTTGAACATATTCAGAATATGAGACGTAGCATTGCTACGTCTCTACAAAATTCATTTATCGCATTCTTTGTTCAAATTGGTATAATTCATTCCCGCTCCCCACTCCCTATTCCCTACTCCCCATTTACTAGTCATAAATCATTACCACAAAATCATCTTTTATGTTTGACCAAAACTCCACTTTAGAACCAGCGATCGCTATCTACCAACTGAATCATTTTTTTGGGACAGGTGCATTACGTAAGCAAGCTTTATTTGATATTAATTTGGAAATTCAAGCTGGAGAAATTGTCATCATGACTGGACCATCTGGTTCCGGGAAAACAACTTTATTAACTTTAATGGGTGGTTTACGTTCTGCACAAACAGGTAGTCTGAAAATTCTCGGTCAGGAAATTTGTGGTGCAAATAAACATCAATTAACTCAACTCAGACGTAATATCGGTTATATTTTCCAAGCTCATAATTTAATGACTTTTCTGACTGCAAAGGAAAACGTTCGTATGTCCCTGGAACTTCACGAACAATATTTAGCTGGAGACTCAAATGCAAAAGCTGAGGAAATGCTTACATCTGTCGGTTTAGAAGAACGAATGAATTATTATCCAGAAAGTTTATCTGGAGGACAACGACAACGGGTTGCGATCGCTCGTGCTTTAGTTAGTCATCCGAAAATTGTCCTTGCAGATGAACCGACAGCAGCACTTGATAAGAAATCTGGACGGGATGTGGTGGAATTAATGCAAAAACTAGCGAAACAGCAAGGTTGTACAATTTTACTCGTCACCCACGACAACCGGATTTTAGACATTGCTGACCGAATTATCTATATGGAAGATGGAAAACTTGTTAGTGATGGTGTTGATGTTGCGATGAAAGTAAAATAAACAGGCTGAAAGTCAAAAGATAATCCCCATCAATTCTCCTGTATCCTGTATTTTCATCCCAAATACCGGATCAAAATCGATTCTAACTGCACAATCCCAATTGGTTTACTCAGTACGTCATTCGCACCTGCGTATAAAAACTGTTGACGTTCACTAATTGCAGTTGGAGTCACCACAATTACAGGTAAAAAATCTAAATCTGGTTGTTGTCGTAATTCCTGTAATAAATCCATTCCACTCACGTTACCAGATAGGTGAATATCCAGTAAAATTAAATCTGCATCAAATTCCCGTACTCGTTCCAAAAAATCTTCTCCATCAGGGCTAATTTCAACCTGATAACCGATTGTTTGGAGATAATCCTGTAGCAAAATTGCCGTGTTTTCCTCATCTTCAACTAAAAAAATACGCTTAGGTTGAAGCGGTTGCAGTGGAGAATCATTTTGATTAGATATTTGGTTTTCTAAATATTCATGGTTAAGATTCCACACATCAAACATATTACTGTTGAGCGCATTCATCTCACTTTGCTCATGGTGGGGTAAAATTAAGGAAAATTTACTTCCCTGACCAACAACCGACTCAACCAGTACATCTCCCCCATGTAAACGTGCAAGTTTTCTCGTCAAAGCCAATCCTAAACCTGTACCCTCATACTGTCGATTCAAACTACTATCAACTTGGGTAAAAGGTTCAAATAATAAATCAAAATAACTAGGGTCAATCCCAATTCCCGTATCCACAACATGAAAATACAGATATTTTTCCACCTTTTCAACGATTAACTTTACCTGACCGGACGCAGTAAATTTAATCGCATTCGTCAATAAATTTAACAACATCTGCTTGAGACGACGCTCGTCTGCAATACAATTTTCCACATCCGTACGAATTTCCGAGACTAATTCTAACCCCTTAGCAACAGCGCGATCGCGTACTGTGGAAATCACATAATTACAAATATCAAGAATGGGAATCGGTAATAAACATAATTCTTCTTTCCCCGCTTCTACCTTTGATAAATCGAGAATATCATTAATCAGAGCTAATAAATGCTCCCCACTCGAATAAATACAATTAATATATTCCAATTGCTTCTCATTCAATTCCCCGACAATTTTTTGCTGGAGCAACTGAGACAATCCCATGATAGCATGGAGGGGAGTACGTAACTCGTGACTCATCGTTGCGAGAAACTCGCTTTTAGTGCGATTTCCTGCTTCCGCAGCTTCCTTCGTTTTGCGTAACTTAAACTCAGCCTGTTTGCGATCGCGAATATCTTCTATCATGGCTAAATAATAAGCGGGTTCTCCGCTCAGTTTAGGAATCAAGGACAAATTTAAATTTGTCCAAACTAAGCGACCATCTGCACGAATCAATCGACGTTCCATTTCCAACCGTTCTAAAGGATAGGAAACCAACTGTTGATAAACTTCTAAATCACCTGGTGCACAACTAATTAAATCAGTAAAACGTTTACCAAATAAGTTATTACGCTCGTAATTCAGTAGCTTACATAATGCGGGGTTTACATCTACTAAATGTCCCGTCATATCAATTAAGCCAATTCCTAGGGAAGAACGTTCAAAAATAGCTCGAAAATGGGATTCGGGTTTAGTCACCATTACCAAATCATTTTGTCTACAGCGACGCTGGTGAGCTGCAAGCAAATGATAACGTAAACTTACTCTATCTAATTTTGATAAACATAAATAATCCGTAGCACCGTGACCTAATATATCTTCGATAATTGTTTCATCTTGGTGACAAGCAACCACAATAATTGGTAAATCAAGCACTAATAAGTGTATTTGTGTAATTAACTGTAAATCAGGTTGTGATTGTTGGGAAAAATCGAGAACGATTATATCAAATTTATGGATATGTAAATGGGGAAATAACTTAATTTTTGTAATATCTAGATGCTGCTGTTGTCCATTTGCTTGTGAAGTCTGTGGATAATTCTCAAAATCAATCAAAAACTTCCTTTCATTATCTCCTTGGTTAATTTTTGTCAACAAATCAACGAAATCACTCCTATTGTGATTTTGACTATTCTCCAGGCGATACGCCAAGCTTAAAGCCTCTGCCTGATGGCTCTCTTTCCCCTCTCTGAAATTGAAATCCTTATACGTATTATTAAAAACTAGTACTTTAATTGGTTTTGATATCATAACTGCCACCCTTTGCAACGTTAGAGAATTCCCACTTCGTTAAATTAGCAATTAGATACACATATTTGACGACCAATTCCGTAAGTATAAATACAGATAAAATAACCGATTTTGATTAACATGACATTAAGATAACAACTTCAAAAGATGATTTTTGCTGTATGGTGTGACACTTATATTCCTGAACTTAGCTGGATAAATCCAGTTTTCCTATCTCAAAATCATAGGGGTAAATACTCACTAAAAGATGAATATTTCTTCCAAAATTAGTAAAGTAAATTAAAAATTTGCCAAAATGTAATTAACCAACAATTTCAACAGGTGCAGCAATGATCGAAGATGCCAGAATTGTTTCACTTATCCCCAGTGGGACAGAGATTTTAGCTGCATTAGGTTTAAGCGATCGCCTTGTCGGACGCTCCCACGAATGCGATTATCCCCCAGCAATCCAAAATCTTCCAGTTTGCACTCAACCCCGTCTCGATTCTGACCTATCCTCAGAAGGAATTAACACTAATGTCAATCAATTACTCCGCTCTGCCCTCAGTATATATGAAGTTAAAATAGACACTTTAAAATCACTCCAACCCACCCACATTATTACCCAAGACCAATGTCAAGTATGTGCTGTTAGTCTGCAAAACGTCAAAGACGCTGTATCTGAAGTTATCACACCCTTACCCCAAATTATCTCGTTACAGCCCCTTGTTTTGCAAGATGTCTGGAAAGACATAGAGGAAGTAGCCAGGATTTTTCAAGTCGATGGGGTTAAATTGCTAGAAGACTTGGAATCACGGGTAAAAATAGTCAATACCCGAACCAAAGGACTTGCTCAGTCGGAAATCCTCCCCTCCGTCCTCTGCATCGAATGGAACGAACCCCTCATGGTCGCTGGGAACTGGATTCCCGAATTAGTCCAAATCGCTGGAGGAAAACCTGTATTGAGTCAAGTCGGAAAACACTCACCAACAATTGAATGGGAAAATGTGGTAACTTACGACCCGGATATCATCATCTTCATGTCCTGTGGATTTGATTTAGAACGAACTCGTCAGGACACCCAACGTACAGTGACTCAAAAACCCGAGTGGCAAAACCTGCGTGCAGTCCACAATTACCGTGTTTATGTCACCGATGGAAATGCTTACTTTAATCGTCCTGGTCCCCGTTTGGTAGACTCCCTCGAAATCCTCGCAGAAATTATCCATCCAGAAATATTTATGTATGATTATCAGTATCGAGGTTGGGATTATTTGTAATTGGTGGAGACGACCCGTCGGGTCAGTCTCTAGGGGGGTTTGTAGAATGAGTGATTTAATTATAAATTAATATTGTTAATCAAAATACAAATCTACAATGTAGACGTGTTTTCCGAATTTAAAACCGTCCAACATTACTCAATGGGTATTCATCATGACATCATCGAAAATCATGTCCCTGAGAGGTCATCATTTTTATAAAGATCTGCTTGACTCTAACTCAATTGTGGTAGATTTAGGTGCTCATCGAGGAGAGTTTTCCATCCAAGTCAGTGAAAACTTTGGTTGTAAATGTTATGCCGTAGAAGCTGCGCCAAACCTATGTGAATTAATCCCAGAAAATGATTTAATTAAACCCTACAATTATGTAGTTAATGATAATAATCAACCGGTAGAATTCCACCTAGCGAATAATCCGGAATGTAATACGATTCATCACTTACCAGCAGCGAATACAGAGAAAATTGTTCAAGTTCAAGGTATAACTTTAGAAAGGTTTTTAGAAATCAATCAAATCGAGCAAGTTGATTTATTAAAAGTTGATATTGAAGGTGCGGAAATAGAATTATTTAATTCCCTCAGTGATACGACAATTGCGAAATTTAAACAAATCAGTGTGGAATTTCATGATTTTCTGCCTTACCTAGATAACATGGGTCAGAAAATTAAAGCCATTAAAGCCAAATTACGGCAACTGGGATTTACCTGTTTTATTTATACAATTACTTGTCACGAAGACGTTCTGTTTATTAATCAGAATTATTGCAATTTATCCAACTGGGAAATTTTTTATTATGGATTTATTGATAAATACAAACAAGTATTCATCCGCAAGTTTTTGAAAACCAAGCTTCAACTAAATTGACAAGAGTATTTGCAGGAGAACAAATAGGGAACAGTGGGTTTTATTTAATTTGTTTAGTTTGTTCTGTAGATACTTGCTTAAACTCCTCCGGAATCAAACTATTTAACTCCCGAACAAAACCGAGGATTTGTTGACGTTGTGCTTCCAAATTAACGGCAACATTAATATTAGTTTTAGCTATTTTTTTTTGCAATTCACCCAACTTAACCACATCCAATTTATTCTCACCATCCTTTACCTGTGCCAATACAGTCGCAGCCTCTTGTAAACTCCCATTGGCAACTCCAAAATTACGCTGATCTAAATCAACTGTACTTTGAAACAAAGCGGCACGAGCCTGCATCAAATAACTGCGATTTTTGAGCAGATTCACCTGCTGTTGACTAGCTTGTAATTCCTGTTGAATTTTGCTAATTTCCTTCTCTCCAGAATCGACCGATTTACTACCTTGCCACCAACCAAAAACATATAAAACGACACCAGTAATAACAGCCAATAACAAACTAGTCGCAATTGTTTTCCATTGACTACGAGATGAGTCTTTCTGGATACCATCGATTTTGTTCATGGTAGATAGTTACTTAATTTATTTAGCCGTACTTTCTACATTACCATAACGTCGATCGCGTTGTTGGTAAGCACGTAAAGCCAGATACAACTCACTACGGTTAAAATCAGGCCATAATGTATCTGTCACATAAATTTCCGTATAGGCAATTTGCCAAAGTAAAAAATTACTTACCCGCATTTCGCCACTGGTACGAATGAGTAAATCTGGGTCGCCGATTTCCGAGGTATACAAATACTTCTCAAACAAAGCCTCATCAATTTGTTCCGGTTTAACCAAACCCTGCTCCACTAATTTAGCGATCGCTCGACAAGCGTGGATAATTTCTTGCCTACCGCCATAATTAGTAGCAATCGTAAAACGAATGCCTCGATTATTGCGGGTTTCTTCCGTTGCTTGGGCGATTTGCTCTTGTAGGGAAGTTGGTAAGGAGGCTAAATCTCCAGCAAACTGAATGCGGACACTTTCCTCCATCATTTCCCGCAGTTCTTGACGCAGCACAACCTGAAACAAAGACATCAAAAAATCAACTTCTTCATGGGGACGTTTCCAATTTTCCGTAGAAAATGCATAGGCAGTTAAAGCTCCAATTCCCCAATCATTACATGTTCGGAGAATTTCCTTGAGGGAGTCCACACCACGTTTATGACCCATAATGCGCGGTAGACCCCGACGTTTGGCCCAGCGGCCATTTCCATCCATAATCACCGCAACGTGTTTAGGAAGTAATTCTGGTTTTAAATCCGATGGTAAAACTCGCTGTTCTGTTTGTTGTGCTGTCATTTTTTCTTCCGAGAAGCGGTCGATGGTAATCCGAGTAAACGCGAAATGACAAAGAAGGTTTTGCTGCGCACTTGTCGCCCCAAACCGAGTAAATCCGTCGCCACAGCTTCGCGGTCTACACTGGGAGATAATTTATCCTCTAGGGATTCTTTCAGCTTAGTAATCGTCAGAGGTCGATTTAAATTTCCCCTTTCAGCCAGGGAAATCGAACCGGTTTCTTCTGATACAACCACACAGATGCAATTTTCGACTCGCTCAGTAATTCCCATAGCCGCCCGATGGCGCGTTCCCAACTGACGCGAGGCTGTACGCCCTGAAAGCGGTAAAATTATACCTGATGAAACTATACGCGAGCCACGTATCAATGTAGCACCATCATGTAAAAGTGTCTTTGGCTGAAAAATTGTTTGGATTAACTCCTTAGAGACCTCAGCATTTAACTTCACGCCGGGAACAGAAAAATCCCGTTCATCGATTAGTCCGCTAGTTTCGATAATCAGTAGCGCTCCAATCCGATTTTTGGATAGTTCTCGAACTGCTTCGACAATTTCGTCAACTACGCTATCGGATTTCGGAACCGCTAAATTAGAAGTTTGAAACAACTGTCCAAACTCTCCCCGTCCTAAACGTTCCAAAAACCGGCGAAATTCAGATTGTAAAGCCACAGCCATTGCCACCGCACAACCAATCACCAATTTTTCCAGAACAAAATTGAGTAGTTCTAAACCTAACTGATGGCTGAGTGCAGACGCTAGCATTAAAAGAATAAATCCCCGCACCATCCACAGTGTTCGACGTTCATTAATCAGGACTAGCATCATGTATGTCAACGTCAACACTAAGACGATATCCAGAGCCTTTAGCAGCAAGGACTGGGACACGAAATATGTCAGCCATTGCCTCCACCAATCTCCCATGACATCTGGATCAAATATTTTGTCCTTAAACAATAATTAAATTCAGCAAAGTGTATCAGTAAGGATAGTAATCAAGGTAATGAAAATTTTAATTTTTGCTTAAACTTTTCATCTTGGCCCATCCTTACCTTAATATTCCTATCGCTTGAGAAGTTTTTCCGGTAAATTATCGTTAGCAATTAATTCTTGATAGGTTTCCCGGCGCAAAATCACATTTGCTTCACCATCTGCCACTAATACTGCCGCCGGTCGAGGCAAACGGTTGTAATTAGAAGCCATACTGTAATTGTAAGCACCCGTGGCTAAAACGACGAGAATATCTCCAGCTTGGGTGGGTGGTAATTGGGCATTTTTGATTACCACATCTCCTGATTCACAATGCTTCCCAGCCACTGTGATTGTTTCTGTTGCCGGAACACTCATTTTATTGGCGACTACGGCTCGATATACCGACTGATAGGTTATCGGACGGGGGTTATCGGACATACCACCATCCACTGCGACGTAGGTGCGAATATCTGGCACAGTTTTTGAGGAACCAACTGTATAAGCTGTAACACAAGCCGTCCCAATCAGCGATCGCCCAGGCTCCGATAATAATTTGGGTAAGGGTAAATTCTCCGCTTTACAGGCTGCTTGAACAACTTCACAAATTGGCTTCACCCATTCGGCAATGCTTGGAGGATCATCTGCCTCTGTATATTTAATTCCTAACCCACCACCAACGTTTAACTCACCCACATGTAACCCAAAACTTGCAGCCTTAGATAACCACTCCACCATTACTGCTGCCAAGTCACGATGGGGTTGGCGTTCAAAGATTTGGGAACCAATATGGGCGTGTAAACCAATACAATTCAACGCCGGGTTATCACGGACAAAGGCAAATACATCATCCAACTCATTCGGATCAAAACCGAATTTACTATCTAAATGACCAGTACGAATATATTCGTGGGTGTGACATTCAATTCCCGGAGTTAACCGTAACATCACCGGGATAGGAGCCTGGGCTTGTTGACCTAATTCCACCAGCATTTTTAATTCATGCCAATTATCAGCAACAATATTACACCTTGACTCAATCCCCAATTTTAATTCCTCCAGGGATTTATTATTGCCGTGGAAATAAATCACCTCCGGTTTGACTCCAGCTTGCAGGGCTGTATATAATTCTCCTCCGGAAACCACATCAATACCCAAACCCTCACTATGGGCGATCGCGCAAACAGCTAAACAACTCCAAGCCTTAGAGGCATACAAAACCTGAGATTCACCGGGATAGTATTGTTGAAAGCTATCGCGATACTGACGGCAAGTCGTGCGTAAGGTTTGCTCATCCAGAATATACAGGGGCGAACCAAACTTTTCTACTAACGCTTTCACGTCACACCCACCAATTTCTAAGTGGTCATCCTGATTGACACGGGCCGTTAATGGTAAAAGTTGTTGATTAGGAGATGTATGGGAATTTACATCCTGTGATATATATTGACTACCAGATTGTTCAACCCTGATGGGGTGCGTCGAAACCATAGCGATATTATTGTATTTGAAACTACCAAAAATACTACTTCAAACAGAATACACAATTTTGAGAAGGTGATTTTGTCCTCTCCCTGCTTAATTTTTCTGAATGCAGTAGATAATAAAGATTCTATTATCCTTTAGAAAATCCAAATATCGCGAATGAACATCGCGAATCTCGAACTCCAGCATCTCAACCATTCCCACATCAGCATGATTCTCGAAATCGATCGTGCTTGTTTTGGTGGTTTGTGGACAATCGAAGCCTATCAACGGGAACTAGATAGCCCCAACAGCGACATTATCGGCGTGATCGCTACTCCCTCATCCCTCAGCTTGTTGGGAATCGCCTGTGTTTGGTCAATTCTCGAAGAAGCTCACATTACCATTTTGGCCGTTCATCCCCAATATCAAGGTCAAGGACTAGGACAACTGCTGCTGTGGGGTTTATTGCAAATTGCCCACGAACGTAGCTTAGAACGAGCTACCCTAGAAGTCAGAGCTTCTAACAAAGCGGCAATTTCCCTCTACCGAAAATTCGGCTTTCAAACTGCTGGACGCAGGAAACGCTATTACCAAGATAACGGTGAAGATGCCCTAATCCTGTGGCGTGGCGACCTCCAATGTCCCCATTTTCCCCAACAACTCTACCAATGGCAAAACTCCATCCGCGATCGCCTACACGTCTACCATTGGCATTTGATCCCGGAATTCGGTTAGGAAGGGAGTTGGGGATGCTGGAGCATATCTACTACACACTTTTGTATATCAATCCTTCTGTCTCCTGACGACCCTATTCCCAATCCCTTCACCTCCTACTTAACAATTCTTTACCTCTTATTATTACAATTAATGAAATTTAATCGATAAAGCTTTATACATTTAAAAAAATCATAATGTTTATTTAGGGCTTGACAAAAACAAGGTTATTAGATATAAATTTTTACTTGGTGATGTAATAAGTCAACTTAGCAAAAACGGCTAAATTTGTTTAAAAGTCTTATAAATAGATATTTTCGACGTATCTCCTCAGTATGTCATGACGACGAGAGTATAAAAAAAAAGAAAAATTTTCCCGAAACTGGGGTGAGAAGGTACGGATATCTGAAACTTGATACAGACATCCATTGGATTTTGCTGTGCTAAAATCAGCGTACCGGCACGACGCAGGTGATGGGAAAAATGCCATGTTTGAACGCTTCACAGAAAAAGCCATTAAGGTGATAATGCTCGCTCAAGAAGAGGCACGCCGTCTTGGGCATAATTTCGTCGGAACCGAGCAGATCCTCCTGGGTCTAATTGGCGAAGGAACCGGCGTGGCGGCTAAGGTGTTGAAGTCAATGGGAGTAAATCTCAAAGACGCTCGCATCGAAGTGGAAAAGATCATAGGTCGAGGATCTGGATTTGTTGCGGTGGAAATTCCATTTACACCCAGGGCAAAACGAGTTCTCGAACTGTCGCTTGAAGAAGCACGCCAGTTAGGACACAACTACATCGGTACAGAGCATCTGCTGTTGGGCTTGATCCGCGAAGGGGAAGGCGTGGCAGCACGGGTGCTTGAGAATCTGGGCGTAGACCTGTCTAAGGTGCGTACTCAAGTGATTCGGATGTTGGGCGAGACTGCGGAGGTAGCTCCCGGTGGTTCATCGAGTCGGACAAAAACGCCGACCCTCGATGAATTTGGCTCGAATCTGACGCAAATGGCGACTGATGGCAAGCTTGATCCAGTAGTGGGACGTGCCAAAGAAATCGAGCGCGTTATTCAGATATTGGGTCGGCGAACTAAGAACAACCCAGTTCTAATCGGGGAGCCAGGCGTTGGGAAGACAGCGATCGCTGAAGGGTTAGCATCGAGAATTGCCAACAGGGATGTTCCGGATATCCTGGAGGACAAGCGGGTTGTAACGCTTGATATTGGATTGCTCGTCGCTGGAACTAAATACCGGGGTGAATTTGAAGAACGGCTGAAGAAAATCATGGATGAGATTCGCCAAGCCGGAAACGTTATATTAGTTATTGACGAGGTTCACACATTAATCGGTGCAGGAGCGGCAGAGGGAGCAATCGACGCTGCCAATATCCTCAAGCCAGCGCTCGCACGCGGCGAATTACAGTGTATTGGTGCAACCACATTAGATGAGTATCGCAAACACATCGAACGGGATGCAGCTCTGGAACGCCGTTTCCAACCAGTAATGGTGGGTGAGCCGACGGTTGATGAAACCATCGAAATTTTATACGGATTACGTGATCGCTACGAGCAACATCATAAACTCAAGATTTCTGATGAGGCTTTAGTTGCAGCTGCGAAATTATCCGACCGCTATATTTCTGACCGTTATTTACCCGATAAAGCCATCGATTTAATTGACGAAGCTGGTTCGCGGGTACGTTTAATAAACTCCCAATTACCCCCAGCAGCGAAGGAACTCGACAAGGAACTGCGGCAAATTCTCAAGCAAAAAGATGATGCAGTGCGTTCCCAGGATTTTGACAAAGCAGGAGAACTGCGCGATCGCGAAATGGAAATTAAAGCCGAAATTCGCACCATCGCCCAAACCAAAGCTTCTGGAAGCAAAACCGAGAGTGATGAACCCGTTGTCACCGAAGAAGATATTGCCCACATTGTGGCATCCTGGACAGGTGTTCCCGTCAACAAATTGACCGAATCCGAATCCGAGAAATTACTGCACATGGAGGACACACTCCACCAGCGTCTCATCGGTCAGGAAGATGCGGTCAAAGCCGTATCACGGGCAATTCGTCGCGCTCGCGTCGGTTTGAAGAACCCCAATCGTCCCATTGCAAGCTTCATTTTCTCTGGTCCAACCGGGGTCGGGAAAACCGAATTAACCAAATCTTTGGCAGCTTACTTCTTTGGTTCGGAAGAAGCCATGATTCGCCTAGATATGTCCGAATACATGGAACGTCACACAGTCAGCAAACTGATTGGTTCGCCTCCAGGTTATGTTGGATACAATGAAGGCGGTCAGTTAACGGAAGCAGTACGTCGTCGTCCATACACAGTGGTACTATTCGACGAAATCGAAAAAGCCCACCCCGACGTATTCAACATGTTACTGCAAATCCTGGAAGATGGTCGGTTGACCGATGCCAAGGGTCGGACAGTAGACTTTAAAAACACCTTGATTATTTTGACCTCGAACATAGGTTCTAAAGTGATTGAAAAAGGTGGTGGTGGTATTGGCTTCGAGTTAGCAGAAGACGAAAGCGAATCCCAATACAACCGCATTCGTGCTTTAGTTAACGAAGAACTGAAAAACTACTTCCGTCCTGAGTTCCTCAACCGTCTAGACGAAATTATCGTCTTCCGTCAACTGAACAAGCAGGAAGTTACGGAAATCGCCGCAATTATGCTCAAGGAAGTATTTGGACGGTTAACCGAAAAAGGTATTACCCTAGAGGTTTCCGACCGCTTCAAAGAGCGTTTAATCGAGGAAGGTTACAGCCAATCCTACGGAGCGCGTCCCTTACGTCGAGCGATTATGCGTTTGCTTGAAGATAGTTTGGCAGAAGAGATTCTCTCTGGACGAATTAAAGAGGGTGACACAGCTGTTGTCGATATCGACGAAACAGGTAATGTAGTCGTTCGTTCCGAGCAGCGTCGCGAACTTTTGACACCTGGGGTTGAATCATAATTGAAACTAAAGTTGATTTAAACCAGATTTGATGAAAATAGGGAACGGTAGCAAAATCTATCTATTTGCTACCGTTTTTTTGATGTTGTTCTCATTGAAGTAGGGTTTGGGGAAAAAGTCTTTTAGTAGGGGTAGGGAATGGGGAGAGACGCGACATGTCGTGTCTGTACAGGGAATAGTTTTAAGCTTTCCCCTTCCACTTGTCAAAAAACCCAAAAAAATTACTTACAAATGCAAGATTTTGAAGTTTGATATACCCATGTATTTGCACTTTTTTTCAGCCAAAATAGCCTCAATAGCTGACGATATGTAAAGTCTAACTATTTTTCAGCAAGCTCTAATTAGGGTCTGGGGAAAAAGTCTGAAGCGTGAGGGTCGCATCTTTAATAATATTGTGTGTGCAAATGGTATTAAACGCTTGAAATAAATGAAACAGAATAATCAACATAGCCCCTGATACGTAGCGATTATTAGCGTAAACAACATAACTCACATCCCAATTTTTTGATAATATCTAAAAGGTAAAAAGCTGGGAATAAAATTTAAATTTTGCCAGTAATGTCCAAAGAAACGATAATACGTATCAACAAATTTACTAGCCTATCAAAGGTTAGAAATAACCTCAAAAAAAGGTAGATGCTTATCCGTGTATTTACTGATAAACAAGCTCAATATCGAAGCAAACTTGTTTATTAGTATACCTTGTACTGGATAATGAGCAACTAAATGATATTATTCTGCTAATTAATTAACATTATGTAACAAAATCGCAAATGTGCCGAAAGCTGATTCAATCAACTTAATTTACTTGATTGATGCAAAGCCAACAGGAAATAGGCAACAGACAAAAGTAAAATAACTACTCTCATCCATTCTGGTCTAAGTAGTACATAAAATTTACCCAATCTAAAATCCAAAATCCTATGACTTCCCAGGAAAATCAAGTTGAACAGAAAGATACCAAATCCCTATGGCAAAATATCAAAGAAAATATTAGCTTAATTGCGATCGCGCTAATCCTAGCTTTTTTAATTCGTACATTTATCGCCGAACCCCGTTACATCCCTTCCGAATCAATGGTTCCCACTTTGTTTGCGGGGGATAGACTAGTCGTGGAAAAGGTATCCTACCGCTTCCAGGAACCGAAATTTGGGGACATTATTGTCTTTGAACCCCCAGCAGAATTACAGCGTCGCGGTTTCGGAAAAGACCAAGCATTTATTAAACGGATTATTGGTCAACCAGGTCAAAAAATTGCTGTGAAAAATGGGGTAGTTTATCTTGATGGTAAACCTTTGCAAGAAAATTATATTGCTGAACCAGCAAATCAACCCTTTGCAGAAGTTGAAATTCCCCCTCACCAATATTTTGTCATGGGGGATAACCGTAACGACAGCAACGACTCCCGCTACTGGGGATTTTTACCCCAAGAGAATATTATTGGTCACGCAGTGTTTAGATTTTGGCCATTAAATCGGATGGGAAGAATTTAGGGTTTGATTCCCTTTTTTTCCCCTACTCCCTATTCCTAGAAATTTTAGGGATTTGTAAACAATGGCGGATTTAAATCTACAAACCTGTAATAATCTTTTGGGCTAATTCGTCTATAGGAACTTGAATTTGGGTACGGGTACGAATATCTTTCAACCCCGCAGTATTATTAGCAGCTTCATTGCTACCAATGACGACACAAAAGGGGATTTGTTGTGCTTCAGCTTGTTGGAATTGTTTACCCAGGGGACGGGTTTCAAAGTTAGTAATTACATTTAAACCCTGTTTTCGTAATTGTTGGGAAACCCGTAGATAAATTGACATTAAATCAGCTTCGAGATTGAGTACCATCACCTGCGCAGGGGTGGGAGGTAGGGGTTTAAGGATATCAGCTTTGAGGAGACGACTGATTAACCGGGTTAAACCGATGGAAATTCCGACTCCTGGCATTTTTTCACCAAGAAAAATGCCGACTAGTTCTTCGTATCTACCTCCGGAACAAATACTTCCCAGGGATTCATGACCAATAAGGGTGGTTTCGTACACTGTACCTGTGTAGTAATTTAATCCACGTGCAATTGATAAGTCAATACAGAAACGATTTTCTGGGACTCCTAAATCCTGTACTCCTTTAATGACAGTAGCTAATTCTTCTACTCCGAGTTGAAATATTTCAGCTTGGGGTATTGTCTGGGCTAAATATTGCAATTTATCCAACATTTCTGTGGTACTGCCATTAATTTGAATAAATTCGATTGTTCGCTGGCTATTTTCTGTGGATATCCCAATTTTTCCCAGTTCCGACTTAACTTTTTTTTCCCCAACTTTTTCGAGGGTGTCAATAATATTAATACAGGTTTTAATATCTTGATCTGCTACTCCTACTGATTGGAAAAATCCGGTGAGAATTTTACGATTATTGATACGAATTTTAAATTCACCAATGTTAATTGCTGTAAAAATTTCGGTGATAATTGCTGGCATTTGGGCATCATATAATAAACTTAATTCCTTGCGACCAATCACGTCTATGTCACACTGACGAAATTGGCGAAATCTGCCATCTTTTGCCCTTTCCCCACGAAATACCATATCCATTTGGTAGCGAGCAAAGGGAAATGTTAAATGATTTAAATTGCGAGCAATATAGGCAGCAAGGGGAACAGTTTGGTCGAATTTTAAGGCTCTTGCTTCTGTCCCGCTATCATCATGTTTTTTATCTTTTTCCGCTTCATCTTTTTCCGCTTGACGAGTAGGAGGTAAAATTGGGCTGAGTCCGTAAATAATATTATCCCCCTGATTACCTTTAGCTTGTAAAACTTCTAAACGTTCTACAGCAGGTGTTTCTATGGGTGTAAATCCGTAGCTTTCGTAGACTTTACGAATTGTATCGAGCAAATATACTTCTAAACGCTTTTCGGTGGGAAGAAATTCAGGAAAGCCACTAGGTGTAGAGTAATTAACTTTTTCGTTTTTAGACATGATTGGGTTGAGAATACAGAATACGGTCGTCAGGAGATAGGTTATACTTCCAAATCTAAAATCCAAAATCGAATCATCCTAACCACCAGGGACTGGGAATGGATTTGGTTTTTCGGAAGATAGATTGCGATCGCAAAAACTTACTAAATATATTTGTACTATAAACCGTTTGACCATTACCGGAAAATTTCCAGGGTTGGCGTTCACCTGTAAATATATGCTGGGTAGTGAGGACATCATTAATGAGGATAGTGCCAAATTCTAATTTTGGGACTAATTCCATTGCGGTGGTTTCTGTATCAGCAAAAATACTTGCAACCCGTCCATAAACGGAATCATTGGCGAAGTTAATAGCTGCTTCAGGGTTAGCGATCGCAATTACTGGCATAATAGGTGCAAGGGTTTCCGTGGTCAAAATATCCATTGTGGGGTTAACTTGGGTGATGACGGTGGGAGGACACCATAATCCCCCATCTAGTTTTTTGAGTTCTGCACCACAATGAATCATTGCTCCTTGACTTTGGGCTTGTTCTAGTTGTTGAGTGATGATTTGGGCTTGTTTGTAATTAATTATCGGACCTAAATGTCCCGTTTCCAGATCCAGATTTGTAAATTGGAGTTGATTAGCTTTGGCTACGAGCTGGTGATAAAACTCATTAAAAATCGTTTCAGCTACATAAATCCGAGAGATAGCATCACAGGATTGTCCAGAATTAAAACATGCTCCCGTTAAAATTGCTGAAGTTGCCAAATCAATATCTGCCGATTCTAGAACAATAGCCGGATTTTTCCCCCCTAACTCCAAATAGGCAGGAATAAACTGGGCTGCTGCCATTTCTGCAACAACTCGTCCCACATCTAGGCTACCAGTAAAGCAGACCAAATCAATAGATTCCAGTAAAGCTGCTCCGGTTTTGCCATCCCCCTCCACAAATGCCAGTACATCCCGCAAAATCGGAACATTATTTAATGCATTGGTCAGGGGAGCAATAAATCGGGGAGTGAGTTCGCTAGGTTTGACCACAACAGCACAGCCAGCGATTAAAGCCGGAATCGCCTCGATAGTAGCCAGTAACAATGGAAACGTATAGGGACTAATAATCCCGACCAATTGGTAAGGTGTGGCAGTTTGCCAGAGGTGGATATAACTAATAGTAGTATTTAAATCGCGATCGCGGATTAATTTATAGGCTAGTTGGCAACAACGGTCAATATTGGCAATTAGGGTATCCACTTCCCATGTCGATAAAGCCAACCGACCCGTATCCGCTACCACCGCATCAATTAGTTGGGGACGAACTTCAGTTAATGCAGCTTGAAATGCCTGGATAACTTCTATTCGCCCTTCTACACCCAAACTTTGCCACTGCAATTGACCCCGACGTAGGCGATTGCACTTTTGTGCCAACAACTTCGGGGGTGGGGGAATAATCACGTAATCTAATTTACCCGTGCGGGGATTGCGAACTTCGATAGGTGACACTACCTAAGCCAAATCAACACTATGCTCTTTCAATACTTCTAAACTTACTACTTTTAAGGCCGCTTCGTGGGTCGCAGCCAAATTAATCGGTGGAGCAACCCCCGCATCCAGCGCTTCTTTCCAGCGAGAAGCACACAAACACCACCGATCCCCTGGTTTTAAACCGGGAAAATCGTACATCGGCATTGGTGTACTCAAATCATTTCCCCTCGCTTTCGTAAATTCTAAAAATTCCTGTGTCACCTGAGCGCAAACCACATGGGAACCAAAATCCTGCGCTCCAGTTTCACACATGCCATTACGATAAAATCCTGTCATCGGGGAGGTACAGCAAATTTCTAGCTTTTGACCCAAAACATTTTTCGCTTCTGTCATCGCTTTTCTCCAAATCCAATCAATATCCAGGATACAGGATAGGGGAGACGGTCGTCAGGAGACAGGGTATGAGTAGGTAGGTGCAATTAAATATAAAACCACCCGTACAGACGCGATATATCGCGTCTCTCCCTACTCCCTGTACAGACGCGATATATCGCGTCTCTTAAAAGAACGTGAGATCAAAACTAATCCGATGACACTCAAACCAAAATGTTTAAACTTACTGAAGTTGCGATCGCAGCCATTGCCTCCTTTGTTGCCACGACCCTCGATGATATTATTATCCTGATGGTTTTCTTTGCGCAAGTCAATAACCCTAGTCTCAGTTACCATTTAAAACGTAGACATATAGTTATCGGTCAATACCTCGGCTTTTTCAGCCTAATTATCGCGAGTTTACCTGGGTTTTTTGGTGGTTTAATTATCGAGAAAAAGTGGATTGGTATTCTGGGATTTATCCCAATTGTTATCGGTATTAAACAACTCATCAATAATCTCCAACATCAAAGCAATGAAAATGAAATTCAGGGAGTATCGGTGCAATTGAATTCCGTTATCGATGATGACATAAATCAGACATCAGCCAAGATAGGGGAGCCTTCCCTGATGTCACTGTTTGCGATTATAATTTCACCCCAAACCTATAAAATTGCCACAGTTGCCTTTGCCAATGGCGGAGATAACATCGGCATTTACGTGCCCCTATTTGCCAGTAGTAATCTTATTGAATTGGCGATGACTTTGGGTATTTTTTTCGTCATGTTGGGGATGTGGATTTATATTGCTAATCAACTTGCCCAACATCCAGCGATCGCTCCTATTTTAAGCCGTCGTGGTCACCAAATTATCCCTTTTGTTTTAATCGCTTTGGGAATTTTTATTTTGACCGATAGCGAAACATATAAATTAGTATTTCCCGATTAATATCGCAATTCTACTCGATTATTGAAAAAGGCTAATTACAGTTTGTTTCTACTTCCTATTTCCTACTGCCTAACCTCAACAGACAGGACTTCACCAGGCTGATGCCAAAAAAATCAAAAAGGATTACTATCGCAATCCGATTTCAGTCGTGAAAAATAGCGTGCCGTTAACCTTCAACCGTCAACCGTTAGCAACCCTACATGTAAGATTTCACAAACTATTTAGGACTTTAGGACTGCGGTATATTTTTTCAAACATTTCCTTCCCACTAAAATTTAGATTACACTTAAAGGTGGGAAAGAGTAGGCGAGGCAGTTACAAGTAGGTACGCGTTACTTACTTGAGGAAAGTCCGGGCATCCGAAAGACCAAACTTGCTAGGTAACGCCTAGTGCGCGTGAGCGTGAGGATAGTGCCACAGAAAAATACCGCCAAAAAGGGAATAGGGAATAGGTCAAAACCCACTCACTACTCACTATTTTGGTAAGGGTGCAAAGGTGCGGTAAGAGCGCACCAGCAACATCGAGAGGTGTTGGCTCGGTAAACCCCGGTTGGATGCAAGGCTAGGGACTATGGTTGGTCTTTTTCCAGTTCCGTAAATTAAGCCGCTAGAGGCGTTTGGTGACAAACGCTCGAGATAGATTACTGCCTGCAAGTATCTTTTTGGGATGATGCTTGCAAACAGAACCCGGCTTATGTCCGACTCTTTCTCTTTTTTTCGAGAGTCATACCGTTTGACTTTGGAGTTGATTCCTGACGGGGGCTTTCGGAAGCAGGGGGAGAAGATGTATCAAAATTTTAGTGAAATTATATTCGGGAATGGGGAGTAGTAGCCAAAAAACAAAGAAGTAATTTATACCGATACAAACCAAGTATTTGACTACATAAGTTCTGGGGAGTTTTTACTTAGTGGCTTTAGCTCCGGAAAGGCTTTACTATAGGGCGCTAAAGTGATACTACATGCCTTTTCTCACCTACCAAAATTAAAGCTGGAATATAAAGGCGTTAAAGTGCTACTGAGTGCCTTTTCTCGCCTATCAAAATTAAAGATTTCCCTGGAAGGATGGCGCAAAGATGTATTAAACTAAATATTAATCCCTAGGGACTTGCTTTTTTTGCTGATTTATGGATTGATTGAATTTGCCATCTACACAAAATAAATGTCTCTTGCGTACCCACGCCGTCAACGGCAATTAGAAAGTTTAATCAAAAAGTTCGGGTTATCTACGGATGTCGGAATTAACTGGAATTTGCTCGATCGGGCGTTAACCCATCCGACTGCTTCGGATGTTGAGAATTATGAGCAATTGGAGTTTGTCGGCGATGCGGTGGTGCGCTTGGTAGCGGCAATGACTTTATGGGAGCATTTTCCCCAGTGTTCGGTTGGGGATTTTGCGGCGATTCGTTCGGTTTTGGTGAGCGATCGCGTTCTTTCCCAATTGGCTCGTTCCTACGGTTTGGAATTATATTTGTTGGTGGCTGGAAGTGCGATCGCTGACCGTGCAGGACAGGATTCCCGTTTGGCTGATGCTTTTGAAGCGGTGTTGGGGGCTTTATATTTAAGTACCAATAATTTGGATTTGATTCGTCCCTGGTTAGAACCGCGTTTTTGCGAACTCGCTTCTGAAATTCGTCGCGACCCAGCTCGTCTTAATTATAAAGCGGCACTGCAAGAATGGACACAAGCCGAGCATAAAGTTTTACCTGAGTACAAGGTTGTGGAAATTCAGCATCCCCAAACTAATCATGAACGTTTTTTTGCTGAGGTTTGGCTTCATGATCAAAAGTTAGGGGAAGGTAAGGGTCGTTCGATTAAAGCCGCAGAACAGGCGGCAGCTAAAGTGGCTTTTTTAGCTTTAAATCATCAGAGTAATCACTGAACCCATTTCCGACTTTTAATTGTTAGTTGTTGGGTATGGATAATCAAGGGTGATTAATATCACTTCATTATTTGCTAGCCGTATATCCAGAAGATGAGACATAGCATTGCTATTTCTCTACTCAACAATTTTTAACAATTAATTAATCAAAAATAAAAATGAAAAAACTAATTAGAACAGCCATTATTGGTGTGGGACGCTGGGGTGTCAACTGGTTGCGGATTTTTAGAGAACATCCAGATACGCAGGTGGTTGCAGTTGTCGATCCGGAGGTTGAACGTTTGGCAAGTGTAAAACGTTTGTATCATCTAGATGATGATGTATTGTTAACTGAGCGATGGCAAGAATTGCAACATTTAGCAAATCTGGATGCAGTAGTAATTGCAACACCAGCAGTCACCCATTATGGTTTAATTACTGATGCACTGCGGTGGGGGTATCATGTGTTGGCGGAAAAACCGTTAACTTTAGACCCTGATGAATGTCGAGAGTTATGTCAGCTAGCGGAACAACAAAATTTAATCTTGATGGTTGACCATACTTACTTGTTCAATCCAGCAGTGGAACGGGGGGAGGAGGTAGTACGGAGTGGGAAATTGGGTGATTTGCGCTACGGGTATGCAACTCGCACCCATTTAGGACCAGTGCGTCAGGATATTGATGCAATGTGGGATTTAGCGATTCACGACATTGCCATTTTCAATGCATGGTTAGGTGAATTTCCGCAGCAAGTTCAAGCTACGGGTAAAGTTTGGTTACAACCCCAGGAAAGGGAGGGAAATCCTGGTGGACTTGCAGACATGGTGTGGGCTAATTTATTTTATCCCAGTGGTTTTCAAGCTTGCATTCACCTATGCTGGTTAAATAACGATAAACAGCGTCGTTTAGGGGTAGTTGGGAGTCAGGGAACGCTGATATTTGACGAATTATCCCCCTCCCCGTTGATGTTATACCAGGGTGAATTGGAAGTCCGTCAAAATTGCTTTATTCCCACCAATATTCAGCAAGAGCAACTGGATTTTCCTCCAGAGGAACCATTAAAACAAGTATGCGATCGCTTTTTAAAATCAATCCA
This sequence comes from uncultured Calothrix sp., assembly GCA_937973965.1. Lineage (GTDB taxonomy): Bacteria > Cyanobacteriota > Cyanobacteriia > Cyanobacteriales > Nostocaceae > NIES-3974. The sequence goes on along the minus strand of CALJJQ010000096.1, from coordinate 2,122 downwards.
TACCCACACCCCTCCGGATATTTCTTCCGGTTGGGTTGGAGCAAATCTAGTGGAGGTGTTAGCTAGTTTAAGCGAATCCCTCCATCATCAGGGTATTCCAGTTGCGGTTAATCAAAGAATGTAGGAGATAATATATAGGAATTCGAGATGAGGAGTCGGGTTTTGAGCTAGATTATCTAAATTTAATCAAGATTGATCCTCAAAAACCCGACATCAGAGGACTTTCCTCTCCTCCCGACGCTGCAACAAATATTCCCAACCGAGATGTCGGGTTGTCACTTAGATTATCCAAACCAATATTCATTCTCAAAAACCCAATTTCTGAAAGTAATTAAATTAAAAATCTCACAACCAAGAAAATAGATGCGGCTAGAAGTTGTAGTATTGTGACTGGAACGCCATAGTGTAAAAAGGTCTTAAAGCTGATTTTTCGTCCGTGCTGTTCTGCAATTCCCGCAGCAACAATGTTAGATGACGCACCAACTAAAGTTCCGTTTCCACCCAAGGTTGCACCAAACATCATGGCATAAAATAAAGGCAGGATTTCGGGAGGGTATTGTCCTTGAAAATCTGGTTGCAAAATTACGGACGGTGCTAAACCAACATTGACAACGTATTGCTGAAGTAAGGGAACCATTGCCACAACTAGGGGAATATTGGGAATTAAACTGGATAGGATTCCCGTGATGAAGACTAAGAATAATGAGCCAAAAAGAATATTTTTGCCAAGAATGGTGGTAATCAAGACCGATAAATTCGCAATCACACCTGTTTTTTCTAACCCACCAATCATCACAAAAATACTCATAAAAAATATCAGTGTACTCCAATCAACGTCGCGCAGTATGTTATGCACAGTATCAATTTTACTTTGATGGGAAAGTAGTAAAGCTAAGGCTGCACCTAATAATGCTACAGTTGCGGGGGATATGGGAACTGGTAAGGAGTCTCCAATTACAAAAAATACTAACACTAACGCAATGATTAATCCACCTACCCCTAAAATTCGAGGGTGATTAATATGGGGATGGGGTAAATAATCTAGTGACTCCAGTTTGATTCGCCAAATTTTCGGAAATAAAATGGGTAGCACAGCGATAATCACAAATACTGCGATCGCACCTGCTAAACTTAATCTCTGGAAATAATCGATAAAGCTCAAGTTCACCGCATCACCAATAATAAATGTCACCGGGTCTCCAACGAGGGTGAACAAACTAGCACTATTAGCCACGAATACAATTAAAATTAATAAAGGAATAAAGTTTACCCCTATTTCCTGAGCAATGGGTGGAATTAAGGGTGCCAATACCATAACCGTGGTTGCATTGGGCAATACAGAGGAAATAAGTGTTGTTAATGCAACAACCCATAACAATAAAAGTTTACCTTCTCCTTTTGCCAGAAATACTATTTGCGTACCTAAATAATCAAATATTTTAGTTGGCTCAAACGCTCTCACTAATACCATTACACCAAAAAATAAAGCCAATGTCCCATGACTTTTGCCTATATATCCAATGGCTTCAGGTAAAGTTAAAACATTGGTAAATACTAAAATTAAAGCTCCTAAAAGAGCGATGACTGTCAAGTGAATCCATTCGGTCATAATCATGATAATTACGCCGATGAATGTTATAATACTTAGGGTTGCTTGCCAACTTTCCACTGAAAACCTCTTATTTTGGTGATTTATTATTAATAATTAAAGATGTTTGCTTGTTCTGCAACGTTACTAATTTACAAGGGCTACTCTCAAATTAAGCGTACAATTACTTAAATTGTGTTTGAGAAGAAACTTTGAAGACTTTTATTACCCTTATTCTCAAAATAAGGAATCGATATTAACTAAAATTCACTAATCTGCTGACTGGAAAATATCTGAGTATATCTTGAAACAATGGGAAACTTGATCATGATTTTGAGATGTCTCTATCTCAGTACTTCAATTTAAGTATGGTTATCCCATTTCATTGGAGATGTTTAGTTGAGTATGTGTGAATATCCCATTTACCTAACAATTTGACTTCACCGATACCTTTTTTATCAGTAAAAGTGATGCGTCGTTTTGTTGGATGCAGTGACCACCCACTAGTTTTGTACTCAACCCAGCGATTATCCT
>CALJJQ010000095.1 GCA_937973965.1 uncultured Calothrix sp. | reverse complement strand
CTGACTTGAAAGCATCGAAGAAATATCGAATTACTAACGAAGAAATCGAATAATGTATGCTTGATTTCAGCCAAGATAATTTCGACTTGAACTGACTGATATCTCTGTTTTAGCAACATTCCAAGTTTACTGGACGAATATCAACATCTAGTCTTGCTTTACTGACATCGATACCTACATAGTTCTGTGCGATCGCACTCCCTGTTTTTGATGACATCCCCAAGATTCCCCTCATCCTTGCACGATAGGAGCTATCATTTAAGATGCTCCCGGCGACTGTTCGAGCTCTGTCGTGGAGATTTTAGTGGTCACCCCTGCTACGACGCGGTTTTTTCTACCTTGGTTGGGACGGTCTACCACTACTTTTAAGATACTAGGTTGGGTGAAGGTACAAAAATAAAAATGATGTCGCAGTACTATTTTTTCGGCTATTTTTGTCTAAGTCCCACTAACAGATTACGCCAGTAATAAATCCGCGATCGCCTGAGAAATCGGAAAATGGGGCGGACAACATTCTAGCCAAAAAAACTCGCCAACGGGGTTAACTTCCAAAAATACATGTCGTCCATCTGGTGTCAGAATAATATCAATCGCTCCATAATTTAACCCAAAATAAGCTAACAATTCCAACAGTTTTTTTTCCACATCTGGGGGCAAATTATACTCCTCCCAAGAGTTAATTAAAGCCAATCCTTGTTTGCGCCAATCATGTTTTGCCAACTGAGAACGCTGGGAATCTACAGCAGCAGTAAATACCCGCTTACCCACAATAATTGTCCTCAACTCCAACTGCTTCGGAACTTTTTCTTGAAACGTCATCGGACAGAAACGTAAACCATCCAGATGTTCCAAATCATCTGCTGTAACCGGATTAGTAAAAACGACCTGTTCTTCTCCCTTTTCATTATAAATTGCAAAAGCAGAAAGCATCTTTGTAACCATCCCTGACTGACATTCTTGAGCAAATTTTTGTACAGCCAAAGGATTATTCGTAATTAAAGTCCGTGGTATGTCTAAACCAATTTCCCGCGCTACTTGTAACTGTAATTGCTTATTATCAGCCAAACGAATATGGGATAACCGATCAAAATGAAATCCCCTAATACTAGCAATCATCCCAGCAATCGTCGCACGAGACTCTCCAATCGCAGCAGTACGCATTTGCGATTCCATCGTCTGAGGAATTCTCCCACCAGTAGCAATACGTCGATACCAAACCGAAGACACAGAACCTAAATCTAATTGCTGTTCATCAACCGTGAGAATTTGTCGCTCCTCCCCTTGATGGTAATAAACATCCAAATATACCTGGGTGGGAAACCTGTCTGTATCAAAACGAAATGCCTTTCCTCCTCGACTTGCGATCGCAGTCATTACCAAAGCAATACTCTCATTATCTTGGCTATGAGTAATAATTAACACATTTCCCATTGACTATACTCCCAACAATGCTTGTGCGATCGCCTGAGATATAGGATAACCCAAATCCCGTTCCAACATCCCCCACTCCCCAGTCGGATTGACTTCTAAAAACACATATTCCTCTGATGGAGTTTGAATCAAATCAAATGCACCAAACACCAACCCAAAATGTGCCATAAATATTTGTAAACGATAAGTAATTTCAGCAGGTAACTCATGGGGTTGCCATAAAAAATTACTATTATCCAATTGCCGCCAATCAGCTGTAGAATTTGCATACAATAATGCATCTAAGGCCCCCACAAACAACTTACCATTCACAAACACCACCCGCAATTCTCGCAACTTGGGAATTTGTTCTTGGAACACCATCGGACAATAGCGAAGAGACCCAACATCTGACAAATCTTCCTCTTTCACAGCGCTTGTATACAAGAAAAAACCAGAACCTTGCATACTCTGGGATAAAGGTGTTAGTAACTTAGCCACCATTCTCCCCCCAATCATCCGAAAAAACTCTTGTACTTCCTCCCCATTATTAGTAACCAGAGTTCGTGGAATTCTCAAACCAATCTCTTCCGCAACCCGTAGTTGACGCAGCTTATTTTCCGCAGCACTAATTCGTTGCAAATTGTCCACCCACCAAGCTTGTCTCAAACCATCCCATAACCCCTCCAACATAGCTAAAGATTCATTCACACAAGCAGCTTGAAACTGTGGAATCAAATCCTTACTCAACTCAGGAGACCAAATACGACGCATCCACACAGACCGTACCTGCTCAGTTCTTATCGAATTTTCACCATAGATAATCCTGGAACTACTGCCATCACCCACATGCAAATCTAATCGCACCACACCAGGAAACTTATCAGTATCTAAACGAAAAGGTTGCGCTCCCAGTCTCACAAGACTTTCAGCTACCCTATCTACAGTAAAAAAATCACCACTATGAGTGATTAATAAAACCACTTCTCCCGATAAACTCATATTCAACCATGATTAAATATTGAAACAGTAAAAATTTTTCTATCAACCAGTGACATTATTGATTACACAAACTTAAAAATAAATCCCACCAAAACACAATCCGAGTATAAATTTCCATAACTCAATACAGTTCAGTTAAGAATAAAATCAATTACTGCAAATAAAACAGATCGACTTTTTTGGAGAAGGTTTGGGGGAGAATTCCCTAAGTCTTGGTTCTCAACAAATCGATTGACTGATAACCTTAACTGAACCGTAAGTAGGTGAGTGCAAATAAACCAAACTATATAACAGAATGTAAAGTTGAATAAGAATGCTTATTTAGCTTGAGTTTGAGCCTCTTTACATAACTAAACATAGTTATGTTTTTTAACGCCGACTTACTTATTGTCCCATAACTAACAATATAATAAAAAAATATTTCTTCTTTCTACCCACTAAATTTTTTCGAAAAAATAATAAAAATAAAGTGAGTTTGTAGCTGGAACCTTAGTACATATAAAAACTAAAGTTTTCACTACAAACCACCCTGAAAAGATATTATTTAATCAACAGAATTAATGAACAACTTTCACATCATCATCACCATCTGATGGATACTTTTGTGTCACAGCAACATGCTCATCAGAATCCGATGGATACTTTTTCGTCACAGATACAGGCTCATACAAATCCGTAATCTTGCTAGTCACACTACCCCCATCCTCCCTATCAGAAGGAAATTTTAGTGTCACAGCAATACCACCATCAATACCCTCTGAAGGATGCTTCCGCGTCGGTGGATATGCATATCTTATACCACCCTGCACTTCATCCGTTTCCTCTTCAGATAAGTCCTCACAGAACTGTGTTTCCAAATAGCGAGCAAAAAAAGGCAAAGCCTGGGAATTTTCTTCTGATTGATGTTCCTTAGACATGTATTTCTCCTAATTATCAATGCATCTAGTAAAGGTTGATTTACAATTCAAAAAATCTCATACCAAAAGTTGCACATAATTTGACCCTACTCCCTAATCCCCTCCCCAGGGCAAACGCATCTTATTTTTACAATGCCTACGAGATAAAGGTTTCAGCTATTCTTATAGTTTTATAACTAAAAATCGTAATCCTTGTTACGTAAGGCTTACAGATCCCTGCTTACGGAGAGGGGAAAATCCTGTTCTCTCACTGCAAGTAGGAAGGGTTAGGGTGAGGTTCTGGTATCAGTATCATATTTTCTTGAATTTAGAATTTGTTTAGTTTTTAGCAGTACCTTTAAATGAGTTATTTGGCTATTCCAAGCAGGACGAGGTAACAAGGAAATTTTTCTATAACTATCCTGCAAATCATCGCTAAATTGTGTTTTGATTGGAAATAAATCTGTTGTAGCTGCCATAATATATTCTCCCTCAAAAAAGTTAAAATGATTAAAAAAACGAAATCAAAATTGCTTTTGGAGAATGTTTGAAAAGTGTTAATCAATATTTTTTCACCATCTTATCCTTGATTTTCCACAGAAAACTTGTAAAATACAGTCAATCAGCTTCAACTCAAACACTACATTTATTGTTCTAGACTGACTTGCGAGTAGGGAAAGAGATTCTTTCATACCTTCTAGTGTATGCAGTCCATATAGATCCGAAGAAACTTCTCTTTGAGATAAATACTCCCGATTCCCTTACAAATGTAAAATATTACATCTCTACCTACTCCCAAAAAACGAGAGGTACAGGATTAAAAATGGCTTTTCAAACAATCTCTAAAAATCAACTGTGAACGACTTCCAGTTTATCTTGCCAACTCTCAGACCACTGAATACTCTCAGCACGAAAATGCAAAAAATCTTCTTCTGGCCAAGGTGCATCTATTGGCTCAACAACTAACTCAAATTCACCATTATCAAATGGTAATCCCCCAGCCTTCACCTTTGGTACAACCCGTTCCCGCAAACCATGTTCTGCTTGAACAAGAGCGCGATGATGACAATAGGGATTATTACCTCTGTGATTAAAGAAAACATGGGCAGTCCAACTGCAACCACCCCGACATAATTCTGCATATTCACAGGTTTGACAAAAACCCCACAGGTGTTTTGTTCCTTCCGGTGTCCCAGCACCTAAATTAAAACCCAACTCCGAGGAGTTTACGATAATATCATGCAAAGAGCGATCGCGAATATTACCACCAGTATAAGCCGTAGTTGGCAATGAAGGACAACCCTTAATCGCTCCATCGGCTTCGATACCCAAGGTGGAAAGTCCAGCACCGCAACCTTGCCAAAACGAAAATTCATGCTCATTACCCCGTCCCCGCAACAGCCTTTCGTAGGGGCCATAGTAACCAATGTTATTTCCCGCTTGCACCTGCACATCTTCTTTATAGGCACGACTGACAACACGAGCTAACATGGGGTAAATATCCAGTAATTCGTAGGGTTGGAGAAGGATGTTTGCATTGTCAGCAGCATTCCCCATCGGTACCGTCAACTGAATTTGCCAAGCATGAGCACCCGCATCACGTATACACTCATAAATGCAGGGAAACTCCGGTGCAGAAAGGCGATTAATCTGAGTATTACAACCAAAAGCAATACCAACTTCCCGCAGATAGCTCATGGTTTTAAAAGCATACTTCCAAGCACCCTTTCTCCCCCGCAAAAGGTCGTGAGTTTCCTCCAAACCATCAATGGAAACAGAAACAGTGCGAATACCCGCTGCTTTCATTTTCTGTGCAGTATCTAGGGTAATCCCATAACCACCAGTCGTCATTCCACACAACATCCCTGCATCAGTTATTGCCCTGGCAATCTCTAACCAATCCGGACGCAAGAATGCTTCCCCACCAATCAGTGTAACCTCTTTAATCCCCACTTCCGCCATTTGTTGGACAAGATTTAAAGCTTCCTCTGTGGAAAGTTCCTGAGTACGTGCATTACCTGCACGAGAACCACAGTGGCTACAAGCAAGATTACATTTTAGAGTTATTTCCCAAACAGCGTAGCTTTGACGATAGTATGTCATAGATTTTTCTTTACCCTTGCTTTGTTGAAACTTTCAGAAGGTAATTCTATTGACTTAAACTACTACGACAGAATGTCACTGAACGTGAATTCGACAGAATTGAAGCTCTATAATCTCTAGTAAATCAAAGATTTTGTCAGTTCAGGTTCCAAGTCTCCTCTTAAGTGAACGTTGAGAACAAAGTCAATAACTGCCAATTCCCAGTTCACTGATTTTATTCTCACCAGAGGAGGGAAGTTTTTAAAAACTTTTATTTGACACAAATATTGCTGGATAAGAGTTTCAGACTTTGTGATTCATTGAACTCACCTTGACAGAGTTAGGACTTACCTAAGCGTCACGATATTAAGGTTAACTGGTACATACCAATCTGAATTGAATGTTTGTAAGCCTTAATTTATAAATGTGACAGTTCTACTGAAAATGTCCCTGTTGCCTAAATCCTATGAGTATCAATTACTTTACCGGTTAGGTAAGTCAACTGCAACCACTACACCAAAAGACTTAGAAGTGTCAGGAACAGTACGAGTATTGTCAACTACAATATCACCTGTACCTACAACCGTAACTTCTGTGATAGTTACATCCCCTTCCGCTCTCGCAAATCCCACACCTCTGACAACAGAAACACCACTGGGCAAAAATCTACCTTGGGTATTTGCCAATGTTAAAGTTGCAGTCGATTCACCCAGAGCTACAGCTTCCGAATTAACCATCACACCAGCAGAACCCAAAATTGACTGACCGTCGGAAACATCCTCTAAATAGGATAAATCATTTACTTGCATAGCTATCATTAAATCAAGAGTGTTCAGACAACCCAACTGTGTCGATTTAAGGTTAAGGAGTAGGGAGTAAGTAGGTGGACGCTAAAAAACACCACTAAATTTAAAAATGTAAATAACTTAAAAGCCCTATTGTACAAGGATTTCGAGCATTTTACAAAATTTTACATAGTTCAGTTTAATTTTGCCTACCTACTTATCTAACGACCAATTCAGAAGATTGAACCAAGCTATTACAATTTGTCTGACGGAACCACTACACCATAGAGCGCTTGAACAGGGGGTCCAATCACTATACCATACATTGGTTGTGGTTGCGGGTGGGGAAGTGGTTTTGGAGTAGGAACTGGTTGGGGATGTCCTTTAGGAAACCAAGGATACCAGCATGGAGGTCTACTCAATCTTTTATCAGTGGGTTCAGAAATTGTTAATCCACCAACAGCTCCTAGTAATTCCTCTTCACTAAGGTCACTAAATTCTCCCAACTCTTTTAATTCTAGGATTCTGATAGCAGCAGTTTCAAATTCTTCCTGGGAAAAATTATAGCCGTTATCTTCAAACAAATTTCTGACCTCCTCAATTTTATCACTCATTAATTGAGTGCGAAAGGCTTCATCTTTCACTAATCTGACGAGAAACTCTTTCACTTTTTCAAATATTGCTAATGACATGTTTGTTAACCTCTTAAAAATAGCTTTACTTGAATTAACTTGAAGCTTTATGTCATGAAATTATAACCAATACAAGAGCTAGATGAAGAACTACTAGAAACGCTATGGGAGGAAATACTTACCGAAGCGCTAAGATTTGTATTACCTGGGTTATTTTCAGCGACTATCGAGATACTACGAGCCTCGGCAATAACTTTACCATCCGGTGATACTATTCTTTTGACGATAACTTGACGATTAACCATTGGTAAGTTGATGGAAAGTAAATTAGTTAGATGAAAAGGATGATGAAGACGAGAAGGATTTTAAGGAGTTTCCTCCAGATGAGACAATGGAACGTGACCTACCACCATTACTTATAACTTCATAGCCAGATATGCCATTCTGAGGATGATTCAATTTACTGACGACAATTTCTGGGTCGGAATAAACCTCTGTTTTTCCCAAGTTATCTGTTGTCTCGAATTTATCTAAAATGGGGGAAGTTGAGATCAATAGGCTTTGAAGTAAATAATCGTGTAAATTGACTGACCTTATGGAAGTCAACAAACCACCTCTCACTTCAGATAGTTCATTTACTAATTCGCAAAAGTCTAGATCTGATATCTCTAGTCGATGCATACATGTACCTCTGTAAATAAGAAATCAACAAGAACTTATTTAAATGAACCTTGGTCAATTATTTATGTTATGTGAAAATCAACATTTAATTGTCACTGAATAATTGCATATTAAATGGATATTTATATAAATGATTTTATCAGTACTTTGATAACTGCTGGCAAATAATCTAGTCTATTTAATTATTACTGAACTCCCTTGAAACCCTGCTATTTACTAATTTGTTTTTGTCACAAAATTGCTAGAACTGTTAAAAGATAGTGAGGTAGAAGTACCAGAGTTATATGAACTAGCCATCTGACTTCCTGATTTTGCACGCGCGATCGCACTAGCATCCGCTGTACTGTAGGTATATCCATTCCCAAATACTGCCTTGGCATGGGTTTGAGTATTTGTATTAGTCGTTTGACCCAGAGCAAGTGCAGCAGCACCCGCAACTGCATAACCGGAACCAGTTTCAGTTACCGTTACAGTTCCAACATAAACACTACCACCAAGGATAAGATCAATTTGATTAGCAGGTTGCAGATAGCTTAAATCTTTGATAATTAAATTGCTGCTCACTGTCACCTCGAAAAGTTTTTCAGAAGATTACTTTCGATTTATAAGATATGTTTCCTGCATATTTTTCTGCTTTGCATTTCTGTGTTCAATAAACCAGTACCCTAAAAATTTTAGTTCCGATTGCCTTGGCATTATTTGATATTATTTTGGGTTTGAGTTGCAAATTGACTAGAACTGATGACAGGACAACTTTTAGTGAACATATAATCCCAAATAATTCCAATGCAAACAGAAACACCCTAAATGATAAATTAATAAGCACCTTGTAGTAAGCACCTAGACGCTTACTACAAGTTTGAGCCAATTAAGTTAGGTAAATCTTTAGCTAGCTAGTTACCAAACAAAAAAGTATAACTGTTCTGAACAGTTCAATTACCACGCTTTGTTGATTACAGCAGCAGAGGTGCTACCAGAGAAAGAACCACCCAAGAATTCTGTCACAGCTACGGTGTCAGCTTTCGTGAAAGAGTAGGTAGGCAAATAGGTGTTGTTGATTGCATCACCTTTTGCACCAGCAGCTGCACTATTGCTATGAGTTGTTGGAGTATTTACTGTGGTCGTAAAGTTATTTTTGCTGTCGAAGGTAATATTGATATTATCGTCTTGGTTGTAAGAACTTTTAAATTTATTACCTGATGTAAAGGTTCCACCTACAACTTCAGCAGCTTCAACAACTTCTAAAACGTTTAAGTCAGAGATAATCATGAGGTTTCTCCTGGGAATTTGTGTTTGATGTCTAGATTTTTTGCTATGAGCTTTTTTTGTTTGCTCATACTTTTACTATAGAACATATTTTGAAAAAGTCAACTGTTTTTTTATTTTTTTTGAATAATTTTTTGGGGTAAATATGCTTCAAAGATTCGTTTTTTATGCCAATTATTAATACAAAAACAGGAAAAAACCATTTGGGCAAAAACACTGAATTGTTTTACCCAAAAGGCTTTTAATAGCCGTTATTTCTATCTTTTTGTCAAAATTACCAAAAAAATAATCAGTAAGTCAACTCGATAAATAACTTTATCAAGACGATGCAGGCAAAATTATCTATTAGCAATTAGAGTAATGAAACGATGACTTATTTTCGTTTTATCAATCATTAGTCCAACTATTTTTCTTATTTATTTTTGTCCAAACAATATGGGGAACTGATGTATAATTTTTCTACTATTTCCTATTGCCTACTCCCTACTCACTCACTGAAAGTTTTAGGAATTCCAGAAACATCAAGGTTAGGCTTGGTGTAGTAGCTCTTCTGGTTGAGAAGACCTTACCTCTGAGACTAAATTAGCAGTCAGGTTAATAGTCTGGATTTGTTGTTGCAACCAAGCATTAAAAGATTCTGAGATGATTTTTTGCCGCAACTGTTCATCTAATAGGGGTTGGATAATTTCTTCTACCCAAATTAAATGCACTCCTTTAGAAGTTGTAATTGGCTTGAGTGATGTTGGTGCTTGAGATGCAAAGACTGCTGCTGCTATTTCCGGACGAAAATCTTTACGGTGTCGCAGTCCTTGGTATCCATAGGTGCGACGGATTTCTGGCTGGGAAATGTATAAACGGGCTATTTCTGGAAAAGTGATTTCACCCTCTTCTAGGGCATAGAAAAGCTCTAATGCTAGGTCTTTATCGTCTAAGAGTATTTCATAGGTGACGGCAGCTGCATATTCTAGTTGATGTTCGTAAAAAAACTTTTCGACTTGATCGGCAAAGAGATGGTTGGCTAATTTTTGAGAAAGTATTTGCTGGTGGAGTAGTTCTTCAAATTCATTCACCGATAGATGGTGTTTCTCTAACCATGTCCATGTGTCTTTGGCTTTGACTAACTTTTTTTCCAGACGCAGTTGATCTCCCGCTTGTTGTAGTTCTTCTGGTGTTACCATAATCCCTAGTTCTCGGGCTGTTTTGCTGATAATACGTTGGGATAGAATTTGCTCTAGTACATTAGGTATTTTACAAGATAGCTTGAGGTTATAAATGATATCCGATATGGTAATGGTCTGAGATTGGGGCATAGTAGAATGGTCTCTCTATTAGGTTTTCTTTACCTATGAAATTAGTGAAGTGTTGTGATGCATCTGGTGATGCATCACGGAAAAAGTTGGTTTTGTATATGGTCTTTGTATATGGTCGAAATGAACTCTTGCTAGACTCACTCAAAAATGACGGATGGGAACAGTGAAAGACGTAATACATTACGCTCGTACTAGTGAGTAGTTAATTTAATCACCCAGCAAAGTTACCTTGCGAGATTATTATTTAGTTGAAAAAATAAATCGGATGGCTGTACATCAAAAAGACTATGCTTTATTAGCCTATTAAAACCCGATTTTGAAGTTAGGTCTAGGTCACAATGGTTCCAATTCGTTACCTATGCTGATGCGGAGATAGATGATAATTCCTTATCAATTTTTTCAGCTAACTTATAGGCCATTGGGGGTGGGTTGCGATAGTTGGTGGCTGTTTTTCTGAAACCCCAGCGTTTTGCTTCTACTTCGGAAACGCCAAATTCTGCGGCTAGGTCACGGTAAGTCCAGCCGTATTTTCTCATCAAGTCAATGGGATGCATGGTTCTATTCCTGGTTGGGTGGTTGAGTGTAAGTTGTTTATAAATCTTTATAAACATTTATAAACTAGGTTGGTAGGGGTCTAATGACCTACACATCTGCTCTGAAATATTGGCTGATGATGGGAATAACTTGTATGATGCTTGTATCTTTCTGGATGTAAATTTACATATCTAATCCTCCTTTTTGCAGTTTCTTGAATGGATCTAAAACAAAGTCGATGATGCGTCGTTGACGAATAATCACTTCAGCGTTAGCGGTTTGACCAGCAGTTAGGAATACCTGTTTACTACCACTTTGGACGTATTGTTGTTCCAAGGTTACTTCCAGTTCGTAAGTACCAATATTACCTGCGGGTGTTTCGTTGATTTTGGAGTCAGGGGAAATCCAGGTGACTTTTCCTGGGACTATTCCGTATTCCTGGAAGGGGTAGGCATCAAATTTGACTTTGACTGGCATTCCTACTTGCAAAAAGCCGCTATCTTGGCTAGGCATTTGGGCTTTGAGGACTAAATCAGTTTTTTGGGGAGCGATTTGGGCAATTCTTTGTCCCGGTTGGATGACTGCACCGGGTTTGGTGATTGGTAGTTCAAAAATTATGCCGTCAATGGGCGATCGCACGATGTATTTTTGTAGTTGCAGTTTAATCGCTGTGATTTGGCTTTGGGTTTGGGCAATTTCCGACTTAACCGTGGCAATTTGGGTTTGTAGGTCTTTGAGTTGTTCTTGACTTTTCATGATGGCTAGTTTTCCAGCTTGGATAGCGCTTTGGACGCTGCTTTTGGCTTCTTGGAGTCGGAGTTTGGCTTGTTTGATGTCTGACTGTAACTGATTGATGGTTGCTTGGGAACGATTTTGTTCCTCTGTGAGACGATATTTGGCTTGGATGATGTCGGATGTTGCTCGTTCGTAGAGTCGCTTGCTTTCTTGTTGTTGTTTTTTGAGTTCGTCGATTTGGGTAGCGGAAACTGCTCCATCTTCCACGAGTTTACTAAAGCGTTCGACTTGTTTCGTATCTATATCTAATCTGCTGTTGGCTGCTTTTTGTTCGTTGATGGCGGTGTGAATTTGTTGCTGCACCTGATTGATCTGTGCTTGTCTTTCCAGCTTTTGTAGGTTATATGTACTTTGTTTGGTGTCGAGATTTTGTTGAGCTTGGCTAACTTGGGCTAGTTTTTCCGATACTTGGGACTGGTTTTGCTGTTCTAAGACACCAATGGAAAGCTGTAATTGGTTTTGGAGTAGTTCTAATTGCGATCGCCGATTTTGCAGTCCTTCGAGTTTGCTTTTGGTTTGTTGTAGTTCTGTCTGTAAAATGTCTGATTCTAACTCTAGTAAAACCTGTCCAGCTTTCACCCGATCTCCTTCCTTCAGGTTGACAGTTTTGACGCTCCCCCCAGTGAGGGAGTCTAATTTTTGGGTTGCTCCTTTGGGTTCAATACGTCCCCTTGCGGTTCCTGTTTCGTCAATTTTGGAAAATGTTGCCCAGGGAATACCGATAATGGCGAAACCAATCAGGGTATACAATACTCCTTGTGTCCATATTTTCGGTAAAGCATCTAATAATTCTTCAGTACCGTAGAATAGGTCACGCTTTGAGTCTTCTGCTTCCAGATTTGCAGATTCTTCTTGATATGGATGATTTTTAGGTTGGTCGTATTCATCTTGGGGAAGGGATGATGGAGTCTGAGGAGATGGATAGGGCATAGTTTTCTCAAATTTGCATAATTAGTAGATTGGTGTTTGATGAATAAGGGTCTGGAGAGTAGTCAGCATGTAATGCTTACACCAGAAATAATCAAAGAATTTTTTCTACAGCCTCTTTTATTACGGCTACCCATTTACACTACTCCCTACTACCTTTCAAGTCAGGAATATTGCTCTATAAAAACTCCTAAAATTACTGTTTTTGACATATTTATCGCCGATTTGGCGGAATAATGGTTCACTCGGAATAGTAGATATAGAATCATTATCTTGTCAATTTCCCACACTAATCCCGAAAGACTTATTCTACTTGAGCTAGTTGTTGTTGATTCAGGTAATAATAATGTCCTTGTTTGGCGATTAATTCATCATGGGTTCCACTTTCTACGAGTACACCTTGATCTAGAACTAAAATTAAGTCCGCATGGCGTACCGTAGAAAGACGATGGGCAATAATTACGCTGGTACGTCCCTTGAGAATGGTTTTTAGATTGTTCTGAATAATACGCTCTGACTCCGAATCTAAATGACTAGTGGCTTCATCAAATAGGAGTAACCGAGGATTTCCCAGCAACGCGCGGGTAATGGCTAAACGTTGGCGTTGTCCACCAGAAAGCATCCCCCCGCCTTCACCAATTTGGGTGTCGTAGCCTAATGGTAATTTTTGGATAAATTCATCAGCCCCAGCAAGTTTGGCTGCTTGGATAATTTCATCTAGGGTTGCTTCTGGATGGGCGATGGAGATATTTTCCCGAATGGTACTACCAAACAGAAATGTATCCTGGTCTACAACGCCTACTTGGGAACGGAGCGATCGCAAGGATAACCCGTTCACATCATGACCATCAATCAGTACTTTGCCATCTGTCGCTGGGTATAAACCTAAAATCAGTTTACTGAGGGTGGTTTTACCGGAACCACTGCGTCCCACTAGGGCTACCATTTGCTCTGGCTTGATTTCAAAGTTGATATTTTCTAGAACGTTTGTTTTGCTTTCAGGGTGATAACGGAAGGTAACGTTTTCAAAACGGATATGTCCCCGTAGTTTTCCTAAAGTCTTGCGGGGTTTGTTATGTAGGTCTTCTTCCGGTTCGGCTTCGAGGACATCATTTAGACGTTCAACGGAAATCACGATTTCTTGGAATTCGTTCCACAGTTGGGAAAATCTTTGGAACGGACTCAAGACGTTACCCACCAACATATTAAATGCTACCAATTGACCCACGGTAAGTTGACCCTGAATTACCTGCCAAGCTCCAAACCACATCAGTGCGGCACTGGTGAAGGTATTAATTGCACCACTGATGACAGAAAGGCGAATACCGATAACTTGAGCATTGAAGGCTTTCCTGACTAAATCATTCAGTAGTTCTTCCCAACGCCAACGTACTGTTTGTTCAATGGCTAGGGAACGGACGGTACGAATTCCTGTCAGTGATTCAATAATGTAGCTGTTCTCTTTGGCACCAGAGTTAAAAACTTCCCTAGAGATACGGCGTAAAATGCTTGTGCTAGCTAGTGCCAAGATAAAAAACGGGGGAACTGTCGCCAGGACAAATAGGGCCATTTGCCAGCTGTAGGAGAACATTAGAGCGAGATACACTACTAGGGTAAGTATGTCAAGGATAATTGACAATGCTTGACCAGTTAAAAAACTCTGTATTTTCTGGTTTTCCTGAATACGGGAAATAATATCCCCGACATAACGGGACTCAAAATAGGCTAGGGGTAAGCGAAAAGTATGTTTAATAAAACCAACTAGCAGAGAAATACTAATACGGTTGGCTGTATGAGCTAGTAGATATGTTCGGACTGCATTCATCACAATACTGAACAACCCAAACACGATCATCCCTAAACCGACAGCATTGAGGGTAGCCAAACTGCGCTGTACAAGAACTCGATCGAGTAGTAATTGGGTAAAAACCGGTGTTACTAAACCAAATAACTGGATCAACACTGAAGCCACAAACACCTCAATGAGTACCTTGTAATGGGGTTTGACTAGCTCAAAAAATTTCCATAGACCCACATCTTGATTCTCAGTATTTTTCAGGAGAGATGTGGGTTGTAAAAGTAATGCGTATCCTGTCCAACCAGCGACGAATTGCTTACGAGTTAGGGTACGTTGACCAATTGCAGGGTCACAAACAATTACTTTTGTTTTGGTGATTGCATAGATAACGATGAAGTGATTTCCTTCCCAATGGGCGATCGCAGGTAGAGTTTGTTCTGCAAGTTTATCTAGAGTGGCTTTGACGGGACGACTAGCAAAACCTAAACTTTCAGCTGCTGCGGCGATCGCACCCATGGAAGCTCCACTGCGACCGACGTTGGTCATATCCCGTAAGCGATTGACACTGAAGTTTTTACCCCAATAGCGACCAATCATGACTAAGGAAGCACAACCACAATCGGAAGCACTTTGTTGAGCGTAGAAGGGATAACGTTTAGTTAGTCGTCCCCACCAGTGACCCATTTGTACTTTTGGACCAGGGAAGTATGGACGTGATTTTTGAGGTTCTGGTTTGGTTTCTGGAGTTTTTTGGGGAAAGGCAATAATTTTCCCTGGAGTTTCTAACTGTTCTGCTTTTTTGGTGGTTCTGCGAAGGGGACGGTTAACTGTCGTTTCTAGCGATTCCTGGGGATCAAAAAATGATGCTAGTGAAGGACAGTATTTTAGAGCTAATTGGTAATTGCCTTGATCAAGAATATAGGCGATCGCAGTCTCTTTAACTCGCCAATTTCCCGGATGAAGTTGGCTGTATATATTACCTGGTCTCAAAGAGTTACCATCAGAATCCTGCAGTTCACCTTGACGTAATACCCACAACTTTGCCTCTGAAGTCAACAAGATGTCTACTGAATTCACCAAATTGCAACGCTGAAATAATGATAAAGCTTGGAGAAATCCTTCCACCTGGGACACATGGGGAGGAAATTGGGAATTTTGGCGACATAATAATAACAAATCCCACAGTTCTGCACGTTTAAATAGGTGTTGTTGAATGGGGGGATATTTGTGTATTAATGATTGCAGCAATTCTTGGGGAAAATATCCCAGCTTTAAATTATTGGAAGCTCTAGCACTATAGGGAATAAAGTTTCCTTGAGGAAATAGGGTCATCTCTCCAAAGGAAGACCCAGCAGATGAGGTCGTAATTAAATTATCAAAACTATCTGAAAGTCGGACTTTACCCGTCAAAATCATGTATATACCAGGGTGATTCTGAGAAGATTCCCAAAATTGCTTCGTAACCGACGGTTCCACTACTTCCATTCCTGCTAAACAGGTTTGTAGCTCTTGTTCAGAGAGGCTCTCTCCCAAAATACTGATGAGCTTTTCACCCGTATCCGGTAGATAAAAGACTGTCGTCATGAAATCTTCTCGCTTGTAAATAGAGTGAGTAAGGAGTGATGGGAGTGGGAATTAGGAATAGCTTATTTTACTGTTTGGTTTTGTCGTAAACATCAACCGAATATTAATATCCCAACGACATAGAAGACTTGTTGAAAACAAGGGAATGGGGTTTCGGAAAGAGTAATCCCGAGCTACTTTCATATTTAGTTGTGTCGAAGCAGCATCGGAGATTAGTTTACAAAATAAAGAGTCTCTGAATCAGAAAACAAAAACTCGCTACGTCTCTAAAATGGACTTGGAACTCATGCTGAAATTTAGCAATGCCGGATATCCTGATAAGTGCTAAAAAGTACCATCCTCTACACACTTCCCTGTTCCCCACTCGGCGGAATTGATATTAATGCTGATATTGAAAACTCAGATTGACTAATCACTGCTATTGCCTGTTAATGAAGAGTTAGGGAAATGATGGGATAATTTCTAAACTCCAAAGCTAGCAGCGACTTAACCACAAATTGAAAAATTGGACATTGGACAACAAGATTTTTATTTTGTAACAGATAGCTTGACTAGTAGTCTGAGGCATGATAGAGTGCTTGGCTAAGTTTGCAAAAACAAATAAAATTTTTCAGATGTACTAAGCCATTGTCAAAATGCTAACTTTGAAGATTCTCGATAGCTTGCTGGTAATTCTGGTGTCGTTATATGAATGTTACACATAACAACAACATAGATATATAAAATTTGTTCTTGAATTAAGATTGCTTGTGACTCCAAAGAGAATTATAAAGTATAATCTTTAACTGGCAGCACAAGAAAATACAAGCCACGGCTCGAATCATGGCTAGTGGAGATTAAGACGTTTTATTTTAACGCTTAAGTCATTCCATCGCAAATACAACAATCACGGTATATTTAGATTACGGAATTGCAATCACAAGTTTTACGAGATACCAGGTAGACAATCTCGGATACACAGCCCTCTTCAAAAAAGTAAATCCAAGAGCGGTATACATTCCAATTCCTAAAATACGGCAAACTAACAGATCCAGCGTCCTTATTCTCCTACAATCTCAACAATATGAACACTTTTCCTGGATATCTCACAAGTAACTTAGAAGTCTTAAGGCGTTGCATAATCAAGGGATGATTTTAATCAATGGACAGAAATTTTTCTTGATTTAACAAAAGTTTCAGCCTATGCAAATTGGATTATCATCCAGCAACGATGCAACGCCAGTCCTGAGTGACGGATGAATTTTCCTTCTACCCCCTATCCCCTGCAGGCTTGAGGATTTTGTGAGAAATACAGGTTTTAACTCTAGCCAAAGAGAAAAAGTATATGGATATACGTTTTTTTATTTCAACAAATAAATACTATTACACTAGATTCTGGAATTAAAGTAGCTTCACAAAAACTTTGCATTTACTTCTTGAAATCATCACTAAAATTTAATCTAAAATAAGAAACCATTATAACTTAGGCTCACACGACAAAACATAAACTTCATAAAACTATTTAGTATTCGTGATTCTCTAGCCGAATTAAATCATTTCATTGATTAGGTGGTAATCACACACCCTTAATCCATCAAGTTTTTAGCTTGATGCTAAGAGGCGTAAACTCATAGAAATCAGGTAATATAGTTAATGAACGCATCCCAGTTTTATTCTTTCAAAAGAGTAAATCAGGCATGAGAAAAATGCAAGATACGGACGGGAAATAAAAGTACCATATTTTCCCTCGCACCCATGCTCCGCGCGGGTGCAGAACCGACGAGGTTCCGACCTCGTGAATGAAGGCAGTAGCCCTTGCTGACTGAGTGACCACGCAGAGCATAGTCACTAGAATAATTACAGCAATCCGATTTAAGGCGTGAAAAATAGCGTGCCGTTGACTGATGACTGGTGACTGTTAACCGTCAACTGTCAATCGTTAACAACCCTAAATCTAAGATTTCACAAATCCCGCTCGGACAGGTGTAACAGAATTACGTAGTGGTTTGTCAAAACAGAAATGATGAATATATTTACTTATAACTCAAATGCGGGCAGGATACCCGCACCACCACCATCTATCAAAATCAAGTTGACAGACCAGTAGGTTGGGGAGCCACTAAGTACCAGTAGGTTGGGGAGCCACTAAGTTGCGCGGGTTCCCTCCGTTGTAGCAGGTAGCGTGGAGTATTAAGAATGCCCCAGAAGCCTACACCGACCAGTTTCCTGATGGTGTAGGTAGTTCACCGCCATTGCACAACCGAAAATTCAGACTAAAAGCTTCTCACTTCTTGACAAACCTGGGCTTCCTGCCACAGTTTATACAGAAATAATTCCGTTTTTTCCCGCATAGCGGTGACAAATACACCCATATCTTCATTGCACCCACTTGTTAGCCACGCACCGCGCAGTATCACCTCAATATATTCTGTATCACACACAGCTAATGATAGGTTTTCGCTATCTGGAAAACGTAATTCGGTTTGCAGTTGTTCAATTCCAAGCAAGTAATTTGGCAGTAAAAAAGATGCGGTACAAGGTTCGACGCAGAAACTTTGACCGACGCGTAGCGCCAATCTAACCCGTGCTTGTACCCAATCTTCCAGGGACTGAGCTATTGATTCAAGGTGAAAACTGGTTTCGGTATAGGTCAATTTCAGCATTATTCATGCGCTCCTGTGATTCCAGGGATACTTGGGCTATCATCCAAAATTGCCCTGCGAGTGCAATTCTTGGCTGGATGGGTGCTGTTGTTTTTCGCGCAGATACATTACCTAATCAAAAAATATTGGGTGAGCAAAGGAGGAAGGGAAAGGGTTGGTGGGTGAGTGGGTAGGGGATAAAGTACCTTTGACTTTTCTCCCTTAACAAAAATTAATATTCTGTTGGTAATTTGAGAAAGTTAGTTCCAATAAAATTTGTTTCTCCTGAGATTCGGCGTTTTGTATTGCCATAATCAAAACCCCCACTTTTCCTAGATTGGTTTAAGCGGGGGTTGAGAACTGAAAGTTTTTTCAAGTTTTCTTTGTCTATGTTGGTACAGCATGGTTAATTCTGTACCTCCCGCTTCTATACATTTGTTCTAACTTATGTACTCGACGATTGACAGCAATAATCATGCTGGAAACTCTGAAATTATCTTTGAGATTATCTTGATCATCCCCCAATTTTGATTGGTTACCATTTTGGACACCAACTCCCGTAAATAGATACTTCACCAGCAACATTAAGGATTCCCAATGGGATTGGGTTTCATAATGTAGTTTCAAAATAGGGTTGGTAGGGGGATAGATGGCTGTCACAGAAAATTTCACCTATTGATCATTTCTTTAAACATACTACACTTGTATTACTATCCTGTCCATACCTCTAACAGGAAAAAGGAGAAAAATAATGCATACAATGACTCGTATTCCCACCACTGACATGGAAGTAACCAGTATTCGTCTGGAGCGGGAACTTAAGGATAAACTGAAAGACCTGTCTGGAAATCAAGGCTATCAAGCATTGATTCGAGATATTTTGTGGAATTATGTTCAACAAAAATCAGGTGACTGGAAACCAAGATTTTCACGTATGGATATTCGTGTTAGTATCCCTGCGATCGCCCAACAGGAAGAACGGTGTGTACTGACAGGGAAGGTAATTCAACCGCAACAACAAATGTTACTAGGACTTACGCAAACTGGCGATATGGTACCGTTAAGTTTAGAAAGTTTGGCTGGCTAACAAGTTTACTTATTTATTTTTTCAAATTTTACCAGCTCCAGCTTGTAAACTGGGGCTGGTCGTTTTTCGATCAAGGAGAACTATGCTTTAATAGAGATTCTTCCCGCTTTCTGGGTGGAAATACGCTCAGTCTCACTAGTAATCAGTAGTAATGCGGATGTAGTTTATGGAGTTTTATCAGTTAAATTAGCAAATTTACGGTTTATGCGTACTAAAAAAGCAAGATATCCTAGGTAGGAGTTGAGAGATTCAATCCTAACCATAGATATTATCTAGCTTTAGCATCAGAGTTTTGATACATACTAGATATTCTTTTATTTTTATTTTTTATTTACAGTATTAGTGGTTCTGGCGTATTGGCAAGAAAGGAGCTATAACAGGTGAGAGTTGACAACGAAAGAAAGTTGAATCAAAAGATTAGGTTGCTTGTAAGGAAATCAGGGGCTAAGGAAATGCGAGGAGGGTGGGTAGAAACAGAATGGAGTCGATTTCCAAGATTATATCGGGAATAGAACAGGGTTTATCGTCATCCCAGTACAGTTATGGCGACCGAAAACCGTTACATGAACAAAAGTATGGAGCGCTGATGTCGCACGAGGAAGAACCTGTCCATCAGGTGGCGCAAAAAATCAATCAAATTATCGCCAGTGAGATGCTCCCGGTGCAAATGCTGCAAGAAGTGGCTCAAGTTCTTGCGATGACGTTTGATGTGGACTGCTGTGCGATCGCTGTTTTAGGGGAAGATGGCAGTCAGATGACGACTGCTAATTGGTGTAGACCGGAGTTAATGTCGGCAAATGTGGATGAGATGTTTTCCCTGGAACCACTTGATTTACCCGTGGTGCAGTGTGCATCGGAACCAATTTCGATTGCAGATATTTCTTTGATTGAGAGCAGTTTGGTGGTTGGTTGTCAGAATCTATCGATACCCCTGAAATCGGTATTAGCAATTACGACCCGCTTTGCTGGCAAAAATAACGGTGTGGTTAGTTTAGTGCAATCCCAACCCCAAGAGTGGAGTTTGGCTGAGAAACAAAAGCTGAATCAGTTAGAATCAAGTTGCGCGATCGCCTTTGCCCATATAGCCAAAACCCAGTTAATCTCGTCTCAACAACGGTTTGTCCAAACCTATTCCCAGCATCAAAATTTAATTAAGCAATTATCTTTACTAAGTCGCAGCAGTTTGGAACTGAATCAAATGCTGCAATTAATTACGGCTGCAACCGCGGAAGCTTTAAATGCTGATCGGGGTTTGTTAATTTTACTCAAATATACCGATCCTTTATTCCGGGTTCGTCCCCGTCACCAAATTCCCAAGGCAAAAGTTAATCTAGTCAGCGAGTGGCTATTAAAAACGGGAACCACACCCTCTGAGGTGACGAAACAAAACGAAACCTCTACGTTTTTACTTTCTGAATGCTCTCTGTGTCAACGTGTTTTTATTGACCAGGGTAAACCCGTTGTCATTAATGGCCGTGATGAGATGGGTGATAATACAAATGTTGCTCCATTGTTGGCAACAGAGAAATATGGATCGATGTTGCTTATGCCTTTAGAAAGTCAAGGGAGAATCCTTGGTTTTGTTGTTTTTCAGCAGATGAGCGATCGCGTTTGGGATGCAACAGAGCAAAATATTGTGGAAATGGTTTGCGCTCAAGTCGGGAATGCGATTATTCAGTCCCAAACGCTCCGTCAAGTACAGATGTTGGTGGATGAACGTACTGCTCAATTACAAAAAAGTTTGGAAGTTCAAGCCAAGTTGTATGAAAAGACACGCCAGTACGTGGAGCAATTACGGGAACTGAATGAGTTGAAGGACGAGTTCCTGAGTAATTTAAGTGATAGGTTGCGTTATCCCTTAACCAATATGCGTATGGCTCTACGGAATTTGCGTCAACCAACGATTTCACCTGAACGTCAAGCGCGGTATCTGGACATCCTGGAACAGGAATGTAGTAAAGAAATTAATCTAATCAATGACTTGTTAACATTACAAAAACTGGAATCTCACCAAGAACGTCCCCAATTAGAAGAAATTGATTTAAATCAACGTTTAGAAGCGATTGTTGAGACATTTACGCCGAAATTAGCCGAAAAGGGTCTAACGGTGACTCTGGATTTACCCCCGGAATCCTTGGCATTAGAAACAGAAATTGAAAGCTTCGAGCGGATTTTCCAAGAATTACTGACTAATGCCAGTAAATATTCCCAAGCAGATACCCAAGTGCATATCTTTGCCGCACAACAGATAAACGCTGAAAGCGATCGCGTTATTATTGAAATAACTAATATTGGGCGTGGTATTTCTAGCGAAGAAGCGACATATATATTTGATAAATTCCGTCGCGGTCGTGGTCGATGGACTCCAGGAACAGGACTAGGTTTAGCTCTGGTCAAGTCCTTGGTTCAACACCTGAATGGGGAAATTACGGTCGAAAGTACCCCGATTGAGGATGAATCAGGTCTGAGTAAAGTCCGTTTTATCTTAACCCTCCCTCGCTTCTCTGACGAGACCAAATAGACGCAAAACAAGAGTTGACGACAGTGACCGAACAATACGCCAATTTTAACCACAACCCAAACCAAACCGAAGATTCGGTGCAAATCGAAGTGATTAAGTTAGGGGAGCGCAAACGCCAAATTATTGCTAGTGTTAATATCCCTAAATCCGTGGAGGTAGTATGGCGGGTAATTACTGATTATGAGGGTTTAAGTGATTTTATCCCCAATCTAGCCGCTAGTCGCAAGCTGGAACATCCATCGGGTGGGATTCGATTAGAACAGATTGGGGCACAACGCCTACTTAATTTTAACTTTTCAGCCCGTGTGATTATTGATTTGGAGGAGCATTATCCCAAGGAAATTAAATTTTCCCTCGTTGAGGGTGATCTCAAGGAGTATCACGGTTCCTGGTTGCTACAACCCTACACCCATAGTTGTGGTAGTGGTACGAAACTCTGTTACACTGTTTGTGTTGTTCCCAAGCGCATCATGCCTGTAAATATTATTGAGCGCCGTTTAAGTCAAGATTTGCAGGTTAATTTATTAGCGATTAAGCAAAAACTTGATAGCTATTCATCATAAATTCCATAAATTTGTTGAAAAGTAGTGGAGGGTAAAATATTCATATTTCACCCTCTGTTACTTGCATGTTTTATGATTTATCAATACCCCCAGGGGAATTCGAATCCCCGTCGCCTCCGTGAAAGGGAGGTGTCCTAGGCCTCTAGACGATGGGGGC
>CALJJQ010000094.1 GCA_937973965.1 uncultured Calothrix sp. | reverse complement strand
TACTTCTTGTTCTTGCCAATAGCGTTCGACTTGGATGGCGATGAGTTGACGAGGGGTTTGGGGGGATTGCTCAGAAATATGGTTTGACTCAACAATTAAAATTGTTGGTGTATTTATGGTGGGATTATTGGGACTGGGGTTTTGTGGTCGTGGTGTCTGATATTGCCAACAATTAGCTAGGCGAATTAAAGGTAAAATCGTGTTTTCGTATTTGTAATAATCTTTGCTGCTGATTTTGTATATTTGACTGGGTGAGTAGGAAAGGACTGCTTGGACGATGTGTTTGGGAATTGCCACTAAAGTGCGATCGCTCTCGATTAAAAGTACCCTCATCAAGGATGTTTTCAAGGGTAAGCTCAACGTAAAAGTGGTTCCCTGTCCTAACTTGGTATTGACTGTAACTTCCCCTTGGATTTGTTTGAGGTGATTACGCACAACATCCATCCCCACACCCCGACCGGATAGTTCAGTGACTGTTTCGCTGGTACTAAAACCGGGTTCAAAAATCAGGGATAAAATATCGGCTTCGCTAGCTTGTTCTAGCAGAATTGGGTCAAGTCCTATTTTCTTCGCGCGATCGCGTATACGCTGGAGGTCGATCCCGTTTCCATCGTCGGCGATTGTTATGACAGTGTGTTTTGGGGATTGGTGGGCTGTAATTTTAATCACTCCTTGGGGGGGTTTCCCGGTAGCTATCCGTTGGGGGGGTGGTTCAATTCCGTGGTCAAAGGCGTTACGAAAGAGGTGGGTGAGGGGTTCCTTGAGTGCGTCGAGAATTGCCTTTTCTACAAGGATATCTCCTCCTTGGATTGTCAGTTTTACGTCTTTGCCGTAGGTATGGCAAAGTTCAGTCAAAGCGCGGGGAAATCGCTGGAATAAATCCGACAGGGGACGTAGGGAAACTTGATGAATGTGTGTTTGCAGGTTCTGAGCAGTTTTATCTAGGTTGCGTTCTAGGTCGAGTGCATCACTTAAACGTGTTTCCATATCGATGGCGATTTCTTTGAGTTTGGTAATTGCGGTGGTGGTGTTGGGGAGGGGATTAGCTAAGGGTTGGGAGTTGATCAGTTTTTGCCAAGTGCGTTGGGTTTGTTGGTGAGCAATGTCTATTTGCCTAATCACATGGTGTAAGTTGCGGGTTAATGCGTATACGGACTGTAGTTCGGATTGCAGTCGATGTTGATTAATGGTCAATTCCCGCGATAGTTCGGTGATGGTTTCGATTTGTTGCGGGGAAATTCCTAGGGATGGGTCTGGGTGAATTTGATTGGTGGTAGAGACGCGACATGTCGCGTCTCTACGGGTGGGGGTTATTTTTTCTGGTGGTGTCGATAGGTCTAATGTGGTGGGGATAGCGTCGTATTGATTGGCAAGAATTGATTGCTGACATTTGCGCCATAGCTGCAAGGCTGCTTGAGCAATATTTTTGACTTCCTGTTCCTGGGTGGCTGAGTCTAGGTGTTGCATGACCGCTTCACAAGCGAGGACAAAGGGTTGGATTTCAAACATTTGTCCGAGACCATCAAATTCCACGGTCATATTCATTAATTCCGTGTTTAATTCTGGGGAATTTGTGGTAATCAAGTCACTCAAACGTTGCAAACTCAACTCAATTTGAGTTGAAAACATGAGAGCGATCGCTTCATGATTATCGGTTTCGGTGGCCAGAATTGTGGTCATATCTTCAGTTACCGCTTCACCGAAGTGGTCAGATAGTTGGCTAAAAATTGGTTGAAATTGCTCGGCAATAATTTCGGCAGTTAAACTTAAATTATCTGCATAGGCTGCAACCAATTGCCGTAAACAATCAACCCCATTTAAGCACAGTTCAATTAGGTGATGATCAATGGTAATTTGTTTACGTTCTACCTTTAAAACCTTGAGATAATCTTCCCAGCGATGAGCTAAATCACTGAGGACATGTAATCCCATAATCGCTGACCCACCTTTAATGGAGTGGGCTGCTCGCATCACATGATTAATTTTATCTAGGTCAAGATGGGGATTGATTTTTAATTGCTGAAAGAAGTTTTCTAGCTGTTGAATATTTTCACTCACTTCTAGCAAAAATTGTTTTTTTAGTTCCTGTTCTTTATCCATTTTTTTGTTGTTAATTTGGAGTATTTTGAGGAAATGGGTAAAATTAGGGATAAGAATCTGAGATTAATTCAGAGGATATTTTCTCAGTTTTAATACTTAAGATATCGTTTTTGGGGAGGGAAAGAGACGCGACACGTCGCCTCTGTAGGGGAGTCGGGAGTAGTTGATGATAAATGTACCGCTTAAGTCTATTTCCTACCTTCAATAAGTGGTTGATAAAGTATTTATTAATGCTTGACAAACACCCTCTGACAAAACTACGAATGAGTCAGAAAATTTATTTTATGGGTATCTTAATATCTTTTACCATCTTACTCCCTACTCCCTATTGCCCACTCCCCATATTTTAAGAGTTAATCCACTTGAAAATTACAAATATTATGTTGTAATTCTTCCGAAAGTTGCACAGTTTGTTCCAGCGCTTCAGCAATTTCCTGTGCGGTTGTACTGGTATTTCCGGAAACTTCTACCATACTATGAATTTTTTGACTGACTTGATGAGAGTATTGCTCCGTCTCCACTATTGATGTGGCAATAGATTGCATCAATTCGTCAACTTGCTGACAAATCTGAAGGATTTGCTGAAGATGTGTTTGGCTAATCTCGATATTTTTACTACTTTGATTGACCTGATTAATTCCTGATTCCATCATCCCCTTCAGTATGCTACTATCCTGATGCATATTTTGGACAATTGTATCTATTTCATGGGTGACATGGGTGCAACGGTTAGCGAGGTTGGCAATTTCTTGGAGTAAGATTGGGAAATTAGCTGGGTTATTTTCTCCGCTACGATTTACCTCGATTCCGGTGTTAATTGCTAATAAATTTGTTTGCATGGCACTTTGATTAATTCCGTTGATTAGACGCTGGATTTGTTGGACGGATTCACTTAAATTTTCTGTTTGATGACGGTTTTGCTCCAGTTCCTCCCCTAAATTCCCAATCTCCGCCATCGCCTGTTGCAGTTTGCTATCATTTTCCCTAGCTATTTGTATAATTGCCGAAGTAATTTGCGCCATACCCGCAATTGTTTCCGAGGTAGTTTTCACTTTTGCTCGCATTGCGGTGATGGTTTCTAAAATTTTCCGGGTATCCGTTGCTTGCTCACAGGCTCCTAATGCTACATTTTTAATGGCGATCACATTATCACTAATGGCTTGATTTACCTGGGTGGCAGTATTTTTGACGTTAATCACCAAAATACGCAAGCTCTCAATAATGGCGTTAAAAAAGTCGGCAATCGTCCCAATCTCACCCACTCCAACCTCTGCACGTACTGTTAAATCCCCCGCGATCGCTTTTTCGATGGAGTCTATTAAGGTCAAAATCTCGGTTTGCATTCGCTCTGTTTCTTCGCTGCGCTGTTGAGCGATGCTTTCGGCGATATCCCGCGCCGTCATGGTATTCTGAAGTAGGTTAGCCCGCTCCAAAGCCAACCCCACCATACGGGCAAACTGTTCAAATAGGTCAATTTCCCCAATTTGCCAAATTCTCCCTTGACTACATTGATGGGCTATTAATAATCCTAATAATTCGTCTCCCACAATAATTGGTGCAACTAAATTGGCCTTCACTGCAAAGGTCTCTAATTGCTGGATATAACACTGACTTAAACCCGCATCATAAATATCATTAATCGCTACCACCCGTCCGCGTCGATATTTCTCCACATACTCTTCTAAACAGGTGTCTGTAAGTTTAAAACCCATCGCACAGGGGAAACCCGCAACCACGGACTCAGCTAAAAATTTCCCACGATAGCTTGGATCAAATTGGTAAATCACTACCCGATCCACCTGCAAAGCTTGACGGATATCCTGCACTGCTAAACTATAAATATCATCGCTTTGCCAAGAACTGGATAGATGTACTGCCAAATTCTTTAAAGCTTGGGTCGCTGCTTGAGAATCAATCCGTTCTAATGCTATCCCTAATTGCGCTGCGGATTGACGAATAAAATCAATTTCCTGACTCGACCAATCCCGTTGTCTGGTACACATATCCACGGCGATCGCTACGGGAACCACCCCCAAGGCTGAAATCCGATAACGATTCCGTTTTCCATCTGTAGCCTGTTTATCTTCCACAATCGGGGTAATTACCCGTGATTTCACCTGCATTTTTTGTAACTGTTGCCGCAAATCGTTGGAGTAATCAGCTACATTCACATCCCCAACCACCAATACCCGTGTATTATCTATAATGTCCTGGGACACGGGAAACTGTTGCAAACTCTTAACCCCCGACACCACTGATTCGGCGATCGCGGTATAGCTACCATCGGGATTGCAAGCATAAATTGTCACCCGCTCTACCCCTAAAGCAGTCATCATTTCCTGGGTAATTGTTTTAAATAATTCTTCCCTGGTCGTAGTTTGCTGAATTGTTAATAATGCTTGACTAAATTGCTTTAATTGCTCGGTTTCCTGACTCCGTTCTGTGATGAATCGCTGTAATTGAGCAGCCATTTTATTAATATTTGCACCTAACGAGGTCAGTTCATCTCCACCAGCCAATGGCATTCGTGTGTCTAAATTACCTTGTGCTAAACTGGTAACTGCCATATTTGCAGTTGTTAAACGTGACGATAATCTTCTGGCGAGAATTACAGCAATAATAACCGCTAGCAATATGGTTAAAATGGAACTAATAAATAAATTCCTCAGCAGATTGCGGGGAACAGCAAATGCAGTGTTTGGATCTTGACTCAGTACCAATCTCCAACCTAAGTCTGCTGAAGTTACCGTTGGTACAACTGTCACTAAGGCTTGTTTCTGATTACCCACTATTGGCAAAGTTTCTGTGATGATGTGCGGGGAGTTGTTCAATCTATCCCACTCAGCAAATATCTCCCCAATTGGCTTCCCCTGTTGATTGCTGTCATTACTCAGAAATACCAATCCCGATTGGTCTAACAAGTAGTATTTTCTATTATCTAAATACTGACTTAGCCGTTTTTGACTTGTTCCTGAAAGTAATTTTTGACTGGAAATCTCTCCCCTAATCACCCTAATTACTTCTCCTGTTACCCGGTCTTTGACGGGTACATTGAGGTAAATTCGCGAGTTTTGGCGATTATTATCCAATACTGGTTGACTAATGGTAAAATTACCAGATTGACGGATTTTTGGCAAATAATCGGCATTTTTGGCTGGAGTCGTTGCTTGGGATGAGGTTTTTAACTTGACATTCCCCTGCAAATCCAACACAACTAAGCTATTGTAAAATTTTTCTTTTTCTAACCAGTTTTTTAAGCGTAATTCCTTTTCTTCCTGAGTCAGTTTATTATTGTCATTGTTCAGAAAATCCTGATTTGCTAATAATTCCAATTCTAATTGTCGATTTAACAAAAATTGATTAATACCGCTTGCTAAACCCTCAGCTTGTAACTGCTTATTTAAGGTAATGTCCCGTCGAATAAATTGGTTCATCATCCCATAGGTATTAGCTCCAATAATCACAACCGGAATCACACTGAAAATCACACTATAGATAGCTGCCTTCTTTTTTAATCCTAAGCCTAACGGAGAGTGGCTAAATGTTGTTTGCATTGTTGACTTGTCTTCCCTTTCATTACTTTCATCACAAATTCTATGTAATCAACAGTCAGTATCTGGATTTTGCGAAAGTTTGATTTTCCTAATACCCCTACTCCAAGTTTTGAGAATGTGTGAAAAATGCTGAGTTTCATCTTTATTGATTGTCGATTTATCCTAAATATCCTTCCCGTGCTGATGCATTTCTCCTTTGATTTGTTGATAGTTGACTTTTAGTCATTCATCATCTCAACAACAAACTCAGTTTCTCAAGGTTGAAAATATAATTCAACTAGGGCTAATTTTGGCAACTAAATTCGTAATGATTTGAACCAAGGTATCACGAGTGTAGGGTTTAGTAATATAAGCATCTGCACCCTGTCGCATTCCCCACAAACGGTCAATTTCGAGATTTTTGGAACTACAAATAATAATTACTGATTGTTTGGTAGTTGGGTGACGTTTTAATAATCGACACAGTTCAAAACCACTCATTCCCGGCATAACAACATCTGTCACAATTGCATCTGGCTTTTGGGTCAAAGCAATTTCTAAAGCTACTGAAGCACTGGATGCAGTGATTACTTCATATCCTTCATTTGCCAAATAATGTCGCATTAATTCCAACTCACTAGGGGAATCATCAACTAATAATAATTTCGCTAATTTGTTAATAGATTTTTCATGCATATTTTACAAATAATCTTGGTAGTGAGCGGAAAAAATTAGGATTATTTTTCCGGTTATTTTGGCAGAGATTATTTATCTATTTTGGCTAAATTTTGAAATAATATTTTCAGTAATGCCGCTTTTGAGAAGGGTTTATTTAAATAACCGGAAGCCTTAACTAACTTAGCACGAGCTTTATCAATTAATCCAGTTTTACCTGTCACCATAATAATCGGCGTATTTTGGAATTTAGCATGTTTACGTAATAAAGAACATAACTCATATCCATCTAAATTGGGCATAGAAATATCTAATAAAATCACATCCGGTTGATGTCGTAATATTTCCACTAAAGCCTTCAGGGAGTCATCAATTCCAATCACCTGAAAAATCTGTTCGTCTAAATAACCACCAATCGCTTTCAAAATCATCGGACTATCGTCAATACATAAAATTTTATATAATTTTCTACTTGAGTCTGGTTCCTTTTTTGCTTGTTGCTGGGAATCAACGGGAGATGCTTTCAATAAATGTGGGGATGGAGTTTCTGGTGTAAAAGTTGCTGCATTGTCTAGGAATTGTGTCGGAATTGAATTTTCTGGTGCGGGATAATTGGGGATTTTTGTTAAATTCGTTTTCTGGTTAATTGATTTTGCTGCAACCACATCAAACATGAATTTTTCTCGCTGATTTTCTGGGGAGAGACTTAATGTTTTTTCTCTACCTATTTCCCCATCAAACTTATTCAATTTTAATAACCAAATATTTTCTTGAACATACATATCTGCTAAATCCAGATAACAAAATTTTGGCATACTGTTCATCAAGGGATTGGCAATAAACTCCAACTCACATTCTGGAATTTCTAAAAATGAAGTGATTGCCTTTTTAGTAATATCTGTGATTAAATTTTGAACCTGTAAAATTGACAAGTATTTTTGCTCAACCAGCCAGCACATTAGTAAATAATGTTGCTCATCAACACCCAAAGCTGATACTTCCCTATCCCCAGATTGATGTTCCATGAGTTCTGGAACAGTAATCTGAGCCAATTTAGCCCGAATTATTGGATTTTCTGGAGATATCTCTTCGATTTTACGGGCAAATAAATATCCACTATCAGTCCCAGAGAAGCCATAAAATAAATAACCGTCTTCCCAGAAAAAACTCCAGGTATTAGGTGAGCTACTCACTTCCAGTTTACCTGTTTTGTAATTTACCGCAGTTTCCTGAAGTAATGAGATGTTGTCGGACGGGTGTAAAAAAGACTGTTTACCTATGTTTATCGTTTTGACCATTATGCCAATATAATCCCCACTCTTGATGGATGGGATGTTTTTGCGATCAATAGTATTTTCTATTTCTATTATCAGTAATCAGTGTACTATAAAAAGCATGAAAATTGTTTGTCATAGATAAATCTTCGTATAAATTTTTCATGTTTATTTGCCATCATCTCAACTAGAATTTATCAAGCAGTGATTATTTTTTCTGTTTTACTTTTTTCGCTTCATTTGTGTAATTGCTTGATGTATTATTTTTATCTAGTCTGTTGTCAAAAGTTACTGTCTTCATTCGGAATCAGACTTCCTCAATTTCCAGTCAAAACCAGAAATTCTATCCATAATCCTGATTTTCTCTACTGATTGCAGCCAAAGAATTAATTAACACAAATACATTTGCCGGACAGCGATCGCTAATACTCAAATACTTAGTTATAATTAAAACTTGTACATGGATGAATGAGCAAACTGGACTAATATTGGTTTTCAAAGCATTCTATTTGTAGTAATGTCTTTCCCTTGTGTTGATGAATGTTTTCCTATTACCAGGTTCAAATCGGTAGCTCTCATCAACTAAAGTAATACCCTAAGAGGATGTTTGGAAAGTGTCAAGAAGTACTTTATCAACCGCTTCTTAAAGACAGGGAATAGGCTCAAATGGTATATTTGTCGTTATAAACAGACGCGACATGTCGCGTCTGTCCCTTCTCCCGACTCCCAAAAAAGAGCTTGTTAAATATTGAAATCGACTTTGAAAACATTCTCTAAATGTGGTGACGAAAGCCGGATAACTTTTGGAATTATGCTGGAATCTATCAAAATTAATAAATATACAACTTAAATGCACAACAGCTGAACATACCCTAATGCCAATTTACGCGATCGCATTTGATGAAATTTTCCCACAAAATAGACCAAGTATTTACCTATTTCCTGTACTCTAACAACAGATAAACATTTTTCCTTAACAAAATTCATTCCATCAAACTATGGATGCACTCTTTGAACAGCTAAAACACCCCAATCCGAATTTACGCGATCGCGCCATGTTAGAAATCGCTGCACAACGGGATGAAAACACTATCCCTCGCTTGATTAGCATCTTAGACGACGAAGATGTAGTCTATCGTCGAGCTGCGGTGCAAGCACTAGGTGTAATTGGTACCGATTCTATCCCCCCTCTAGAAAATTTATTACTCCATAGTGACAATCCCACAGTTCGCGCTAGCTGCGCTAAAGTCATGGCTCAAGTTGCTGTTAACCATCCCGATGCATCTTTCCCCTCCACCGGAATTACAGCCCTACAACAAGCCACCAACGACCCCAATCCAGTTGTCCATATCGCTGCGGTTATGGCTCTAGGTGAAATCGGTTCTCCAGCTTTCGATGTTTTAGTTGATACCCTAAAAACCACGGAAAATGTCACCGTTGCCGTTGCGATTGTGAATGCATTGGGTGATTCCGGCAATCCCCAAGCGGTAGAAATTTTAACCCAACTAAGTCAAGATGAAACAATTGATGAGTACATCCGCGAATCCGCCATCAGTGCCTTACCGAGATTAGACCAGGTAATTAACTATAAAAACCGCACCTGGTAATTTTTCCCAACTAAGCCAATTTACTGTATGTCCCTTTAGGAGGTTACCCACCATCAATCGCTACACAATATGATGGGGGTTTCCCCTATGAGTCTATCTCCGTATGAGTACTCACATCAATTTAAAGACACTAATTTTTTCATGCTTTCATGTTCTTTCTCTTTACGTCTTTTAGATTGGATTTGTTGACGAACTTCGTTATATATTTTTATGCAACTCGATAGACTTGTATTTTTATATACTGTTGATGCCAGTAAGGGATTACCCACATTTCATCAATAGGTATTGCATAAATGCGGGATGAAATGGAGGCTAAAACTATGATTATTTCGTTCCAAATTCAGCTAAATCATCCCCTAAATCAGCAACACCCATCAATAATATTTTGTGGGTAACTCCTGTTAATTTTTTACTGACTATTGGGTGCAAATACTAGATAGATATAATAGGTTGCCATCGGGATAATAGTAGCAGCAATGAGTAATCCGACTACCCAAGCAGTGGAGTTACCTCTTTTTTCCTTGCTTTCCTCCGCACTCATGTAAGTACCTTCCACTTGGATGTCGTCTTTAACCTGTGGAGGACCGGGGTCTTCTTGACCAGATAGTACTGCAACTAGGCGATCGCTTGCGTCTAAAAATGCTTGATTGTATTTATCTCCATCTCGCAGGGGAACTAGTAAGGTTTCATTCGCAATACTTGCAGCAATTTTGTCCGTGAGCAAGGACTTTACCCCTTCCCCGGAAACAATGGCTGAGTTATTGGTCACAGTATCCAGCATGAGGATAACTTGATTGGCTTGCGCTTGTTCGTCGGGAAACCACTGTTGGAACAAGGCTTTGGTGAAGCTTTCTGCTGTTTCCCCATAATCTAAGCGATGTACAGTGACAAATCTGACTTGATTACCAGTTTTTGCCGCTAAATCAGCCAAGGTGCTACTAATTTTACCCTCATTAATGCGACTAATTACTTCTCCCTCATCCACAACCCAGGTATCCGGTGTTAGGGGGGGAATTTCATAGACACCCGTTGCAAATGCTGGTGCTACAAACAGGGATAGGGTCATTATACCAGTAATAATGGCACTCAAAAAAATTTGTTGCCACGGACGAAATTTAGCACCCAAGGTATATGGCTGTAAATTTCCTTGATATTCGCAAACCTGCTGTGTGCGGCTTTTCTTGTGGAGGAACGGTTTCATTCAATACCCCAATCTATATACAGACTCTCATTCAAAAATACTACAAAATTGCGATTTGCAAAGCTTGACACAATCATGGGTATCCCATACCCGGATTTGGAGCAAAGCCCTAAAATGTGTAGAAAGTTGGGAGTTGGGAGTTAGTGTCTGTCCCATTAATTTTGATGGGTGAGGAAAGGCACGTAGTAGTCCTCTAGCGCTTTAAAATTAACATTTTGACGTTGATGGGAGAGGAAAGGCACGTAGTAGCACTTTAGCGCTCTTATGTTAACACTTTTTCGAGGCTAAAACCACTACTACGAACTCCTCATCACCTATGGGATAGACCGGTAGAGGGAAAATTAACCTGATGGATTTTGTATTCTCTGTTTCAGTATCCCAGCCCAAATTTTATATCCTTCGCCGTTGAGATGGATTCCATCGGTGGTACATTCTGGGAATAGTTGGTGGTGTTCGTCCGCTAGATGGGAATAAATATCAAGATATTTACATCCAAATTCTTGGGCGATCGCTTGGATGTTTTGGTTGAGGGTGAGAATATCCTGACTAACCTGTGGACGGGGACGAGTACGCAAGAATGTTGCAAGGGTGGTGTTTACGGGGATAATACTCTGCAAAAATATTTCTGTTGATGGTAGTTGGGTGGTTATGGTTTGAATGAGTTGTCGATAATCCTGGGTTATCTGGGTTAATGATTTATTGGTGTTTACTAAGTCATTTACTCCAATCATCAGAAATAATTGCTGAGGTTGAATTGTAATAATTGCTGATAATCTTTTCCAGACTCTGATGGTGGTATCTCCAGAAATCCCACGATTAATCACATGGGGATTTGCTAATAATTCGACCCATTCCCCTTCATCGGTAAGACTATCACCTAATAAAACTATCTTTTGATGATGGGGGTTGGCAAGAATTTCAAATTGATGACTTTTATGGATGTAATAGGGTGTAAAAATATTGTCGTAATCTAGCTGTTGATGATTGCTGAATTTCCTGATTTTTTGAGTGAGGTATTTCCAGCCCCCTTTACGTATTAGTAAAGTTAATACAATCAAGCTGAAAATAAGATTTAATGCTAAGGAGCAGTAAATAATAATATTAATAGTATTAGTAGACATCGGGTCAGTAATTTTTTATTCGTAATAGCCTGCGGCAATGCTTCGCGTACGTAATTATGACGGTTCTTCGGCTACTGAGGGTATATTCACGTTTTGTCGGAAAAGGTTATTAGTGCTTGGAGGATGTACCTTACCTGATTTGGAACCGCTATAGCCTGTTGCTTTTTAACTATCCTGATTGAGGGAAATTACTTTACTGTTACAGCGATTCATCGCCATTTCCACACCTTGCTTTAAACACAGTTCCGTACACTCTACGACAAAACCTAATACTTCCTTCATCAAGCTGGCTTCTTCTTGAGAAAACTTACCAAGTACATGGGAAACAGTTCCACTATCCCCATCCTTTTTTGGTTTGCCAATCCCGATTCGTAAGCGGGGAAAATTATCACTGTGCAAATGAGCGATCGCGCTCTTCATCCCGTTGTGTCCACCCGCAGAACCAGAGAGACGTAACCTGGTTTTGCCAATCGGTAAATCCATATCGTCATAAATGACTAGTACCAATTCTGGTGCAAGTTTATACCAGTGAGTGACGGCTACTATGGACTGTCCGGAACGATTCATGTAGGTCAATGGTTTAAGTAGGCGAATTTTTTCACCATTGATTGCCATTCCCTCACCAAATTCACCTTGAAATTTGCGGTTTTCGGTTAGTGAAATTCCCCAGGTTTTAGCTAAAGCATCAATAGCTGCAAAACCTATATTATGACGGGTATCGTCGTATTTTGGTTCTGGATTACCTAAACCAACGATTAACTGAGGTATAACTAACTTTTTTTCCGTTGCTTGAGACATCAATTGGGATTTTAGATTTGGAATTCGTAATACCCGCTACGCGGGAAGCAAGCTACCTAATAGCCTACGGCAACACTTCGCGTACGTAATTAATATTTCGTGGATACATCTAGGGGCTTGAAACCTAGGTGAATTTGTAATTACATAGGTGTTACATAGTTACATCGGTGGGGTTTTGCTGTTGGCTACTAGGAATTACAAATCATTTGCTCAAAGATAGGACTTACGCAATCACGGTAGCAGTTACGTCATTGCACTTCTTTCCGTAGCGGATCGACCGTAGGGTGGTTAGGTAGACGCGCAGCGGCTTCTTGCAAAGTAGCAATCTCAATGTCTTATTTTATCGTAATCAGTGCGTCCTAAAAGACGAAGATATAAGGCTTATAGCATTTTACTTTGGAGTTGGTGCATTTTGGAAAGCATGGGTAGCGGGGTCAGAAAATGTGTCAAAATTTGAGCGAAATGGTATTAAATCAAAAAAATGGGAATATTTGGAGTGAAACTGTTGCCCATTCCCTATTCCCTATTTACTACCACTATGAAACCTTCTCAGTTTCACTCACTTCTGTTTTTACCGCTTCTGTGGTTGCGGGAGTGATTTGCTTGGGTTCAATTTCTGCGGTTGTTTTCACTGATTCTTGAATCTGATTTGCTTCCCGTTGAAATTCTTCTTGAAACTCTCTTGATGCTTCTTGAAAACCGCGAATCGCTTTCCCTAAACTACGTCCAATTTCTGGTAGTTTCTTCGGTCCAAATACTAATAACGCCACTACCATAATTAGGGCCATTTCTGGCAAGCCGATACCAAAGACATTCATCACCTTCTCCGAATTTGAGATTTTGGATTTTTAGTGCTGCTGTATCTTGTCATATTTATACACTTGTTTCGTAGGAATCAGTGACTTTTTTTGATGAAAAATTTACAGCCTGTACACAATCAGCTACAGGTTTAAAAAACATAGGCAGAGCGAGCAAGCCAAGAAATCATTACTCCTAATGCCGAACCTGCTATGACCTGTACGGGGGTGTGTCCAAGTAACTCCTTCAGTTTGTCTTGGCTAAACTCGTGTTTATCATCAAATAGTTCATCCATCATTTGATTCAGGATACGGGCTTGTTTCCCTGCGGCTTGACGGACTCCAGCAGCATCATACATGACAATAATAGCAAATACCATTGCCAGGGCAAAATCAGGTGTTTGCCAACCAATGGTTTGTCCAACTCCAGCCGCTAATGCTGTCACTAAAGCCGAGTGAGCGCTAGGCATTCCTCCGGTCGTTACCAGCACACGGATATCGAGTTTGCGATTTTTGATGATCTCCACAATCAATTTAATTGCTTGGGCAATGATACAAGCTACCAGGGCAACCAGCAGCACCCGGTTTTGGAAGATGTCGCCTATGTCCTGCATGGTTTTTCGGAAATAAAGTGAATAAATATTACCAGTGGTTGAGGTTTAAATAAAGTATGGGATGCAACCTTGTATTCCAACTTTACCGTGTTATGGTTTTTTACTCAAATGTGAGGATGGGCAGATGTTAGGGGTGTGTTTGGGTTGAGGTTAATTACTGCGATTAGTAATAAAGTGGGCGATCGCAATTAAAGGTTGAGCTGCTTCGCCGTAGGGTTGGAGTTCCTGACAAGCTGCTGCTATCAACTCTTCGGCTTGTTGACGGGATTTTTCGATTCCCCATAAACTGGGATAGGTGACTTTTTGCGCGGCGATGTCTTTACCGACGCTTTTACCTAGTTCCTCTTGGGTTGCTGTAATATCTAAAATATCATCGATAATTTGGAAGGCTAAACCAATATTTTGGGAATAACGCGATAGACGTTCGATGTCTTCCTCTGATGCTCCCGCCAAAATTCCTCCGCACACCACACAGGCTTCTAATAA
The DNA here is from genome assembly GCA_937973965.1 of uncultured Calothrix sp. Taxonomy (GTDB): domain Bacteria; phylum Cyanobacteriota; class Cyanobacteriia; order Cyanobacteriales; family Nostocaceae; genus NIES-3974. The sequence continues at coordinate 54,080 of CALJJQ010000094.1, read as the reverse complement.
AGCGGCTGTTTTATGATTGTGGATATAGTTTAATGTCTCTAAACTGGTATCAGTTTTTCCTTCGCATTCCAAATCCACCACCTGTCCACCGACTAACCCTTCTGCTCCTACTGCCTTAGCTAGTTTAGCTACAACTTTTAATAACCGTTCCGCCGGTACGTTTTTAGTTTGTGTAACAGGATACTCAAAGGCATAGGTCAGTAATCCATCTCCCGCAAGAATGGCAATATCTTCCCCGTAGACTTTATGGTTGGTCAATTTGCCGCGACGATAATCATCGTTATCCATTGCTGGTAAATCGTCGTGAATTAGGGACATGGTATGAATCATTTCTAATGCACAAGCGGTCGGCATTGCCATTTCGATTGTTCCACCCATCATTTCACAGGTCGCCAAGCACAAAATCGGTCGTAACCGCTTTCCCCCCGCTAACAGGGAATATCGCATGGATTCGTATATCTTTTCTGGGTATTGCACGGGTAGCGATGCATCTAAAGCCGCTTCACATAGAGCTTTTCGCTCTTTTAGATAACCTTTGAGGTCGAATTTAGTTAAGGTTTGGTTGGTTTGGATATTCTCCGCTGCTACCATGCTGAAAATCCTTATTTTGTTAAGTTATTTTTGGTGACAAATTTTGAGGTGTTTTGTTGATTTTAAGATTTGTTTGGTTATTAAGATTAAGAGCAGTTCCGGAAAAATCCATGATTTATACCCGTATTTTTTCTAAGCTAACCAGTCACAATACTAACTGAAAACAGTATATATAAATTTCCAGCAGTGACTCACAACCCACACCACAAATCGAGAAAATCTAAACTTTCTGGAGATAGCTATCAACAGTATTCTGTAATAGAATCGCCACGGTCATTGGACCAACACCACCGGGAACAGGAGTAATATACCCAGCTACCCGGCAAACACTCTCAAAATCGACATCGCCGACAAGTAGGGCATTCCCACTAGCATCAACAATACGATTTATTCCCACATCTACCACAACCGCGCCCGGTTTTACCATTTGTGAAGAAATTAATTGCGATCGCCCAACTGCGGCAATCAAAATATCAGCTGTTTGGGTAATTTGGCTCAGATTGACGGTTTGGGAGTGAGCAACAGTTACCGTTGCATTTTCCGCCAATAACATCATGGCTACGGGTTTACCCACCAAAATACTCCGACCTACTACCACCGCATGTTTGCCGGTAATCGGTATATTATACTCGTGTAATAATCGCATGACACCAGCAGGTGTGCAACTGCGTAAACCCGGTTCTCCCCGTACTAAATGACCTAAATTCATCGGATGCAATCCATCGGCATCTTTTTCGGGCAGAATTTGATGTAGTAAAGCCACACTATCCAGATGATTAGGTAATGGTAACTGAACCAGGATGCCATCAACTCGCTCATCTTGGTTGAGTTCGGCGATCGCATTACTCAATTCCTCAAAGCTGGTTTCGGTGGGAAAATGTTTACCGAAGGAACTAATCCCAATTTTGGCACAAGCACGTTCCTTTCCACGCACATAAGCTGCTGAAGCTGGATTATCCCCCACCATCAGCACAGCTAACCCTGGAGGTCTACCAATTTTGTCCTTGGCTTGGGAAATTTTGTAGACTAATTCTTCATGAATTTTGGCAGCTAAAGCTTTACCATCCAGAATTTTTGCTGTAGGTGCATTCATAGGAATCGGTAAGTATGGGTGGAAAAAGTTTTGTGGTCAGGTAGAGACGTAACATGTTACGTCTCTAATAATTAGGGAAAAACATGTTACGTCTCTAAATAATTAGGGAAAAATTATTTTTACGGATTCTAGTGTACATCACAACGGAAGCTATTCCCGATTACCTCCCTTGTAAATGGGGGGCGAGAGTAGTCTAGACACGTAGGGTGTCTATTATTACTTGGTAATCACCATCCTTCTTCTTCACAGACACTGACGCAAACACTATTCCCAACTCCCAACTTAGTGGAGACTTAACCACCAAAATTGAGTAGACAATATATACTGATGCAGAAAAGCAAAAATTATCCCATGACCGGGTTTATGCATTTAGGAAGTATTTTTTACTCATATACAAAAACAATCCTTTGGGGATTTATCGTTTTGACCTCAACAGTGATGTTAGGTGCTTGTGGTAGTATCACTGGTTCGGGGATAAATATGATTGGTGCAAATGTCACACCAATTCGTGATTTATCTTCTGACTTGATTCCAAATCAGGAGCAGACTACGGTTTATGTCCAAGGTAAAGTCACTCAACGTGTACCTCTAGTCAAAAAATATGCCTATCAAATTGATGACAACACTGGCAAGATTTGGGTATTAACGGAGCAAAATAATTTAAAAGTCAATTCTCAAGTGGTGATAAAAGGTCAACTACGTTACCAAAGTATTTCTTTTGAAGGGAAGAATTTTGGGGAAATATACTTAGAAGAAAAGTAATTTTTGATAAAAAATAAAGCAGTAAGAAATCCCACACAGAAAAACCCATGAATCAACAACCCACTGAAGTGGCGATCGCCATTCTCCAGCAAGACGATAAATTTTTGATGCAATTGCGCGATAATATTCCCAATATTGCCAATCCAGGTATTTGGGGGTTTTTTGGGGGACATCTAGAACCGGGAGAAACACCTGAACAAGCTGTACAACGGGAAGTGTTAGAAGAGGTTGGTTATGTTTTACCTCCCACACTGCGTCAATTTGGTATCTACGCGGACGAAAAGGTGATTCGTTATGTGTTTTATGCACCTTTAGAAGTCAGTATGGAAGAATTAGTATTACATGAGGGATGGGATATGGGTTTAATTTCAATTCCAGAAATTCAGCAGGGAAAAGCTTTTTCTCGAGTTGCAGGGGAAGAACGTCCCTTGGGGGTTTTACATCGGCAAATTTTACTGGAGTTTATTAGTAATTGGTATGATTAATCAAGTTCGCAAACCCCTAAGAGGATGTTTTAAAAGTCGATTTTAATACTTAACAAGCTCGTTTTTGGGAGTCGGGATAAGGGAGAGACGCGATATGTCGCGTCTGTACAGTTGATAACAACAAATATACCGTTTGAGCCTTAAGTTCATCTTAAATAGCAAATCAAATGAATAATCTACCTGCACCTCACGAGTCATCATCAAACATCTCAGCGAATCAATTACCACGTTGGTTGATTTGGGGAATCGCTTTTCCTTTGATAGTTTTGAATGGCTGGGTATTATTGATTGTTTTAAAGTATTTTCAACCCTTAGTAAGTATATTTATTTCTGCTGCCTTATTAGCATTTGTTTTAGATTATCCGATTAATTTTTTTCAACGTCGGGGACTAAACCGGATAATTGCGATCGCATTTGTTTTACTCTTAACTATTGTTATCGTTGTGGCGGTTGGTTTTACTCTGGTTCCGGTGATTTTTGAGCAGTTGTATGAATTAACTCAAGTTTTGCCAAGTTGGATTGATTCCGGAACGGAAAAAATTGAAGCTTTCCAAGGTTGGATTCTCCAACAAGAGGAATTTCCGATTAACGTTGGGGGGTTAATTACCCAAGCTCTTGACCGTTTATCCACTCAATTTCAATCCTTCACAGGTAAAATTTTGGGTTTTGCTGTGGATACAATTAGCACAATTGTGAATGTATTGCTGACGATTGTATTAACAATTTACATGGTTTTGAATGGAGAAAAACTTTGGGATGGAATTTTTCAATGGTTTAACCCGAAAATTGGTACTCCCATTCGCCAGTTAATTCGTGAGGATTTTCAAAATTATTTTATTGGTCAAGCTACTATTGGGGCAATTTTATCTGTTTTATTAACCCTATCTTTTTGGGTGTTAAAAGTTCCTTTAGGCTTATTATTTGCCATCACCATCGGATTTTTCTCCCTCTTTCCCTTTGGTACAGGTATTGGTATTTCTTTAGTGGTATTGTTAGTCGGCTTACAAAATTTCTGGCTAGGATTGGAGGTTTTAATCGTTGCGATCGCCACCGACCAAATTAACTCCAATGTAATTGCACCTCGTCTCCTCAGTAATTTAACTGGTCTCAATCCTATCTGGGTAGTAATTTCTCTACTATTAGGAGCTAAATTTGCTGGTATACTCGGCTTATTAGTTGCCATACCCATTGCCAGTTTTATCAAAGATGTTGCGGATATTTGGCGCTCTGGGGAATTCAATTTATCAACCCATGTTCAGCCAGAGACTAACCCCAATATCACTACAAATATAACTGGGGAAATCTCAGATGTAGAAATCAAAAAATCATAGGATAATTATTCAACAAAGTACAGGAAACAAAATACAGGATACAGAATCTTAATCATCCTATTTAGTTAATGATTGACCTTTTCTGTTAACTGCTAACTGTTAACTGTTAACCCTAATTATCCTAGTAGTTCATGCTCAAGCAACTAATTTTAGAAAACTGGAAAAGTTTTGCCTATGCCGAACTACCACTTTCACCATTTACGGTAATTGTCGGTACAAATGCCAGTGGTAAATCTAATCTAGTGGAAGCATTTATATTGTTAAAACGTCTTGTGGGTGGGAATACAATAGATGCTTCTCTTGCTGGAGATAAAACTTTAACTCCAATTCGTGGAGGCATTGATTGGGCTGCATTAAAACCAGAGCGCGAATTTACTTTAAAAGTGCTTGTGGATGGGGAAGGTAATCAAGTAGACTATTTGTATAGTGTGAATGTTGATACTAAGCCCGATGCAGAAATTTTAGCAGAAAAAATTATTTATCGTGAGTATCAACGAGATAAAACTAAAGTCGTATTTGAACGTGATATTATTTCTGGGTATATCGACTCCCATGATTATAAAGATATCATTTTAAAAATTTCTACCCTATATAAAAACGCCCGGTGGACGTTACCTAATCACCATAAATCGATTCTCAACTACTTTAAAAATACCTACGTTCTCGACAATATTACCGAAGTCAATCTGATTATTAGCAGTTTAGAAAAAATCTTTGTTTTAAACCCTGTTCCCGAACGAATGCGGGGTTACTCACCCATCTCGAAAACCCTCGATAGCGATGGGTCAAATATTGCAGGTGTAATCGCTGGTTTGTCAACCCGTGTACGGGATGAAGTTGAAGAGACTTTGTGTGAATATGCTCAAGGTTTACCCGCAGGAAATATCGTCAAAGTTTGGGCTGAACGAATTGGTAGACTTGGTGGGGATGCCATGCTTTACTGTGAAGAAGAGTGGACTCACGGACAGATTCAAGAAATTGATGCTCGCAGTATGTCCGATGGAACCTTGAGATTTTTGGCAATTATGACGGCTTTATTAACAATTCCCCGTCATAGTCGTTTAATTATTGAAGACGTAGATAGTGGGTTACATCCTTCCCGTGCCGAATTACTCGCTAGGATGCTGCTAGAATTGGGCAGACAACGTGAAATTAATATCCTCGTCACCACCCACAACCCCGCATTACTGGATGCATTTGGAATGGAGATTGTCCCTTCGGTGGTGGTGGTTCACCGTGATGTGAATACGGGGGAAAGTAAATTAACGCGTCTCAAAGATATTGAAAATTTACCCAAGCTGATGGTTTCTGGAGCTTTAGGACAGCTAACCACCGAAGGAGCGATTGAGGACAGTTTAGCTGCGAATAGGATTCAAGATAGTCGTTGATTCTTCCTGTGGTTTGATATTTGTGTACTCTATTTCCCAAGTTATTACGTCAAATTACGCGCGATCGCCAAAATATCACTTTTAACTCATATTACTGACGCAGAACTGAATAAATCAATCTTGTATAGAGATGGCGATGGGCTAATATCCTCCCTGACGGGCTAAATTTTTGAATTTGGTAAACTGGGGGTCAAATAGTAATTTGACTGTTCCTGTGGGTCCATGACGGTGTTTTGCAATAATTACTTCCGCAATTCCTCGGTCGGGGGTATCCGGGTTGTAGTAATCATCCCGGTATAACATCATAACTAAATCCGCATCCTGTTCAATGGAACCCGATTCCCGTAAATCGGACAACATTGGACGTTTATTTGTTCTTGCTTCCACACCTCTACTTAACTGGGATAGGGCAATTACGGGTACATTTAATTCCCTAGCCAATCCTTTGAGATTACGGGTAATTTTGGATAATTCCTGCACCCGGTTATCCCCCGCACCTTCCATTAATTGCAGATAATCAATTAAAATCAAACCTAAATCCATACCTTGTTCAGCTTGCAATCTTCGAGCTTGCGATCGCATTTCATTAATGGTAATATTAGGCGTATCATCGATATAAATGGGCATTTCCGACAGTAAACCAATAGCCCTAGTTAAAGACTCCCACTGATTTTGACTAATTCTGCCACTTTTTAAATAACTACTTTCAATCCCCGCTTCCGACGAAAGTATCCGTAATGCTAACTGTTCCTTCGACATTTCCAAACTAAAAATTGCCACCGGTAAGCGCACATGTCCAGAAATATAATGGGCTATATTCATCGAGAAACTGGTTTTCCCCATCGCTGGTCTACCTGCAACAATAATTAGATCCGACCGTTGAAAACCACCATTAATCATCGCATCCAAATCGTAGAAACCGGAGGTAATCCCCGGTAAGGCAACTCCCTGATTTCGCTCCTCAATATCCTGAAAATTCGCAATTAAGGTTTCCGCAATATGCACCAAACCCGATTGACTACGTTCCTGAGTAACCCCAAAAATCTTCTGTTCAGCCCGATCTAAAACTCTTGGTAACTCCGTTTCCGTCTCATACCCCAATTGCACCACCTCATTCCCCGCCTTAATCAACTGCCGACGGGTATATTTATCCATCACCAATTGCGCTAGTACATCCACATTAACTGCCGAAACCGTTTGATCCAGCAGAGAAATTAACTTACTGCGTCCACCAATTTTAGTTAATAAATCATGGTCAGTTAACCATGCAATCATCGTCAGTAAATCCGTCGGTTTACCCTGAGCATGTAGACGTAACGCAGCTTGGTATATTTCCTGATGAGCGCTCAAATAAAAAGCATCCGCAACCAAGCGATCGCTAACTCGACTAATTGCCTCCGGATCAAGTAAAATTCCCCCTAAAATCGCCTCCTCCGCTTCAATATTCTGTGGTGGTAAGCGGTCTATTCCTGAACCTTGAAACTTTAACTCGTCGGACATAAACAATCTGAGAAGAATACAAAATACAGGATACAGGGGATAGGAGACAGAATGCCGCATTTCTCACTAGTCAGAGCGATCGCCCATCTCGTAATCTTTAGTCATAACTTTGTCGCAGTGCAAAACGCATCATAAATCTAAGTTTGATCAGGTTTTGAGAAATGTGGAGAGAAGTGACGGAGAATCCAAATTAGCAGCCATGTTTAGGTGTGGAATATTTCCCTAACAGTACTTTTTTCCTAAATACTTCACAAGTTTCCCACATCATTACACTACTCACAACTCCCTACTTCCCCCTCCCTCCACATCAAGTAGAAAAATTAACCCATTACTCAATGGCTTATCACTGCCTTATGAGAAATATAGGATTTATCCACACTCCATATCTAACCGAAACAGCCATCATCGGACATTGGTTTTAAATTAACTTTACAATTAGCCCTCAAAACTCCGCTATATTGAGGATATCTGTCACCATCCCCATACCCAGATTGTTCATAAATAGGACTCAATACGGTTCGGTTAATGATTTTTCTTTGTGGTTTCGGGAGACGCGATATATCTCGTCTCTACAATTATTTAGGGTTTATGAATTTTCTGCTCCGAACCCTATTGAAATCGGACTTACACAAAAGAAACCACACTGCGTCATCACCTAGCTTCCTTCCCCCGTAGCGGGTATTACAAATTACATAGACGCGAAGCGGCTTGCCGTAGGCTATTACGTACGCCAAGCGTTGCCGCAGGCTATTACGAACTACAAATTATGATGATTCGACTGTTACTTGTAGATGATCAAGAAATTTTTCGCCAAGGATTAGCATCCTTATTATCCCTAGAAGACGACCTAGAAGTAGTCGGAGAAGCAGCAAACGGAAAACAAGCGATCGCATTAAGTCACGAATTACAGCCGGATGTGATTTTAATGGATATCAGAATGCCAATTTGCGACGGAGTAGTCGCTACCCAGGAAATCCACCAACGCTTTCCCTGGATGAAAATTCTAGTTCTCACCACCTTTGACGAAGACGAGTATATTTGGAAATCTCTCCAAGCTGGTGCATCCGGATATTTACTGAAAAGCACACCCGCAACCCAACTGGCAACCGCAATCCGTACCCTCCATCAAGGTCACTGTCAACTAGGTCCCACCATCGCTCCCAAATTACTCGCCCAACTGCGCTATCCCCACGAAGAATCCTCCAAACCCTCCCCATCCCGGCAATTAGCAAACCTCAGCGAGCGAGAACTGCAAGTATTAAACCTAATTGCCCAAGGAAAAAGTAACCGGGAAATCGCCCAAATCCTCTTTCTCAGCGAAGGAACCGTCAAAAACTACGTCACCCAAATCCTGAACCACCTCGAATTACGCGATCGCACTCAAGCTGCTCTCTGGGCTAGGGAAAATTTGTAAGTACGGGAATACCCGGTGGGTTGTCTCCAGGGAATAACAGAATTGATTTCGTAGTCTAAAATGGTGATTAAATTCAAGTTAATTTATATCAAATATTTCTCAATTTGCAAGCAAATATTTGCACATTTTATGGGTATTTTAGCTGAAAAGTAATGTATTGATAAATAGATATTTTTCGGTATATTCCCATCTTGCACCTTGGGCAAATTCAAAATAAATTTGACTGGTGTAGTTTTTAATTATTTAACTACGCTCCCGTCCGTCAGGGGTTGTAAATCCTTGGCTAAAAGTGTAAGTTCATGACAATCGACTACAAATAAAACATAAATAAAACATAAATAATGAATAATGAGAGTAATTAATTTCTCTAACCATATTTACTTGCATTTTAATTCGTAAGGTGCAAGATTCAAGTATTTTTATGGTTAAAAAACTCTAATTCTTCCTGTCCCTTTTGCGTAATCTGCCGTATTAGTCCTGTATTGAAATGTGCAGGTCTTTGGTGCTTTTGTCTTCCGTATAGATATCTTGTAGACCAGAAAAATACGTACTCTACACAAAAGTAATTATACATATGGCAGTTCCACAAAACTTCACCTTTACCGAGTCTCAATTTACTACAACACCTCTAGTTCAGCAGTCCGTAAATAATCTCACCAGCAATAATTTTAACGTAGATATACTCTGGCGCAATTCTTCTACAGGTAGTAACGCCACTTGGTTAATGAACGGAACAACCCATGAAGCGGGGTTAATGATGGTTAGTCGTGACCCATCATGGAAAATTGCGGCGATCGCAGATTTTAATCGGAATGGACAAGATGATATTCTGTGGCGTAATTCACTGACAGGACAAAACGCCATCTGGGTGATGAGGGACAGTTCCACCATCCAAGAAGGAGTGTGGTTAATTCAGGTTCACGATACCAAATGGAAAATAGAATCCACCGCAGATTTTAATCGCGATGGTCAAGTAGATATACTCTGGCGAAATTATCAAACCGGTCAAAACGCCATTTGGGAAATGAACTGTACTAATCTCTCCCGTGGTGTATTTATCACCCAAGTTCACGACACCAACTGGAAAATAGAATCCACCGCCGATTTTAACCGCGATGGTCAAGTAGATATACTCTGGCGAAATTATCAAACCGGTCAAAACGCCATTTGGGAAATGAATGGATCGAATCTCAAAAACGGTATTTGGCTAGAATCCCGGAGTACCAACTGGCAAATCAAAGCCACCGCCGACTTGAATGGAGATGGTCAGGTAGATATACTTTGGCGCAATTATCAAACAGGTCAAAACTCCGTTTGGCAAATGAACGGTACTAACTTGAGAGAAAATGTCGTCCTCACCACCATCGGTGACACAGATTGGCAAATCGCAGGGGTGATCAAGCGTAATACCATTGAAAATAATAATACTTTAAGCACCGCATCCGACCTGGGCGTAATCAACGGTCTCAGAACGATTACTAACTACGTTGGTAATAATGATGTAGATGATTATTATCGCTTCACCGTAAATTCACCCAGCAGATTCAGCCTAGATTTATTCGGTTTGATTGCAGATGTGGATGTAGAACTATTTGATGCTAACGGTAGAAGACTTACCTCATCGGAAAAAGAAGATACATCTAATGAATCAATCCGACGGGAATTAGCTGCGGGAAACTATTACGTTAGAGTTTACAGATATGGTAGTGCTAACAGTTGCTATACCCTCAATTTATCCTTGCTAAGTGGCTTTAACAGCACCTATGGATATGGTTTAGTCAATGCAGATAATGCCGTGAGTAGGGCTTTAGGACAAAACCTGAACGGAAACAACAGCATCAACACTAGCAACTGGTCAAGAAGAACCGGTGGAAACTGGGGTAATGATGCCATTAACGCACCCAATGTATGGTCACGGGGATATACAGGAAAAGACATCACTGTCGCGGTGATTGACGACGGAGTATTTATGAATCACCCCGATTTAAGTAGAAATATTTGGCGTAATCCAGGGGAAATTCGCAACGGTATAGACAGCGATCGCAATAGCTATGTGGATGACATCAATGGCTGGAATTTTAGTACTGGAATCAACGGTAATAATAGCAATATCAATCCTGTCACAGATTCACGGGGTGAGTGGAACAGTCACGGAACCCACGTTGCAGGGACAATTGCTGCTGCTAACAACGGTGAAGGGATAACAGGAGTTGCCTATGATTCCCAAATTATGGGATTGAGAATAGGTAGAACAGAAGAACGATACTTTCTCGATACAGGAAATTTGGCAACAGCAATCCGCTACGCAGTCGATAACGGTGCGCGGGTGATTAATATGAGTTTAGGTTTGCTCTTTGCGAGTAATGAATTAGAACGAGCATTTGCCTACGCAGCTAGTCGCAATGTGATGATTGTAGTTGCAGCAGGAAACGATGCTGGTAGCTTCCCCTATGCCCCCGCATATTTAGCAACAAACTACGGTATTTCCGTCGGTGCAATTAATATCAATGGTAACATCACATACTTCTCTAACCGCGCTGGTTACAATCCTGATATGCTCCATGTCGTCGCTCCAGGAGAAGATATTAAATCCACCGTTGCTGGTAGCATTAGCTACGCAAATTATCGAGGTACATCAATGGCTGCACCCCACGTAGCTGGAACCGTCGCATTAATATTAGATGCCAACCCCCACCTGAGCCATGCTCAAATTCGACAAATTATCGCCGAAACCGCAACAAGAATCAATTAAATAGCAAAATATACCTGGAAAACTCCGTTTATCGGGAACTACTGGTCTGTCCCATTAATTTTGATGAGTAATGAAAGGCATTTAGTAGCGCTAGTCTAGGACAAACCTGCGGGTATAGCACCTGAGAAAAAGTACGTAGTAACAGCAAAAAAAGGCGATAGATGGTACAGAAGAAACCTGCACCACCTATTTGCCATTGTCAGCGATCGCAATCACTAAATCTTGCTATCAAAATCACATCTACAAATATTTTTTTCCGGACGCTTTTTTCAAGATGTGTTAAAAAAGGTAAAACAACTTACATAATTTTACTATAGCTTTGAGAAAGACATGATTAATTCGTAATAGCCTGCGGCAACGCTTCGCGTACGTAATACCCGCTACGCGCATTCCACGAGGGCTACTGCCTCAAATCAGGAAGCAGAGCTTCCCTGTATGTATCAAGAGCCGGAGTATTGGAACAAGTTTGTTGTCACGGTTTATGCATGAATTTGCGACCGCAAAAAAGGCACAAATTACACAGCCTAGGCACTGCTTCTACATTCTTCAACCTAACCTACCCAATAATCAGGCTTTTAAGCCTAACTGAACTGTATTGCATTTTGCCAAACCAGTAGGACAGATGAAATTTTTGGCGTTGCTGAATACAAATATGAATTGAAAATTTTACGTTGTGTAGAGACGCACCATTGCTACGTCTCTACTCATTCATCGTGTAAAGTGTATAGATGTAAAAAGCTGACACCGCAATCAGTTGACTGATTCCCCATCGACAACGCATTATTAACAGACGTGTAACTACTTCCAATTAAACCTACCCACAAGCATTTATGGCAAAAATTAACGATAATTACCTCAAACTCAAAGCTGGCTACCTATTCCCGGAAATTGCTCGTCGAGTCAATACCTTTGCCCAAGCAAACCCCGATGCTGTAATTATTCGCCTTGGTATCGGTGATGTCACTGAACCTCTCCCGGAAGCCTGTCGCCTAGCAATGGTGCAAGCGGTAGCCGAGATGGGAAACCGGGAAACCTTTAAAGGATATGGTCCCGAACAGGGGTATGAATGGTTACGGGAAAAAATCGCTCAACACGATTTCCAAGCCCGTGGTTGTGATATCGACGCATCGGAAATTTTTATCTCCGATGGCTCTAAATGTGATTGTGGTAATATTCTCGATATCTTTGGTAAAGATAATACCATTGCCGTCACTGACCCCGTATATCCTGTGTATGTAGACACAAATGTCATGACGGGAAATACTGGCGAAGTGAACGAAAAGGGTGAATATGCGGGTTTAGTCTATTTACCAATTTCCGCCGAAAATAACTTTACTGCCGAAATTCCCAACCAAAGAGTTGATTTAATTTATCTCTGTTTTCCCAACAACCCCACAGGTGCAACGGCTACCAAGGAACACCTAAAAGCCTGGGTTGATTACGCCCGCGCTCATAACTCAATCATCTTCTTTGACGCAGCCTACGAAGCCTTTATTAGCGATTCTAACCTTCCCCATTCTATCTACGAAATTCCCGGAGCAAGGGAATGTGCCATCGAATTCCGTTCATTTTCCAAAAATGCCGGGTTTACCGGAACCCGTTGTGCGCTAACCGTTGTTCCCAAAACCCTCACAGCCAAAGCCAGCGACGGTAGCGACGTAGAACTATGGAAACTGTGGAACCGTCGTCAATCCACCAAATTTAACGGTGTATCCTACATCGTCCAACGAGGTGCGGAAGCAGTTTACTCTGATGCTGGTCAAGCACAGGTCAAAGCTTTAATTAATTTCTACATGGAAAATGCCAAAATAATCCGAGAACAATTGACCGCAGCAGGTTTACAGGTTTACGGTGGTGTGAATGCACCCTACGTCTGGGTGAAAACCCCTAACGGTTTATCCAGTTGGGATTTCTTTGATAAGCTCCTACATACCTGTCATGTAGTGGGAACCCCCGGTTCCGGTTTCGGTGCTGCAGGTGAGGGCTATTTCCGAATTTCCGCCTTTAACAGTCGCCAAAATGTCGAAACCGCAATGGCCCGAATTATCGATAAATTTAAAGCTTAAGATACTAGTGGTTTGTCAACACAGAAACGATGGATACATTTATTTATAACTTAAATGCGGGCAGGATGCCCACACCACCACCATCCATCAAAATAAAGTTGACAGACCACTAGCCTCCAACAACACAGCGCTTACCCGAAGGCTGTAGGAAGTAGGGAAAAGCCCCTTTCATTGGTTTTTGATGTCAGCATTACATGCAAGCTACTTCTTACCACCTAAACAGAACCGATGGATGAACAAAATTCATAATTCGCAATTAGTTTATATGACATAAGCGACAACTATATCAAAGTACAAGAGAATCGATTATTTTAATGATTTCTTGCCATTCTTGGAGTGTGAAAGGTTGAATTTCTAACTGGATTTGAAAACATTCTGCAGCTGTGGTTTGGAGAGTATCAATAATAGTTGGTAAATCTTGATAAATTGACACTGGATTAATGGGATGATTAATGATTAATTCCTGTGCTTGGGGATGAAAAACTTGTTGATATAATTCAACACTTTGATTGATGCGCATGGAGCCGTGTTGCAGAATATTTTGACCTTGGCGTAATTGGGCACTACCAATAAATTTATAACCATTTTCTGTAACTAAATCAGCACCTGTGGCTGTACCGAAACAATTGGGATTATGAATGTAGCCCCTTCCAGCTTGACCGTAATGTAATTTAATCCCTAATTTTTGCCAACCAAGGATTAAAAATTTACAAATTTGTTGATAGGCTTCTATACGTTTTGAACTGAATCCGGAGGTGATAACTGCATAGGTTAAATCACCTTGGTGTAAAACTGCTCTTCCCCCTGTTGGACGACGAACTATATTAATTTTTTGTCCTTGCCATTGCAGGTTTTCCCATTGCGGAGGATAGGTTTTTTGGTGATATCCGAGGGAAATTGTCGGTGATGACCAGGTGTAAAATCGTAGGGTGGGAGGATGGTTTCCGGCAATATGTTGTTGGAATAACCAGGTATCAATTGCCATTTGTAATTTTCCATTTAGTTCGAGGGGGGGAATGAGTCGCCAATACATTTTAGATTTTGGATTATTCGATTTTGGATTTTGGATTACCGTAGAGACGACCCGACGGGTCGTCTCTGCTATGGATTTTGGATTATTTCGATACCTCCCCTCCTCCTGTATTATCATTTATTTTTCCTTGACAAAATGGGGACGTTCCTGTTGGGTGGATTGGAGTTTTTGCTGTAATTTTTGCCAATTTTTGGTGTCGATTAAGTTAATTAACTCATCTAAATGGTGACGGTATTGATGTAGGGAATTTAATAGGGCTTCGTGGTTGTGTTCTGCCATCATTCGACCTAATTCGGGATTACCACCTCCGACGCGACTGGTGTCACGGAAACCTGTGCTGGCTAGATTTTGGGCTAAATTGAGAATATGGCGATCGCGTTCTTGGCTGCAAGCTGAGATGAGAGCTGCACTCACCATGACGGGTAGGTGGGAAATCCAACTCACGGCTTGGTCGTGTTCTTGGGGTTGACAGTAATAAATGTGACTTTTTAATTGTTGAATTATACCTACAACAGTTGCAGTAGCTGATTCTGGGGTGGTGGAGGTAGGGGTAAGTACGTAGGGACGATTGACAAATAAAGCGGGGATAGCTGCGTCGATTCCGGTTTCTGCGGTTCCGGCCATGGGATGACCACCGATGAAGTTTTGCCAATGGGGGGTGATGGCTTGGACTATTGGTGTTTTGACGGAGCCAACATCGGTAATTACCGTAGTTTTGGGTAAAAACGTGATCAATTCTGTGACGGTGGGAATAATAAGCCCAAGAGGGGTGCAAACAAATACGACCTCGACTGTGGTCAGGGAGGATAAATGGGTTGATGCGCAATCAACACAACCCCTTTTCATGGCTGTTTCACAGGTGGATTGACGACGACTGACTCCGATCACGTGATGTCCGTGCGATCGCAAATCTAGTCCCAGGGAACCGCCAATTAATCCTAGTCCGATAATGCCTATGTTCATGATATGGGAATCTATTTTGGTTTTTGAATCTATCTTTTAGGGTCAGGGAGTGGTGAGTAGAAATTTTACTCTAGAAGTGTAGCGACAAGATGGGAGGCTGTTTTGTTCAATCTGAAAATCGGACTCCTAATATGGTGCTGGTTGTGGTGATATCAATTTGGGAATCGGGACGACAAATACAAGATGGTGCAAATGAACCTGGATTTGAGTTTATCAGTGTTGCCTACCGAGGGGAAGCAGAAATGACTGTTGAGGAATTTCTCGAAAAATATACTGTTGGTATCCGCGATTTTAGTGGGGTTGATTTGGCGGAGGCAAATTTAAATGGTGCTAAATTAAGTGAGGTTATTCTCACCCATGCTAATCTCAATGTGGTGAATTTGAGTGGGGCTATCCTCAATGGTGCTAATTTAAGATATGCGAAGCTGAATGTAGCTCGTTTAAGTGGCGCTCATTTAAGTAATGCTGACTTGAAGGGAGCAAGTTTAAATGTGGCTAATTTAATCCGTGCGGATTTAAGTCGTGCGCAAATGCGCAAGACCTCCCTCATTCGAGCAGAATTAATTCGTGCCAATTTGAGCCGTGCTGATTTACACAAGGCAAATTTGCGGAATGCGGATTTACGGGAAGCTTCTTTACGTCAAGCTAATTTACGGGAAGCGAATCTGAGTCTAGCTTGTTTGAAGGGGGGTTTTTTAACAGGGGCAAATCTGGAAAGTGCGAACCTGGCTAATGTGGATTTGACTAAAAGTGATTTGAGTGGTGCGAATTTGCGAGATGCGGAATTACGACAAGCAAATTTGACACGGGCAAACCTCAGTGGTGCGAATCTCAGTGGTGCAAATTTACGCTGGGCAGATTTAAGTGGTGCGAATCTCAGTTGGGCTGATTTAAGTGGGGCAAAGCTGAGTGGAGCCAATTTGAGTTATGCTAATCTCAGTCACGCTAACCTGACCAATACCAGTTTAGTTCATGCTAATTTACACCAAGCGAAACTAATTCAAGCCGATTGGGTTGGTGCAGATTTAAGTGGTGCAACCCTGACCGCAGCCAAATTATTCGCCACATCCCGATTTGGCTTAAAAACCGAGGGAATTATCTGTGAATGGGTGGATTTGAGTCCTACGGGTGATGGTTCCCTAATTAAGTATTTTCACATCGATGAAGCCCGTGATTTCTTTAATGCCCATCCTTCCCTAATTCGGATTATAGTTGATCGACCCCTCGACCACGAAGCCCATTTTGCGATCGCTGGTGCATATTATCAAATTTCCCAAAAATACCCCGAACTCAAACATCCCCCAACTTTAGATATCGACCGACGACGTACAGTGTTTTCCTTCCGGGTTGACAACGATGAAGCCCTTTTCCCCACCGCTTGTATTGCTACCCTCCCTTGGAAAGATGCAGCGATCGCCCATCAAAATTCCCTGCGTCTGTTGGAACTACTCAAAAGTGAAGATACAGCCAATGATGGTTGTATCCCCTTCTATCGTATCCAAAGAATTACCCAAGCTATTGAAAATGCCCTCATCAATGCCGATAATATTAAACAGATGCAAAATATTTTGACCCTAGTCACAAAAATTCCCTTTTTTCATGCACCAACCCAAATTATCCTCAGTAACTCCAGCGCTCAAACCATTATCCTTCACGAACACCCCAATTTCGGCCAGCGTTTAGCCAACCGTTCCGATATTAATGAATCTGTATTTGCTGATACCTACCATGAAGCGGTCAAGTTAACACCCTTCTGTGTTGGTACGGTCGTCGCCTTTATGAAAGGTTTTAATTATAGTAGTTAGTCAAAAAAGGGGAGATGGTGCGAAGGGAATTTATGAGGAAACAGAATACAGGAGACAGTAGGGGAGAAGGAGTGGAGGAGCAATTTGCAATAATATACATCGCCTATCTTTGCTACTCCTTCTCCCTCTGAGTACAGACGACCCATCGGGTCGTCTCACCACCCACTATGCTAGAACACCCACCTAACCCTGAACTCTCAACTACATCGCTGATTCCACCAACTCCTGCTGGTTTTAAATCCGGATTTATCGGTATCATTGGTCGTCCCAATGTCGGTAAATCTACCTTAATGAATCAGTTGGTTGGGCAAAAAATCGCCATCACATCACCCACAGCCCAAACTACCCGCAATCGTCTGCGGGGGATTGTGACTACGGATACAGCCCAATTAATTTTTGTGGACACACCCGGTATCCATAAACCCCATCACCAATTGGGGGAAGTACTGGTGCAAAATGCCAAAATCGCCATCGAATCGGTGGATGTGGTGTTGTTTGTGGTGGATGGGTCTGTAGCATGTGGTAAGGGCGATCGCTATGTGGCAGAATTATTAGCCCACAGTCAAACCCCTGTGATTTTGGGTCTAAACAAGATTGATCTACAAGCTCCTCACACCGCATCTGTCCTTGATGCAAGCTATCAACAACTCGCTGGGGAATACAATTGGCAATTGGTGAAATTCTCCGCCAAAGTTGGTACTGAGTTATCAAACTTACAAAATATTCTGATTGAAAATTTAGCACCGGGTCCCTATTATTACCCTCCAGATTTAGTCACCGACCAACCGGAACGGTTTATTATGGGTGAACTGATTCGGGAACAAGTATTACTACATACCCGTGAAGAAGTACCCCATTCAGTTGCGATCGCCATTGATTTAGTGGAAGAAACGGAGAAAATTACCCGTGTGCTGGCGACGATTAATGTGGAACGGGATTCCCAAAAAGGGATTCTGATTGGGAAAAAAGGGTTAATGTTGAAAAATATTGGTAGTGCCGCACGTCAACAAATTCAGAAGCTAATCGCTGGGAAGGTTTATTTAGAATTATTCGTCAAGGTGCAACCGAAATGGCGACAATCCCGCATCCGGTTGGCAGAGTTGGGATATCGAGTGGAAGAGTAATCTTTGAAATTTTATTGCTTAACTTATAATCATAACTTATACTCGATGATTTTATTCCGCCCAGAGAATATTAATTAACAAAAATTTATATTTGATGAATTAAATTGGTCTTCGATGGGTGAAACTATTTCTGAATCTAGATTACAGCCATTTCATTCTGTGTACAGAGATTAATCATTGAGGCATTAAGCGAATATATCTCATCATGGTTACACACTTATATGTACTTCTTTTGATACAATAAGCTGCGTGTGTTCCCTCTTTAGAATTAATTAATAATTGGCTGCAAGATAGATATTTTGAGCCGAATTGCCCATTGGCATAGGGGAATACCAACATTAAACCTTGTATCCAGTTCACCTGAAGATACACCTATGCCTGTAAATTTATTTGATGCGAGCTATTATTGCAGTGCTAATTCCGACCTACAGGGATTAAATGACCAAGAAGTCCTATCCCACTTTCAGAGCGAAGGTTTAAACGCTGGACGTTTATTTTCTCCCTATGTAAATTTATCTTTTTATCGTGCTGCAAACCCTGATTTAGGGGAATTTTCCAATTCCCAGTTATACGACCATTTATCCACTACGGGGATTGCTGAAGGTAGGCGATTTTCACCTTTGATCGACTTAAATTTTTATCGCAGCGCGAATGCAGACTTGACTAATTTTAGTAACGAAGAGTTATTTACCCATCTAGTCACCAGTGGAGTTAGTGAAGGTCGATTATTTTCAACCGTATTTGATGTTAATTACTATCTTGCAGTCAATCCGGACGTAAATCAGTTCTATAGTGGAAATCGACTCGAAGGACTAAAACACTATACAATTTACGGTTTAGAGGAAGGACGTGGTGCTTCGATTAGTTTTGATGTCAATTCCTACCGTGATAGCAATGGGGATTTGATCAGACTGAGTAATCAAGATTTACTGAACCATTTTCAGATATCTGGTTTAGATGAGGGAAGAATAGCCACTGATAAATTTAATGTGGGATATTACCTAGAGAATAATCCCGATATCCGGAATATTGGCTTTAACTACCGTCAAGCTTACGAACATTTCATCCAGTACGGACTGAAGGAAGGAAAAAATGCAAGTCATCTCATCACCAGTGACTTTGCTGGAAATAGCTTAGAAACCGCTCGCGAGATTGCGATTAGTTCTAATGGGACAACAATTCGGGATGCTGTTGGTGGAGGGGATATAGGAGATATCTATCGCTTGAGTATTGGTCAAGAGGGAACCAATCTGCGAGTGGAACTGAACGGTTTAGGTGCAAATATAGACCTGCAATTATTGGGAAGCGACGGAACAGTTTTAGCGACATCATTGAATCCAGAAAATGGTAGTGAAGTAATTGACATTCAAGCATTAGGAACAGGTACTTACTACCTTCAGATTTATCCCGGTAATTCAGAAGCTGTTAGTAACTACAACCTGAGCTTTTTCACCACTTTAGTTGCAGCTACTTCCCCATCCAACCAGACAGCATCAATAACAACCGAATCCCCCTCCTCATCTATTCAGCTTCATGCTTTTATTAAACGGGTTTTAGACTTAACCAACCTAGAACGAACCAAAGCAGGATTATCTCCCCTCAAATTAAACTCTCAATTAACCCAAGCAGCTCAACTACACAGTGAAGACATGGCTAACTCAGATTACTTTAGCCATCGGGGGTATAATGGTTCAAGTGTCGGCGATCGCATTTACGCTTGTGGTTATAAATACACCTGTGCTGCGGAAAATATTGCTGCGGGTCAAACTACACCGGAAGAAGTTGTCCAAGCTTGGATGGAGAGTCCTGGTCACCGCAAGAACATTCTGAACTCCAAATACGAAGAAATTGGTATTGGCTATTACTATCTTGCCCATGACACCGGAGAAGTTAACTATAACCACTACTGGACACAAAATTTTGGTGCTGCTTAATGTTCTGTGTTGGAAACGTTTTTGCGCACAAGGGTATACGTTTGTATGCCCTTTTTGCTTATGGTCTATATTTTGTACAATAGGAAAGCTGTCTGCGGAAAATATCCTGAATGGCTTGTTCTCGCATTTTAAATCATAAATCAAATCAATAAGTTATTCTGATTGCAATATCTTAATTATTTTTGCGATCGCTTCTTCGAGTTTTTCTGGTTTTAGTTGACCTGCTTTCTAGAGAATGATGGATTTATCTGCTGTAAACAGGCGATTTGGGCGGATATTGCTAATTTAATTTAGTCCACCCATGCTAAAATCACTGTTATCGATTTTTATCGCATAATCATCACTAACTGTTTGGCTAGTAATTTGGCAGAGAATGAGGTCATCCCCTCTCAGATTAGCAAAAACAACAGCAGGTCTACGTTTAGCTTGAGTTATATCGGAAAAAGGAAATGGGAGAATGACTACATCTCCTTTGATAAATTCTGCCATGCTTCTTCCTCTTCTGGTTTTAACCAATCTTTTTGCAGGGAGGATTCACTGAGCAAGGTATTTTCTAACTTTTCTTGCTGATGTTTATTTTGCAGAAATTGTACAAAAGCTAAAACTTCTTGTAAGAGAGGTTCGGGTACTTTTTCTATTTCTTGGAGTAGTTCTTCTTTGATGCTCATGATAGTGAACTTTGTGAGAATTTAAGTGTGTTAATAAAAATTATTGTAGTGCGATCGCATTTCGAGAAATCTATTAATAATTATTGGTGTATGCAGCACATCAAGTTTATTCCCTACAGCAACTTCACTAAATAACCACAACGATGCTCCCCATTAATAATCCAATGGGTACGCTCCACAGTGCAATCCGGTAAAATCGCTGCAAACATTTCCAATTCGTGACCACAGACACTGGGAAAAGACTCCGCCACATTGGATATAGCACAATTATGCTCAGTTAAAATAAAACCTTCCCCTCCTTCCAACTCCACCGGATGACACTCAGCCATAAATCCTTCTGCTTTGCGCAACTCCACCAGGTTTTCCACCCGTTCTTGTAGCGAACCGTTACCAACCTTTTGCTGATATTCTAATGCCTTCCTTTCCCATTGTTTGCGCAAAATGGAACTAACTTGCTCATGCCCTACCGTTTCCGCTAAAGTATCCAATAGGGAAACCGCAAACTCTCCGTAGCTATCTGCCACATCCCGTCGTAGGCGATCGCGTCCTTTTTGACTTAATCTATATATATGTTGAGGACGACCCATCCCCGTTTGCGATGTGCTAGCGTATACAACTAAATCATCCGCCTCTAAATCCTTCAAGTGACGACGAACCGCCTGGGGACTAATTTCCAGGGCTTCCGCCAGTTCCAGTGCCGTTGCCTGTGATTGTTTCGCCAGATACTTGAGAATATCTTGTTTGGTTGAAGCCTGCTGCGAAGTTGCCATGTTCGCCACAAAAAAATTATCAGGAAATTTGACTTTAACAACATTATTGTTGTTAATTTAGCGTACAATGAAGATACATTAAACAACAAACCTGTTGTTTTAGTGTATATATACATAATAGCAGCCGTGTGACAACTCGGTAAAAAAAGTGAGAAGTGCTGAATACACCTATCTCCGTTCCGATTAAAGAGAGTCCCAACCAGAATACGAGAGAGATCCAATGAGTGCCACTGTCAAAACCTTGGTAAATCAACCATACAAGTACGGTTTTGTCACCGACATAGAGACGGATACGATTCCCCGTGGATTGAGCGAGGATGTAATTCGTTTAATTTCCGCCAAGAAAAATGAACCAGAGTTCATGTTGGAGTTCCGTTTGCGTGCTTACCGTCAATGGTTGAAGATGACCGAACCGACATGGCCGAGCGTACACTATCCACCGATTAATTATCAAGATATTATTTATTATTCTGCTCCCAAGCAAGCGAAAAAGAAACTAAATAGTCTCGATGAGGTTGATCCGACTTTATTGGAAACCTTTGAGAAACTGGGAATTCCCTTGAGTGAGCAAAAACGCTTGGCAAATGTAGCGGTGGATGCGATTTTCGATAGCGTATCTATTGCGACAACCTTCAAGGAAAAATTAGCGGAAGATGGGGTGATTTTCTGCTCGATCTCCGAAGCTTTGCAGGAACATCCCGAATTAGTGAAAAAATATTTGGGGAGCGTGGTGCCAATCGCCGATAATTATTTTGCGGCCTTGAATTCGGCGGTGTTTAGCGACGGGTCATTTGTGTATATTCCCAAGGGTGTGAAGTGTCCGATGGAACTGTCTACCTATTTCCGGATTAATAGTGGGGATACAGGACAGTTTGAGCGGACATTGATTATTGCAGAGGATGACAGTTACGTTTCCTATTTGGAAGGTTGTACTGCACCGATGTACGATAGTAACCAATTACACGCTGCGGTGGTGGAATTGGTGGCGTTGGAAAATGCCGAAATCAAGTACTCGACCGTGCAAAACTGGTATGCAGGGGATGAGAACGGTAAAGGGGGAATTTACAACTTTGTCACCAAACGGGGATTGTGTCAGGGGAGAAACTCGAAAATTTCCTGGACGCAGGTGGAAACCGGTTCTGCGATTACTTGGAAATATCCTAGTTGTGTATTGGTGGGGGATAATTCCGTAGGTGAGTTTTACTCGGTCGCGTTGACCAATAATAAGCAACAAGCTGATACGGGAACCAAGATGATCCACATCGGCAAAAACACCCGCAGTACAATTATTTCCAAGGGAATTTCTGCTGGAGAGTCAAGTAACAGCTACCGGGGATTGGTGAAAGTTGGACCAAATGCGGAAGGAGCGCGGAATTATTCCCAATGTGACTCGATGTTAATCGGCGATCGCGCCCATGCTAACACGTTTCCCTATATTCAGGTACAAAACAACACTGGAAAAGTGGAACACGAAGCATCCACATCCAAAATTGGTGAAGACCAGTTATTTTACTTTAGTCAACGGGGAATCTCCGCAGAAGACGCAGTATCCATGATGATTAGCGGTTTCTGTAAGGATGTATTTAATCAGTTACCGATGGAGTTTGCAGTGGAAGCTGATAAGTTATTGAGTTTGAAGTTAGAAGGTAGTGTGGGTTGATTGGGATGGTAGTAGAGACGACCCGACGGGTCGTCTCTACCCCGATAGGTCGTCTCTACTAGGTAATAGGGAAGAAATTATATCGTGATGTAATTTTTTCCCCTTCCCCCTTCCCATCCAGATATGAAGCGGTTTTCAAATCTTTGTAGGGTAATTAAGTTGGATTTTGGTCAAGATGACCTGTAATTACAACAGAACCTATAAACTCGAAATCAAAATCAAGTCTTTGCCAGCGATCGCTCCCCTATTAGATTAATGATGGGTGAGGAAAGCTACGTAGTTGCGCTACAACGACAACCCCGTGGGTATAGCACCTTTATATTAAAGCTTTTTTGTGGCTTGAGCCACAACTTACGAACCCCTGAGAAATTGTGTGGTGGACTACTAGTACGTCAATACGATAAACGATGGATAAGCTGTTGCGCATTGTTAGTTGTATATTCACAACTTTTGATGGATAACAGTTAACGGTTATACAGTTAACCGTCAGCAGCATATAAAATTTGTATGATTTATGTCATCAAAACCAGACTTCGACAAGCTCAGTATAAGACATCCATCAAAATCAATTTGACATCTCCCATCTTTTGTATTCTGTATTCTTTCCCCAATCTAAAATCCAAAATCCAAAATCAGACTGATGATTATCGAAAATAGTGAAATAATCCTGTCGGTACGCGATTTGACCGCAGAAGTAGAAGGAAACCAAATCCTCAAAGGTGTAAACTTAGAAGTACGAGCTGGGGAAATCCATGCCATCATGGGTCCCAACGGTTCCGGTAAAAGTACATTTTCCAAGGTTTTAGCTGGACACCCTGCTTATGAAGTAACTGGTGGGGAAGTAATCTTTAAAGGACAAAACCTCTTGGAAATGGAACCGGAAGAAAGAGCGCGTAGTGGTGTATTTCTCGCGTTCCAATATCCCTTGGAAATTCCCGGTGTCACCAATTTGGATTTTCTACGGGTTGCATATAATTCTAAACGTAAAGCCAATGGATTAGAAGAATTGGAACCCTTTGACTTTGAAGATTTGGTTTATGAACGGTTGGATGTGGTGAAAATGGATCCATCCTTTTTAAACCGGAGCGTAAATGAAGGGTTTTCTGGAGGGGAGAAAAAACGCAACGAAATCCTACAAATGGCTTTGTTGGAACCAACCTTGGCTATTTTGGATGAAACCGATTCCGGGTTGGATATCGACGCATTAAAAATTGTTGCAAACGGAGTCAATCAATTAACCCGTCCCAATAATGCAGTGGTGATGATTACCCACTACCAGCGTTTGTTGAATTATATTATCCCCGATTACGTCCATGTGATGGCGCGGGGTAAGATTTTAACTAGTGGTGGTAAGGAATTAGCCCTAGAATTAGAATCCCGTGGTTATGACTGGATTTTAGACCAATACACAGAAACCGTGGGGGTGTAACATGACTACTAGTACCGTTAATAGTCTGGTTTCACCCAGCGCGATCGCTAATTCAGAAGTAGCAAGTTTAACCAAAACCCTGTTGGATCGGGATGTGTATCTGGGTCAATTATTGACAACGGTACACACTGGTTCTAACATCGACTGGTTGGAAGAAATTCAAACCCAAGCTGCGAATTGGGTGCGTCACTCCACCTTACCGACCACCCGTGACGAGGAATGGCGGTTTACGGATTTATCTGGTTTGCAGCAGGTAAAGTTTACCGCAGCAGAGAATGTTCAGCTTGACCAGGTAGATACACAAATTGGGACACCGGAAACAGCAAACAGTCGTCTGGTGTTCGTCAATGGTCGGTTTGCTCCCCAATTATCCCGTATGGAGAATTTACCACCAGGGGTATTGGTAA
The DNA here is from genome assembly GCA_937973965.1 of uncultured Calothrix sp. Classification (GTDB taxonomy): domain Bacteria; phylum Cyanobacteriota; class Cyanobacteriia; order Cyanobacteriales; family Nostocaceae; genus NIES-3974. The sequence goes on along the minus strand of CALJJQ010000094.1, from coordinate 28,905 downwards.
CTAGCTTAACTAAATTGCCCAGTGAATATACAGGCAAAATCTCAGCTTGTTTTGCCCAAGCGGAAGGGGCTTTAGAGGTATTTACAGCCTTAAACACGTCTGGAATGAAGGACGGAGCAGTCATTTACATCCACAAAAACATCATTCTGGATACCCCTATCCACCTAGTATTTATTGCCACAGGTCAACCCCAAACTATAAATTTACCCCGTACCCTAATTATTGCCGAAACCGGTGCGGAAATGACCTTGGTAGAGGAATTTATCTCCATCGACACCGACACCTACTTTACCAACAGCGTCAGTGAAATTTGGCTAGCAGACAACGCTAGTATTAACCATACCCGTATTCAAACAGAAGCAGCAACAGCCTTTCACATCGGCAAAACAGCTGTCACCCAATCCCGTTACAGTCGCTATACCTGCAACGCGATTAACATCGGTGGACAACTATCCCGTCATCACCTGGAAATCCTGCAAACCGGGGAACAAACCGAAACCGATCTCAATGGGTTGAGCATTGCCAAAGACAAACAAGTCAACGATACCCATAGTGCGATCGCCCTCAACTATCCCTATGGTGTCAGCAAGCAAATCCAGAAAAACATTATAGCTGATAGGGCCCATGCTATCTTTAATGGTAAGATACTGGTTCCCAGACCAGCCCAACTTACCGACGCATCCCAATTAAACCGGAATTTACTCCTGTCTACAAAAGCCCGTGTTGACACCAAACCCCAACTAGAAATTACCGCCGATAATGTAAAATGTGCCCACGGAGCAACTGTTAGTCAACTGGAAGACGATGAGATTTTTTATCTCCAAAGTCGAGGGATTAATCAAGATGATTCCCGTAAGTTGCTCATCAATGCTTTTGCAACTGAAGTTATCCAGCAAATTCCCGTAAAATCATTGTCTGAGAAGTTACTTATACAAGCAAAACAATTGTAGATTGAAGGGAGTCGGGAATGGGGAGTGGGTGAGAAATCGAATTTTTCAGGCGGATATTGACAATAAAAAAAATTATCATCAAAATCCGACTTCTGGAATGTTGTTTACTTCTGTACAAGGGTATTCAAATTTTTTCATGTTAATGTTATCTGATATTGATTCAGAAAATGTTTGCAACATGTCCAGATATACCTAGAGACGCGATATATCGCGTCTCTTCGTCAAAAAAATATTATTATTACCAAATTACCAATCCAAAATCCAAAATCCAAAATCCCATGACTCTCGCTGAACAAATTCGTGACGATTTCCCGATTTTGCACCAGGAAATCAACGGTAAACCCCTCATTTACCTGGACAGTGCAGCTACATCGCAAAAACCGCGCTTTGTCCTGGATACCCTACGGGACTACTACGAGCGTTATAATGCTAACGTGCATCGCGGTGCCCACACCCTGAGTGCAAAGGCTACCGATGCCTACGAAGCAGCTAGGGACAAGGTTGCAGCCTTTATCAAGGCTAAATCTCGTAATGAAATAGTTTATACTCGTAACGCCTCCGAAGCAATAAACCTGGTAGCTTACAGCTGGGGAATGAATCACCTCAAACCGGGGGATGAAATTATTCTGTCGGTGATGGAACACCATAGTAATTTAGTTCCTTGGCAATTTGTCGCTCAAAAAACCGGTGCAACCCTGAAATATGTGGGTTTAACAAACGAACAAACCTTGGATATTCAAGAATTTCAAAATTTACTATCAACTAACACCAAACTCGTTGCAATTGTCCACGTATCCAACACCCTGGGATGTATTAACCCGGTGACGGAAATTTGCCAATTAGCCCATCAATCGGGAGCCAAAGTATTAATTGATGCCTGCCAAAGTGTACCCCATATGCCCATCAACGTCCAGGAAATAGACTGCGATTGGCTAGTGGCATCAGGACATAAAATGTGCGCTCCAACAGGAATTGGCTTCTTGTACGGCAAGGAGGAAATCCTCACAGAAATGCCCCCCTTCCTCGGTGGGGGGGAAATGATAGCCGATGTATATTTAGACCACTCAACCTACGCAGAATTACCTCATAAATTTGAAGCCGGAACCCCAGCAATTGGAGAAGCGATCGCATTAGGTGCGGCTGTGGATTATCTGACCAAAATTGGCATGGATAGAATTCATGCCTACGAAGCCGAATTAACCAGCTATCTCTTCCAGCAACTCGCAAAAATCCCCGATATTCGTCTCTATGGACCCCTACCCGACGCAAAAAGAGAAGGACGCGCAGCATTAGCATCATTTAACGTCGGCAAAATCCACGCTAGTGACCTATCAGCCTTACTAGACCAGGAAGGAGTAGCCATCCGTTCCGGACACCACTGCACCCAGCCTTTACACAGATACATTCAAGCATCCGGTTCCGCCCGTGCTAGTTTATCATTCTATAATACCCATAGGGAAATTAACATGTTTATCCGTGCCTTGAAGGATACAGTTGACTTTTTTGCCAGTATGATGTAGGCGGAAAAATCTAAGATCCAAAATTCCTCAGACGGAACCTCATCATGACTGGTAGATGATCAGATGCGGTGTCCGTGGTGGTGATGACCTGTGCATCAATTAGTTGAATGCGATCGCGGTTATAAAATATATAATCTAGGGTATATTTGGGTTGGTTGGATGGATAGGTGGCAAATTTACCGGATTTTAACTGGTCTGGATTAATGGCTGATTGGAATATGGCGGATTTTAAGAGTAGTTGAATCGATGGTTGGCCTTCTTCTTGACGATTGAGGGAACTGTTAAAGTCTCCAATTAGCAATACTGGATATTTTTGCGCGTATTCCTCTGCTAACTCTTTAATTTCTTCCGTTTGGTTTGTCCGGGTTGGTTCGTCGAATGCTTCTAAATGCACGTTAATAATAATTAAGGGTTGACCTTTGACATCAATTTCGGCAACTTGAGCAATTCGATCCAGATAAAATGCTCTGTAGTAGAAAGGTTGACTTTTGACCGGTTCTAAGACGATTCTTGTACCTTTTGTCATTGGGTAGCGACTGAGGATAGATTGAGCTGCTACTGTACGACCAAAATGGGCATTTAGGGGAAAATAGGGAAAGGGAATGTAATTTTTATCCCAGTTAATTCCAATTAAAGCTGTTGGTAAACCTAAATTTTTTGCTAATTCAGCAACTTGATTCACCTTGTAGGAACGTTTGGACTGAATATCAACTTCCTGTAGACCAATAAAATCAGGATTGAGGGATTTAAACGCGGTAATTACGGTTTGTAAATTTTGCTCATACAATTCTTTGCTAGCTTGAGTTGCATCATTACTAGTAGCGGCATTTTCTAAACCAGAGAGATAACCAATATTATAGGAAATAACTGTAAAAATCCCATCCTCACCCGGTGTGGTTTTGGTGTCATATTTGGTGATTTGATTATATTTTTCCTGGGGATAGGAACCAGAACTTCCCCAAAAATAAAACAGTACCAGTAAAATTATCGGCACGGATATAATCAAACCACCGATTTTTAATATTTTTAATAGTTGTACCCCCATCCGAATCCATCCCCCTTTGTATCAAATCCATTTTCCCTGAGCTTACGTCGGTATTATATTTGGAATTTTCAGATTAACAATAAAACTGTGACACCAAAATTTTATCACCTGAATTCCCATGAGTAATTCCGCTAATAACAGAGATTGGTCTGCATATTACCATGCGATCGCTGCTAGTCCACCTCGCAAAACCCTACTAACAGCCTTAACAGATTTTGAACGGAAAACCTGGGGAAAATTAGCAGTAGATTTAGGTTGTGGAAATGGGATTGATACACAAGAATTAATTAAACGTGGTTGGTTTGTACTGGCAATTGATGGAGAAGGGTTAGCAATTCAACAATTGCGTCAATTAATATCTGGGGATACGAATCGACTACAAACTCAAGTTAAACAGTTTAATGCTGTGGAATTACCTGAAGATGTTGATTTAATTAATGCTAGTTATTCCTTACCATTCTGTCATCCCGATGACTTTCTCCAACTATGGGAAAAAATAGTCAAAGCATTAAAGCCAGGAGGACGATTTGCTGGTCAATTATTTGGTATACGGGATTCCTGGAGTTCTTCTCCATCCATGACTTTCCATAGCCGTACCCAAATCGAAACCCTCTTAGTCCCCTTTAAAATTGAAGTTATTGAGGAACAAGAATACTTAGGTAAAACAGCTATAGGAGAGGAAAAATACTGGCATATTTTCCATATTGTTGCTTGCAAGAAGTAGAAATTTAGCCTGTTTTACCGTAGGTCTTGATAACTAAATCAATCCGGAAAATTATCAATTTCATTTGTCATGGTCTTAATTACCTAATTTGTAACTCATTTCCTGAAGTTTTGATTAATTAGTTCAACTACTGATATAACCAAAAATAGTCGAAACAGCTTGAATTAAAGATTAATTTAATATTTTTAAAAACTAGAAAAATGCAAAGTTTTATAAATGAATTTGCCATTCAAAAAATAAAAGGATAGGATGTAAATAAGCTAAGTTGTTAGCAGTTCTCCAACGCTTAAAAACAAATCAAAGTGTTTTAAGCGCCCGATAAAATCTCATTCCCTTTAATTTGTAATCAGTGTTAAATCCAATAAAACGGGGAATTAACCGGAGATTTAACAATAAAATCCTCTGCCTGCGTAAGTTTTCAGAAAATAGCTCAAATTGACTGAATGAAATTAGCGGAATTAGATTAGATCCAACTTAAACCACTATCAACAAGCATCAGAATCAGCATATTATCTGCAATAAAATGCTCGATTTTGATGAAGCTTCATCTAAGTTGGAATTAATTGCTGTAATTTAGACGCAATTTTACATTCAAAGCAGGAATCGAAGGAGTAAGAATCATGCGAGCAAAAGAAATCATGACCCAGGACGTAGTAACCATCAAAGGTTCCGCAACCGTAGCTGAAGCAGTTCGTCTAATGCGGTTGCGCGGATTGCGATCGCTAATCGTCGAACCTCGTACTCCAGAAGATGCTTACGGTATCGTCACTGAAACCGATATCGCTGCGAAAGTGGTTGCTTACGGTAAAGATCCGCAAGACACCTACATTTACGAAATCATGACCAAACCCTGCATTGTTGTCAACCCCGATTTAGGGATTGAATACGTTGCTCGGTTATTTGCAAATACTGGTATTTGGCGCGCTCCAGTCATTCAAGGTGAACTACTTGGCGTTATATCCGTCACCGATATTATCACTAAAGGTGACTTCACAGAAACACCAAAAATTCACTTCTTGAAAAAAGAACTCCACAAAGCAATTTCCAACGCTCGTTCAATTGCAGCTAGCATGGGAGAAGACTCCCTTGAAGCCATTGAAGCTTGGGAAACCGTTGATGAAATTGAAGCAGAAGCTTGCTTCCACGGTATGCCAAAACTCGATCGCAGTTCCCGTGAACAATTTGCAGACAATGGAGTTGCAAATGAATTAGTGACTGCTGGTTCTCAACAGTAGTCTTGGTTGACAGTTATACAGGTACATAACATAATGTTTCCTGTATTCTGTCCTTCCATACTGATTATTTTCAATAATCCGAAAAAGGACGAACCGAAATCATGATTTTCGAGTTCTCCTTTTTGTTTTGAGAACTTAGTAACAGTGCATCTCTAATTGTAGAGTATGTGACACTGTGAATAATCCTGTATTTCTCACGAGTTAAGGGTAAGCGTTGAGTAATGGCTTAGTTTTATTTCTATTTCCTACTCCCAAAAAACCAGCTTGCTAAGTATCAAAATCGACTTTTACAACATCCTTTTAGGAGTTTGTAGTGTCAAACACCAAACAATAATTTGGAAAAATTTATACTCATTTTTACCAAGAATTAACCGAAACATGAGATAGTGAAATCAACTAAAAATCTCATAGTTAATCTCTGCTTCCAGACTGAGGAATTTCCAAAATAAAATATTCAAGGTGTGCAGATATTGTATCAAAGACTGCTTTTTTTTATTTGTTTACCTTTATCATAGGTCTAACCAGGGATTATGTGATGAGGATTGCAAACAATAGCAGTGATGAAACAATCACCGACATGATTGCAAAAGAGTCAAAATTGATAATTTTGGCTTCGGAAATGTTTTTTAAAATCTGAATAATTAATTATTGCGGCGTGTGCAACCATAGGTATGCGCCTTTAAAAGTGCGTGTATCACCAGGTTTATACTTTACACGGTCAACAAGTGAGCTTGTCCTTACAGATGGTTGATGCAAGAAGAGACGTGGGATTTCCAGGTCTTTACTGTCACCCATCAGCAGTTAACAAACGCAAAGGGAAATCAATCAGCGTGCAAAGTCTAAAACAGTCACGCATATAGCAATCCCAATCCATTTCTCCAATAATAGACATCCACGAATTACCAAGAGAGGAGGAAATGACAGAGAATTTTTTCACCAACGAAGATTCCCATCCAGTACAGTTAACATCTGCGGATATTATTCTCAGACAGCAACTTGAAGCATCAATTTGCCGTTATTTTTTTGAATCATGCGATCGCATGATTCAAGAATTACTCTCCCGATGTCGCTGGTATATGACCAGTACAGCAAGCGCAGTCACCCTCGTCATCGAGTGTCCCGACGAAATGAGCAACTGGCAAATATTGCGTAAGCTCCCATCGATGGCTAAACTGCTGCAAGAAATGAGTATCAGTGGCAAAATCCGAATTTATCCCCCCACAGGAGAAGGAATGCCCTTTGAAATGCGGGTTGACGAACTAGGGATTTATCGTCAAGAATAGATTAGAGCTATAGTTTAGGGTTAATTTTCCTATCGCTCCTCACCATGATTGTAATTTCCAATTCGAGCTTTTAACTTCTCCACCACAGACTCTGCGGCAATCTGTACTTTAGCACTTAACTCCCAACCAAAATCTAAATTTTCTGCCTCAATTAAATAGACCAACACATCTTCCGGGAAATCATCGCGAAAAATTTTTTTGCCCACTGCGATCGCATTATTCCAACGAAAATCATGTAAATTATAACTAGGTTCCGGCAGAGCTATCAGTTCATCCCCCGGAACCTCAAATATAGCCCCAGGTGGAGAACCAGTAAAACTTGCATCAACCACAATCAACTGACTACTACCCCGTGCTTGAAACATCACCTCCATTCCCCCCGTACCACATTCCAATACCTGCACATTCCCACAGGGATACTGCTGCAAATAACTTTGTAAGCGTTGAGCAATAATTACCCCCACCCCATCATCGCAACGATTTAAATTACCACAACCAATAATAGTCAACACAGTTAATTTTAGATTTTGGATTTTGGATTTTGGATTCCAGGATTTGTGGAAATTTACCCATAAGTTCACACAGTTTTTGTGATGATCTCGTCCCGATGCTCCGCGTGGGGACGCATTCCACGAGGGTTACTACCTCTACATTCTTTAACCCAACCTAACCCAATAATCAGGCTTTTAAGTCTAACTAGACTATTGTCTCCTATCCTGAATTTCTTACGAGTAAGTAGTAATTCCTGAGTAACGAATTAATTTTGCTTCTACTCCCTACTCCCCCGTAACTTTTAGGGTTTTGTGAGAAATGCAAAATCCTCAATCCAATACCCTAATCATCCCAATTACTCTGTAACTTAAACTCCTGTAAATGGGAAATCATAATACTACCAAGCCAAATCTCTTGGAATTGAACTTGTAACGGTAAAATCGCCCCATTAGGAATCGGAAATGAAGTCAGAAAAACCCGAATATTAGACATAGTTTCTAAAGTAATTTCCTGGGGCTTAACTAATAAAAACCAAATAAAAATACGTATAAATAATCCGTGGGTAAAAATAGCAACAAATTCATTCTCCAAACACCGTATTTTTGTCCACAAATCGTGAATCCGTCCCATCATTTCCACAAAAGATTCAGCCCCATCTCCATCCACATAATTCACATCACCTCGTGACCAATATTCCTCAGCCATTGGTTGACGTTGTTCCAAGGTAGTATTTTTGCGACGAGAATCAGCTAAATAATTAAACTCCTGAATTTGCCACTCGAAACTGGGAACAGACGTAAAACGTTCAATCGTCGGTTGCGCTGTTTCCTTTGTCCGTAGAAAAGGTGAGGTGACAATCAAAGATGGCGCAGTTACAAAAGCATCCGCAATTTCCTGTGCTTGTTTATGTCCCTTAGCAGTTAACTTGATAGTAGCAGGTTCACCAGTTGGCATTCCCGCATTCGCTTCACTTTCACCATGTCGAATTAACCACACCCTAGCCATCCTATTCCCCTTTACTGATTCAATACTAATTCAAACAAGATATGGCAGATAGATACAGCCCTTAATACCCAAGGATGTATTATCCAAAATCTCACATCCATAAAGATATGATTTGTCAGGGAATAGTATCATATTTATCAAGATTTTCAATGCTGCATAGGTTGCATTCTGATAATTTAATCAAAAAACGACATGATATTTTTTCCCTATTTCCAATAATTTATCCCATTGTTGCTGACAAGCTAGTTCATACACCTGATTGGTTGTCTCGTGACTAGGATACATATTATTGCGACCCTTTGGAACCAAATATCTCACATAGAGAGAAACAAAATCTACTACGATGGGTATCCCCTGAAGTCCGTGATTATCAGCTTGTTTACCTGCTGCTAATGCAGCCATCCCACCCTCAATAGAATTACGAGTCGCCTTAATAAACTGGTCTACCAATTCTTCAATGTAATAATCAGGTGCGAGATTAATCAATTTACTATTATCAGCAGTAAATTCATATCCAGCCTCAACAGCTTGCTCTAGGATACACCATTCAGTAAACTCCTTGAGAGCATCAACTGGTAATTTGGGAAGATGGGGATATAATGCAATTTCAGACACAATTAACCTTTATTTATGAAATTCTGATGGTACTTATCAAGATGCAATATGTCATTTTTTGTCTATTTCCTAAATTCTCAAAAATGCAGGGAGTAGGAAGGCAATCAATCCTCAAATCAAGCCTTACCATTCACCAATAATAAATTCTAGATGAACGCCCTGGAAAGAGACAAACTAGTAGTAAATTTACCTGTATTATTTATTCTTTGAATTAGCTGCTAGTATTCAGTAAAATATTCTCCGATTCGGAATTTTTCGTGAGAGTATACAATTCACTCAGCTTCTCTAAGGGGACAAGAATAATACCCACCTTCGGCATATTTCGTAAATCTAACAGCAGAAAGTATTTGCCTTTACCCTGGTATTTTGCCACAAGCTCTGTCAAAATTAATTTAATATAATAATCCTCAGCCTCACTAATGGGATGATAATAAGCAACATTCACTTTATCGTCAAACCAAACTTCTGCTGTATAAATATTCTTTCTAATCTGTACCGTAATATTAACAGGGAAGCTTTCATTGTTAACAAATAGCATAGTTCCAATGCCTCTATTCGGGAGAGAAATAAATACCTGATGGTCAATTAATGGTTCTCAGCAACGCTATACCCTGGATAAGCAAGATTAACCTGGATAATCTTTTTTTTTCGTTAATTTCGCTACGTCTATCAACATTGATATCCTTCCCATTCTGTGAAAAATAGGGTATCTCAGAGGTTTTGATCAAAGGAGAAAGGAATCAGGTTAAAAATTCCCAGACTCCCCTAATCCCACATCGACTCACGCAGTCCGAAACCGAGCTAATTCCTCCCCAGTCTTCGCATCATGAGCATGTACAGTACATACCAAGCAGGAATCAAAAGACCTCGCAATATGTCCAATTTCAATGGGGTCCGTCGGGTCAGCAACAGGAGTACCCACCAAAGCTTCTTCAATCGGTCCACGCATCCCTTTCCCATCACGGGGACCAATATTCCAGGTTCCCGGAGTAATAATTTGGTAATTTTTTATCTTACCTCCCTGAATTTCAATCCAGTGGGACAAAGCACCTCGCGCTGCTTCCGTTGCACCCCATCCCCGTCCGTCTTGTTCTTCCGGTTTAATGTACCATTCCTCATTTAAACGGAATTCCCGTAAACAATGTTCTGCTTGACGATACAGTTTCACTAATTCATGGAGTCGTCCTAATTGACGTAAATGCACACTAGCACCACCCATCGATTTAAATGCATCGAGAATAAACCCATCATAGTGCTGCCAAGGTTCACCGTGTTTTCCTCCAGCAATTAACTGACGCGCAAATGGTCCTGCTTCTAGTCGTCCTAGATTTTGGTGAGATACCGCAGTAGACCAGGAATAGGCTCCTTCAAAGTCTTTTTGATTATTCACCCTTGGTTTTGTAGTGCGGTCAAAGGGATGGATATCACCTTCACTTTCCTCATACCAGGAATGGGTAGTATTTTCGCGAATAAAGGCTTGATCCATCGCAGTATGGGTATCAGTGAAGCTATCGTACACACCACCCTTCATAATTGTCGCCGCATTTCTTCCCGCAATCGTCGGCTTTTGATATTTCAACTCATGGGGTAAATATCCCCAACTGACATAGCGACCGATACCTGCACCATATTTATCCAAACCAATATCCAAACCCATCCGCCAATATAAACCCAAATCCGAATTCCAATGTTCTGGTTTTTCGTTTAACCAAGCCATGAAATCATCATAGGTTTTGATTTCCTCATACCGTTCTAGGGAACAACCCAACCAAACTGGTTCCAACCAATTACGACGGAAATACTCTAAAATCGCCCAAGCGCGGGTGACATCGGTCAAAGTGGGAGCGCACATCACTCCACCAGGAACCATATAACTGCTATGGGGCCATTGTCCACCAAATAGGGCATATATTTCTACTGGTTTGGCGGAAATTGTCACTCCTTTTTCATAGGATGTACCAGTGAAGGCACTAAACCGTTTACAAGCTTCCAAATAATAGGGACTATGACGATATTTACGGTGGGTTAAATCAATTGCAAATAAGGCGTAAAAATACCGGGGAATACTTTGTAGGGTTTCCACAATTTGTCCCAGGTTACGAGCAAGAATGGCGTTGCGGGGAACTTGGGTTTCCCAAACTGTGTCTAATGCCCAAGCTGCACTACTCAGGTGGGATGCTCCGCAAATTCCACATACCCTGGGTGTGACAATTAATCCCGCTTGGGGGTCTTTCCCTTTAAGTAACAGTTCAAAACCTCGGAACATTTCCGCATGGGTCCAGGCATTAACTACTACTCCGTCTTCGATTTCTACACGTACATCTAAATCGCCTTCAACTCTACCAACGGGCGATATATCTAATATTTGAACTCCCATTCTCCTCTCCTGATTTTAGATTTTAGATTACTCTTCGGTCTATCCGCACTACGCGCGTCTATAGATTTTGGAATTGAGAGTAAGGAATACATGTTACTCCGAATTGCGAATCCAGGTGTGTTCTCTAATTTGGGTAATAAGATTTAGATAATAAATTAGACAATAAAGAAGTCTTCTTCTGCCCAATCTGGCATAGTATCTTTAGAAACCATTGTCAGAATGGCATAATCTTTTTTATTGACTCCGGGTGGTAAATCTTTCGGCACACCCATAATAGTCTGAGTCTTAAACACGGTTCCTGGTTTGAGGTCGTAAAAGGGAAACTCTGGTTCCGTACAACCAATACAAGGCATTCCCACACGAGTTTTGGAGGAGACACGGTTCCAGAGAATCCGGTTACAGGATGAACGAGTCATCGGTCCACGACAACCTAAATCGTAAAACAAACATCCCGTGCGTTGTCCAAACTGCGTAGTGGAAGCTTTATAGGCAAAGTGAAGATTGCGGGTGCAACCAGTTTGAGTAAAGCTTTTGAAAAAGGTTTGGGGACGTTGCAACTCATCCAGAGTGATATCACCAATTCTACCAGTAGCGATCGCAATTAAAATTTGTGTGATCCAATCCGGGTGTGCAGGACATCCGGGAATATTAATCACAGGTAATCCCGATTTACTGCGAAAATCCTGTCCTAAAAAACCACCGTGTTGACGCTTGAGAAATTGCAGTCCTGTGGATTCACTGGGATTGGGAGCCATTGCGGGAATTCCCCCCCAAGTAGCACAGTCTCCAACCGCCACAATATAGTTGGCAACTTTGGATAGGTCAAGCAACCAATCTTGCATCGGACGATCTGCGAAGCGATTCCATTCTCCTTTGCCATTGGGTGCCCTAATTACCGAACCCTCAAACACGAGTATATCAACAGGTGTGTTACCGAGGACACAGTTCCAAAGCAGGTTTTGTAAATTTTCACCCATTTCTAATCCTAGAGATGGATGCCAAAGTAATTTAATACCAAAGTCGGTCATCAAATCACAAGCGGTGGGTTCTTCGGCGTTCAGGAAGGACATTGTGTTGCCGCTACAAGCACCACCTTGTAACCAGAGTACGTTTGTCATGGGCTGGTTGATGTTAAGTTTTATGTTGGATGGGGATATGGATCGATTAACGAGGGTATTCTTCTAAAATTATTTGGGAAAAATTAATTTTTTGGTGTTAATGGTTAACTACGAGTATCTATTTAGGTTTTGCTGAAATATAGAGACTTGATATATTGCGTCTCTATATTTCGGGAACTAGAGGTCATTTTAGTCGCAAAAAGTGTAAACAAATACGTATGTCAGGTTTAGAGGTTGTTTGTCAAGTATTGATTATCACTATTTTGACTATCTTCCTGACCCTGGATATGGAGTTATAAAGCTGATTTTTCCTTTGAGAGTACAGATACGACATGTCGCGTCTCTTCCTATTCCCAAAAACGATAATTCAAGTATGAAAAATGACTTTTTAAACAACCTTGCGGGAAGGCTTTGTTTATAGCTGTTAACTGTTAACCGTCAACAAATCAAAAGAAAAATATATTCAGTAATGCGATCGCATGATCTGACTTGTTTACTTGTATTACAGAATACATGTAAGTTTTTGTGGATCAACATTGGTGTAAAACATGTCATAATCCACTGTGGCAAAAATAATATTTAAAAGTAAGCGAGGGGAAGAAATGACGCTGGAACCTTGATGAAAACCAGTTGGTTCGATGACAAATCCCTGTCCTGCTGGACCACAAACAACAAGTAAACTATCTTTACCATAATACTTAACAATTCTGCTATCTGTGGAGCGTCCTTTGAGTAACTGATGCCAAAATGTTTGATTTTTATGACTACCACGAATATATACGTGGGGACCATTTTGCAAATCTACGTCCGTTAGATAGAAGAAAAATTTGACAAAATTGTAGTCATCTAAATCGATATGAAACAGTTGTCGTACAGGTTTTGCAGGGGGTAAATCCGGATGGGGAGGAAAACTCCACCACATTTTCGTTCCCACATGGACAACGGGTACTCCTAAATATTGAGATGCGATCGCTTTGAGTACAGGGTCGTTTTCTAGTTGTTGGATTGCTGGACAAATAGAGGAAAAATTAAAATATTCCGCGATTAAGCTGGTTCTTTGTAATTTGAGTTGTGCTTGCGGATATTCATGGGGATAAAATCCTAGTTGGGGTTGAAGGGAATTAAACATTCCTGTACAGGAATAGCAACGGTGATTGTCGGCAAAGTCCTTGATTGCTTGGGTAATTTCAGGTGGTAAGTTTAACCCGATATAAATACCTTTTTGTGTAAGTTGATGGGTAACTGTATCTATATCAATGTTTTTAAAAACCGTTGATGAGATATTTTTTTTATCTGGATTTGGAAGTGGATGACTTCGAGCGTATATCTTTTTCCTGAGTTCACGAATACGCCTAAATCTACCCAGTTTCTTCATTATGAACCAATCGGGATTTTTTTTGATATCATCAAAGTTATATTTGATGTATCTAAGCACAATAATCAATAGTTCTTGATATACAATCATCATGGTGTTTATCTACTGCCTTTTTCGGTTGGTAAATCTGTTGGTAGAAACACCTGTGTTAACTTAATTCGTAATAGCCTGCGGCAACGCTTCGCGTCTACGTAATACCCGCTACGCGGGAAGCAAGCTACGTAATAGCCTACGGCAACCCTTCGCGTACGTAATTATGAGTTGTTTTAATTAGGATATCTTCACACTCAAACTATGGTTTTTAAATCAACTTTATATCACCCAATGAGGCATAATTGATCATATTGCGAACTAGATGACCAGTGAGAATTTACGTTTCCCTTTGCTCAGTATATCTTGATTGATTTTGATGATATAGGATGGGTGTTTACAATTTAAGTAACGTTTGTCTTTTTGTGATGATTAACTAGACTATTTTGCTTTTAATTAGAGGAAAAAAATACCTGCTTCTGTTGTATTTGTTTTTATCCCCTGCAAAAATGCTTTTAATTGATTAGAGGGGATAATTATCAGACAATAATCTTGCGTTTGTGTTGTGATCGCGAGATATAATTGCAGTACAATAATATTATTGGTATTCCAGACTTTCCAAGACTTCGGATTTGGAAGCTTTACTTTAATTTGCTTAGTAAGCAGTTATTTCTCCTATATCCTGTATTTTGTATCCTGTATTCTTCGACTAGGGTGAACTATGGTTTTAACAGCTTCCACCATGTTAGGCTTAGGTACATCAGCGCCGGATTTCCAGCTAGCGGATGTCACATCAGGTGAAATTATTTCCCTAGCTAGCTTTGCCGATAAAAAAGCCCTATTGGTAATGTTTATTTGTCGTCATTGTCCATTTGTCAAACATATTCAAACCGAATTAGCAAAGTTAGGCAATGATTATTTCGCGACAGGCTTAGGTATTGTTGCCATTAGTGCCAATGATGCTAGTAAATACCCTGATGATGCACCGGAATCATTAAAGCAAATGGCGGCTGAATTAGGGTTTAAATTTCCCCTTTGCTACGACCAAACCCAAGAAATAGCCAAACTTTATACCGCCGCTTGTACGCCAGATTTCTTCCTATTTGACGCTCAGAGAAAACTAGTTTATCGCGGACAGTTAGATGATAGTCGTCCGAGTAACGACATACCCGTCACTGGTGAAGATTTAAGGAAAGCCATTGATGCAACCCTTGCGGGTGAAGCAGTTTCCGGTGAACAGAAACCGAGTATTGGTTGCAACATCAAATGGATACCAGGAAACGAACCCAGCTATTTTCATGGCTAATTCATTACCCATGCACAATTAGGACTTGCTGAAAACTATAGTATGATAAATTTTTGACAGCCATAGACGCGCTACACAACAAGCTTGCTGTGTAGGGTCTGCGGAAAAAGTCTTTTCGTGAAGGTAGGGAACAGGGAGTAGGTACAGACGACCCGTCGGGTCATTTGTACAGGGAGTAGTTTTAACCCCAGGGATTCCAATTTTCACAAGACCAAAAAAACTACAGATGTAAGGTTTTGGAGTTTCTATGCACTTATCTGAAAACTTTCTAGAGTGATTAGTCAGCAAGGTTGGCGAGAACTTAGGACTTTGTGTGAGAGGATGTTTGAAAAGTCAGCAATTGAGTAAAAAAAGCTCTCAGGGCGTAAGCTGTTAATTAAGTAAAGACAGCAGCATCACTGAGAGACAATGAGTAAGTTATGTTCTACCAAGCCGACCCGTGAGTATGTCAACAACCTAAAGGTACAGGGTGTCCAACCTTCCGCGAGGTTTACATGATTTTTGGTCAAAAACAGACTTATCACCAGTTGACTGGATTTATTGAATTCTTTCCAGCTATTTCCCCTACTTCCTGCTCCCTATTCCCTCATCTCAAACAGAAAACACTTCCTCTTCAAAGTACTTTTAAAAAATCAGTAAAAACACGAGTATCAAATTCACAAAGATTCGGGAGATGGGAAGTAAACTAGAAAAACTAAAGAAAATTAATTTTAGATTTGCCCCGTATGTCAATTAAAATAGAACGTGGACTTTTCAAATACGATTTTATAGACCATCACGCGGTGTTGTGCGTTCCAGTGGATGCGGATTTAAAGACAATCCGGAAGCGTTATTTAAAAATTGCCAGAAGGTTGCATCCAGATAGTTGTACGAATGCTAGCGAAAAGGAGAAAAAACTGGCTAGTGCTTTACTATCAAAGTTGGTAAATCCAGCCTATGAAAAACTTTCCCAGGAGCGCTCCTATACAGAATATATGGTAGTTTTGTCCCAATTTGGTAAACGCCTAGTCCAGGACTCAGCTTCCATTGATATTTCTACAGATATGGCTCGTCAACTAGCAGCAGCAGCCAATGTAGACCAATTGTATCGAGTTGCGATCGCCAAAATTGCCGAAACCCAGTTTGAGTCCTTGGAAAAAGTTATTCCCATTATTGCCCATATCAGTGAGCTAAATATGGTGTATTTGATGCGGACGGCTGGGAAAAAATTTACAAATAATTCATCTCCTTCTAGTAATACTCCAAATCATACTTCTCCATCTCCTAATGCAAGTGTAAATACGCAAGCTAAATCATCAGAACCAGCCCCAAACAAAGAAGATACAACCGTAATCCAATATTTACGCCGCGCCCAAGATTTAATGACCAAGAATCAATTGGCACAGGCAAGGGTAGAATTACAGGATGCCATTAAATTAGCACCCAATGAAAGTCGGGCCCATAGCTTGATCGGAGTGGTCTATTTGAAGCAAAATCAAATGACAATGGCTAAAGTTCATTTTGAACGTGCCCTCAAGCTCAACCCCCAAGATGAAACAGCCTTGGAATGGATGGGTAAACTGGAAAAGTTATCTGCGGCTAAATCTGGTGGCAAAACTGATGCAAAGCCAAAACCGATGACGGGAACAGCTGCATCGGCGACCAAAAAGCCTGATAATAAATCCGAGGGGGGCGGTTTATTTGGTTTGTTTGGTGGGAAGAAAAAATAATGGTGTATCAACCAGCTACGGGTGCAAGGGATTTACTACCGTTGGATGTAGCGCAAAAACGTTGGATTGAGGAACGTTTACAATTGGTGTTTCACCGGTGGGGATACCATCGGATTATTACCTCAACTTTGGAACGGATGGATACTTTAATGGCTGGTGGAGCCATCCAGCGTCGGACTGTGATTCAATTACAGAATGGCGAAGATGAGGATTTAGGTTTGCGTCCAGAATTAACAGCCTCAATTGCCAGGACTGCGGTGACACGGATGGGGACAACAAAGTATCCCCAAAGGCTATATTACAATGCCAATGTGTTCCAACGTGCCCGCGAATCGCGACACAACCGTCAGCAGGAGTTTTATCAAGCGGGTGTGGAACTGTTGGGGGGAGGGGGATTAATTGCCAATGCAGAAATCCTCACCCTAGTTGCTGATTGTCTCCAGGGATTAGATTTACCTGATTGGAGTCTGGTTTTAGGGGAAGCAAGTATTACCCAATCCCTATTAACGGCTTTTCCCGAACAACTTCAACCGCAAATTCGTCATGCGATCGCCAATTTGGATCGAGTCGCTGTGGAAACTTTACCACTTGGCGATGAATTACGCGATCGCGCTCTGGCCATCATCGATTTGCGGGGTCAACCAGAGGATGTCCTCTCGAAGTTACAAACCCTGTTGACAACACCGGAACAGTTAACGGCAATCAATAATTTACAGGCTTTACTCGATTTATTAAATGCCAATCACCAGTTCCCCATCGTCCTGGATTTAAGCTTGATCCAAACCTTTGATTACTACACGGGAATCGTGTTTGAAGTTGTTAGTCAAACCAAAAATCAAGTTCGAGTCATCGGACGGGGTGGACGCTATGACACCCTCCTAAGTCACTACCATCCCCAGGGAGAAAATATTCCGGGGATCGGTTTTGTTTTTCTGATTGATGATTTATACGAGGTATTAACCGCATCCCAGCAGCTACCGCAAACTCTCCCGGTCACAAATTGGTTGGTGGTTCCCCAAACTGCAAATGCCTATGCTGCCGCCTTTAATTATGCCGCTAAATTACGCAATTCTGACCATCTAGTGCGGGTGGAAATCGATTTTGGCGATCGCAACCCCGATGGAGTGCGAGAATATGCGCGTAGTCGTCAGATTACTCAAATCGTTTGGATTGAAGATGACGGTAATCCGGTTTTGGAAACCGTAGGTTGAATTTTTGTTAATTAGAGACGACCCGACGGGTCGTCTCTACCAGATAATGGGTTTCCCTTGAGTACAAAAATTTCCCTAAAACAGACCTAACAGAAAAATCACTGTGATGCCACACAAAACTAAAAAGCTGACAATAATTAAATTCGCAACACTGTGATCATGGGTCGTCATTTTCTGAGTATGTTCTGACATAGTTCATTCTCCCATCGTCTGAACATCATTGTGTACCCACAATTTTATCTAACAGGCATTCACCCAGTTGCTGCGGATATAATTATTCAACTTAGTTCACACTAGTTCACAGCCAATTCACGACGCGTTCCAAGCATGAATAAATGACATCACCGACTGACCACAACTGTCCACAGGTTGACGATACTGGGAAACTGAAGATGGATGGGGGATCAACTTCGTCATCTTCATTCCGGTTCTCTGATATACCTGGGAAATCAACTTCAGACCAAAACTCCGGTGCATTTCCCAAAAACCCATACCCCGCTTCGCCATCAAGGCTTTTTTAATCGCTGCTTTTTGGGTCTGAGTTCCTAAATAATCTGCCAACTCCGTTATCTCCATCCCCGCAGCCGCAGCAATAATTAAAGGATGCATGAGTGGGGATTTCGTGTCTATTTCATAAATCGTAAATAATGTTGCTGCTAATTTTACCTGCTGATACAGATGGCTGTGCAACTCTGGATCAACTCCTTGATTAGTGAACGAGTCCTGTACATCATCCACCCCCATCATCAGATTGTACTGAGATCGACTCGAACGATTTGATTCTTTAATCACATAGTCTGCCATTCTCCGTTTATTTTGCTGCCATGATGGATCACTGAGAAAACGCTGTCCCCATTCCCGTCCATCTTCTATGGCTGTAGTAATTGTTTGCCCTGTAATCGGATGTTTTACTAGCGATTCAAAATCCATAAGAAAGTTTATATGGTACCTAGCTAATTCAGACTGAATCGAACTTAAATGTTCCTTAACCTGACCTTAGTATTCCCACGAGCTGTGACAAATCTCTCAAACCCAATACATCAATTTTTTATATATATATTAGCGATGAGAATTGTAGTGGAAATATCAAGTTTTAATGAAAACGGTTGCAATTTCCGTAACCCCTATGACAATCGCTGTAGATCAAGGCTAAGTTAGTTGGTATTCCATCCACCATCAGTACAGCAATGGTTACAGAGTTAGCAATTCGCACTACGGGTTTAACTAAGCAGTTTGAACGTCATATAGCAGTCAATCAAATTGATTTGGAGATTCAAGCTGGTGAGGTATACGGTTTGATTGGTCCGAACGGTGCAGGAAAAACAACATTAATTCGGATGTTAGCTACCGCAGAAGAACCAACAATGGGAGAAATTTATATCAACGGCGATCGCTTGTTGCGTGATCAAAGTAACCCCAAGCTGAAACGGCGAATAGGCTATCTTCCTGACGATTATCCCCTCTATGACGAATTAACTGTTTGGGATTATTTGGATTATTTTGCTCGGTTGTACAACCTCAAAGAACCCAAGCGCACCCAAAGATTACACGAGGTGATTGATTTAATCCAACTTGGTAACAAACGTCACAGTTTAATTTCCACCCTATCGCGGGGAATGAAACAGCGATTAAGCCTAGCTCGGACAATCATCCACGAACCGATAGTTCTCCTCCTTGACGAACCAGTTTCTGGACTTGACCCGATTGCGCGGATGCAATTTCGGGAAATAATCAAAGCCTTGCGGGAAGCGGGGATGACAATTGTAATTTCCTCCCATGTTTTGAGTGACTTAGCCGAACTTTGTAGTTCAGTAGGGATTATGGAACTGGGGTATTTAGTTGAAAGTGCATCATTAAACCAACTCTATCAACGATTATCACGTCAGCAAATTGAAATCAGCATTCTGGACTCCAGCCAAATGGATGTGTTGATCGGGGAACTGAAAAACAACTCCCTAGTGAACAGTTGGGAGGTTTTGCCAACTAAAACCCAAATCCGAGCCGACTTTTCTGGAGACAAAGCAGAAGCAGCCGAACTATTGCGATCGCTAATTGTTGCAGGAGTGTTACTTACAAGCTTCCATTGTACAAAAGAAGATTTAGAAAAAATCTTCCTTAAGTTAGGTCATAAGCAAGCATCCTAGATAAGTTGCTCTGCATCGAAGGATTGACACGATTTCCAGTAAAACTGTTTTGAGGGAGTTTGCTGATTGCTAAGTTTACTCCTCAGAAATTGCATCTTCACTAATCCTAAAATATCGAATTAGTGTAACCATCAATAAATAAACAAAATTTTAATATTGGCAGATATTCAGAAATAGCAACTATCATAGATGTAATAAAACAAACTGTAACCTCACCTTGCCGCCAAGTAAATAAAATCGTCTATCGCTCAAATTTCAGTTTGCAAATGTGGGAGAATCACCACCATGAGACTCAATTTAATTGACCGATTGGGAGACTTGAACCCCCAATTATTTCGGGAAATCAAAGGTCGCCTCCAACCGTTTACAATAGCTGTTGCAACTATTACATCCTTGATGGGACAGTTTTTTATTTGTCTATACCAAATCCGGGAATTTCCGGGAGAAGAGTATCCCCTATCACAAAGATATTGCAACTTAGCGGAGTCAGGTCGCAGGAGAGTTGAAGAACTCAGCGCTGCTCTAAATAAACTTGAAGTTCAAAAAAACTTTTATAACAGTAAGCAACATTTTGATGCGGAAAAACTGGCTAATGTGAAGCAGCAAATTGCTGATACTACTGCACTGCGAGATACTCTCAATCAAGCCTACTGGAGTAAGTTCTGTCCCCTGGATCAAATAAATTATGCTGCATGGTGGAAAGACCATTGGGAGTATATTTTCCAAACCCTGAATGTAATTTTTATTTTTGTCTTGTTAGTTGCCGGAAGTTATTTAATTATTAATAACTTGATCCAAGAAGAACGGAAGGGAACATTAAACTTTATTCGTCTCAGTCCCCAATCGGAACGCAGTATTTTTATCGGTAAAATTTTGGGTGTACCAATTCTGGTATATTTATTTGCAGCTTTAGCGGTTCCCCTCCATGTAATTTCCGGACACAGCGCTGGGATTTCTTGGACCCATATTATTAGTTACTACCTAGTTTTGGCAGCTAGTTGCTGGTTCTGGTTTAGTGCATCCGTTGTCTACGGACTATTCACCAGATTCTTAGATGGTTTCCAACGCTGGTTAGGTAGCGGTGTACTGTTAATTTTCTTGTTGATATCCACCTTCATGGCATCAAGTGGACCCTACATCAACCATGCTACAGCCTGGTTGCGGATTTTGAGTCCAATGGACATGACAGGTTATTTATTCCCCAACCTATATAACCGCTATCAGTGGGAAAATTTTCAATCATTGCAATTCTTCCATTTACCTGTCGGTGCTTCCCTTCTAGGATTACTCATTGTTCATTTAGTCAACTACGGTTTTTGGAGTTACTGGTGTTGGCAAGCTTTAGAACGTCGCTTCCGCAACCCCAATGCAGCCATGTTTAGTAAGGGTCAAAGTTACGCCTTAGTTTGTAGTACTCAAGCTGTGTTATGGGGATTTACCCTCCAAAATAGTCAAAATACTATTAACGCGAGTAAGGTTGCTTACTTGAGCGGTGGCTTTCGGATCTATGATTTAGCCCAACAGATTTCTGAAAATTTACCGTTTATATTTATTGTCAATACGGTTTTGATGTTTGGATTGTGTATAATTTTGACACCAGTTCGCCAAACCGTAATTGATTGGGCTAGATTTCGTCACTGCGAACAAGGGAACCGTTATGGTTGGCAACATAACCTGATAGGTGATTTAATCTGGGGAGAAAAAAGTCCAGCAATTGTGGCGATCGCAATTAACCTGGCGATGATTTGCCTCCCGGTTGCAGTATGGTTCATTATTATGCCTGGGTTTAATACAGAATACTCCTATACTGTGCGCTATTTTATCAACGATGTTGGTCGCTTTAGGGGTTTATTAGGTATTGGCTTACAATTTATCATTGCCATGATATTGGCAAGTGTTTGTCAAAAACTGTTACTGATGAAAAGCCCTAAACGTTATTTTTGGGCTGTGGGAATTGTCAGTGCTTTAATTTGCTTCCCACCTTTAATTTATAGCCTCCTGAATATCAACCCTGCTGTGGAAGGTTTACCCTGGTTGACAACGGCTTTACCCTGGATTGGATTAGCAGGTGTGAATAATTTCATGGTAATTATGGCAATTCTTGCAGAAGTAGTGGTATTTGCCCTGTTGAATTACACTTTGGTGGAACAAATTAATAAGTTGGGAACATCAGAAACCCAGCAATTATTGAAAGCAGGATGACAGGTATCCAGAAACCCGCATTTCTCACAAAACCCTAAAACTCACAGGGAGTAGGGATTAGGGAGTAGTGAATAGAAGGAAAATGAATTCGTTACTCAAGGTTTACGACTTACTCGTGAGAAATCCAGGGAAAGTCTTTCAAGGGTAGGTGCAACACCTATCCTTTTTTTGCTACTATCCTCCCTTGATGCAGAGGAATTGATGAGTATACATCCAATGCTTATATCGATTATCTTGTACTTTGCAATAAATGAAACTAGAGTAATCAACGGTTATAGCTCCTGATATGTAGCAACCATTAGTGTAAACGATATTACACCATAAACAACTTTCCACACTATTTACTGCAAATTTTCATACAATCACTTCTTTCCGCACTCCCAATACGGTTCGGTTAATGATTTTTCGTTGTGGTTTCGGGAGACGCGATATATCTCGTCTCTACAATACTCCTACCCAATTCCCTGTTTCCACTGATGATTAACAAGACACCTTAGAAATATAATTAAGCAATTTCCTATAATCATTTTGCTTAAAAGCTTATATTTTCAGCACATTCACCATGCGACATTATCCGACACTCACGTTATCGTTGGTAATGCATATCACAGTCAAATCCTGATTAAAAACCATAGATAAAGAGTATCTATTCTCAATAGTACAAATGGATTTTTCTATTTTCCTGCTTTGATAAATACCATCTGTGAACCAATGATAACTACCAAATCCAAAAAACTGAAACTGTTAGTTGTTGACGACGAACCCGATAACTTGGATTTACTGTATCGGACGTTTCGACGAGATTTTCATGTCCTCAAAGCCGACAGTGGTATCAATGCATTGCAAGTTTTAGCCACGGAGGGGGAAGTTGCGGTTATCATTTCTGACCAGAGAATGCCAGAAATGAAAGGAACAGAATTCCTCAGCAAAACCGTACCCCAGTTTCCCGATACCGTCAGAATTATTTTGACAGGTTTTACCGATATTGAGGATTTAGTTGAGGCTATAAACGCCGGACAAGTTTACAAGTATATTACCAAACCTTGGGACCCTGGGGAACTAAAGGCTGTCGTCCAGCGTGCAGCGGAAACCTATGATTTGCTCAAACAGCGTACCGAAGAACTACGGTTAGCCAATTCCCAAATGTCCCTACTAACCTCCCTAGTCCATGTCACCCAATCAGCTAGCAGTTTAGAAGCAACCCTTACTCCAATTGCACGCACATTTGGTGAAAGTGTTGGTGCTGATACATGTGTTCTGCAATTAGTTGAAGCCGACCGTTTAATAGCTTGTCAGGGTATCTATCCCGATGGGAATGGACAGCAAAATGTACTAGATAATTGGGTAGCGCAAGACCCGATGGTGAAGGAGGTAATTACCAGCAAGCAAATCAAAGCGGTGACAAATATTGCCAAGGATGAGAATTTTGCCAATCTTCCTCACTACCTTGACCATAACGTCCAAGCCCACATGGCCATACCCGTGATTTACAAAGAGCAACTACTAGCTGTTTTATCACTGCAATGGAAAATGCCCTTTGAACTCAACGAAGATCGACTGAAACTCATTAATTCTTCAGCCCAACTCGCTGCGATCGCAATTGCAGCAGCTCGCTGTTGTGAGTAATTTATAGCCCATGAAAACACCCATGATATTGACTATCCTGGGATGTGCAGATGTGATGAAAGATACATCTGCATTTTGGTGTTGGTAATCACTTAACTAGTAAGTTTGACACAGCCAAATCTGAAATAATTCTTATTGCCTAACCCCTAACTTCCAATCAATAGGGTTAGGTTAATGATTTTTTGTGGTGATTTTGGGAGGGAAACACGATGTAGCCTCTTTCAGAGGAGGTGAACGCTAACGCGTCTCTACAATTATTTGGGGTTTACGACTTTTCTGATCCGAACCGTATTAACTCCCAACCCCAATCCCTAACTCCCAACTCCCAAGTTAGTTTACTTGTGCCCACAAGAATCGCTAAACTAGCTAGTATTAATATTCAACGTGATTGCATTAATCATGACTGTAGTAAGCCAAGTTATTCTCAAAGCCGACGATGAACTGCGCTATCCTAGCAGTGGCGAACTCAAAAGCATCCAAGACTTTATGCAAACCGGTGAACAACGGATTCGCATAGCGTCTACAATGGGCGAGAACGAAAAGAAAATTGTCCAAGAAGCAACCAAAAATCTCTGGCAAAAACGCCCTGATTTCATTTCTCCCGGTGGAAATGCCTACGGACAAAGGGAAAGAGCGCAATGTATCCGCGATTTCGGCTGGTATCTGCGTCTTGCTACCTACGGTGTTCTTGCGGGTGAAATTGAAGTCATCGAGAAAATCGGGCTAATTGGAGCGCGGGAAATGTACAATTCCCTGGGTGTTCCTTTACCTGGGATGGTGGAAGCAATCAACTGTCTCAAAAATGCAGCGTTGGAACTTTTGAGTTCTGAAGACGCGGCGGTTGCTGCTCCATATTTCGATTATATGGTGCAAGCAATGTCTTAATTGACATGTTTGATAATTCTTCCGGATAAAATACCAATAACATACCCCATTTGTTCCCCACGGTATACAGTAAGGTTGGCTATATAATCAACTACTGATTGAGTTATTTGGCTGCTTGACTGGATATTTGTGGGGATACTCGTCGGATTTTGGATTGATATCTTTTATATCGTTTACGCTAATGCTGGCTACATATCAGGGGCTGTAACCATTGATTATTCTAGTTTCATTTATTGCAAAGTACAAAAGAATCGATATTACGCCGATCCAAGCGACAATTCTCCTGAATCACAATTAAATTATCCGAAACTGAACTGTATTGGTATAAAAAAGGTAGATGCAATCAGTGTATCCGATGGACACAATTAGGTTGTTTGTTGTGGAAGTCACCTCAATTGTGCCTATCGGTCGAGATTATGACCGCAGTAAAGAGAGAGAAGCTGTGTTAAGTTGTACGGGTTTAGCTTCTATATCTCTATTTACTGGTTGGGGAATCGGTGACAGGAAAGGCGACCTTAATTTAATAAATCAAGCGATCGCATTGGCAAATCGTGGTTGATCTTGGCCAATTTGATGCAGTAATAGCCAGGATTGGATTAAATCCGGACCATGCACTTCTCCGGTGAGTGCAGCGCGAATGGTTTTCATGACTGCACCTTTTTTGAGGTTATGAGCCTTCATAATTTGTTTAATGATGGCGTTGGCTGATTCTGCGGTGAGTGGTTCGCCGTTGGCCAAGGCTTGGGTGACAGCTGTTAGTATGTCTTTGGCTTGGGGATTTTGCAGCTGGGTTTGGGCTTCTTCGCTGTAGGTAATAGTATCACTAAAGAAGGGTTTGGCCATTTCCACTGCTTCCGGTAAGCGTGTTAAACTGGCTCCAATCATGGCAACTAATTGCTCAAACCAAGCTCGGTTGTATTTCCCCTCAATTTTTTGTCCAGATGCTTCCATGTAGGGGAGGAGCATATCCGTTAATTTATCCACAGGCATTGCGTGGATATACTGACTATTAATCCAGTCAAGTTTGTCCCAATCGAATTTGGCTCCAGCTTTATTCACCCGGTCAAAACTGAAAATTTTGGCAGCTTCTTCGAGGCTAAAAATTTCCTGGGTAGTGTCTGGTGGAGACCATCCCAATAACATCATATAGTTAACAATCGCTTCGGCGGTAAAACCTAGTTGCTGAAATTCTGTAACCGATGTTGCACCGTCACGTTTTGATAATTTACTACCGTCTTTATTGAGAATTAGGGGTGTATGGCCAAATTCTGGTGGTTTTGCACCAAAAGCTTCGTAAAGGAGAATTTGTTTGGCGGTGTTGGCAATATGGTCTTCCCCCCGAATCACATGGGTAATTGCCATATCCATATCATCCACAACCACAGCAAAATTATACAGAGGTTGACCGATACCCCCTTCGCTAGCACGAGCGATGACTATATCACCCCCTAAATCGCTACCTTTCCAGACCATTTTGCCACGAACTAAATCGTTCCAAATGATTTCTCGCTCATCATCGATTTTGAAGCGAATCACAAAGCTGCGTCCTTCCGCTTGAAAAGCTGCTTCCTGTTCAGGGGTCAGGTCACGGTGACGGTTATCGTAGCGAGGTGCTTGTTTGCGTGCTTGTTGCGCTTCTCGCATCGCATCAAGTTCCTCACTTGTGGTATAGCAACGATAGGCTAAACCCTGATCTAACAGCTTTTGTACTGCTTGTTTATATATATCTAAACGTTGGGATTGGAAAAATGGCCCCTCATCCCAATGTAAACCTAACCAGCGCAAGCCGTTTAATATATTTTCTGTAAATTCAGGACGCGATCGCTCTTGGTCTGTGTCTTCGATGCGTAGGATAAATTTGCCGCCATGATGACGCGCAAATAACCAGTTAAAAACCGCAGTGCGAGCGGTACCTATATGTAAATTCCCTGTGGGACTGGGGGCTATACGGACTCTAACAGTCATTCGATTTTGGATTTTGGATTTTAGATTTTGGATTCACTTCTTTTTTATCTTAGTGCTGAGTGTGGAATCATGCTGATGAAAATTCCCCAATCACCACTTATTTGTCCCCATGCTCCACGTGGGAACCCGAGGCTGCACCTCAAACCTCTACGCCTCTACTATAAAGGTGGGGGCTTAGAAACCTTATGAGTAATCAAAAACGGGACTGACGGGGCTCGAACCCGCAACTTCCGCCGTGACAGGGCGGTGCTCTAACCAATTGAACTACAGTCCCTTATGTTTTTTATTTTTGATTGCGTTTTTTGCAACTTCATTATTATCTACATATAACGGGATTTTGTCAAGGATTTTTTGCAGACAAAGCAGAGAAAATTGGTGTCAGCAATACATGTAAGCTGTTATACCATTCCCCTCATATTTTGAGACATTTTCTTCCCCTGCTCCCGAAAGCTCCCCGTCAGGTATCAACTCCAAAGTAAAACGGTAAGTAGGTGGGCGCAATCAAACATAAAACCGCAACTTAACTAGTACAGACGCGATATATCGCGTCTCTCCCTATTTAGCGATATCCCGCAAACCCCGAACTAATCGCGTAATTCCTTCACAGGCGGTTTCAGCTTGAAGTGCGCCATAGGCAACCCGGAGATAGCATCCTTGTTCCATCCCAAAGGTGTTTCCGGGGATGACTGCGACTTGGTATTTTTGAATTAATATTTTCACCAATTCCCATGAATCTATATCCAGATGTATTTTGAGAAAGAAATAAAATGCACCTGGGGCTGGAGCAATCGTGCAGATATCGGCTAAAGACGCAAGTAAATTTAAAACTTCTTTACGAACTTGAGCGATCGCACCAATATTTGTTTGTAGATAACTCGGTGGAGCGGATAATGCACCGATGGCTGCATATTGGGAAATGACGGGGGGACAAATTAAAATCGTATCTTGGACTTTTTTGACTGCTAATAGCAAATGGTGGGGGATGACCATATAACCGATGCGCCAACTTGCGAACCCGTAAGCTTTCGAGAGGCTATAAAGACAAATTGTCTGGTCGTGGCTATCTGTAAATGCAGCAGGGGAAACATGTTTAGCCGCTTCATAGGTAAAATATTCGTAGGTTTCATCGCTGATGTGGTAAATCGAGCGATCGCGGCAAATTTGATTTACTTCCCTTAAACTTTCTAAGGAGTAAACTGCACCAGTGGGGTTATTCGGGGAAACGGTGACAATAGCCTTGGTTTTGGGTGTGATAGCTTTGCGGATCGCCTCCACATCCAACTGATAATTAGCATCTGTTGCGACAACCACAGGTTGACAACTAGCCATCATCACCGCCATTTCGTGGTTGAAATAATAGGGTGCGTTGAGGATAATTTCATCTCCGGGAGTACTAATTGCCAACAAGGCATTCACAAACCCCATATTACTTCCAGCCGTGACAATGATATGGCGATCGCGACAGTCAATCCGGTTAAACCCTGTTAGCTTCTCTCCTATTACCTCAATTAATCGCGGAATACCCTCTACTGGTTGGTACAAATGGTTTTGTGGCTGGGCGAAAAACTGGGATAGCATTTCCATCGCTGTTGTGGGGGGAGGGTAGGATACCACACCCTGTCCCAGGGAGATTGTCCCCGGATGGGAACGAATTAGTTCACCCACTACAGGAATAATCGGTGATTGTACTGACGACATCCGTGATGGGTACATTCCCACAGACTGCAAATCAGATTTCTCAAAGGCACTTGCTTCCCGTTCCCCCATTTATTTTTTCCCTAGAAGTAATTCTGAATTCAGAATTTTTGTATTAGTAATTGACCATATAGGTTTTGAGGTTTTCGTAAGTAGTGGCTCTAATCCCAAAAAAGTTTTATTATAAAAACCTATACCCGCATGGTTGTTGTAGACTAGCACACCTACGAACCTTTACTCACCCATCAAAATGGCATGGAGTACGCTTTGGTTTGTTCCATAAGTTCTGATGGGTTCGTAGTTGTGGCTTTTAGCCTCGAAAAAGCTTTATGATCAAGGCGCTATACCCACAGAGTTGTCGTAGACTAGCGCTACTACGTGCCCTCCTTCACC
>CALJJQ010000093.1 GCA_937973965.1 uncultured Calothrix sp. | reverse complement strand
GGCCAAAATCTTTAGGTAAATCAGCAATAATCGAAGCAATAAAAATAGGTACTAAAAATACCAGGGGTATTAATTTTGTATAGGAATCAGCAAGAGGAGGGAATAAAACTTCTGCAATTGATTTGGTCAAATTTGGTAGATCAACGATTAAGCAAATGCTGAGAATCATAAATATGATAGAAAACATTTGCGAATCTGGAGCACCTGCTAAAGCACGAACAATCCAAACCGTTGGTAAACCGGAAAAAATGAGAGCAATTCCATAACTATGTCTTTGTTCAAGAATATTCATGACTGATAATATATTAATCTGGCAATAGATTATTAATTAATATTTTGGCAAACTCCATGTAGGAATGTTGTTCTGCAAATTGTTGCATTTTTTTTGCATCACAGAACTTTCTGGGATTGGTTTCTATAAACTTGGTCATTGCATCTGCGATCGCATATGATGATTGAGTATCGACTGTCATCCCCAGTTGATGAATTTTGACCAGGTGTCCAACAAGTCCATAATTAGAAGCAAGCACCGGTTTTTGTGCTGCTGCTGCTAATAAAATTGTTCCACTCATCCCTACATGTTGTTGATGGGGTGTTAAAATAACATCGGCAATTTGAAAATATACTGGGACTTCTTGCTCGGGAATATATTCACAATAGGTAATAATTTGTGCTGGGGATGAGGTGGTTAAATGATTGATTTCACTAATTATCTTTTCTCGCTCATCTACGGCAATTTTTCCAACTAAAAGTAAACATATTTTTTCAGTAACTGTTTTTGGTAATAAACGGATCGCTTCTAGAACTTGATGGATTCCTTTACGTCTATCTAAGTGACCAAAAAGCAAAAATACAGTTTGCTTAGGTTGGATATTCAAGCTTTTTCTTTTATCAACTGCTGCAAGTTTAATATTAGCTATTTCTTCCTGATTTTCATAGATTTTTACTGGGTCAGGTAAATAGAATACTCTTGCATATTTACTAATTTTTTGAATATCCCCAATGGCAAATTCATCCAAACAAAAAATATTTTTAATTTGTGGATGTTTGAGGACTAATTGAAGAATAAACTTCTGTCTAATCTGTCTAATCTTCTCCTTTAAACTGGGTGAGTAATGGGGAAACTGATGGTAATGAAAAGTCGGTCGAAAATAAATACCAGAAATTGAGCAGGGTAATTGTCTAGAAAAGAATAATGGTAACTGAAAATAATCAAACATCATCAATAATATATGATGAGAACCTAAGTTTTCAGCATATTGACATAATATCTTCCACTCTCCCCAAATTCTTTTCCATGAGTTTGTCTGCGATTCTAATTCCAAATATTCTGTTTGAGTAATGGGAATAAATTGAATTTTCTCAAGATGATAACTAGAAATAATATCAATCGTATCTCGATGAATCTCAAAAAAACTTGGGGAAACAACAATATCTAGGTGAATATCAACTGACTCTTGACATAAAAAATTCAAAATATGTTGAATATAGCTGGCATGGTGTCCTCCTGTCACCAAATCAAATAACATAATTCTTGTGACTTGATTTTGATGCCTATTGTCTCTGTCTCTGAATATTTTTTCTGTAAGAGTCAATCTTTCCTTGAGCATATTATTTCTATAAATAATGTTAATCATCAATTACTAAGTCAATGCAAGCAGTTGGCAATATCAATCAAATTTAAATCTATTCTCAAGGATTACCAGTTCCAAATTACCATAAAGCTAGGTCTCAACTATTGTCTTCTATATCTTGAAACTCTTGGCTAAATTTTTGGCGAACAATCATAACTGGTAAACTTAATATTTCTATAGGCTGAATCCAAAGAATCCACTCCTTCACAGGAATTTTCAACTGTTTCATAGCCCAAATAGTACACATCAAAGAAAAAATATATCCTGCATTACCAATACTCGCTCCCAATAAACCCCAATGAGTTGCACCAAGATATATCATCACCAAAGTTAGCGCACTACTACCAATTAAAATTACTGTAGAAGTTTTCACCGCACCCAAACTCAATAAAGTATAATAACCCACCGCATTTAAAGAATACAAAGCATAAATCATAATTGTAATTCTAAATGCTGTGATATATTCTTGATTAGAAATACCAGGAAAAATAAAATTAAACACAATAGGAGTAAAGATTAATAGTCCGATTCCTAACCCCGTCGCAATCAGAATATTCACTTGTTGTACTTGCTTAATTTGCTCCTGGACAACTGATTTACTAATATTTTTATTTTGGAGCAAGCTACTCAACTTAGGTAATAATGGTTGCACAGCAAAAGCCGACATCGTATTAATTTGGGTTGTAATACTCGTAATTCCAGCATATATACCCAATAACTTTGTTCCCAGTATTCCCCCTACAATCAAGCGATCGCATTGACTAAATAATGCACTCCCTAAAGATGTCAGCCATGTCATTGAACTGTATTTGATAATAGATACAAACTTTTTCCGATTCCACATCGGTCGTAATTGTAAACCATCCGTCAACATCCAACTGAAGCAAACATGACCACTTAAGGAACCCAAGCTAATCGCTGCATTGGCAATCATTAATCCTGTTGCATCCGTCCCTATCCAGGCTATTGTCATCATGGTAATGTTGGTAAAGATGATTTGTAGGGTATTAAGTAGATTCATCATCCCATAGCATTGATAAGCCTGCTCAATCCCAATAAACACCTGCTGCATTAACCGTGACCAAATGACAAACCCTCCGATTCGTAAACCTTGTAATGCTTGAGTGTGTTGACTAACTTCAATTTTCGGAAATAAAACCAAAATCGCATCTGCTCCAACCCATAGTAATATCGCAGCAAACGTAGCCAAGAAGAACATCCCTGTAAGGGTGACGGTAAGTGTTTGACAAAAACCTTTAATATCCTCATTTGCCAAATCCTTAGCTAAAAATACGGTCGTGGAAATTGATAATCCAGCTTCAGCTAATCCCAGTATGCCAATTGCTGTTGATACCAGCATCCACAAACCGTACTCTTCAACACCCATCAAGCGAATAATTACAGGAATGGTTAAGAAATTGATTCCTGAACGGATAACAGCCCCTATTATGTTATACAGACCATTTTTGAGCATGTGACTTTAACTTGAAATTGTATTATCTGTAAACAACAGGACTGTGCGATTCTTCTCTAAATAATCGACTTCCGCAATACCTCCAAATACTCTTTTGCAATCACCTCTGATGTAAAGTGCGATCGCATATACTGCCTTGCTGCTTTACCCATTTCTTCTACTGTTTCCGGGTTTTTACTGAGTATCCGGAAAAATTCTGCTAATCCTTTACTATCACCGTTGTTAAATGTAGCACCACATTTCATTTCTGCAACCATATTTTGTAAATACGAATGTTGCGGACAAATGACTGCTATCGGTCTACCTGCTGCTAATGCACCATAAACTTTGCTGGGTGCAACTAAACTTTCCATCCCATCTTCAACGCTCACAAGGGATACGTCACAAGCGGTGAGTGAGTAGGGCAAATCCTGTTTATCTTGGTAGGGAAGGAACTGAAAGTTATGTAGTCCCAAGCGTTTCACTTCTTCTTTGAGGAGTTTCGCTTTCGCACCACCACCAACAAAAAGAAAATGAATCGGTTCATCTTGCAATTCTTGAGCAGCTGCTAAAATCGTTTCCATATCATGACAACGACCTAAATTCCCGGAATACAGAACAGTGAACTTATTCACTAGATTATGCTTCCAGGCAAACCAGTTATACTTTTTGGGTATGGGAACAATCAAATCCGGATCTGCCCAACTGTGAATTACGTGGGTTTTATTTGCTACCTCTGGACAATGGTTGACGATTCTTTGTTTCATGTCCGGACTTAGGACAATTAACCCATTAGCCCTACGCCAAATCGCCCGATTTAGGGATTGCCAAACCTTTGTTAAAATATGCTTTTCGGGGATAACTTTTAAAGCTACAGCAATATCTGGGTATAAATCATAGAGAATGCAGACATACGATATTCCGAATAGTCGATTCGCCAAATATCCCAAAATAGGTAAAAAAGGTGGTGCGGTCGTCACTAACATAATATTATGCTTCCGACGATGGCGAATCATATGGGAAATTGACCGCAGGAAGAACATAACTCCGTTGACGGCTTTTCCGCGAATTCTACCGGAAAACATTTGACTGGTACGAGAACGACGGATTTTCACCCGACCAATATTTTCACTTGCAGGTGCATTAGCTGTCCCAAATGCATACCCTGGTTGTCCGGTAAAGACTTCAATGTCTAATCCTTGTTTGCCCAATTGGAGAACTAACTCTTCAACTAATTGACCAGTT
Organism: uncultured Calothrix sp.; assembly: GCA_937973965.1. Taxonomy (GTDB): domain Bacteria; phylum Cyanobacteriota; class Cyanobacteriia; order Cyanobacteriales; family Nostocaceae; genus NIES-3974. The sequence goes on along the minus strand of CALJJQ010000093.1, from coordinate 6,392 downwards.
GCAGCGTAATCCGGTGGAAAAAACTGGGTGAACACTGCAAGTTTCAATGCTTTTTCGGCAATTAATTGCTGCTGTTGAGCCATGTAATAGGAAGTTAACTTTGTTGGAACAAAGCTTCTGCTGTCTTCACTTAAAGCCAAAATATCTATCCTCCTGTGATGATGTAGTCGCTATCTAGTCGGTTCAATCTTCAGCACTGGCAAAACCTAGTGCTTGTTATCATGCTTCAACTGTGTTGGGATTTGGTGGTAGATACTGCTCTGGAACAATGCGTACTGATAATTGAGATAATTTTTAAGGAGTTGTTACGAGATTAAATCTAATTAAATTTAAGTGTTAATGAATGCAAATTCTATATACATCCAGAGAGCCGATTATCGGGTTCTAGATTACTACTGCAGCAGTCCTAAATTATTTGTGAAATCTTACATGTAGGGTTGTTAGCAGTTGATGTTTAACTGTCACCGGTCATCAGTCAGCGACACGCTATTTTTCACGACTTAAATTAGGATTGCTGTAACTGCATTCATCAGTATATGCACTCGATATCTGTTGCTAGAGTATCACAAATATGCATAGGTATTTATGTATATTATTTCCATCATTTTGATTTAGCTCCTGATTAAAAAGTATATCCAATTTTGGATTTGAGATGAACCTGATAGATAAACCTGGAACTGAAAGACGGATATAGCTTGTTTCTACTTGCTCTAGCAGCCAAATATTTGGTCACGCAAATCAGTTGGGCTGGATTCTCGCAAAATCGTAACAAACTAAGTTTATGTGTTCTTACTTAAATGGGATTTTTGCTTAAGTGATATTGCGATTGCTGTCTTGTATAAAAATGTAAACCATAAACTGGGCATAAAACCTAGAAATGTGCCTAATTAATCTAAACTTTATGTTGTTTCCGAAATTTATGAAAATCCTTTAAAATTTTATGAAAATTTATTACTGGTTTACCCATTGGATGTAGCTTAAAGAAAAGTTGTTGACTACGTGTCTAATGCAAATGATTAAATGATTGAATCTTTTTTATAAGTTAAATAATCACATCAGACTTGATGAACTATTTTCGATCAATCCAAAAGTACGAAACTAAGGAATTACAGAATATTTAAATAAATAAATATTTCGGAGGATTTTTTTGTAAATATCTATGTAATTATTCCGGATTATGTTTTTATACCATGCATTAGTGATTTGATTATTCAAATTTCGCAATCATTTTAGATTACAGAGTTAATAATAAAAAAATATATCAGGGCTTGGTATAAATACTAACCAAATTACCTCAATATCTATATCTGTAGCAGCTATTTGACAACAAAGCTGCGGGTACGCACGTTAAAAAAATGGCAAAAACTGACAATTAAATAATTTAGTACAATATCTTCTGAAAGTAGCAATCTTAAACATCTGCTTCTCTGGACTAAATGAATCTGACAGCATTTCCAGCTTTCTGAATCCCAATCTGTGTTGAAAATTTTTTACGAGGGTCAAATATCCCCAGCAAATTTTGGTTGATTTGCATCTAGATAGTCTCTAAATACATTACTACGGATTACTTATGAACTCTTCTGGAAATCCTTTACACTCTTCGCTAATACACAATCATGTTAGTAATACAGGTCGTCATATATCTCCGTATCCACCAAATGAATCATTAATATTCGCAGAAATTAATGAAGACGATAATAATCTGCGTGATTTTTTTGAAGTATTACGTCGTCGCAGTTTAGTTGTAGCTGGTGTGAGTACGGCTGTAATGTCTGGGGTGGTAGGATTGACGCTTCAGCAGGAGACTATCTACGAAGGTAGGTTTCAAATTTTGGTGGAACCAGTCAAGGATGATAGTGTACCCAAAATTACGGAGTCCAATCAGGGTAGTGGACAAAAGAATGAACTGGATTATGAAACCCAGATAGAAGTCTTGAAAAGTCCTGAACTGATGAAGGGGATTGTCAAGCAGATTCAGGTTGCATATTCAGAAGTCGATCAAAAAACTCTGTTAGAGAATCTAACGATTAATCGAGTTGGGGAAACCAAAATTATTGAAGTGCGTTATCGCAATACCAACCCCAAAAAGGTGAAGAATATTTTAGATAAGGTTTCCAAGGCCTACCTAGAATATAGTCGAGAAGACCGTCAAAGTAACCTGAAACAGGGCTTAAACTTTGTGAAGCGAGAACAACAGGGTGTGCAAACCCGTGTGGACAGGTTGCAAAAGCAGTTACAAATTTTCCGTCAGCGTAATAATTTTATTGACCCTGATTCTCAGCAAGCTCAAATTGCGAATCAAATTAGATTGCTATCTGAACAGAGATTGAATGTGGAGCAGCGTTTAGCGAAAGCGCAATCAGAGTATACGCGTTTACAAACTGTGGATGGTGCGCAAGCTGTGTTGCGAGATGCGGATACCTATAAAGCTATAGTCAATCAGATTCGTCAAGCGGAAGCAGAAATTGCCAAGGAATTGACCCGATTTCAGGAAGATAGTATCCAAATTGAGATTTTGCAGGAACGTCGAGAAAATTTACTGCCGTTATTGGAGCAGGAAGCACGACGAATTTTGGGAATCAGGATGGCTGAAGCTGCAACGGAATTGCAAACACTACAAAGACAGCAGCAGCAGTTGGTAGAAACTCAATCGTTTTTAGAACGTCAAATTAAACAATTACCCATACTTGCTCGTGAGTATACTGAACTTCAGCAAAAACTGAAAGTTGCGACTGAAAGCTTAAATCGTTTATCCGAAACTCGGGAAAAACTGCAAATTGAAGTTGCTCAGAAGGAAACCCAGTGGAGAATTGTTGAAGAAGCGATACAACCAGAAGATCCAGCGTCACCAAATATTCCCCGGAATGTTATTTTGGGATTAGTTGCGAGTACTTTAATGGGAATTAGTGCAGCTCTGATTCTGGAAAAATTAGATACGACTTACCACAGTGTTGATGCACTCAAGGAAAAAACCAAATTACCGTTGTTGGGAACGATTCCTTTCCAGCGTCAGCTCAACTCGAAGAAACGCAATACCAATAAGCGTCTACCTGGAAATCAGCAGCAGGAAGATTTACCCTTGACTAGTTTATCACGTCGTCGTGTGGGTGTGGGGAATGGTTATAGACATGATGAATCATCGAAATTTCTCGATGCGCTGCGGGTACTTTATACCAATATTCAGTTGTTAAGTTGCGATCGCCCAATTTCTTCTTTAGTGATTAGTTCAGCTTTACCCGGTGATGGTAAATCGACTTTGGCTTTCCATTTAGCATTGACAGCTTGTGCAATGGGAAGGAGAGTATTACTGGTGGATGCGAATTTACGTCGTCCGACGATTCATGATTTGGCTCAAACTAGTAATTTGGGTGGTTTGAGTAGTTTAATTGCTGGTTCTTTACCTGCTCAAGAAGCAATTGTACCAATGCCTGGGGTGACGGAACTGTCGATTTTAACCGCAGGTCCGACACCTCCTGACCCAGCGAAACTCCTATCTTCGCTGAAAATGCGACAGTTAATGGAGGAATTTAAGCGTCATTACGACTTGGTGATTTATGATACTCCTCCTCTTGCTGGTCTTGCGGATGCGAGTTTACTTGCATCTGCGACCGATGGGATGATTTTATCTGTGAGTATGGAAAAAACCGATCGAAAAATTCTCCAGCAAACTCTGGAAAGTTTAAAAATGTCCCAGATACCCTTGTTAGGAATGGTTGCTAACCGCGTGAAAAATGATTTACTGGGTGATAATTACTATTCTTATCATGTTGAGGTTCCAGGGGTTGAGGTGGAAGTTTAGGAAAAAAATATAGGGAAAATAATACTATTTTAGATTTGGTGACACAGCAATATCCTCCAATATCTATCTGTCGTATTTATTTTTCAAATTTGTCTAATTAATTAAGGTAAGTAGGAGACGTAGCAATGCTACGTCTCGACGATAAATTTTCAAAATAGATAATATTTCATTCAAGTTTAATCAATTCTTGTTTGCTTCAAGACATCGATAACAGCTTGAATACAACGGTTATCTTTTAGCATCCAGGGATGGGTGACTGCTGGAATAACAATTTCTCGACCGAAGGGCATTTTTGAACTCCTCGGAGGTATAATCATTAAATCATAGGGTGTCCAAATTGATGTAAAGTCTAATTTTTTGAGTTGGTCAATATCCGAGTTTAAATCTCGTAAAAAAGCGCTATTCGGACGCATTTGTACACATCCGGGTTTGTTAGAACCGTAAGCTAAAATTGTGCCGTGGTGGGGTGAAGAAATAGTGATAAATCGCTCAACCAAATCTAAGCCACCGAGACGTTGTAAGTAGTAGCGACTCACAATTCCTCCCATACTAAAGGCGACGATATCAAATTTTTGTTGATGACTAAAACTACGCTGACAATATTCTTGAACTTGTTTAGCTAATACTTCTAGTAATTCGTCCCCGTTATTGGGAACTAGATCTAAATCGTGGGTGGAAAAACCTGCTAACCTGAGTTGGTTCGCCATTTTGGTAAAGACTTTACCTGTGTCGGTAATTCCGTGAACTAGTAATACGGGATTTGGTAATGGAGAAATTTGCATTTTGGATTTTAATAAAATAATTTGTAATTCGTAATTCGTCTTTAAACAGGTTTCCAAGTACCGTGAAAACTGGGTGGAATAAAACCAGGTAATTGTAAACGACACACAGGTTCATCTTGGAGGCGATCGCCATCGTAGATCCAAACTTGGCTACTATCTAGGTTCCCATCATAAACAACCGTCAAAATCCAGCCCTGTTCAGGGTTTTCGCTGTTGCTGACAAAAATTGGTTCCGATGGGTAACAGTTTTCTCCCATATCCGCAATACAGAAATCACTGGTTTGGTGATCGAAGCGGGCGATCGCATTGAAAATTTCTGTTTGGGTGTTAGTTCCGGGACGGTATGCTGATAAGTAGGTATGGCGAGAATATTTACCGACATTGACTGGGGGAACGCTGGGAAATTCACAGTGATCATCAAGGATTTTTTCGACTTTCACTACCTTTGCTGTTTGGGGTTGCAGATAAACCCGTGATAAACAACTAACTGCTAAGGTGTGGGTATTGCCAGTGGCGACCTGTTGTAAATACTGATTGGTTTGAAAATCCGGATACTGGATGAAATCAATTCTTACTAGTCCATCGGTATCTACATAACCGTTGGCAAAATGCCATTGAAACCAAGGTTCGGTGACACTTTTGGCAACTAATTGTAGGTTTTCACGGTCAAATACTAGAACCTGTGTACCTTTATTTGGTTGCCAAGTTAAGGCATCACTATAACTTTTTTGACCAAGCACAATTGACCATAAGTTTAATCGCACCGGAGGAATCAAAAAAATTAAATATTCCCCCGCCATCACAAAATCGTGAATCAGGGGAATTCCCGCAACTTGATGGCTGACAGCTTTGCTAATTTTGCCACTGGGATGACTACGGTAAATACGTAACTGACTATTTAAACCTGGAGTCAAACCAAAATTCCAAATCTCCCCGGTTTTTCCATCTCGTTTATAATGGGCTGAGTAGTTCCATTGGGGTCGCAAAGCACCTAAATCATCTTCACCCAGTGTTGCCAAAGTTTCTAAATCCAGTGCGTAGGGTTTTCCCGCTTCCCACAATGCCAATAATCTATCTGGTAAAGCCAATACCGAAGTATTTGCCGTATTTTTGACTGGAGTTAATAAGCGCTGCCAAAAATTTCCCGGTGCAGTCATGCCATAATTACTATACAAATACCGATTCGCTGCAACTTCCCGTTGATAACCTTGAGTTTGGACAAATCGATAGGTTGCTGCTACCCTCCCATGAGAAAAATTGACAGCTAAAATTGCTCCATCACCATCAAACCAATGACCAACGGGAACACCCCCCCGTTGTAAACAACCGGGTCCATTGCGGTACAAAGTTCCTTGCAAACCCGTGGGAATCTCCCCAGAAATCACAGATAAAGGAGTAGAATTAAATTCCTGTGCTGGTTTGAGAATAGCCTGCGACCATTTATTGGTTTGTATTTGGTGGTTAGATATGGCAGTCATTGAATTTTGGATTTTGGATTTTGGATTTTGGAATTGATTTGGTAGAGACGACCGCTTAGGTTTTCTCCACAAACGGGTCTAGCAACCAACATTAGTAAACCAATTACGACAATTGGAATAACCCATGTCCGTCCCCTACTCCCCATTCCCTGTTCCCTACCCCACTAAAAGACTTTATTCCACAGACCCTATGTAAGTAGCTAGTCAAAATTAATTACATAGTTTTGACCAAATTCTCTCAGGATTTTTTCTAGAGATGTAACAAAAGTTTGCCAGCTAGAATAAGCATCTATTTCAATCCATTGATACTTAATAAATCGCCAGAGAATTTCA
>CALJJQ010000092.1 GCA_937973965.1 uncultured Calothrix sp. | reverse complement strand
AACTGGCACATTTTCAGTCAAACTATCACATTGGCTGAATTCAGACGTAAGGTTTATAAATTAAGGATTACACACATTAAACTCATATTCAAAGGTATGTGCCAGTTGACCTTATTTTGTGACGCTTGCGTAAGTCCTATTCATATTTTAGGAATCTGACGCATAAATTTTCCGTTTGTGCCATCGGTTTTCGTACCAAATTCCGGCAATACTAATTAATAAACCACATCCAATCCAGGTCAGGGAAATCAGGAAGAGATTATCTGTATATTCCCAAACGCGACTGATGATTTGTAATCCCAGCAGTAAAATGCCATTCCAAAAAGGTAAGCGTTTTGACCAAGTTTCTCCGTATCCGATTAATGCAACACCTATTCCCATGAATAAACTATTAAAAAATGTTACTGCTATTTCCACTGGGATATAACGCCAAATAGGAACTGACCCCACAACGATTATCAATCCAAGTATTGGAAGATTTTTCCAGTGATTTGTTACTCTTTGATGGCGCAGTATTAACCATGATTGCCAGCTAATTAGTAATAGGAGAATTAAGAAATCTATCCCCAAGAAAATATTTAATGGAGTTGGCTGAAAATAGGTATTAATAATAGCTAAAGGTGAATTTAACCAAAACCATTGCCATGAAAACAAATATAACCAACTTAATAATATCCAGAATGATAATTTTTTCTGCCAACCACGGAATAAGTATAAATTCCTAGAGAAAAATAAAGCATCATTATAAGTCCAGATGAGGATTGGAGGAATAATAAATATTAGTGCGGTTTTGAAGGCTTCTAAATTGGCTGGAACAGAAATATTTTGAAAATTGAGGATAAAAATGATAGTAAACAAAATGGCTGCAATGACAAATAGCCAGAGGGAACGACAGATATAGGCAAGAGTCACACCGACAATCCATATTGGTAAATGTAAATATTGAATTGCGATCGCGTCCCAACTATTGAGATTCATTAATTCTGAAAATCCATTGATTTGCTGCCAATAAGCAATACCCAGTAGTATCAATGAGATACTTGCTAAACAAGCAAACTCTAGGCTATAGGCCATCATCAATCCACCAACAGCCCAGAGTAAATATATTTGCGTTAAACTCAACTGTAAACTAAATTCCTGGGAAATTACGACTATATTTATACCCAGTATGAGAAAACCTAATAAAATTAAACCCTGTCCGATTAAACGTTTGCGTGATAACTTTCGAGAACCAGATGATAAGGCTTTACGCCATAATAAAAACCCAAATGAATTAATAAAAATCAAAATCCCTAATAACAAAATTACTTTGAAACCCCGTGCTAATTCATGCCAACTAGCAGTGAGAAACATCATGACACCCGTACCGATAGCAATACCTCCCAGAGCTATTAACCATTGATTGGCTGTATCACGAATGGGATGAATATTACTAATTTTTTTTATCTCCCCATTATTGACAAAATAATCAAATTGATATCGTGTAGCTAATTGCTGGTATTGTATGGTATTGATAATACCTTCATCCTGCCAAATTTGGGCTTCATGACACAGTTGGAGACGAAAATCATCGAATTTCATAATACCCTTGGTATTGGGGTCAAACAATTTTGGATTACCCTTCGGTCGATCCGCTTCGCGTCTATGGATTTGAGATTTTGGATTGGTTCTGTATATAAATTTGGAGAGTTGTAGTGGGATTCGTGATTCATGTAGTGAGCAGTTGCAACAGAGATATGGATTGATCTCACAGATAAATACACTTCCTCTGTACTATCAAGAACTAATTGGGTAGATGGGATTTCCAAGTCAAACAATAATAGGTCAGATGAAGCTGATTTAATCAAGATAATAACAATTAACAAGTCTTACATATAGACTGTATTGCATTATTATCATGTATAAAGTTGGATTTTTGTGCAAAAGTAATCTTATTTTTACAATTATATGGTCTCAGTTTCCAATTTATTAATTAAACTTGCTCGTCGCCTATTCAGCAATCCGCAGGAACAAGATAAATTTATCAATGCTTTACTATCTCCTCAAGATTTTGGTTCGTGTATTCTCTGGTGTCGGCAAAAACCGCAGGATGTGGATTGGGAAATCTTACCAGCGACTTCTTGGCAACCTGATTTTATTGAGCGAATAGCAGCTGGAATTAAACCAGGAAGTCATCCTTTTCATCAACAAGGATATTTTTATTGTTTGGATTTTTCGTCAGTTTTTGCTGCATCGGTTTTGCAGGTAATTTCTGAACCGATTCATTGCATTTTTGATATGTGTGCAGCACCTGGAGGTAAGGGGATTTTTGCCCAAACTCTTTTACAAGCTAATTTATTAGTTAGTAATGAGGTGATTGGTAAGCGAATTGGAATGTTGACGGCTAATTTAAAACGCTGTCAAATTCAACCTGTGGCAGTAGTAAGTCGTGATTCAAGTTTCTGGGCAGAAAATCTAATTAATTCCAGTGATTTAGTGATTGTAGATGCTCCTTGTTCCGGACAATCTTTATTGGCAAAAGGAGAGAAAGTACCAGGATGTTTTCATCCAACAACTATTAATAAAAATGCTAATCGCCAAAAGAGAATTTTAGCTAATTCGGCTCAGTTAGTTGCACCCCAAGGTTATTTGGCATATATGACATGTACCTATTCCCAGGAGGAGAATGAGGGAGTTTGTGAGTGGTTTTTAGAACGCTTTCCCAATTTTCAAGCTATAAATGTTCCCCATTTACAAGTATTTCAATCCCATTTGTCTGCTGTACCTTGCTATCGCATGTTTCCCTTTAGTCATTTGGGTGCGGGTGCTTTTACAGTTTTATTTAAAAATAGAAATCAACATAGTAAAAATATTGGTGCTGTTAATTATTTAAACTCTAAGGTTTTGAATGATTCTGGTGTCAAAATATTTTTTCAGAATTAGGATTTACCCAGGGAATAACTGAGAATAACTATTGATTTGATGTCAACTGTACCATTTCACGAAAATTCTGATGAATTTTCTTTCCCTGCTTCTCCTGCATCTCCGTCAGGTAAGAAAGTATCTTGCACGGTTTTGAAGATGAGTCGCTGAGGTGACTAGAGGGCTTAGTTTAACTTAAGATGAAAGCGCTGAAGTATAACTACCTACCTTTTCTAGCCATCAAAATTAATGCTAGCTCTACATGTAGACCTATAGCGACTTTTTACCGAGATAGATATACAAATTTAACCGCGTCCAGCTAAGTACGCGGCTAAAAAATAGCGAAACTGGGTGGAAAAAGCTTTAATTAGAGATACTTTGCTAGAGTGTTAGCTAACGTTGTTTTTGGTACAGCGCCAACCACCATATCCACTTTTTGTCCACCTTTGAAAATCATCAATGTGGGAATACTGCGAATTCCGTATTGGCTGGCGACATTTGGGTTTTCATCAGTGTTCACTTTAACAACTTTGAGCTGCCCTTCGTATTGTGCGGCTATTTCATCGACAACGGGGGCGACCATTCGGCAGGGACCGCACCACGGTGCCCAAAAGTCCACGAGAACTGGGACATCGCTGTCGATTACTTCCTGCTTAAAGGTAGAGTCCGTTACTTGTGCGGCTGCTGACATGCCTTGAAACCTTTACCTATAAATTGTTTTTGATTTTTGTGAAAATTTTACCACAGCTAAAACCCTTGATTCTGAATTACATATATACATTTGTTGAGAGTTTTAGATTTTATTTACATCTGGGAATGGGAAGTTGGATTGGGCAAAATATCACAAAAGGAACCGCCCGAACATTGTCCGGGCGGAGTGTGGTGTGAGGAGTGAACGGAAACATGCGTCTCCGCTATTTCTATTGTAGGCGAGATATGAGATTTTTCCAGTACTTGTTTAAGAGTCTGGAAAAAAAACTTTAAGGGGTGAATGGTGGCTCTGGGAAAAACAACCCTGGGAGGAAAACTTAATACAGTTTTTGGTTAAGGATAATTGGTCTGACAAGGTATCTTCAAGATGAAAAAATCTTGATAGAGCTACAATCTCCAGAAATGTATTGACAAAATATTTTTCCTGCTACTGGTGTTGTTTGAGTGTGCTGGTTTTCCTGCCACGATTTGAGTTTAAGACGTAGCATTGCTACGTCTCTACAATATTCGTCTGTCGTGTCGCACTATTTTTCAAATTGGTATTACTTACCCATGCCCAATTGTTGTGCCTTTTGATAAACCTTTCCTTCTGTTAACAAAGATGGGGCAATGACAACTTCTACTTGTTGCATTTCCCGAATATTTTTAGCGCCGAGAGTACCCATACTGGTTTTGAGCGCTCCTAGGAGGTTGTGAGTACCGTCATCCAATCCAGCAGGACCACGGAGGATTTGTTCTAAACTTCCTGTTGTACCCACCTGAATCCGCGTTCCACGGGGTAAAACAGGACTAGGGGTTGCCATACCCCAGTGAAAACCGCGCCCAGGGGCTTCTGCTGCACGGGCAAAAGGCGAACCAATCATCACACCATCGGCACCACAGGCAATACATTTACAGATGTCTCCACCGGTAATTAAACCGCCATCGGCGATTACTGGTACGTATTTACCTGTCTCTTGATAAAAATCTTCACGGGCAGCTGCGCAATCTGCGATCGCAGTTGCTTGGGGCACTCCTACACCTAATACGCCCCGTGAGGTACAAGCAGCACCGGGACCAATTCCGATTAAGACACCAGCTGCACCTGCTTTCATTAATTGCCAGGTGACTTCGTAGGTGACACAATTACCCAATACTACAGGCATGGGCATTTCTTGACAAAATTGAGCCAGATCCAGAGGGGTGACATTCTCTGGAGATAGGTGAGCCGTGGAAACAACCGTTGCTTGGACGAAGAAAATATCCGCACCAGCTTCAGCAACGGTTGCACCGTATCTACTTGCAGCAGCAGGGGTCGCACTAACTGCGGCAATCCCACCTTGTGTTTTAATTTCCTGGATGCGTTTAGCAATTAATTCTGGTTTGATGGGTGTCGCATAAAGTTCTTGCATCAGGGGGACAAATTCAGATTTGCCCACTGAGGCAATTTTTTCTAAAACAGGTTCAGGGTTTTCATAGCGGGTTTGGATTCCCTCTAGGTTTATGACACCCAATGCACCTAGTTTCGATAGCTCAACTGCCATTTTCACATCGACAACACCATCCATTGCGCTGGCAATAATTGGTATTTCCCGTTGAATATTGCCAATTTGCCAGGTTGTATCAGCCAATGCGGGGTCGAGGGTACGATTCCCAGGTACTAGAGCAATTTCATCGATTCCATATGCTCTGCGAGCTACCTTTCCCCGCCCAATTTGAATATCCACGCTCTCTATGTTCCCAAAATTCTGTTTAAGCTAGGTTATCAAATTGTGGGGTACTTTTGACAACATTTTTCCTGTTTTATATTCTGTACTCTTCCACTAGTTCTTGCCGTAGTCGAAATAAGATTGTGTCTTTGGGAACTTGGGACAGGATTTCTTTGATGACGGTGCTGGCTCCGAATTGCCCCCAGGAACAGCCATTTTCTAGGTATACTTGGGCTGCTTTACCCACAGTGTAGATGCCGTAGCCAGCAATTGCCCCTTGAGCGATCGCACTACTAGCAAATGCGGTGAGGTTGACGGGGTTGTCACCGGATGCGATCGCGGCTGCACTTTTACCAACTCCAAAGACAATGCTTGTCCCGACTTCCCCTAGGAGTAAACCACCGGAACTAAATAAAATTGTTTGTAAAATTTTACTGGCTTGGTAGCCTGTCATCGGTAAACCGTATAATTTGGCTAGGGAACGAATTAAAGTTAGGTCTGCGATCGCTCCTGCTGCCACATCTAAAATCACTACGGGGTTTAAACCAACTGCCAGGGCTTTATATTTGGTAAATTGCCAAATCAGGTTTTCAGCTTGTTCGCTGCGTAAATCAATGGTTTTTTTGGCGATGCGTGCTTCTGTTTGCCGTGCCTGTAATAATGCATTTAGGGCGAGTAAGGATCTTCCTTCCCGATTCAAAATTTTCAGGATGGTTTGCCGCAAGTCCTCAATTTGGGCTGGGGGTGTTTCCCATTCGTAGTTAACCATACCATCGGCATATTCAACCCGGACTTCGATGGGCGCTGGTTCCGCAGCCACCATGACGATTTCATCGGGTTGTAATGGTTTTTCTAAGGGGTTTCCTGCTCCTAACAGTTGAAGATTCCGATAAATGGTTTCCCGGTCGGTGTCAGGATACAAGTCTATCTTGTTAAAAACGAGAATTAATGGTTTTTGGGATTTACGTAGTTCTACTAGGGCTTGGTACTCAGTCCGGGTGATGTCTCCTGCCACGATAAACAGGATTAAATCTGCCTGTTGCGCCACATCCCTCGCCATTTGCGCCCGCACATCACCACCAATTTCATCAATACCCGGTGTATCAATTAACTCGACCTGAATTTTATCACTGGGAACCCATTGCACCGACCGGGGATATTGGGTGACTCCATTTAATGGACCTGTTTGTAGGACTTTTTGTCCTAACAAAGCATTTAGTACCGCCGATTTTCCCCGACTCACCAAGCCAAAAGCCGCTATTTTGACCAAGTGACGCTCTAATTTACTCAATGCTGTATTGAGAATTTCCAACTCCGGTTTGACCACCCCAGCCAACTCCACATCAGCTGCTGACATTCCCGGTTTACGAAGATTAGCATACCAAGATAGGGCTTGACGGAGGCTGGCACGGGCACGGTTGAGGTGGGTTTCTTGCAGATTATTGACCACGGGATTTTCAACAACGGGATAACACGAGACTTTTAGTCTATCAAAATCAAAATAATCGATATATTATTTTATAACCCACATTCTGCACCCCAAGTGTCTCCGGATGCTGATGGCATTCCGGCGCAGCAATATATTAAGTTCAAGAAAAGCTGCCCTAGAAAGATGTAGCTCTAATACCGTTTGACTTTGAAGTTGATACATGTAGGAAGCTTTTAGGAACAGGGGAAGAAAATGTCTCAAAATTTGAGTGAAATGGTATGAACCCTGTTTTTTCAGTAAATTTGCTGCCATAAAGAAAGGCTAACTATCAGCATCAAATCTCGCTAATAGCTAGCCTGGAGCAACCAGGAACGCTTTACAAGAGAACTTATTCTCGCCACCTCAAAAATAACCGGGTATGAGTCAAAATCGCGATTTTGGTATCCTCTCGGAAAGGTTACGAACAAATGTACTATACATACTTGTTCTAGTCAAGCAGTGAATCAAAATGTCATAATAGGCGTGCATCACTGATGTTTAGTTGTACAGAGGACTGACCGGGTGCAAGTATATAGATATACAGTAAGCAGTTAGTTGTCCTGATGGTGAGGAATCTCTGCCCATAGTGATGAAGCTTAATCAAAGGGAGTTTCGGTGATTTGAAAAGCCCAAATTCCGATTGTGATTAATGTATTAATTTATTAAACTTTCCTACTTAATAGTCAGTACAGACGTGATATATCGTGTCCCGACCTACCTCTTTTAATTACTATGGAAAATCAGAACTCAAACAAACTCGGTAAAAAAAGACTAGATGCAGCATTAGCGATCGCCACCTACGCAGTCGGTAGTGGAACAGCGTCCGCAGCACCGACACCGGGAGGGGAATTACCGAGACAGTTACTGTTAACGGCATCGGATATTTTGATGTATACAAGAATTTGGAAAACCTATTTTGAGGAGGATTTAAGCGAAAAGAACGTCGTGGAAATCCTCACCGAACTAGGTTTAGTTAGTATTGTCGGAGCAGGTGCAGCTTACATTGCTGGGAAAGCCACCACTGCGGCTTTAAAAGAATTAACCAACCTCCTGGGACCATTGGGGTGGGGTTTTACAGCAGCGATCGCAGGTTCCTTTAGCGCCTTATTTGGTGCGATGTGGACTCTTTACTGTGACAATCTATACTTGCAGCAAAACCCATAAAAAGAAAAAACCTGATTTTTGTTTGGTAGTCAAATGCTGAATATTCCTGAATATCTTGCAACAGAACTGAATCTCAAACCGTTTCAAGTGGAAAATGCTTTAGCATTATTTGCGGAAGGTGCGACGATACCGTTTATTGCTCGTTATCGCAAAGAACGTACCGGGGAAATGGATGAGGTGCAGTTACGGGATTTGTTGGAGCAATACAATTATTTGACGGAATTAGAAGCACGGAAGCAGACGATTTTAAATGCGATCGCCGAACAAGGTAAACTCACCGATGAGTTACAGGCTAAGATTGTTGCTTGTTTACAAAAAAATGAGTTAGAGGATTTGTATTTACCCTATCGTCCGAAACGTCGCACAAGAGCAACAATTGCACGGGAAAAGGGGTTAGAGGGGTTAGCGGAATTTATCAAGGGTTTAAACCAAAAAAATGCAGCTGTGGTTCCTTTGGAAGGGGAAGCGAGGAAGTATATTAATCAGGAACAGGGTGTTACTAGTGTTGAAGATGCTCTCGGTGGTGCTGCGGATATTTTAGCGGAGGAAGTTGCAGAAAAAGCGCTATTACGAGCTTATATTCGGGATTATTTGTTCACAGAAGGGGTGTTTGTTTCCTGGATCAAAGAAAAATATCCGGAAGGAACGACCAAGTATGAGATGTATCGCAATTTTCAAGCTAGTGTAAGTAAAATTGCTCCCCATAATTTACTAGCTTTGTGTCGGGGTGAAAAGGAAGGGATTCTCAGTTTTGAAATTAGTTATGATGAGGGTGTGGTTTTATCCTATTTGGAAAGTCAGGAAATCAAAACGAAACATCCCCCTCTACGCAGTTTCTATCAAGCAATGCTCAAGGATGCATTTAATCGCTTGATGAAGACTTCTTTGATGACTGAAGTGATTGCGGAGAAAAAATTGACTGCGGATATTGCTTCGATTCAGACCTTTGAGGCTAATTTACGGGAGTTGTTACTATCTGCACCTGCGGGGATGAAACCAACTTTAGCGATTGATCCAGGGTTTAGAACTGGTTGTAAGGTTGCGGTGTTAGATCGGACGGGGAAATTTTTAGAATATCAGGCGATTTTTCCCCATCAAGCAGTTGCACAACGGGTAAAAGCGACACAGGATTTATTGGATTTAATTCAAAAATATCACATTGAATTGATTGCGATTGGAAACGGAACTGCATCACGGGAAACCGATGAATTTGTCACGGAAGTTTTGCAAAAGTTAGAGAAAAAACCGATTAAGGTGATTGTGAATGAATCGGGTGCATCCATTTATTCCGCTAGTAAGTTAGCCGCAGAGGAATTTCCCGATTTAGATGTGACGGTACGGGGTGCAATTAGTATTGGTAGACGTTTACAAGACCCGTTAGCAGAATTGGTGAAAATTGACCCTAAGTCGATTGGGGTCGGACAATATCAACACGATGTAGACCAAAAGTTATTGAAAAAGAAACTGGATGAAACCGTTGAAAGTTGTGTCAACTATGTGGGTGTGGATTTAAATACAGCCTCGAAAGAATTGTTGACATTTGTCTCCGGAATTACTGCGAATGTGGCGAATAATATTGTCACCTATCGCAATGAAAATGGTGCATTTAAAAATCGTCGTCAACTTCTGAAAGTACCGAAACTAGGTCCAAAAGCCTTTGAACAAGCAGCCGGATTTTTGCGGATTCGAGGGGGAGAAAATCCCCTAGACAATACTGCTGTGCATCCAGAAAGCTATAAATTGGTGGAAGCGATCGCCCAGGATTTAGGAGTACCTTTACATCAAGTGACTCAAATTGCCGAAAAGCTGAAAAAAACAGATTTGAAAAAATACGTGACGGAGACGATTGGAGAACCAACGTTACGAGATATCCTCCAGGAATTGGAAAAACCTGGACGAGACCCCCGTGCAGAATTTAAGTATGCCACATTTCGGGAAGGAATTAAGGAAATCTCTGATTTAAAAGTGGGAATGGAATTAGAGGGAATTGTCACAAATGTGGCGAATTTTGGTGCATTTGTGGATATTGGTGTTCACCAAGATGGTTTAGTCCATATTTCCCAACTTGCTAATACCTTTGTGGATGACCCGAAGAAATTTGTCAAGGTGGGACAGGTTGTGAAGGTGCAGGTTTTGGAAGTAAATGAAAAACTACGACGGATTGGTTTGTCGATGAAAGCCATGAAGCAAAATTAATTGTGGGAAAATTGGTTATGAAAACCAAAATTATCGTACAGACGTAGAGACGTAGCAATGCTACGTCTCTACCGTATTCAAAAAATGATTCCGAAAACAACCATTTCCAAATATCCTCTAGCTGTAGCGAATTTGGAGGATTAAGCGACTTTGGGAAGTTGGTGGTTTCACACGGCGAATACAACTGGGGTCCTCTGCAAACCCAAATCCAGCAACACCGAACACAGAAATAGGAATGCGATAATCCACAGAAGTCGCTACGTGATCGCAAAAATATTTGCCTATGGTTTGCGGCTTAATGATGTTACCAGAAAATCGCAGTTGCCAGGGAGTATAAATACCATGACTTGTTTCTATATATTCATGGGGTCCTGACTCCCCATCCATCACATCGGTGATATAGAAATTTAAAGTTAAGGATTCTTCTCCTACCACATCATAATGCCAGTTGGTCGGTGCATATTGCTGATATACTTCCGTATCTGTAGGGGATACGGGGAAACTCCAGGTCAGATGGGTGGTGATTTTGCTGGGAGAATAACCCAGAAAGCTGGTTGCTAAAGCAAGGTACGGGTTGGAAGAATCGCAAGCCAATGTATGGTTGTGTATTACATCTGGATATTAAAAGTGAGAAGATTTTGATGCAGCACGATGATACGGAAATTGGTATTGCTGATGAAGTAGTGAAATTGGGAGTACCAAAGTCAGATATTGTTTTAGCCTTTGGTAAGGCAGTACACCGGGTTTGCAGTGGGTTAAGAGAGAATCAATTGGTATCTATACTTTACTTTGCTGCACCTACCCGTAGGGTAATCCAAAATCGCTCACTTATCCTCATACCAACTTGCACGCCAAGCAGCTTCTGCTTCGGCAATTGAACGTTCCCGCAGTTTATTTTGATAATCCCGTTTCAACTTTTGTAATTGCATTGTGGTATTGCGAATATTTTTCCGCTCATGGGAAAGGCTGGAATCGGCAAATTCGATTTCAGCTAAACGAAGGTTAATAATTGTAATTGGAGTAAATTGGGATTCCTCCCCCTTTTGTTCCTCATCCATTTCGATGACTAAATTGAGGAGATTGGGGGGACCGGGAATAACTTCAGTGGCAGACTCGGAAGCGGAATTAGCCACATTTAAAATTGGTTCAGGGATTTTCTTGGACAAAATTCCTGCTTTTTGGAGAGTTAAATTCGCCTCATGGGAGGCTTTTTTAATGGTTTGTTGTGTAGCGAATTCAATACTTTGCTGCCACTTGAGTAAATCAGTGGGATTTGTTGATTCACTAGGAAAGGGTAAAACCCGCAACAGGTGTCCAGGAATAACAATTTTACGAGCTTGACGAAATTGACGACGTAAATTATCAATTACCTTTTTTTGTTTTTCCTGACTGGAGTCCAGTTGATTTTGATTTTCTTCCTCCCCATTTTCATCCTCATCTAAGGAATTATCTCCTGTTAATTCACCATCAAAATCAATATCCTCAACCTCATTAATTTGGGAAATATTAGCAATTTTGATAGTGGGTAGCCCTGATTTCTCAGCATCATCACGATTATTGCCCAAGGATTGATCGGCAGAACCAATCGCTTCCACAATGGCCGCAGATAGGGATTCTAAAATCGAAGCTTCCATCCCAGTTTCGTCAGGATTATTTTCCGGGTTGACATCGGAATTTTCGCTAACTTCCCGGTCGGTTTTCGTGTATTGCATGAACTTCGCAGCAGTATCGCTACCAATTTGGCGAATCGATTGCTGTAAACTTTGGCGTTGACCCAGAGAAAGAGCAAGAAAAGCCTCTGGATATGCTTGGGTGCAAAGATGATAGGTAGCAAGAATTAATTGTTGGCGTACAGCAGCACCCAGTGCGGTAAAATAGCGTGTGTAGTTACTATGTAATTGAACTGCGATCGCACTTATTTCCGCTTCTAATGCTTTGATATCTTGTTCAATTCGCTCAATTGCTCTGACCATATCACTTTCTTATCCAGATATATTGTTTTCGGCTTCTCCAACACACACCACAGATTGACTCAAATTTACTTTACTCAAAAAAATAATCAAAAATTAATCAAAATAAAAATCTATATAATGCAAGAATTAGGCAGGATAGAAATTCCATGAATCTACCCTACCTGATACATGTTGAAACATTGGTTATCTGCGTTTCTCACGAGTAAGTTGTAGGTGTTGAGTGACTGGTTGATTTCCAACCACTCCCTACTCCCTAGAAATTTTTGGGATTTGTGAGAAATCTGGGATTAGGGGCTTGAGTTTGATGCTTGTCATTCAATAATGAGAATAAATTAATTCAATGACAAACTCATTCTACTTACTTCTTACCCATTTGAGCTGCTACCTCATCAGCAAAATTAGTCTCTTCTTTTTCAATACCTTCACCTAAAACGTAACGAACAAAACGACTCACAGTGATTGTGTCGCCTAATTCAGCACCGGTTCGTTTAATCAGCTCTTCCACGGTAATACTTTGGTCACGAATATAGGGTTGATCGACCAACGTCATTTCCCGTAAACGCTTATCAATCCGACCTTGGACAATTTTTTCTTTGATGTTTTCGGGTTTATTACCGAGGTCATCCCGTCCCATTTCAATCGCCTTTTCCTTAGCGACAATTTCGGCAGGAATTTGTTCAACATCGACAAATTCTACGTTCGGACAAGCTGCAATCTGCATAGCAATGTTGCGAGCTAAAGCGCGAAAATTTTCGTTAGCTGCAACATCAGATTTTTCACAACTTAACTCCACCAGCACTCCCACACGTCCACCAGTGTGAATATAACTATCAATTACCCCCGGTTTGCCATCCAATTTGTAATTGATAAAGCGACGCACTTGCATGTTCTCGCCTAACTGGGAGACTAGTTGCTTGATGTAATCTTCCACTTTGAGGTTCGAGTCCTCGATGTATGGTTGAGACAGGAGTGCATCCACAGAATCTGCATCAGCAGCTTGCTTACTCAAATTTTGCACCATGACTTTAAACGCGTCATTACGTGCCACAAAGTCAGTTTGGGAGTTAACCTCAATTAACACTCCCACATTGCCACTGTCGCTAATATAAGTATCAACCAATCCTTCTGCTGCAACCTTTCCGGCGGCTTTATCCGCTTTGGCAATACCCTTTTGTCGTAACCATTCGACGGCTTTTTCCAGGTCTCCGTCGTTTTCTTTGAGTGCTTTTTTGCAGTCCATCATACCTGCACCTGTTTTTTGGCGCAGTTCCTGGACTAATTTTGCAGATATTTCCGCCATATTGCCTCAATTCCTACTCGACTAATAATTACACATTTAGTCCTGATTTGCGGCCGCTTCCTAACGGTTATCAACTCTCACGTTGGCGCAAGCCTTACCGTCGGAGTGTATAACGTCAGGGATGATTGCAGACTGGCCATGACAATCTACGGACTCAAGACAAGTTTTAAGATAACAGCAACCACATCAAATTTATCCTCAAGATTCTCAATTTTAAGCAATCAAAGTGAAAATCTTGGATTCAGAAATTAGTGGATTGAAATTGCTGAGAAAAAATAGTAAGCATTTCTATCTTACTCAGGAATGGGGTCAGTATCTCACTGAGTCTGTTCGGCAAAAGGTACTGTTAACCTCACCCATAAGGAAAAATACTTACTTCTCATTCCTATCGTGGTCAGCATTTAGTAACGGATTGATTTTCCTTCTGAGTTGGTGCAGAGGGAGTAGTCCGTGGGAATAAGCTATTTTCTGGTTTGGTTATGTACAAAATTTCTCTACAAGAAGGCTGCACCTACATGTATTGCTGACATCAGAACCTACGAAAGTGGTTTTTCCCACTTGCGACTCTCGACTCACTTTCAAGTCAGGGAGTAGCTTACATGTAATGCTGACATCAAAACCGTAGATGGGCGTAGCGCAGCTTCTCTTTGAGATGAAAATGGTTTTTCCCTAACCCTTTTTCCCCACTCCCTACTCACTACTCCCTAACTCTCCTCAATTTTAAGTAATTTCTGAGGAATGTAGGAGTTGACTGTTTCGGATGACAAACTCCAGAGACTTAGAGCCTAATTATTGTTCGTTGTCATCCTCGTCACCGATGTCATATTCCGAGTAATCTGTTTCATCGTACTCGTATTCTGCACTTTCGTAATCGTCGTAGTCCTCTTCCACTTCCAGTTGTCCGTGACGACCTTCGTAAATTGCGTCAGCAAGTTTACCAACAATCAATTTAATCGAACGAATGGCATCATCGTTAGCAGGAATGGGAATATCAACAACATCGGGGTCGCAGTTAGTATCTAACATGGAAACGATGGGAATCCCTAACTTTTGACATTCCTGAACCGCATTATATTCGCGACGTTGATCGACGATAATGACGATATCGGGGACCTTACGCATGGTTTTGATTCCCCCCAGATACTTCTGTAACTTCGCCATTTCGCGACGTAGCATGGAAGCTTCTTTTTTGGGTAATAGGTCCAAAGCGCCACTTTCTTCGCGACGTTCTAAATCCTTGAGACGGTCAACACGGGTTTTGATGGTTGACCAATTAGTTAACATTCCCCCTAACCAGCGTTGGTTGATGTAGTGCGCACCGCAACGGGTTGCTTCCTGAGCGATAATACCCGCAGCTTGACGCTTTGTTCCCACAAACAGAAACTTTTTCCCTGCTTCTGCTTGCGATCGCATGAATGCATAGGCTTCTTCCATCAACTGGGCTGTTTGGACTAAATCAATAATATGTACACCATTACGGGAGGTGTAGATATAGGGACTCATCTTGGGGTTCCAGCGTCGGGTTTGATGTCCAAAGTGAACCCCTGACTCCATTAATTGAGCCAACGAAACTACTGCCATATCAAATTTTGCTCCTATTCGGGTTTAACCTCCATCTAGGTGGATTTTGCGCTCGCAAAACACCCGAAATCCTAGATGTGCGGATTTTTTGTAAATTAGCTCTACTAGGGTAGCATATGAAGGACTATTGGCGTTAGTTTTGTGGTCTAGCCGGGTCGAAAGGTTATCCTGGGTCATGTTGTCGGCGAATTCATTCCCAGTGAAACCATTTGTCCCAAAGGAACATAGACCGTGAAAGCATTGATTGTTGCTTGAAAAATACAGATTTTTCTGCCCCTCTCCATTTTGGAGAGGGGTTGGGGTGAGGTTCATAGTGTTTATTATCAACAAACTACTCCCTACTCCCGATTCCCCACTCTTTCCTGTTAATTAATAACGGTTTTTTCGATTTAAATCAGCTAAAAAGCAGAGTACATATTCATGTTAAAAAATCATCATGTTGTCTTCTACAAATCAATTGAGTGATTTCTCTGCTCCTGGTTCTGCTGTGTATGTAAATTCCACTGCCAATATATTTACTGAGACTAATTCTTTTGGTATATCTCCCCATTTAGGAAAAAGTTCTTCTGCACAACGGACTCCGATTCCCATTACTAATCCCAACCCCAATCCCCTTTTTAGTAATGCATCTATTTATGCTGATTTTAATGGGGATGGTAGAAATGATAAGATTTGGCGTAATCCTCAAACCGGGGAAACTGCAATTTGGATTATGGATGGGACAAATGTGAATGGATATTTTTTACCATCGGTGGATGCTAATTGGGATTTCCAAATTGCGGATTTTAATGGTGATGGCAAAAGTGATTTCTTTTGGCGTAATACTAAAACTGGTGAAAATGCCGTTTGGATGATGGATGGAAATAATATCTTGGCGGCAGAAATTTTACAAAATATTGGGTCAGATTGGAATTATCAAATTGCGGATTTTAATGGTGATGGTAAAAGTGATATTTTTTGGCGTAATAGCAAAACTGGTGAAAATGCCACTTGGTTAATGGATGGAATAAGAATTACTACTTCTGCTTTTTTGGCGCAAACGGATTTACCTTGGTCTTACACGGTTGCGGATTTTAATGGTGATGGTAAAACTGATATTTTTTGGCGTAATTCCAGTACATCCCAGACTGCTATTTGGTTAATGGATGGAACTAACTTTACTGGTTCCTATTTACAGGATATGGATGCCAATTGGAGTTTTACTTTTGGTGATTTTAATGGGGACTCCCGCGCTGATTTGTTATGGCGAAATCAATCCACTGGGGAAAATAATGTTTGGTTGATGAATGGTGGTTTATTCCTTGGTGGTACTTTGCCAAATCTTGGTGCGGATTGGCAACCAGCAATTGCGGATTTTAATGGTGATGGTAGAACTGATATTTTTTGGCGCAATACCCGCACGGGTGAAAATACAGCTTGGTTAATGAATGGTTCTAGTATTAATGAGTCGGCATTTTTACCAAGCACCAACCCCGGTTGGCAGTATAGTATTGGTGATATCGATCGCGATGGGAAAACTGATATTTTTTGGCGCGATGAACAAACTGGACAAAATTTGATTTGGAAAGTTGATGGTACAACTATTTCCAGTTCCGATAATCTTGCGGTTCCCCGTGAGTGGAAATTAGTTAAATAGGTCTGCGGAAAAAAAAAGACGCGAGATGTCGCGTCTGTACAGGAGTAGCTTTAACCCAATAATTCTACTTGTGCTTGGCTTTAAAAAAACAAGAGATGTAAGCTTTTTAAGCTTCTATGCACCTAGTAACCCGACTCCTGACTCATTCAATTTTTAAGTTAAATGGGAGACGAGCATAAACCCCTTGGGGGTCATTCATAGTTTGTAAAATAGCTAATTCAGCTTGCAATTTATCTAGCTGGGATGTGAGGGGATTGGTGGGGGGTTGGGGAGATTTAAAACCAACCATCGCGCTAGTTTCCTCAATTGCTCGTCCAAAGAAGCGTTGTCCAAAGGAGGTGTAACGGGGATATTCCCGTAGTCTCCAATCGTCACCGACTTTGGCTAATTCTGCTGCATGGGCGATCGCCTGATTTAATCCGCCAATTTCATCCACTAAACCGATTTGTTTGGCTGCGTTTCCTGACCAAATCCGACCTTGAGCGATTTCTGCAACTTTTGCTTGAGGGAGTTTGCGTCCTTGGGCAACTTTGTCTAAAAATAAGTTATAAATACGGTTGACTGAGCGTTGGTAAAGGGCAATTTCTTCGTCTGATTTAGGACGGGAAACGGTTTGATTGTCGGCGTATTTGGCTGTTTTGACGGCATCCCAGGTAATACCGTTATCGTTGGCTAGTTTTTGGAAATTGAGCAAAATCCCAAACACACCAATGGAACCTGTAATTGTGTTCGGTTCAGCGTAAATCCGATTGGAATCGGTGGCAATCCAATAACCACCGGATGCTGCAACATCACCCATCGACACGACAACGGGTTTTTGCTGTTGGGTTAAACGGACTTCTCGCTGCATTACCTCTGCCGCAGTTGCACTCCCCCCCGGACTATTTATCCGTAGTACCACGGCTTTGGTATCCTTGTCTTCCCGCAGTTGGCGGAAAATTCTGGCAAAGCGATCGCCTCCTACTTGTCCTTCTTCTCCCATGCCATTGACAATTTCCCCTTCCGCATAAACTACGGCTATCTGGTTTTTGGAACTCTTTTCCGCACCTAGTCCACTTCCGGGAATGCCTGCATAATCACTAATACTGATTTGGGGTACGGGTTGGTCGGTATCATTACTACGGGTTAGTTTACGTAAATCCTTGACAACTTCATCAAAATAGGCAACCTGATCTACCAATTTCTGCTGTTTGGCTGTATTCGCTTC
The DNA here is from genome assembly GCA_937973965.1 of uncultured Calothrix sp. Lineage (GTDB taxonomy): Bacteria > Cyanobacteriota > Cyanobacteriia > Cyanobacteriales > Nostocaceae > NIES-3974. The sequence goes on along the minus strand of CALJJQ010000092.1, from coordinate 9,371 downwards.
TAAAATGGCTTGGTTATTGGCTATATCCTGTAATTTTTGCGGGTCTATTTGCCGACTCTTTCCCACTGCACCACGCCATTCACTCCACACATCGTCCAGTAATTTTTGTGTCTGGGCACGATTTTCGGGACTGAGTTTATCAAGAATAAAGGGTTCCACCGCGCCTTTAAATTTACCCACTCGCAGGATTTGCGCACCAATTCCATATTTTTCTAATGCCCCAGCAAAAAAAATCGGTTGGGAACTAAATCCATTGATTTCCATCACCCCCACGGGATTCATCACAATCCGATCGGCGACGGAACTCAGATAATACTCCTGCTCTCCCCATTCTAAACCATAGGCGATAATTTGTTTACCCTCTGCCCGAAACTTTTCTAAGGCTCGACGAATTTCCTTAAATGTCGCCAAACCCGCACTTCTAGAAGCAGAATTTACCCGCGTTGCATCCAAATAAATACCGACGATACGCGAATCCCGACGAGCTTTTTCGATGGCATCTAAAACCCCACGTAAATTCATCCGCTCCCGGGTACGTCCAGCTAAGGCTTCTTGAAGCAGTTGGCTGGAATTGGGTTCACCGTCGGTAATTTCCATTCCCAGATCAAACACCATCACGGAGCGGTTTTTGACTACAGGTTCGGTTTCCCGCGCTGAAGCTGCAATAAATATTAAGGCAATAAGAACTGAAATACTTACTCCCGAAAAAATTGCTAACCCTAAGATTGTGCCAATTAAGCTGGCAAAAGTTTGTTTAAGAAAGTTACGCATTGCCACTCAGCCATCGGATGAAAGGATTTTGGATTTTGGATTTTGGATTGATTCTACAGATTAACCCGCTTGCTCGGAAAATAGGGAGTATGCTGTTGCGCATTTAAGTTGTATATTTCCCTGGTTCCCATGCTCCGCGTGGGAACTCAAGGGTGCGAGATTCCTCTCCTCTCCCTTCTGAATGAAGGCGGAGCCTTCACGCACGGATGACCACGCAGAGCATAGTCACCAGATCAAAAATTACATTGCAATAGGATTTTTTTATTAAATCTAATACCATTCAGAGGCACTAACGAGTCAGCAGTGCATAGAGGCTTCTCCCCACTCCCTTCTCCCTATTTCCCTAATTGTAAACAGCCTGATGATTGTAATTGGGACAAATTTTGATTCCCTGTACAGAATAGCACCGTTGTTAATTCTGCCATTAATACTTGTACTAAATCGGATACTGCGGTGTCAGAATCAGCTGCGGCTTGTAAAAATGGCATGGCAAACCCTGCTAAATTAGCCCCTAATGCGATCGCTTTAGCTGCGTCTAATCCGTGACGTAATCCCCCGGATGCAATTAGGGGTATTTGTGGGGCAATTTGGCGAATACTGGTAATACACTCTGCTGTTGGTATCCCCCAATCGGCAAATGTCCGTCCTAAACGTCGCTGTATGGGTGTTTGCACTCTTTCGCTTTCCACTAAAGCCCAGGATGTACCCCCTGCACCTGCTACGTCTATGGCTTGTACTCCCACACCAATTAATACCTCCGCCATCCTTGCCGATATGCCATTACCAACTTCTTTTACAATTACGGGTATTGGTAGTTGATTACACAATGCCTCTATTTTAGCAAGTAAGCCGTGGAATTTTTTATCCCCCTGGGGTTGAATGCATTCCTGTAAAGGATTAAGATGCAATATTAAGGCATCGGCTGCCAACATATCGATAATTCGTTGGCATTGTTCGACACCGTAATCATAGTTTAGCTGTACAGCCCCTAAATTTGCGAATAACAGAGCGTCCGGTGCGTATTTACGAATGGCAAAGCTGTCTATCACCTGGGGCTTTTCGATGGCGACCCGTTGTGAACCCACCCCCATTGCTAGTTTATATTCTTGGGCAACTTCTGCCAAGCGTTGATTAATGGTGGCTGCAAGGGGAGTTCCTCCGGTCATGGAGGAAATTAAAATTGGCGCACCTAGGGTTTTTCCCAAAAATGAGGTGCTGATATCCACCTGGTCAAAATCGATTTCGGGTAGACAGGTGTGGATAAATCGATATTTTTCTAGACCTGTTGCGATCGCTTGACATTGTACCTGCTCTTCTAGGCAAATACGAATATGGTCGGCTTTTCTTGATTGGGTGACGGTTTCGGGTTGATTGGAGGTTTGCACGGCTGATTTTTTTGAAAATATAGAATACAGGAGACAGAAGACAGAATACAGAGTACTGGAGCAGGGTCTTTTGGATGTTTATCTCTGGAATTTAGATGCATTTTATGAAGTTTTGTTGTATCATCCCATTGATTACCAGATATTTTCGCAAGCTTGAATTATTTCTATTACTTGATAATCGAACATATTTGGAGATGGTAATAATATATATCTGAGCATTTTTTGCTCTGATAGTAAATACATTACCAATGTAAATATATACGAAGAAGATTGTCTAATAAATAAAGAAAAGTCAAGAAAAGTATCAATGGTATTTTTGCAAATTGATTCAATGGTAGTTTAATAATTGAAGCTAAAGAAAAGCTTCCCTGGCAGATTCAACAGCCAATGTCAAAGGTCAGTTAGTTAAACAAAAGAGGTAAAAACGCTGTTTCAACATCTGTCTCGTCAACAAACAACAACACCCGACTCAAATACTTATATTTCCTCATTCTGGTAAACAAGAGGGTCATGTAGCTGTTTTGGTGTCATAGCGAGAATGCACTAAATTTTCAGTTTAAACAGCCCTGGTTAGGATGGAAAAAGCGAGGAATTCCCTGAGTATCCTAGAGGTCTGGGTGTTGTTGTTTTATGGAAGAATGTAGGAGCAGATAACGGTCAATTAAACACACAAACAAGAAAATAGCTCATTCCTATTCCCGACTCCTGACTCCCCACTCACATTTAAGCACCTAACTTTTCTCCTGTATCCTGTCTCCTGTCTCCTGCATTCTGAAAATCCGATTCAATTTTCCACTGCGATATCCTTCCAAATCGAGGGTGACGTAGAGAAAACCTAGTTTTTGAAATTCAGCCACAATGGTCTCTAAATCGCTATTGGCAACAAAATCTTTAATCGCTGCTGGTGGTAATTCAATTCTCGCTGTATCCCCTTGAGAACGAACCCGTAAATTTGTCCAACCTAATTTACGTAAATATATTTCCGCACGTCCGACCCGTTGTAATTTAGCAATAGTAATTTCTTCACCGTAGGGGAAACGGGAACTTAAACAAGGTTGAGCAGGTTTATCCCACCAGGGTAATCCTAACTCTTGGGAAAGTTGTCTAACTTCAGCTTTTGTCATCCCAACCTCTGCGAGGGGAGAAAAAGCACCACGCTCCTTTGCTGCTTGAATTCCGGGACGATAATCTTGTAAATCATCCCCATTTACACCATCAACCACATAGGGATATCCTAACTCCCTAGCCATTGGTTTGAGAGTGTCATGTAATTCACTTTTACAAAAATAGCAGCGATTGACTGGATTAGAGGTGTAATTAGGATTGGACATTTCTTGGGTAGTGACCAATTGGTGTTTAATCCCAATGGTTGCAGCTTGAATCTTGGCATCTTCCAATTCTTCCGGTAACAAAGATGGAGATACCGCAGTCACAGCCAGAGCGCGATCGCCTAATACATCATAGGCAATTTTTGCCACCAACGTACTATCTACACCTCCGGAATAGGCGATCAAAGCCCTTTCCATTTCTGCAAAAATCGTTTTGAGACGTTCCAGTTTTGCGGTTAATATCATCGGTAGGGAATCGGAAATAGGGAGTAAAGAAAAGTAGTAGCAATGCTACGCCTTGGTTTTAATTCCAGAATAACTCAACCCGCATTTCTCACAAAACCCTAAAACTCATAGGGATAGTCCGTAGGGATAGTCCGTAGAAGGAAAATCAATCCGTTACTCAAGGCTTGCAACTTACTAGTGAGAAATTCAGGTCAAGAATAAAAATCCAGGTGTTGCGGAATTTGGGCATGAATTACAGTGGATTACATTTTGTATTCAAGACAAAATTATTGTAGAAATGTAGCAATGCTACGTCTCTACACAACGTAAAATTTCCAATTCATATTTTTATTCCGCAACACCAAAATCCAAAATCCAAAATGCTTTACCTGGGGATCGACTTTGGTACTTCGGGAGCGCGAAGTATCGTCATTGACACCGATGGCAATATTATCAATCAAGCAAGTCGTAATTTTGCGGGTTGTGACAACACAAATTTAGCTCCAATTTGGCATGATACCCTCTGGGAATTAATTTTACAGATACCAGAGCAACTGCGATCGCAAATTCAGGCGATCGCCATTAATGGGACGTCGGCAACGGTGATGTTATGCGACCCAGTTGGTAATATTATCGACACACCTTTACTTTACAATGATGCCCGTGCCAGAACTATACTTCCCTATCTACAAGCACTTGCTCCTTCCCAACACCCAGTTATAAGTGCAACATCTAGTCTGGCAAAATTACTGTGGATGCAACAACAACCAAGCTTTCACCAAGCTGCTTATTTTCTCCATCAAGCTGATTGGTTAGCTTTTTTACTGCATGGTGAATTAGGCGTGAGTGATTATCATAATGCCCTCAAACTAGGTTATGACGTCGCCGCATTCAAATATCCAGAATGGTTAGAAAATTTAGATATTCCTGTCAAATTACCCCAGGTACATTCCCCAGGTACACCAATTGCTCCAATTAAATTAGAAATAGCTCACAGATATTGTTTTCCAGAGACTTGTCAAATTTGTGCAGGTACAACCGATAGTATAGCCGCTTTTTTGGCGAGTGGTGCAAAAACCCCTGGAGAAGCAGTCACATCTCTCGGTTCAACCCTAGTAATTAAACTCCTGAGTCATACCCCCATCGACAATTCTGCATTCGGGATTTACAGCCATCGTTTCCCCAACTTTGCCAATTCTCCCCATCCAACTTCCACACAACCAATTTGGTTAGTGGGTGGTGCATCAAATACCGGAGGTGCAATCCTGCGTCATTTCTTTACCGATGAGCAACTCATTCAACTTTCCTCCCAAATTGATCCCCATTCACCCTGTGAACTCGATTACTACCCCCTCCTCAAACCCGGTGAACGTTTTCCCATTAACGACGCAAATTTAGCACCCCGACTTTCCCCCCGTCCCAGTGATGATAGGGAATTTTTACACGGATTACTATCAAGTATGGCTAGGATTGAAGCCCAGGGTTATAAATTATTACAACAACTGGGTGCAACACCACTTATCCGTGTTTATACGGCGGGTGGAGGGGCAAAAAATCCTGTCTGGACTGAAATTCGCAGTCAATACCTACAAGTACCTGTAACTAATTCTCGCCATCGGGAAGCAGCCTATGGTAGTGCTTTACTGGCAATGTGGGGTAGTTGGGGTAGGTGGTAAACTTTACCAATTCTTTGTAATTCCGTAGCAATACCAGTGACAACTAGCAAAAAATCAGCCCATACTAAGAAAGTTAGACACTGGGCGTAATGGTTCCAGGTTAATCATCTGGGCAGCATTAGGGGTAGTGGTGTATCATTCTTGCACATCATCTATCCCCTTCATTTTTATTTTAGATTGTAGGGCGTTGCCAAATAATAATATTAATTGGAAATTTTACGTTATGTAGAGACGTAGCATTGCTACGTCTCTACAATGATTTTGTTGTGAATCCAAAATTTCAACAAACAATAAATTGCTACATCTCTACAATGATTTTGATTTGAATCCCAAATTGCAACAATGATAGGTTATGTCGTGGTTTTATATTTAATTGCACCTATCTACAGAGAAAAAGGTTTACAAGCGTTAGTGGATATGGGATGATTCAGCTTTAGATATTTCCCCAGCCACTAGCATCATGAATAATCGGGATAAATTGGGAAAATTAATTATTTTTGAGGGTGTGGAGGGTTGTGGAAAAACCACCCAGGTGAATTTAACTAGACAGTGGTTACAATCCCTTGGAGTCGAGGTTGTGGTGACACGGGAACCGGGGGGAACAGAATTAGGGATGGAATTACGACGGATTTTGTTGGAGTCCCCCCAGGGTACAATTGTTGATCGGGCAGAATTATTACTATATGCAGCTGACCGCGCTCAACATGTGGACAGCTATCTGAAACCTTTACTAAATCAAGGTAAAATTATTTTATGCGATCGCTTTATTGATTCGACTATCGCTTACCAGGGATTTGGGCGAAAACTGGATCTAGATTTAATCTTGCAACTAAATGCGATCACCACCCAAGGATTAGAACGGGATTTAGTTTTTTGGCTAGATATTGATCCAGCTATTGGTTTATTACGCAAAATTGGCAATCATGACCAATTTGACCGCATTGAACAGGAAAAACTAGATTTTCACTATCGCATTCGTCAAGGCTATCAACACCAAGCAGCCAACTATCCCCAAATAATCCATCGTCTCGATGGAAATCTATCCCCGGAATTGATTCAAACCCAAATACAAGCTTTAATTAGAACACAAATCAAAATTTACTAGTCTACTATAGCAATTCGATTTAAGTAGTGAAAAATAGCGTGTCTTTGACTGATGACTGTTAACTGTCAACCGTCAACCGTTAACAACCCTACATGTAAGATTTCACAAATCCCGCTCGGACTGTGATAGCATTGAAAACAAATTACGTACGCGAAGCGTTGCCGCAGGCTATTATATCGTTTACGCTAATGTTTGCCACATATCAGGGTCTGTAACCGTTGATTATTCTAGTTTCATTTATTGCAAAGTACAAGAGAATCGATATTACGAATTACGTACGCAAAGCGTTGCCGTAGGCTATTACAAATTACGTACGCGAAGCGTTGCCGCAGGCTATTACGTAGCTTGCTTCCCGCGTAGCGGGTATTACAAATTACGAATTACTGCAAACTTTAGAAATTCGCTCCAAATCGAAGCTAATCTGTTCATATAGCCGGACGATGTATAAACCGACCGATAGCAGAACCAAATAATAACGCGATTTTTTGTTGTTGGAATTTGCTATGTGAGTATAACCGAATTGGCGAAGTTGAGTGTTGCCAGTACAATTTATCTGTCACCGTGGGAGCATCACCATATAAAGCACTGCGAATAATTTTTTTCCGCCACGGTTTGATACTTGGAGATGTTGCATGGGACATAATTGTTCCACCAGGAACAAAATCCATCCCTTCTGGTCCAGTAGTGCTAAGTGGTTCTGTACTCAACATCAAAGCCAAATTCATATATGTTTGGTCACTATAAAAGTAGGGGTAACTGTCATAGTATTGATCCTCCAGGTCATTTAAATTCGTAAATTTATTTTCTGCACCTATTTCCATTAATTTCTGCCAAAGCAAGAGGAAATCACGGTGCTGACGTTGAACCCCGATAAAACCAGAATTGTAATGATACCCCAGTTGACGTTTGCAGGAAAAACCCTGGGATTCGGCAAATTCCAACCAAGCTAAACGACGTGGATCGTCTGCTGGAAATAAGTACCAACAATCACCGCAAAGGGTGATACCTTTTTGTATCCAGCGCTGATAAAAATCCCAATTGGATTTGTTGACAATATCAGGATCGAAATAAAAAATTCCATCAATATCTGGGTCATAGTGTTCCAGAATATCCCCCATGAATTTGGACTTGTAGAAGGCTAAATGTCTTGAGGTTGTTAACTCGACAAACCGAATGACACAATTTTCACTAACACTAAATTCCTGGTAAGTTTCTGTTTGTTTGACAGATTTAGCCCAATTAGGTATTTGACCGCGATAACCAGCCCAAACAACACCCCGAAATCCATGATTATAGAGGGAATTTGTAAGTACACCAACGCCATAGTGATAGTCTTTCTCGAATAGGGTACAAACAGCAGTTTTCAGCATAATTGTGGTCATGAATAGATGATTTTTAGAGATATTTGTAAAAAATTAAAACTCGGCAAAAAGCGTAATTTTGGGATTTTAATGGTTTTTAAACCAAGATTACTTCTGCTGTGCAATACAATCACAGCAACTTTTATATAACCTCAGTTAGATGAAATAGAAATAAAAATATGATAATGGAACCAACAACATTAACTAATGCTGTTAGCTTCTAGCTATAAGTCCGCTAAAAGGACGTTGTAGGCATTTTGAGAGCTAAATATTACTAGCATATAAAGTATAGTTTCATGATAAATGGGTATTGAAAACTTGTTTTACGACCCATAATAGTAAAAATAATAACAAATAAAATCTACAAGCTGTTAGTTGACATTTTGCGATATACATGAGATATACGCATTTTATCAATCAACTATCAGCATCAACACAAATACCTTGTTTCAGCTTCTTAGGGGGAAGGTATGAGTTTCAAAAAAAAACTCACAAGTTTCTCACATTTATTGTTTAACCTCTAAATAGGCAGAAAATATATATAGCAATCTGATTTAAGTAGTTAAAAATAGTGATTTTGGCTGTACCCTGTCGTGCTACGTGTGTTTAGGTCTATGGCTATTGACTGTCAACCCTTAACAGTCAACAACCCTACATGTAAGATGTTACAAATCATTTAGGACTGCGATCGCTGTATGGCAAAGTAGAGACACGACATATCGGGTCTCTACTCCCTCTCCCTATTTGATTTTTGAATCTAGATGAAAATCAAGTTTGATTGATAACTAAATTTCCAGTTTGTAGGGTGCGTGATAAGGTATTTTATAACGCATCAAACCTTTGTAATTTGATTTCAATAACTTTATTTTTTTTCACTGGATAAATATGAATATAGATTATTTGATTGTCGGTAGTGGATTATCCGCATTGGTGTTTGCCGCATTAATGGCTAAATCAGGTCAAAAAGTTCTAATTTTAGAAGCCCATGAATATCCTGGTGGTTTTGGTCATACTTTTGAAATTGCTGGTAAGTACAAGTTTAATGCTCAACTTCATTATGTGTGGGATTGTGGTGAGGGACAAGCTGTTAATCGGATTCTCAAAAAACTTGATTTAGACCAGCAAGTTACTTTTGAAAAATACGATATCAATGGTTTTGACCACATGAGAATGCCAGGATATTCCTTGGATATACCTAGTGATAATCAGGTGTTAATTAATCGTTTAGCAAAGCTTTTTCCTCATCATGAACAGCAAATTCGTCGTTTTATCTTAGAAGTTCAAAAAGTGAGAACCGGATTACGCTTTTTAACACCACCTATTAATTTATTACAGATTATCCAACACTCCAAAGAGACAATTTGTGCTGCAAAATATCTTAATAGTACCCTCCAAGATGTCTTTGATAAATTTCAATTACCCCTAGCTGCACAAACTTTACTCGCTTTACAATGGCCAGATTTTTTATTACCACCAAATCAATTATCTTTTTATGCTTGGGTGATTTTATTTACTTCATA
>CALJJQ010000091.1 GCA_937973965.1 uncultured Calothrix sp. | reverse complement strand
TTTTGATACTCCCCAGTCCTAAAGGGACGGGGATTCTTGAACAGCCCATAAAAGGACTTTCAAAGGCGCAATCAAAGCACCCCTACTGACTCCATCAAGATTAATACTTAATTTCGCCGCTACTTTTCTTAGAATATTGCTTGCACCATTGCAATCAGCATTAATTCTAAATCCGTCCTTGGAACGATACAAACCGCGCATAACACGCTTACCTGAAGCTTGCCACCCTTCGGGTTTTGCACCGAGTGTAGGTAGCTCATCTCTATCTAGAAAGCTAGCTTTTGATGTATACGATTCTTCAGTTTCAATAAACTCTATTCCGTATTGTTCACATAGTTGTTCAATACGGTTTTTTAGTTTTGCTGTGGGAATCTGGACAAGCTTTTGATTTGTTTTGCTTCCCATATTTGCACCATTTTTCTGTTCTTTATTCCAGCCAAAAACTAAGGTTCCGATTTGGTTTGAGATGCAATGATTAATTACGATTCTTGCAGCTTTATTAACTGCATCTCGCATTTGTCTATTACGCTTTTCCGTAATACCTGCTAATTGTTTTGACCAGAAACCTTGTGGCTGATTTTCCTTTAGCACAGAAACACGCTTGTTGTACCACTGATTTAAGCTTTTGAGGTGCAAACCATCAACAATAAATGATGTACCGACATTTGAAACACAGGTTAACCAATTATTTAATCCGTGGTCAATTCCTAGAGCCTTAGACTTATCAAGAGCAACTTTTTCTACTTTAACTGTATAAATAAGTTCAAGATAAAAAGCACCATTTCTAGGCAATATGCGATATTCTTTTATTTTCTTGTAGTCAATATTTGTTGGCATTGGTATATAAAAAGCATCAATACCAAACCAAGTTTTGACTTTACTCCCTAATGGGAAACGTAGACCTTCGGGTTTTAATTTGACAGCTTGACCAGGGAAAGTTATCAAGCATAAACCACCTTGCCGATAACCTGGTAGTTTAGGTTTTTGCGTTACCGTTCCTTTTTTAATTCCCTTCAAAAGCTCAATATAAGATTTGAAAGACTCTGCTACAGTGGTCAAACATTGTTGAGCAACTTGTGAGTGTAGCGCTTGAAAGTGAGAGTTCCCGCTGAATATTTTATGCAAATCAAACTTACTGGGGATTTTGTTTGCTTTGAAAAACAATTGCCTAGCGTAGTAGGTTCCACAGTTAGAAAGTTTTGCTGATTCCCCGCAGATAAATTCTAGTATCGCTTTTAAATCTTTATCGGGACTGATTAATATTTGTTGGCATCCATAATTAGACATGTTTTTGATTCTCTATATATTGCTTTATCACTTCTAATGGAGCGCCGCCAACAGTAGACACGAAATAACTATTTGTCCAAAGCGTTGGAAGTCTTGATTTTAACCAAGAAAACTCTTGTCTCAATATTCTTGATGAACGCCCTTTCATATATCTAACTAGCTTGGCTATTCCAAACTGGGGGTCGCATTCTACTAAAATATGTACATGCTCGGGCATTACTTCTAATTCGATTAACTCTGCCTTAAATTCAGAGCAAACCTCATTTAAAATCTCTTTAAGTCTTATGTCTACGCCGTTAACTAAAACCTTTCTTCTGTATTTTGGACACCATACAATATGGTATTTACAGGAGTAGGTTATATTGTTGTTGCTCTTGTATTTGTTGCTCATACTATAATTATACAGCATCGAGCTATATAATACTCTAAAGATTAGATGAAGATTAGCTGTATATTGTTTTGAATGCAGCTAAAGCAGCAAATCGCCTACATCCCCATGTCTGAAGCCAGGGGCTTTAGCTCGTTTTCTGGTAATCCCATCGCTGCCATATTACAAGCTACCGCACTCATGTTTGTGGCATATACAGGTTACGGTCGAATAGCCACAATGGGAGAAGAAGTCAAAGACCCCCGGCGTACCATCCCGAAAGCTATGATTATTACCCTGGGGATTACCATGTTTTTCTATATCAGTGTGGTGTTTGTCGGTATTGGTGCAGTGGGAGCGGAAAGATTTGGTACAGTCACCAGCGAGCAAGTTGCACCCCTAGAAATCGCTGCACGTAGTTTTAATATTCCGGGAAGTCCTTTAATTATGGCAGTTGGAGCTGTCACAGCCACATTAGGGGTACTATTAAACCTCATTTTAGGACTATCACGGGTCTTATTGGCAATGGGTCGTCGTCAAGATATGCCTAGTTTTGTTGCTCGTTTAAACAAATCGAGAACGACACCCTATATTGCAGTGTTGATTATGGGTACGGTGATCGCGTGTTTAGTACTGATTGGTGATGTCAGAACCACCTGGTCATTTAGTGCCTTCTCGGTATTAATTTACTACGGAATTACAGATTTATCGGCATTACAGATTCCCGAATCACAAAGACTTTACCCCAAATGGATCGCTGTCATTGGTTTATTGGCTTGCTTTTTCCTTGCTTTTTGGGTCGAGCAGAAAATTTGGTTGATTGGCTTAGGATTAATTATCATGGGAATCCTCTGGAAAGCTATTTTTCGTCTATACTCTGCACCCTGAGATATTTTCCTTGTGGTTTGTTGACAGTTGACCCTTAAAGATTAACCATCTAAATACAAAACTCCCTGATCGACTCACTTTTCACTTGCTAACCGCGAATTGAACGGGTAGTTCGAGAGGGATTGAACCTAACATGCCTTTACGGTAATCTGTTAGTAACTGTCTGGCAGCCCGTTCCACATCGCCGTTATACTTATGATCAGCTAACGCGTGGAGATATTCGTCCCCAGTCAGATTGCCAGGTTCTAGTTCGTAGCGCGATCGCAATGGCTGTTTCGGTAGGTATTCGGGGTTGGTGACTTCCAGATAGGTAATAATATCTACTAATCCAGCTGCGATTAACTGTTTATCGTAGGAAGCTTCACCAATGTCATCACAAATAGCCAGCTTGAGAGCAGCTTCTTGATCTTCTAGTTTCGCGGGAATAACTCCCGGTGCATCCAGTAAATCCAATTGGTCAGAAATACGTACCCAACGTAATTGTCGGGTGACACCTGGACGAGCAGCACTTTCAACCACCCGTCGATTTAAAAGTCGATTGATTAAAGCCGATTTCCCAACATTAGGAAAACCAATCACCACTGCACGGATGGGACGGGGTAACATTCCCCGCGACTTTCTCCGTTCATTTAGGTATACTCCCGCTTCTTGAGCGGCTTTAGCAACAGCATTCACCCCTTGACCCTGTTGGGCATTGGTAAAATAGGGCACTTCATCATGGCTCTGAAACCATTTTTCCCAGGCTTGACGCACAGAAGGTAAAACCATGTCGAAGCGGTTAATTACCAAAATGCGTGGTTTATTTCCTACCCATTCGGGAACGCGGGGATGGTGGGTGGTAATGGGTATGCGTGCATCCCGCACTTCCAAGACGACATCAACCTTTTTGAGGTTTTCCTGCAACGCTCTTTCGGCTTTGGCAATGTGACCGGGATACCATTGAATTAGGTTTAGTTTGTAGTTCTGCGTTAATCCCATAGTTTTGTCCTGCTTTGCAAACGCAGACCTATCACTTAGACCATTATAGCAATAGGTGCAAATATCGGGGAAAAATAGCTGGATAAACTCTGGAAAGAAGTTTTCTAGCAGCCGTTTGAATAATTAGTCATGGTCAATCATTCGTTTATATTACTGGTTAACTTGTGTGAGTCGCTAACCAATTTTCCAGGTCTGCGATCGCATTAAAATCCAACAAAGCCTCACCCAAGTTCTCCAACTGGGACACTGATAGCTGTTGAATCCTTTCCTGCAACTGGGGAGTTAGCGTACCGACACGACAAACCAAGATATTGCTTGCACCTTTTTCCCATCACTCCTTTTTGCGTCGTTCCTCCTCCCAAGCTTTGAGTAAATCGGGACGACGTTTGCGGGTGCGTGCAAGTTGTTGTTCAAATCGCCATTTTGCGATCGCAGCATGATTTCCTGATAATAAAACATCCGGTACTCGCCATTCGCGAAACTGAGCCGGACGGGTATATTGGGGATAATCTAATAAATTATGCTCAAAACTCTCGGCTTGCAATGATTCCACCTTTCCCACAGTCCCAGGTAACAGGCGAATTACCCCGTTAATAATGGTCATCGCTGGAATTTCCCCCCCAGTAAGGATAAAATCTCCTAAAGACACTTCCCGTGTCACCAAGTGCAAAACCCGCTCATCTACGCCTTCGTAGTGACCGCAAATGATGACAAGTTGGTCATAATTTGTTGCCAATTCCCGTAACAAGGATTGATTGACGGTTTCCCCCTGGGGACTCATCAAAATCACCTCTCGACGTGGTAAAGTCGGCAGCGACTCCACAGCAGCAAAAATCGGTTCGGGTTTCATTAACATACCCACCCCCCCACCATAGGGTTCGTCATCAACCTTACGGTGTTTATCGGTGGTAAAATCGCGGGGATTGACAAAATTCACTTGGGCAATATTTTTGGCCAAGGCTTTACCAATCAGTCCCGAAGCCAGAACCGATGTGAAACAATCAGGAAATAGCGTAACTATATCAAAGCGCACAGTAATTCGTATTCAAGGACACTAATCTGGAAATTGTCAAGTCGAAACAATGGGTGTTTATTTTGTGGCTAGCACAGACAACATAAGTCCATATTCTCAAGCCTGAGATTGCAAGTTAATTTATTTCCCCGTGTCATAAACGTTTTAGCGGTAACTTAATTTATGTTTAAATATTCTCACATGTAAATTCAAGCCACGAACATCATCTACTGATTTGCCCAGGCAATTCAGCCCCTATGATGGCGTGCAAGATAATTTATCACAATCACACGGTTAACAACTTCCAGGATGCATCCAACCAACTCCAGAAATTCCAGTTTGTCAAAACCTGCTGACCCCAACAGCATTTTGACGATTGGGAAACTGTGAACAAGTGAACGACAAGTTTGTGGACTGAGGGAAATATTTTTCCTCGATCCCACTCTGGGTTGAACACCCGCAAACAAAATACTATATTGGCACAATCCAAATTGTGCGCTTATCATTGGTGGTTTGAATGTTAAGTTCTGTTTAAAAAAAAGGAATAGGGGTAATTATCTAGGGAACAGCGCAGGGGAAATGAAATCTATCGTGACTCCATTACTTCCTACCCCACCGAAAAATCCGATAACAGAAACACCAAACCATCCATAACGAGGAAAACCCAACCAAACAAACTTGTTTAGCTCACCTGAAGTTGTTGACAGGAGAAACCAAATGCAGCAATTGAAAGCTAAATGGCTGGAGATGAGGACACCCCAAGCAACAAAAACCGCCGTTCTGGTTATCGGAGGCGCAGAAGACAAAGTACACGGACGCGAAATCCTCCGCACATTTGTAGCTCGTTCCGGTGGAACTGATGCCTACATTACAATTATTCCCTCAGCATCGCGGGAACCTGGTATCATTGGCGGACGCTATATCCGTATTTTTGAAGAGATGGGAGCGCAAAAGGTCGAGCTATTGGACATTCGCGAGCGCGACCAATGTGAAGACCGTCACTTTCGAGAATCATTAGAAAACTGTACGGGGCTGTTTTTAACAGGTGGCGACCAATTGCGACTATGCGGTGTACTATCGGATACTTCAGCGATGGAAATTATTCGCCATCGTGTAAAGACAGGGCAGTTGACACTAGCAGGAACAAGTGCTGGAGCTGCCGTGATGGGACATCACATGATTGCTGGGGGTGGAAGTGGAGAGTCCCCAAATCGCTCTTTAGTGGATATGGCTACCGGGTTGGGTTTTATTCCCGAAGTGATAGTCGATCAACATTTTCACAATCGCAATCGCATGGTGCGCCTGGTGAGTGCGATCGCAGCCCATCCTGACCGTTTGGGTATTGGGATCGATGAAGACACCTGTGCCATGTTTGAACGGGATGGGTGGATGCAAGTACTGGGTAAGGGTAGTGTCACCGTCGTTGACCCGACCGAAGTCACCCACACCAATGAACCCCATGTAGGGGCAACCGAACCCTTGACAATTCATAATATGCGCCTGCATATTCTCAGTCATGGCGATCGCTATCACCTTTACCAACGGACAGTTTTACCTGCGACCTACCGAATTTCCAGCTGACGGGGGTGCGTATAACAGGTTACACTCTTGTTTGGCCGCATCTTTTTGACCTACACGAGTTAACAGTTAGGATTGGGAGCGGGCAGACCATACCCCCGATGTCTATCCCGCACAGCGGGAACACAACAAGGCGTTTCCCCAGACTAACAAGCTAATGTAGATACATAATAGCGAAAAACTGTTTATTAGGAACAGTTAGCGGCTGATTCCAATATGAAACTAGAATATTGACTCCGAATCTCCATCTACCTATTCCCATGAGAATCCTCAAAATCCAGACCTTACGCGGTCCCAACTACTGGAGCATTCGACGCAAAAAGTTAATAGTAATGCGCCTCGACCTAGAAAATCTAGCAGACACGCCATCAAACCAAATCCCCGACTTTTATGAGGGATTGGTGGAGGCACTGCCTAGTCTGGAGAATCATTTTTGTTCCCCTGGCTGTCGTGGTGGATTTCTCATGCGCGTGCGCGAAGGTACCATGATGGGACATATTGTCGAACATGTTGCATTAGAGCTACAAGAACTCGTCGGTATCCACGTCAGTTTTGGACGCACCCGCGAAACTGCAACGCCGGGAGTTTATCAGGTTGTATTCGAGTATGAGCAGGAGGAAGCAGGCAGATATGCAGGTCGGGCCGCAGTCAGATTATGTCAAAGCATAGTCGATCGGGGTCGCTATCCCAAAGCGGAATTAGAACAAGATTTACAGGATTTGCGTGACTTTTGGCGCGATTCTGCCCTCGGTCCGAGTACGGAAGCCATCGTCAAAGAAGCAGAAAAACGTGGCATTCCCACCATGCAGTTAGGGGCAAGGTTCTTGATTCAACTTGGATACGGCAGTAATCAAAAGCGTATCCAAGCAACAATGACGAATCAAACGGGTATTTTAGGTGTGGAGTTAGCTTGCGACAAGGAAGCGACTAAACGCATCCTGGAAGAATCCGGGATTCCTGTTCCCCGAGGAACGGTGATTAACTTTTTAGATGACCTAGAGGAGGCAATTGAGTACGTCGGCGGCTATCCGATTGTGATTAAGCCCCTCGATGGTAATCACGGACGCGGGATCACCATTGATATTCGCTCTTGGAATGAAGCGGAAGCAGCCTATGATGCAGCCCGTCAGGTTTCCCGTTCGATTATCGTGGAGAAGTATTATACTGGCCGTGACCATCGGGTTTTAGTTGTCAATGGCAAGGTGGTCGCCGTAGCCGAAAGGGTTCCGGCTCATGTGGTGGGTGATGGCAAATCAACGATTAACGAGTTAATCGAACACACCAATCGTGACCCGAATCGCGGTGATGGTCATGATAATGTATTGACCAAAATTGAACTAGACCGGACAAGTTACCAGTTACTTGACCGTCAAGGTTATACCCTGAATACGGTACTCAAGGAAGGAGAAATTTGTTACCTGCGGGCAACAGCCAATTTAAGTACAGGCGGAATTGCCGTAGACAGAACCGATGAAATTCACCCGGAAAATGTTTGGTTAGCCCAGCGTGTCGTGAAAATTATTGGTTTGGATGTGGCTGGAATTGATGTGGTGACATCGGATATCAGTCGTCCCCTGCGAGAAATGGATGGCGTAATTGTCGAAGTGAATGCAGCCCCCGGTTTCCGAATGCACATTGCCCCCAGTCAAGGGATTCCTCGTAATGTTGCCGGTGCTGTGATCGATATGTTGTTCCCCCACGAAAGTGCTAGTCGCATCCCGATTTTAAGTGTGACCGGAACTAATGGGAAAACCACAACCACCAGGCTTTTGGCACATATTTTTAAGCAAACAGGTAAAGTTATTGGTTACACCACAACCGATGGTACTTATATTGGCGATTATTTGGTGGAAGCGGGGGATAATACTGGGCCCCAAAGTGCCCAGCTAATTTTACAAGACCCCACAGTAGAAGTGGCAGTGTTGGAAACTGCCCGTGGGGGGATTTTGCGTTCGGGATTAGCCTTTGAAGCCGCCAATGTTGGTGTGGTTTTAAATGTGGCGGCTGACCATTTAGGCTTGGGTGATATTGATACCATCGACCAGTTAGCCCATCTCAAGAGTGTGGTTGCCGAAGCCGTTTATCCCGATGGTTATGCGGTTTTGAATGCCGATGATCCTAGGGTGGCTGCAATGGCGGAAAAAACCAAGGCAAATATTGCCTACTTCACGATGAATGCTGATTCTGGGTTAGTGCGGGAACATATCCAAAAAGGAGGTGTGGCGGCACTGTACGAGAATGGGTATATTTCCATACTTAAAGGTGATTGGACACACCGAATTGAGCGGGTAGAAAACATTCCTTTAACAATGGGTGGACGGGCACCATTTATGATTGCCAACGCCTTGGCGGCTTCTTTGGCGGCATTTGTACAAAATGTATCTATTGAGGAAATTCGCTCTGGTTTGACCACATTTCGGGCTTCAGTGAGTCAAACTCCGGGACGGATGAATTTATTTAATTTAGGTAATTACCATGCCTTGGTGGATTATGCCCATAATCCCCACAGTTACGAGGCTTTAGGTGCATTTGTGCGTAATTGGAATTCCGGCTCACGCATTGGTGTGGTGGGTGGTCCTGGGGATAGGCGTGATGAGGACTTTATCACCCTAGGTAAATTAGCAGCCGAAATTTTTGACCGAATTATCGTTAAGGAGGACGATGATACCAGGGGAAGACCCCGTGGTTCGGCAGCCGATTTTATTGTTCAAGGAATTGAACAGGTGAACCCGGATATTCGCTATGAAACCATACTGGACGAAACCGAAGCTATTAATACGGCTTTGGATAATGCTCCCGATAACAGCTTGGTGGTAATTTTACCGGAAAGCGTTAAACGGGCAATCCATTTGATTAAATTGCGTGGAGTTGTCAAGGAGGAAATCCAACAGCAAGCAATTAATACAACTCAAGATAGTCAGGTAGGGGTGACATCCCCAGTTGTCAATCGCTTGTAAGCAGCAGGTGTAAAGAAGGAGAATACTTCTTTGCACCTTAAAAATAGGGCTTGCTGAAAAATAGTAAAGACGCGATATATCGCGTCTCTCCCGACTCTCTACCCTCACAAAAAGACTTTTTGCGATAAACCCTAAATACTTCACTTTCTGACCGCAATGGCTTATGCTGATGACAGGCTGAATTGAAATGTATTGTCTGTGGGTAGAACTCGCGAACCACTAGTTAGTCTAGTGCTGTACCATGCCTTTAAGTGGTCAGTGGTCAGTCCGATGCTACATACGTACTTTCGGGGACGTATTTATGGTGCGGAAAATGTTCCCCAGGAAGGGCCTTTAATTGTAGTTAGTAATCATGCCAGCAATTTTGATCCTCCCATTGTTTCTAACTGCGTCGGTCGTCCTGTTGCCTACATGGCAAAAAAAGAATTATTTGATGTACCAGTTTTGAGTGCGGCGATTAAATTGTATGGAGCTTATCCGGTTAGCCGTGGGAGCGCAGATCGAGCTGCAATTCGTGCAGCTTTAGACTATCTCGAAAATGGTTGGGCTGTGGGAGTTTTTCTCCAGGGTACACGTACCTCCGACGGCAAAATCACCGAACCAAAACGCGGTGCGGCTTTACTTGCAGCCAAAGCCCAAGCACCCCTTTTACCAGTTTGTTTGTGGGGAAGCGAAGAGATTGAAAAACATGGTGGTTTACCCCGTTCGGTTCCCCTGACTATCCGCATTGGCGAAGTTATCCCACCACCCCCATCGGGAGATAAACATGAACTGGAAAAAGTTACCCAAACCTGTACGGATACAATTAACACCTTACATGAGTTGGGAAGATAGAAAATGAATGATGTTAATAGTTAACAGTTAACTGTATTCAAAACCCATAGACCCATAGCGACATTTTCTACGACAACCCTGCGTGTACCCGCAAGGGTAATCCAAAATCCAAAATCCAAAATCCAAAATCAAAATGGGTGACTTACATACAGAATTAAAAGAAAGTGTAGATGAAGCCGAATGGAACTGGCTGATTCCCCACGCTCAAAGAGATGCGGTGATTGTTGTATCAGATACATTAAACCTAGTAGATGTGGGGTTTGCTATCGCCAGCGATCGCATTCATGAGGTAAATGTTTGGATCGATGAAGCTTTGATTAGCAAACCTTCCCACAAACAACTCGGAGAATGGAATCTCAACCGGGAAAAACGCTTTAATACCCTAATTATCCAACCCTATGTTTTGATTCAAGAAAAATGAGTAATTAGGGTCTGCGGAAAAAGTCTTTGCGTGAGGGTCGGGAACAGGGAGTAGCCTACATGTACTGCTTACACCAGAACCAATGAAATTGGTTCTCCCTGACTCACTACTCCCTACTCCCCACTCCCTTTCACCTCAATTTGCTGAGGGTTGGATGGTTTTTTCTCCACTGTTAAACCAGTGGCTAACCAGAGGATAGAGCGAACTCCATCGCGGACACTTTTTTCAATGGGTTCAGGTTTTGTTTGCTCAGAGGGTACTGCAACAGGTTGAAAGTTGATCCCTCGGCTACCTAAGATAATTTCTGCAACCACACTCGCGCGACGGATGTGGTAGTCGGAGGTGATTAAATAGACGCTTTTGATTCCTCGTTGCTGAAGTTTGTCAACGGTGGTAGTAAAGTTAGCAACCGTATCTGAGGCTTCTTTATCGAATTCAACTCTGTGACTTTCGATTCCTTGATTGATAAAAACTTTCCGGGTGATTTCTTCAGTTCCGTCTCCACCTCCAGAAATTAAAATTGGTAAATTAGGATGTTGGCGTGCAAATTTAGCCGTAAATCGCTCGCGTTCAAGTTTTGCGGTGGAACCACCTAATACCAAAATTGCCTGGGGTTTAGTCAATAGCCCTTGAACTTCTTTGTAACCCCAGAGTGATAATAGGGGTAGAATCAGGATGAGATACCGCAGTGAGATTCCTTTCACAAGTAGTCTAATCAAGGTTAGCTCGCATTCTTGAGATTAAATAATACTTGGGTTGTGAAAAAGATTAATAATCAGGTTTAGCTTAATTGCTGTACCATTTAGACTTTGCCAATACTTTGTTAATGGCCGCCCAATTTAGACAACTATTTCTAGCAAAGGATGTCCAAAAGTACATGGGGGGTCAAGCCCTTAAACTAGAATTATTTTATCGGTAAATGATACTAAAACCAAGCATCAGTGATTACCTTATAGAATTTTGGATTTTAGATTTTGGATTACCTGATTACTCGACCACATTAATTTTTAGGTGTTAGAAAAGGTTCGTAGTTGCGCTAGTCTACGACAACCCTGGGGGTATAGCGCTTTATAGTAAAGCGTTTTTGGAGCCAGAGCTACTACTACAAAACCCTCAGAACCTATATGGTCGAATACTAGCCTACTGTGCGCGCACCTACAGAAAAGTAGAAGAACGGTTTTGTCTAGGATGAGTTTTTGGCAAAAAAGCGGGACTGGCCAGATTTGAACCGGCGACCTAGCGCTTAGGAGGCGCTCGCTCTATCCAGCTGAGCTACAGCCCCAGATATTAGCTAAATTTAGCTGAATATTTAGTATAACTCATCATAATACGACTTCTAGCTAGAATGCCAGGAATCTGTCCAAGGTTGACCACCTATTTCTAATCCACAAGTTTGACTGTGGGCGGTCAGGATAATTTTTGGTTTGCTGCTACTGAATTCATAAAGTTGTAAATTTAACATTCCCCGCATGGTGTCTCGACAACAGTAGATCAAGCCGTTTTTGGTGGGGGCACGGAGGGGTGTACCGGGATGGTGGGTTGTGCCGGTGAGGACAACCTGGTATTGGGGGTTTTCTGCCTGCATGTACCAGTATCCCCAGGGGGAAATGTGCCACTGGACTTTACCATTCCAGGGGACAAATTCGTAGAATTTACCGCGATAGTGGATTCCCACCATTGCGACGGATTCCATCCACCACAATACACCGCGTTTTCCCCCTCCAGCAGTCAGGGCTAGGTCTGGTTCGTTTGTAAAGCTATTGCAATTGAGCCAAAACCATTTTTGGGGAAATGCACCGCCCCAGTTTTTTTCACTGTAGGCGGGGGCGTTAGTAAATTCGTACCTGATTCCATTCCAATCAATCCAACCGGTAGCCAGACCGTGGGCCATGAGGATTTGCCATCCTGGCTCAAATATTTGTAATGAGGATAACCAGCCTGCGGTTGATTGTTGGCTTTTGTTTTGGTCTCCCCAGTAGTAAATGGGTTGGATTTGGTATTGCCAACGGCAGTAATTGCCTGTACCGGGGTCGTGAATTATGCCTTGATTGAGGGTAGCTGTGGCTTGATAGCCTGTTTGGATATGTTGCTCGAATAGGAGTGGGGGTAGATAGGTGGGTGGTTGGGTCAGTTGGGTCTTTCCCCAATGTCCCAGGGCTAATTTGTCCCGGTCAGCCCAAAATGTGGTGACATCGGGAAAGGTGCGACAGAGGTATTCATCATTGGGTGCGAGAATTTGGGCTGCACCACCGCTATGGGGTTTACCTCCCCAGGGGTCTTCGATG
Organism: uncultured Calothrix sp.; assembly: GCA_937973965.1. GTDB lineage: Bacteria > Cyanobacteriota > Cyanobacteriia > Cyanobacteriales > Nostocaceae > NIES-3974. Next base: position 10,249 of record CALJJQ010000091.1, on the reverse strand, counting down.
GAGTACATGAAGGCGAAGGTTTGCTGGATTTCGGGGATGGTGACTCGGTAGTACCATCCTTCAAAGAATCTTTGGGTTCTACCATCCCAGTGGTAGCCACTGTGAGGTGTTTGCTGTAACAGAAGCTGATTACTGTCAGTAGTTAGCATTGGTATGGGGTTCGGGGAGGAGATAGGAGATAGGAGAGAAGAGTTAATTATCTATAAATTATGAGCTTTTCCGGAGGATACAGCTCACAGCTAATCCTGGATTTGGAGCGAGGAGTGATCAGCCTTGAGTAATGGGTTGATTTTCCTACTACTACTTCATGTCATTAAATTTGATGGGGGAAAGGCATGTAATAGCGCTTTAGCGCTTCATATTAAAGCTTTTTTGAGGCTAAAGCCACTACCACTAACCCCTGATAAATAATTTTAGGAGTTTGCTCCAAATCCAGGTTAAATGGTGAAACTGTTAATCTGGCTACAGATTGCATAGTTTTTTCCTAATATTTTGATTAATTTTTTTTTGAATTTGGTTATAGATATAACTTTAGTAGTGCCATCTTGATTTAATTTACCCGACAATGGACAGAGCTTGCTATGATTTGGTTTTGTTGATTTGCTGGGTTATTGGCAAATTAGCGATCGCATTTCTAAATTATTTTTGTCCCAGGTTGCTTTTGGCAGTTCTACCGCTACATGATTGGGTGTTGATGTGATGATGGATTGATCGCTTACTCATCACTTAAAAATGGGTATTTTCCGGCTATTAATCCGTAGTCCGTACAGGGAATCTAAAATCCGTCTTTCCAATTTCTTCCCAGTTGATTGTCAGAGTATATCTCCCGTTAACTTCTCGCAAAATCCAAAATCTAAAATCGGTTGACTGATTGTTCCTTGGTGATACAGAGCAAGCAGGTTTATTTGTGGTGTCAATCCATGACAGGTGTGTAAAGGCTGATGGAGTAATCCGCAATCTCCTGCAAACCCCCAAGTTGATCTACGAAGTCAATTCCTGGATTTCTCACAAGTAAGCGGTAAGCATTGAGTTTCTAGTTGATTCTCCCATTACTTCCTGCTCCCTACACGTCTTAGGGGTTTGTGTGAGAATTCCGAGAATTCATAGATGCCTGTCTAATAAGCGATCTATGGCCAAATTAATCCAAAATCTAAAATCTCAAATCTAAAATTGTTTGAAATAATGCCATGACAAAGCGCCAGATACTCGAATTAATTGAATATCTTTCCTGGGGTTTCTCCGGTTGGGGGGCTGTTGCGGCATTGATTAGTGGGGATTTGTCCTATGCTGTGATTCCTCTCATGTTTACTGTTGGTTTTAATTTGCTGAGTCAGCAGCAGTATAAGCGACTACATTTGCGCCATGAGCGGGAGATTGAGGATTTAGGTAGAAGGATTAATTCGGGGGGGGATAATTGGGGGGAGGAGTATGCTCGGCAAATTGAGCAGTTAAGTTTGACACAGCAGCAGACTTTTAATGCCATTAATCAACGGTTGGCTCAGTTGGATGTGCGTTCCCAACAGTTGAGTGCGAGTCTTAGTTCTGGGGGGACGGATGGACAAACCCAGGCTAGTAATCAAACTTTGAATCAACGGTTAGCCCAGGTGGATAGTTTAGCACAACAGTTGGCCCAGGTGCGACAAGTGCAACAACAGAATTTGGTGGAGGTGGAGCGGAAAATTGATGAGATTAAACGGTTTTTACAAACCCATCAAACCCAACTTCCTGGGTCTAGTAATGAGGCGGCAATTAAACAAGAATTAGCGACGATACAGGAACAATTTGCGGCTTTACAAAACCAATTGAAACAATCTGGAAGTAATCAAAGATTTAGTCAGTTGGATGGATTAAATCAGCAAGTGGTGGCCCTTAAACAACAGGTAGATGATGTGCGTAAAGCCCAACAACAAAATATTAGTTCCTTTTCCCAGCGATTATCTCAAGTTGATGTTTTACAACAGCAATTAGCTCAAATTCAAGGGGATATCCAAGCTTGGCGTGATGACCAGGAAAGGGAAATGGAAGCACTCAATCATAAGCTTTCTCAGCAAGTTATGACGACAAATAAATCAAATTCTCAAATTCCGGCGAATATTGCTCAAAGGTTAGGACAATTAGATAATTTAGCTCAGGTGGTACGCTCCCAGCAACAACAATTTGAGGAGTTTAAAACGACCCAGCAGCAAAGTTTACATATGCTGAATCAAAAGTTATTTCAATTGGATGAGTTGGTGCGTGGACGTTTAATTAATAGTAATTCCCAGCAAAATTCTCGCAATGGAGATAACAGTATTTTGTCGGATTTACAGCAACAAATGCAAACCACCCAGGTTAATTTTGAGGAATTGCGTCAAGCGCAACAAAAGAGTTTTGATGTGATTAATCAACGTTTGGCTCAATTGGATGCATTAGTACGTCAATTTGATGCACGGACGAAACCAGGGTCTGTTGCAAGTGAGGATGTTACTAGTTTAAATAAAGCTCAACAACAAACCGTCCAAACCTTGAATACCTTAAATTCCCGGATTTCCCAAGTGGATGCAACTACCCAAAAATTGGGGGATATGACCCGACAGGAAATAGGAGAATTACGTCAGGCGATCGCGGAATTAAAATTACAGGTGGAACAGTTATTTGCTGCTTCTTCTCCCCCTGCGACTAACCGTCGTCAACCTCTTCCTGGAACTCCCCCAACTAACGATGTCCCTGAAGGAACGGTTATTATCCCCCCAGTACCAATTCCCACCAATCCACCCGCTATTGTTCCTCCTACCCCGAATCCAGTATCCATATCTTCCCCAACGGTTCTCCGAGGTCATGATGATCGGGTGTTGTCCCTGGGATTTAGTCCGGACGGGACAAAATTAGCGAGTGTGGGGGTGGGTAATCAAATTCATATTTGGTATTTAGACCGGGATGAACATCGGGTATTTAGCGATGATGGGAAAACATCTACCAATGACAGTATTAATTCCATTGCCTTTAGTCCGGATGGTACAATGGTTGTCACCGGTGGCGATGACCGTCTAGTTAAATTGTGGGATGTATCTACAGGCGAATTAATTCGCACTATCCGTGGTCACGATAGTAAGGTATATAGTGTGGCTTTCCATCCTGACGGGGATATGTTGGCTAGCTGTAGTCGTGATCGCACGGTGAAATTGTGGTCAACGGCTACGGGGAGGGAATTGGAAACCCTACGGGGTCATACCGATGATGTGATTGCGATCGCCTTTAGTCCCAGGGGAGAAATCATCGCCAGTGGTGCTGGTGGTTATGACCAAAGTATCAAAATTTGGCATCTGGAACAACACAAGTTTCTGACTATTGCGAAACATACCGATAATGTTTGTGCTTTAGCTTGTAGTCCCGATGGTAAAAGCTTTGCTAGCGGTAGTTGGGATACCACGATTAAACTGTGGTTTCTCGATAGCGGTAAGGAAATTATGTCCCTATCTGGACACACCGACCATGTGTATGCGATCACTTTTAGTCCCGATGGTCGAGTGGTTGCAAGTGGAAGTCGGGATAAAACGGTGAAGCTATGGAGTTTGGATACGGGGACGGAAATCCGTACATTTACGGTACATGATGATGATGTGAATACAGTCGCCTTTAGTCCCAATGGTCGCTATTTGGCTACAGGTAGCAGCGACCATCTGATTACAATTATTCCACTGTCGGAAATTCTCGGTTCCGGAGGAGGAGGTAGACGTACTCAGTTACCGATGCGGATACGTTCTAATGATTAATTGGTTGCTTAATGGGTAAACTAATGATAAATTCACTTCCTTCTCCTGGGTGGGAGTTGACTTCAATTTTACCTTGATGTTTTTGAATGATTTGATAACTGACGGATAAGTTTATAAATTTATTGGCGAAAGATTCTGTGTCAATTTTGCTGATTCAATATCAAAATTTTGCGTTATTGCATAGGTACAACGGGAATGAAAAATTATCGATTGCACATCAACATACTGAATCAAAAACCTGTTGCGCTGTCAGATTTAATTGCGGGAAAGTTGGTGATACAATCAAATGACTACCTCTAAAGGAAGTCATTTGATATTCCCCATCGATTAACTCACATACGAAAAAGGTAGGCTGTTTAGGATTGCCGATAAATCTACGTCCCCCTAAAGCAGCATAATCGACAATCCAATATTCTGGGATACCCATAGATTCGTAGTCTCGAACTTGATCATAGTAATCGTCGTAATCGTCTTGCCAGTTATTGCTAACAATTTCAATTACCAGTGGTATTGATTCATCATAAATCAGGGTGGATTGTTTTTTTCACAATGGTTACATCGACAGCTTATTGCGGTTGGTTGCCAATAGGTCGGGTAAATAGGCTGACTCTGTGTTAGGTGTTTTGACAAACGCAGATGCTGTAATTCGATAGGTCAACCCGTACTGTTTAATCGCTGTTAGGATTACTTCAATTAAAAAACTGATAATATCAGTGTGGTCGCCAGTTGGTGGGGGCATCTCAACTATAACTTCTCGATGTAGTTCGTACAAAATTGTGTAATTTTCGGGATACCATTCAATAAACTCATCGAAAGTGTATATAGTTTCTGTTTGGTCTGGGTCATGGTTTAACACCTCCACATGTATTTGAATTTAGCAGTCCTTGATCTATTGGTGACAATTTCCTGATTTCGCAGAATCTATCTATGGAAACCTCGTCTATACCTAGCATCAACACTCAAACCTTCAATTTCCATTGTGAGATCAATCCAAAAACATACGCTTTTCTCCGACAACCTGCACCAACTGCTGATTCCATCCCCCATATACCCAGATATTTTCCCTTACACCAGGGACGCTATGAAGTCAAACCGGGTATGTATCGATTCGGTTATAATTTTGGTAATGGGGATGGGGATCGACATCTATTTCAAATTGATGCAAGTTTTGATTTCTACCATCAAACCAAGTTAACTGCACGTCGGGAAAATCTTCACAAATACTTTCAAACCTGTAATTACACTGACGATGTGAACAGGGAAGTCACCAAACTGATAATTTCTCGCTTGTTAACCGAATATCCTCAATATTTCCACCGGGAAGATTTACCCACAGGTGATTTTGCACTCCATTGTCTTCTCACTCAGGAAACCCTGAATTTTGATCAACAAGGGTTTTTAAAAACCGTTTTACCAGCTAATTCTAAATATACTTGTGGATTGGATGCGATCGCTTGTCAAATTCAAGAGGATGTAGCGGTTATTTGTCGCAATCCAGATACTGGTCAAAACTGGGTGAGCGCTATTCATCTGTGTTTTCCCAATCATTGGTCAGCAGCAACAAAAATCGGTCAAGATTTTACTACCATACATCAACCAGTGGCGGAAATTACACCGATAAATCGACGTGCGGATAGTTTAGTTAAAGGGATGATTTATGGTCAGACAATGGTTCGCTTTGCGTGGGGAATCAGTACCGATACCTATTTGAATCATCATCCGGAACCAGCACCAGGGTTTGATGCGCTATTTTGGTCTGGACGCAGGTTTTGTCTAGATCATCCCCAATTATATCTCCGTATCGAACGACAAGTTATTTGGAGTTTACCACAGGTTCATGCTGCTTTGTTTACTATTCGTACCTATTTTCGAGATTGCGCTGTGATTTGTCAAGATATCCATCTTCGCAATCAATTAATTAGTGCGATTGAGTCGATGAGTCAGGAATCTCTGATTTATAAGGGTTTATCGGTAAGTAAAGGGGATATTTGTCGGTGGATGGGAGGATTTTAGATTTTGGATTACTCTTCGGTCGATCCGCACTACGTGCGTCTATGAATTTTAGATTTGAATTTTTACTCTATATCCGGCGTTGCATAATCAAGGAATGATTTTAAAATCTATGGGCAGAAATTTTTCTTGATTTAACAAAAGTTTCAGCCGATACAACGCCCTATATCCCATTTCCCAGTTCCCAATTCCCTGAAAACTGAGAAAATTTCATGGTTGATGGGTTGGAAGCGAACTTCCTAAACCCAACCGAACCATAAATTTTGAGCAAAGAGTGAATCCATCACACGATTCACCTACACAAACAAGTGGAACTATAAATACTATACTGTTGAGACAAAAAACAGATAATAACGGATTTTTCACAATATTGTCACCAACAGCAACACGCTCAGTCTATCTAAACCGACGTTTGCGTCGTGCTGCAACAGCTTTACGTTTGCGTTTTTCTTGGGGGGTTTCAAAATGTCGGTGATATTTGACATCTGCTAAGATTCCAGCTTTGGACACTTGGCGTTTAAACCGACGTAGTGCTGATTCGATTCCTTCGTTTTCTCCTAAAACCACTTGGGTCATTCGTATTCCTCAATTATTGATACTTTCTATTTTGCCATTCCTCTTGCGAAAATGCGACAGGAATTTATTTGCTGACGGGAGGATGTCGCTTGAATCTTAACATCTCTCCTGCGATCGCCATTTCTAAATTTTTCGTTAAGGGAATTAACGTATATTTTGATGACGATAACGGTTCCCTATTTTAGCAGATTGGGCAAGTTTTACATGCGATCGCCCGTCGTGAATTATTTTCATCCTAAATCTTTGTGGATGAAGGGTTTAGCATCAGCACCGGTATAAGTGGCGACAATGTGACCATCGCCAGTCATTTGATATTTATAGGTGACTAATCCTTCTAAACCAACGGGTCCACGGGGTGGCATTTGTTGGGTACTAATACCGACTTCGGCTCCAAAGCCGTAGCGATAACCGTCGGCAAAGCGGGTGGAACAGTTATGAAACACTCCCGCAGCATTGACTAAACCCATGAATTGGTTGGCGGTTTCAATATCTTCGGTAATGATGGCTTCGGTGTGTTTGGAACCGTAGGTGTTGATATGGGCGATCGCGTCTGCGGTGGTATCGACGATTTTAATGGCTAGGATTAAATCACTGTATTCGGTTTGCCAATCTTCTTCCGTGGCAATACCGATGTTGGGGAAATTGGTTAATATTGCCCTTGTTTGTTCGTCTCCCCGTAATTCTACGTGGGCATTTTGTAAAGCTGTGGCGATACTTGGTAAAATCGTGGGAGCGATCGCGCGATGAATTAGAAGAGTTTCGATGGCATTACAAGCTGCTGGATACTGGGTTTTGGCATCGAGGGTAATGGAAATGGCTTTTTCCACATCCGCAGTTTCATCAATGTATAAATGACAAATACCATCAGCATGACCCAGTACGGGGATGCGGGTATTTTCTTGGATAAAGCGGACAAAGGCATTGGAACCACGGGGAATAATTAAATCCACGTATCGATCTAGTTTCAATAATTCCAAAGTTTCTTCCCGACTAGTTAACAATTGCACCACATCCGGGTCGATGGTGGTAGTAGCTAACCCGGTTTTGATGGCTGTGACAATTGCTTCACAGGATTGAATTGCCTCCTTCCCTCCCTTCAGTATTACCCCGTTCCCCGATTTGATTGCCAAAGCAGCAATTTGAATCGCAGCTTCCGGACGAGCTTCAAAAATCACCCCTAACACACCCAAAGGACAAGTAACCCGTTTTAAAATCAACCCCTTATCCAACTTGCGGTGAATCTGACAAACACCCAAGGGGTCAGGAATTTTGCCAACATCTCTGACCCCAGCGATCGCATCTCGTAATTTATGTTCATCCAGTTGTAAACGTTTGTAAAGGGGTTTTGCCAAACCAGATTGAACAGCGCGATCGCAATCGGCCGCATTTGCTGCTAAGATATCGGCCTGGGCTGAGGATAATGCTTGAGCGATCGCTTCTATGGCTTCATTGCGAGCAGCTGTGGAGCGCAAAGCTAACTTTTGGGCTGAAGAGCGGGTTTTTTGGGCAATATCCACAAGGGGAGACGAACCAATCACAGAAGCAGTCATAATAATCGGGTGAGATGGGGAATTTTGGCATATACTATCTTACCAGGTTTGGCTGCTACATTCATTCCTATGGGAATAAAATCCCCACTTCGAGACGACCCGACGGGTCGTCTCGACAATAATCCCAATTGACGGGTTCTATGAACTTAGATTGCTGTTATTTCCAATTTCTTTCCCGTTCATCAAAATCCTCAAATTGATTTTCTTCCTGATTATTTAAATCAGTTGGATTCTGCTTTTTCTGTTCATGAAGAATCTGAAAATCGGAAAAATTCGGAATAATTCTCTGGCAAAATTTGATAATTGTAGTCATCATAATTTTCAGTAAATTTAATTAAAATCAAGGATATTTTCCGACTATTAAATCAACGAAAAATACCGAGTAAGGTCAGCAAGTTACAAGTATCATTTACCAGGCAAAATCTGTGTAGTTAAATACTACTAAAAATTTCCAGTTTGAAGTCAGTTCCAGCCGACAGCAAGTTGCTACGCGTCTACATATTGTTTGGACACAAACAAGAAAATATTTTATTTCTACTCCCTAATTCCCACTCCCTACTTCCTCCGCATCAAGCGAGTTTATCCAACAATATCAATTGTTTATGAGTTGTTTTCTCTTCGGTAAGAAGCTATCAACTAAACTCTCCCTGAAAACAAAATTCCCTATCCTATTTTCCATCAAGCTGTGAATCCATTCTCAACTTTACATTATATTCAGGAACAATTCTGTCTACTATTTGTCTTGACCAGATGAGTTGACACGGACTCAGCATAAAATTAATTTTGTCCGGATCACACCGCAAATATGCGGAAAATTAATGCAAGCAAGAAGGAGGTCAGGATACAAAACCCTGTTAAGGACAGAATACTCCATGTATACATCACTTGTCCTGAGTACAAAGCACAGGAATATCTGAATTTAAAGATGCAAACTAAGAGTTAATAAATTCTGACTCCTGTATTCTTTCTTGTTCAATTCAACTGTCGCGAATAAATCACACACATGAGATTAAGTCCAGTCGTCATACCTAGCGTTGTTGGTATTACCTTACTTACCAATCCTGTTCATGCTGCACAGTTAGAATCATGGAATTTTGATGCGGCAAAAAACCAAATACATATTACCACCACTTCTAAAACCCAACCCCGTGCATTTTTAATTGCAAATCCAACCCGTTTAGTTGTCGATTTACCGGGAACAAATTTAAATAGACAAACCGTTCGTCGTTCTATTACTTCACCTCAAATCAAAGAAATTCGTGTTGGTCAACCCAACCCGCAAACAACTCGATTTGTTGTAGAACTTGCACCAGGTTACACCCTTGCAGCTGATAGATTATCAATTCTTGGTGATTCAGCATCTCACTGGATTGTGAATTTTAACTCCATTCAACCTGGTAATAACACAATTCCCACCAACCCAGATGAGCAAATTCCGGTTCCAGTAGGAAGCATTTCACCCTTTGCTGGAGTTGTTCCCCTTGGTAGTGAAATTACTTCCCTCAGTTCACGGGTCGGGTCTCTACTCAACTCATCCCGTTATCAACATCTTGATGCTGGGTTCTTTTTCCTAGATATGGAAACAGGTAACTATATCGACCACAACGGGGAAAAAATCTTCCCAGCTGCAAGTACAATCAAATTCCCCATTTTAGTGGCTTTATTTCAAGAAATCGATGCAGGACGGGTGAAACTGAATGAAACTCTGACTATGCGTCGTGACTTGATTACCGGTGGTTCGGGAAATATGCAATATCGACCAGTAGGAACAAGATTTAGTTTGCTAGAAACCGCGACCCAGATGATGACCGTTAGCGATAACACCGCAACGAACATGATTATTGATCGATTAGGTGGGTTAAACCAACTCAATCAGCGTTTTCGCAGTTGGGGATTACAAAATACCGTGATGCGCAATATGTTAGGAGATTTTGGTGGAACTAATACTAGCAGTGCGAAGGATTTAGTCCGATTGGGTGCATTAATTGCAAATAATCAGTTACTGACAGCTTCCAGTCGTTCACGGGTTTTAGATATCATGTATCGTGTCCGTAACCGAAGTTATTTACCTTCTGGTTTAGGTAGTGGTGCAAGGATTGCTCATAAAACTGGAACTTTAGCAGCTTTAGTGGGTGATACGGGAATTATCCAAACCCCTTCCGGAAGACGCTATTTAGCGGGTATATTTGTCCGTAGACCCCGTTGGGATGACCGGGGTGTGGAATTAGTCCGTCAAGTTTCCCAAATTTTCTACGGTCATGTGAATCAAACTCAAGTTACTAGTCGGTAAATTATTAATGGGAATTATTTTATGTTTCTCACAATTATAGGGAGTAGGGAGTAGAGACGACCCGACGGGTC
>CALJJQ010000090.1 GCA_937973965.1 uncultured Calothrix sp. | reverse complement strand
TATTTACCACCTCAAATAATCCAGAGCCAACTTGATTTATCTCAACTTTGAATTCAATTCCAAAAATTCTGAAAAAGGGTTGATTAATCATAGGGGTTTCTGTTAGTGTAGAAATGAGGCTTCAAGGGGTTCATAGACCCTCAACCATGAGAATGATAATCACTATAGGAATGTAAGCCGCTCACCGTAAGTCTTTGAGACCAAAAACACTATGAGTTCTACCCAGCATTGGAGGATATTCCGGGTATTAGCATTTAACATTTTTTGGTGGGTTTCGCCAGGAGAAGCCCATATCACTTCGCAAAAACGTTGATATACTTTTTTTTTTGGATTCTCAAGACACTTCTGATGCCATTTTACTTTGGAGTTGATACCTGACGGGGAGCTTTCAGGAGCAGGGGAAGGAAATGTAAAAATTTGAGTGCAATGGCATTTATGACAAGTTAAGGTGAAATTAGTTTTGTCAGTGAAGTGAAGGAGAAGTTTTAAATTCACCTTTGGACTGAGTTTTCCGCGCCAGAGTAAATTATGCATTGAAAATTTAGCGATCGCATCCTTCAACATCATGTTTATTCATCCAGATGTTGACAAGATTTTGAGCATTATTACTTATTGACAAAATACCCATGAGCTTAAATGGTCAGCAATAGTGCAGTGGTACCTAGATCCATCTCTATTGGTAAAGTATACGGAAAGCGAAAGTTTTCACCGACTGTTTCCCATTGAGTTCAATAGCTGCTATGTTGGTTCTGGCTAAAACTTCACCGAGTAGCCAACATGTAATCCTGACACCAAAACAGATGAAAGTAGTTTTTCCCTACTCTCCACTAAACACTCGCTTTCAAGTCAAGATTTTACATGTCCATCCGACTAAATACCTGTTCCCCCGTAAAAATCACAAAATATGCTTGATTTGCAGCAAATTGAATCTCGCTTCCATCTTCTCCGTCAACACCGTTTTTTGGATGTTTCCCTACATACATTTTCCTGTGTTGAATCCACGAATCAAATTGCTTGGGAATTGGCTGATTCCGGTGCAAATATCGGGACTACGGTGATTGCTCAACAACAAAATTCCGGTCGTGGACAATGGGGCAGAACATGGAGTTCCTTACCTGGAGGGTTGTATCTGTCGATGTTAATTTATCAATCTTCCCCCGAAAATAATTTACCTCCGATTCCCGCGACCGATAGCTACCAGTTAACCTTGGCAACAGCCTGGGGTATTGCCCATCAGTTGCAAAGTTGTGGTATCCCCTTGCAATTGAAATGGCCTAATGATTTAATTTTACAAGGATGTAAGCTCGGGGGTATTTTGACCGAAACCAGGATTGCTGGGGAAAAAATAACCCGTGCGGTGGTCGGAGTTGGGGTTAATTGGCAGAATCCTGTACCGGAAACAGGCATTAATTTATATCAGTGGCTCAACTCTTCTGATGATGATTCTAGGGATATCAAAAATTCATCAAAAATTCAAATCAATAGTCTGGAAGCTTTGATAGCTGAGGTTTTAGCGGGTATCGAGGCTGGTTTAGCTTGCCTTTTCTCGGAAGGAGTGAGTATGCTGTTACCGCGCTATCTCAAATTTTTCCGCAATATGGGGGAACAGGTGTATGTGGATAATTCTGTTGGCACTATTATTGGTGTTACAACCAAGGGTTGTCTCCATGTTCGCATCACTGCATCTGAATCTAAATCAGTAAATTTACGAGAAATTTTCCTAGATCCAGGTACAATCAGTTTGGGTTATGCCAAACCCACAAATTGAATCAAACTAAACAATTCCATATATTTATTTTTTGGGATTGGGCTGGGTTGGTAAGCTTTGTTGACGCTTAACGGTTAACAATCAACCGTCAACAATGGGAATTTCCGAACCTCAAATGGCTACTTATCCACCATCTTCAGAAGTTTTTTAGACAAAATAACGGTTGAACAATGACCCAAGAACACAAATCGACTCGTCATCAATCACTCTCAGGATACAAGCGAAGTATACCTGCTCAAGGACTTTGTTGGTTGGGTAGTTTCAGTTTACTGAGTAGTGGTTTTGTCTATGCCCAAACGGAAGCCGCTATTGATAATATTGTACCCACCACAGAAAACGTTCAGCCGGTCAATAGCAAACCAGTTCCATCACTGTCGATAGAACGGCTCAAGAAAACAACACCAGAAGCTAGCAATCCCCAGGTGGAGTTTTCCCAAAGACGGACGCGTTTACGGCAACGACTCAATCAAAATACCGCCACACAGCTACAAAAACCCATCACCAGATTGAGAGAACGATTGGTAAATCAGTCTCCCCAACAACCAAAAAATACTGCCCCATCTCGTCCCCTATCATCCTCAGCAGTAACGGGAAATCATGATACACGCAACGTCAAACCGGAAACTTCACGGATTTCTGGGAATGCAGGTCAGCCACAATCAGCACCAGTAATCAGGTCTTTAAGAGAAAATCCTCATGCTGATGGTGAAAATAATCCAGTTAGCAGCAATAGGGAATCAACCAGGGATTACAATAACGTCTATCTCGACCCTACTGAGTATAAAATTAAGCCCGATACCCATCTAGATCGAGCCACTCCAGTTGTTGTGCGATCGCGTTCTGGTGAATGTCGGGTTCTCGGTGCAAATTCCAGTCTTTGTGGAAAAGTACCAGTGGTTGCTAACACCACCAAACCCGCACCTACTCAGAAAACTAATCTTCCACCCACGTGGATACGTAAAAGCGAAAATGTGCGAGTTGCAACAGATAATCCGATTCATCCCCGGCAAATCGCCCTCAGCAAAACCCGGTCTGCAACCATTGCAGTCAATAAACCCAGGGAAATCATCCCCTACACACCACAACGGCTCAGACATCAACCTGTGCGTCCAGAGCCACCAGTTACCAAGCATAACCCCAATCGCTTCATCCCCGCACCCAGTAGTTTCATCCCCACACCCCAAACCACCGTCAGTTCCACACCCATTGCTCCTAAAGGGGGAATACTACCGTTACCCATCAATGCCGCATTGACTGCACCCCGTCCGAGTCAGGTGACATATGATATCCCCCTAGCCTCCACATTGCCACAAATTACCTACACTGCGCATTTAGGCACAATCGCAAATAACCCCACAGGCATTATTTTCCCCCTATCCATTCCCGCACCGATCACATCTTTATTCGGTTGGCGAACTCACCCCATCACTGGCGATCGCCGTTTTCACTCCGGTACTGATATCGGCGCTCCCATCGCTACACCCATCGTTGCAGCTGCTAACGGACAGGTGGAAATCGCTGATTATGTCAGTGGTTACGGCTTAACAGTCACCCTCAACCATCATAACGCCCAGCAAACCATTTACGGCCACATGTCCCAAATTTTTGTCCAACCAGGACAATGGGTGCAACAAGGGGCAATTATTGGTCTTGTTGGTAACACCGGTACTTCCACCGGACCCCACCTCCATTTTGAAGTCCGTCAACTCACCCCCAATGGCTGGGTCGCTGTTGATGCTGGAACCCAACTTCAATACTCCCTGGGACAGATGACACAAATGCTACGTGCTGCTCAAGTTCATCAGTCACTACAGGGTGAATAGGGGAGACAGAATACAGAATACAGGAGATTGGTATTAAGTTCATTGATTACTGATTTCCCCTGCTCTTCCGACTCCCTGTACAGACGACCCGACGGGTCGTCTCTATTCCCGACTCCCTTTTCCCCAAATTCAGAACATAAATACTGCTTTTGCTATAAACTATTAATCAATGAGTAAATCATTAACTAACTCATTAACTAACATTTATTTCCTTACAGATTTTTTGAGTAGGCTTGTCAATTCCGTCAACTACCCAACACTTAATAATGAATCATACTTTTTTTATTTGTTAATTTGATTCAAGATCTCCAACAATAAGTGGTCTGTAAGGATAATTGTGTAGTACAAATGTTTTGAGGGGTTTGTATTTTGTCTTCCTTACAAATCAATTATGGAAAAGTTAACACAAGCACAACAAGAGCTATACGATTGGTTGGTTGAATATATTCGCGAGCATCGGTATTCGCCATCAATTCGTCAGATGATGCAGGCAATGAAATTAAAATCGCCAGCACCGATTCAAAGTCGATTGGAGCATTTGCGTAATAAGGGTTATATTGATTGGCATGAGGGGAAAGCTAGAACCATTCGGATTTTGCATCCTCCGAAAAATGGGGTTCCGGTGTTAGGAAGTATTGCTGCGGGAGGTTTAATCGAACCGTTTACCGATGCGGTGGATACCGTTGATTTGACAAATATGACCTTACCACCAAAGACCTATGCTTTGCGGGTGAATGGGGACAGTATGATTGAGGATTTGATTGCCGATGGCGATTTAGTGTTTTTGCGTCCAGTTTCCGAACCTGATTTGTTAAAGAATGGCACAATTGTAGCTGCGAGGGTGGAAGGACACGGTACGACTTTAAAAAGGTTTTATCGCAGTGGCGATCGCATTACTCTGCAACCAGCTAACCGGAAGTATACACCCATTGAAGTCCCTGCAACGGATGTGGATGTACAAGGTTCTTTGGTAGCCGTTTGGCGAGATTATAATTAGGGAGTCGGAAGTCGGGAGTCGGGAATAGGGGTGGAAGGGGAAGTGGGGATGCTGGGAAATAAGTAATAAATTAACTTAATTACTTATTTACTGCCTCCTGTCCCCTGTATTCTTCAATGGGTGTCTACATCAGAAATGTATCTAACTCAAAATCAACCACAGAAAGTACCCGTATTTAATTTAAAACTTCCAGTTCTTGGGGAAACACGGGGTTTTTATCAAGTGGAATCGGTGACGGGTTGTCCGCAAATACCTGGGGAGTTGGAATTGCGACCCTATCAGCGTCAAGCGGTGACGAATTGGTTTGGAAACAATGGACGCGGTACTTTGAAGATGGCCACGGGTAGCGGGAAGACAATTACAGCTTTAGCGATCGCTTGTAAATTGTACCAGCAAATTCAGTTGCAGGTGGTGATAATTGTTTGTCCGTTTCGCCATTTGGTGGCACAATGGGAGAGGGAATGTCAACGGTTTAATTTGCGGCCAATTTTGGCGTTTGAGGGGGTACGCAGTTGGCAAAGTGAGTTAGCGACCCAGTTGTATAATGTCCGCACTGAGACGCAACGGTTTTTGACGGTGGTGACGACGAATCAAACTTTGCTGAGTCAGGGGTTTCAGTCCCAGATTCCCTATTTACCGGAACGAACTTTAATTATTGGCGATGAGGTGCATAATTTAGGTACACCTAAGTTAGAAGAGTCCCTTCCCCGGAGGATTGGTTTACGGTTGGGATTATCAGCAACACCAGAGCGCCATTATGATGAGGAGGGAACCCAATCAATATTTGACTATTTTGGTGAGGTTTTACAGCCAGAATTAACCCTAGCAGACGCGATCGCGCAACAGGCTTTAGTTCCGTATTATTATCATCCCTTATTTATCCAGTTGACTCCAGAGGAGAGTCGGATCTATGCAAAACTAACCCAAAAAATTGGTCGGATATTGTTAACCCGCGATCGCGATAGTGTTAGTATGGATGACTGGGAGCGCAGTCAGGATTTAACAACTTTGCTGGTACAGCGCGCGCGTTTGGTTGGAGTTGCCGAAAATAAATTAGTGGCTCTACGGGAATTAATGGCACAGAGACGGCATACTACCCATACCTTATTTTACTGTAGTGATGGCTCTCCCGAACCAGGGGGAAACTTAAATTTACGTCAGTTGCAGGAAGTCACCCGGATCCTGGGGACAGAATTGGGGTATCGAGTCAGCACCTACACGGCGGAAACGAGATTACGCGATCGCGAAATCTTACGACAACAGTTTGAACAAGGGGAATTACAGGGACTAGTAGCAATTCGTTGTCTAGATGAAGGGGTGGATATACCCGCAATTCAAACCGCAGTCATCCTTGCAAGTTCCACGAATCCCCGTCAGTTTATTCAACGCCGTGGTCGGGTGTTGCGTCCCCATCCTGGTAAGGATTATGCCACAATTTTTGATATGATTGTGATGCCTCCAGAACTGGATAGACAAACCTTTGAGTTTGAACGCAATTTACTCAAAAAGGAATTACGTCGCTTAATTGAATTTGCTAACCTTGCGGTGAATGCAGAAATTTGCACCAGCCAACTTATAGATATTCATCACCGCTATGGTTTAGGTGATTATTTGGTTTAATTCACGGAGATTTTTATCTGGTTAATTTTAAAATTTATTTAATTATTTATCTTTTTTCAAAGAATATTCAAAAATCTCGATATATTGATGGAGAAATAATGGATATTATCGAAGTAGACTGGATTTCAGATAGAAAACAGCTATTGGGGGACAGGTGTCGGGAATTGAAGTCATTGACGATTTTCAGATTGGGATATGGTTGAGTTATCTTGGGATCAATTTTTTAGATAAAAGCATCATTACTGACATGAAGACCAAGGTAGGGGTAATTTCACAAGTGTTGAATCTTAAGATTTTAGAGGTTGATACCAAGTTGTGTATTGGTGCTGGT
>CALJJQ010000089.1 GCA_937973965.1 uncultured Calothrix sp. | reverse complement strand
AAGCGTCACAAAATAAGGTCAACTGGCACATACCTTTGAATATGAGTTTAATGTGTGTAATCCTTAATTTATAAACCTTACGTCTGAATTCAGCCAATGTGATAGTTTGACTGAAAATGTGCCAGTTGCGTAAGTCCTGATAACGTGAAAGTGCTTTTTCCCGACTCACTACTCCCTACTCCCTCTGCATCAAGCGAAATATTACGCAATTTACTAATAAATCCAGATTCCACATTGTTTCATCGAGTTAGCAAGACTTACTCCTGCGGCATAACCAGGATTATCATACAACCAACTTTTTCTTGCACGTCGCTGTGCTTGTTCTTTTGCAAACTGAATTTCTAGGCGATCAAGTTTAAATTTTTCAATAATTTCATCCCTGGGAGAGGTATCAAAGGCTAATTGTCTACCTGTAATCACAATTTCCTCAACCAGTTGTTGATGCCTAGATTTGTGTTCACGGAAAAAAGTTTCCAAAGAGACAACTTTTCGACCTAAGCGACAATGCATACCTACATTGCTAGTTGAGTATAAAAACTTCTCTGCTATGGTCGCAAACACAACAATATAGGCTAGCTGTTCTGGTTGCTTAGCGTAATAATCTGATGCCAGTACTTTAAGTAGTTTGAAATCACCAGTAATAATTCCTACACTTTCCTGTAATTCCCGTTGTACAGTATCAAAACAGTCTAAATCGTATATTTGTGTACATCTACTAGGAAGGGTAATCTGAGCATTTTTGAAGCCACAGACCAGTTTATCTTCTGCGATAAAAGGTACTACAACCACATTTTTAATTTGTTCTAGAGGAGGAACAAATTTATTTCCCTTATCTACAAGCTGGGTGTTTCTATTCCGTCGAATACTAGATTGGTATTGAGACATGATTATAAGTAGTTAAGTGTAAATAATTATAACTTGTTTGTTTTTGGTTGCACTTTAGCACTGGATCAAGCACAATTATGGGTGTCTACCCACTACTCCCTTAATTTTTAACTTTGACGCAGGGGAATTGTGATAATGAATTTAGTCCCTTTACCTGGAGTTGATTCACAATCAATAGTTCCACCATGTTGTTGGACAATAATTTGATAGGCAATTGATAATCCTAAACCTGTTCCCTTCCCAACAGGTTTAGTCGTAAAAAATGGGTCAAATAATCGGGAATGATATTCTGGAGAGATACCAATGCCGTTATCAGAAATTTCAATCCTAATCCACTGATGATTAAGTTGCTGTGTGCTAATTTGAATGGTTGGTAGTTGGTAATCACTGATGGGAATATCCACGGTCGGATTGACCTCTGAATGTAATTTATGACAACTTTTAAAATGATGAGCATGGCTTTCGAGAGCATCAACAGCATTGACAATGAGATTCATAAATACTTGATTCAATTGGCGGGAATAACAATCTATTCTCGGTAGGTGGTGAAAATTTTTAATCACAGTAATTCCCTGGGGAAAAACAGCAGACTTCTGTAACCGGTGATTTAAAAGCTTGAGGGTATTTTCAATATCTTCATGAATATCTACTTCTGTTTTCAAGTCGGCTTCATCTAAACGGGAGAAAGTTCTCAAGGATTGGACGATTTTGGCAATTCTTTCCACCCCCAAATTCATCGAGTCAAATAACAATAGATAATCTTTTTTGAGAAAATCTATATCGATGGATTCTATCAACTTTTGAATTTCATCTACTGGTTGAGGATAATATTGCTGATAGGAATTTAAAAGCACCAATAAGTCTTCAATATATCCTTGGGCATGGGGTAAATTCCCATAGATAAAACTCACTGGATTGTTAATTTCATGGGCAATTCCTGCCACCATCACTCCTAAAGCCGACATTTTTTCAGACTCGACCAATTTCACTTGTAAATTAGTCAAATTATTCAAGGCTGCTTCTAACTCCTGACTCCGAGACTTTAAATCCATTTGAGATGTTTCTAATTCCTTAATCACACTTTTGAGGACAATTTCTCGCTCTTGACTAGCATCCTCTAACTGTCGTCTATCAGCTTCCGAACGCTGGAGTTTTTTTGTCAAAATCCTGACTTTTTTCTCCAATTCTTGAATTCTTTGCTCGTACTCTGTAGACTCTATACACATCTATTTTGTCCCGATGATTAATGTCACAAATGTTTCTTGATGAAAGTAACTTTCACCAGCCAGGGCTAGGGGTGCAAATTCTCCATAGGTATAAAATCCACAGATAGGAACTTTTTCACGTAAACTAGACTGAATAAGTTGATACTCTTCCTGGGTACGTGTTCCCAACAACCAGCGTCTACAACAACAGGAAAAAATTAAAACTGCTTGCGGTTGGCCTGCAGGATAATTACTAAAAGCGATTTGCAATGCAGTTTTGGCAGCTCCAATAACTTCATCTCGACTAATACTGGTCATGCGGATCGTCGATTTTTGAGGAACTTCTGCCAAAAAATGAATACTGCCAATTTCCAGATCCGTTTTATTCGGAACCCGCATATAATAGCGATCGCTATCTTCGATATACACAGCTAAAGGATGTTCGGCATTAGGAGCGCGATCGCCTAAATATTTGTGGTAAAATTCAATCGCTGGTTTACCGTCAATTTGGTAGACAATATTACCTTGGGATTTTGTCACCACACTCCTATTTCCGATTGGCTGCCAACCACAATCCACTCCAAAGGAACAATGGACATCACCCGCTAATAGTAAAATCGGTAAGGCATCAGTTAATACCTCTGTTCGATAAAACTGATAGGTCTTTTGAAACCGAAATTGATCCCCGGCTGTCCCCCCCACAATCGGTAAATTTTCGCCTAAAACTGCTTTTAAACTCCTAAGAATATCCTCCCCACTAGTTGTAGAACCATCAGCAATATAGCTAGCTGGTAAGGGAATACATAATTTAACTGGTTTGTCTAATTTTTGTGTGGCAATTGATACAGCTTTCTCCGCAGCGAGCAGGGGATTCTCCTTTACCCCCAAACCTACACCCATGCCAATTTGTACCCTATCCCCATCAACGGCAAACAACATTAAAGTTAGGGAATCCTGTTGAAAACCTAATACAGAGGATACTTCCCCATCAGTAGTACAACCAATTAAATCTAAACCGGGAAATACTCGGTTAATTTCCTCCAAAATCAATTGGTGTTCAAAATCAATCGCAGTAAAGAGGATACCAGCATTGGGTTTAACCTCCCCTAAATCAGCACAACACTGTTTCAGAACATCTGCGATCGCACTTTGACTATCTGGGTCATCACTATGACCAACAACAACTTTCAGCATTTTTGTCTGGAACTAAAACCCTATTGCTAGGATTCCCATTTCTCCAGGGAAAAATTCAGTCAGCAATGGCAGTAAAGATATATTTTTACACTTTGAGATGGAAATACTCAAAACTTCACCCTCGGGAAATTCCCCTAGTTTCCCTTTTTCCGCATTCCCACGGATGACATTCTCCCTCAAAAGTGTGAAGCTTGGAACTATTTCTTGATACTCTCTTCTTATTTTTTATCCGTGGGAACCTAGTGTGGACACGAATGAATAATACAGCATAAATACATAATAGGTGAATAAAAACAGTCTCCCTCCAATGGGTCTTTGAAATTCAAACAATGTGCTTGACAAATTTAAAGATACGGAATCAAACAAAATGCCCATGTATCTATACATAGTCTCCTCCTATGGGGGAAATAATTGGTTAGAAACGAGACAGAAACAGGAAAGTAAGTAAGTCCTCATCAATATAGAAGACAGGCATAGAAGACGCACTTGATGCGTTTACAAAAATTATTCATCCATGCACGAAGATATATAGGAGATATAAATATAATGTCACTTGAACAAGTCAACGCCTTTTACGAGGTCGTCAGCACTGATGCCAACATTTATGAACAGTACTACAGTACTTGCTGTCAACGGGGAATGTTTGGCGCTTGGAACTGGGATACAAACAAAATAGTCAGTTTTGCCAACTCCCTCGGTTTTAACTTTACTGAAAGCGAGCTCGTCGCAGTCCTATTTGATAGTGATGCGACACTAACTTCCGTAACTTCCACAGATACCGGTCGTTCCTATTCAGACTACTCCCCCCAACCTTTGTCTCATTATGCCTATTAGGGACTTTCAAATCAAAAATCTTCAAATTACAGATTGGTGGGTAAGGGTAATAGTCCTCACCCACCATTGTTTACCAATTGTGAAGTAAAATATAAGAGCCAAAATCCTAAGAAATATCCCGTAACTGAGCAGTCCGGAGGGAAATTTGCAAGGTTCGATTACCCCGTTGAATTTTAAATTGTAAAGTTTGTCCTACCCGACTTGCTTCCACAATATTTAGTAACTCATCACTCTTAGTAATACGTTTACCATCAACTTCAGTAATCACATCACCAATACGAATTCCCGCATTGGCAGCTGGAGAATTGGGAACAACACGGACAACCAATATCCCACTGACCTCCGCAATTTGCAAAGGCGAATTGGGGTCAGCATTTAATCGACGGGCTTTTTCTGGGGTAATATCATCCATCCCCACACCAATGAATGGATGGGCAACTTGCTCACCCCGTTGTAACTGAGCGGCAATACTTTTAGCCCGGTCAATGGGAATCGCAAAACCAATCCCCATTGCATCACCGCGAATTGCCGTATTAATACCGATAACCTCACCGTTACCATTTACCAACGGGCCACCGGAATTTCCCGGATTAATCGCCGCATCAGTTTGGATAAACTCCAAGCGCCGATTACCACCCAATCCCACCTGGGCACTGGAACGTCTCAGGGTACTGACAATTCCCAACGTCACCGTATTATCCAAACCCAGGGGATTACCAACAGCGATCGCCCAATCACCCACCTGGACATTAGCCGATGAACCCAAGGGAGCTACAGGGAGGTCATTTCCGGCATTAATTTTCACTACAGCCAGGTCAGTGACTTCATCCTCACCCAATACCTGACCAGCAAAAGTTCGTCCATCCTTGAGGCGTACACTTACCCGGTCAGCCTTATCCACCACATGGGCATTAGTCAAGACCAACCCACTGCGGTCAAAAATAAAACCCGAACCTAAACCCCGTTGTTGTTGTTGTGATTGACGGGGAATATCACCAAAAAAGCGACGGAAAAACGGATCATCGAAAAACGGGTCAGGAATACTGCGGGTAATTGTTCTTTCTGTATCAATTCTAACAACAGCCGGGCCAACTCGATTCACGGCTGCGGTGACAAAACTTCTACTTCCACCCCCCATGTTGGCAGATGATTGGGTTTGGGCAACCTCCATCGGAGGATTTGGTGCTGGTTCTGCTTGGGAAGCAGGAACTTGTAAACTGGTAAAAGTGAAAATTGCACCAAAAGCGATCGCCAATAGATGGGTTAGGAATTGACAGATTGAACCAGACAATTTCGATAGTTTAATCATAATCACAACCTAATATCTACTTTAGCCGTGACAATTTGGACTATTTGTGTAATACGTGTTTTCCACAGGGTTAGGGTATATTTGAGTTTTTCACTCCCTCCCTTGAAGGTGTAGACGCTATGCGTACCTGAAGGATGTAATCCGTGACGGAAATAGAGAAAAAACTTTCACCTGTTTTTGGTGTCAGGAGTACATAAAGGCTATTTCCGACAGCCAAGTCCATCAATCACCCAGCATCGGGGATTTGTGAACAAATTTCCCCTACATTTATTTTTATAGGTTATTTTTGGTATTTCTAGGGCATAGACGCACCATTTTAACCTGGGTTTCGGTTAAATTCAAAATTGGGGTCTGTCCCCATTCATTCTCAGGGGTAAGTGAGAAGAGAACAATATTCTTCTCCCCTATGGTTATGATTACTTTTCCCTATTTTACTCCCCTGGAGACGACCCACTCCCTATTTACAAGCGAGTCATCTATGTTAGAAACCTTATCGCCAAAGATTATTTTTGCGATCACATCTGTATTTGTAAGTGCTGTATTATTAATCTATTTTGCTTGGAAGACAATTGTCACCGCTAATTGGTACAAAAAAGGTGTAGATTTTTACCAAGCGGAAGATTATCAGACCGCAGAGACTGCCTTTCGCTACTGCATCGCCATGAATTCAACCAACGATGCAGTACACTTACTGTTGGGTGATACTTTAATGCGACAAGGAAAAGTTGAGGATGCGATCGCTCAATTTCAAGAAGTAATTCGCCGTGCGCCAAAAAGAGCCGATGCCTACCTGCGTTTAAGTAATGCCTATATGCGTCAAGAACAGCGTGCAGCAGCCATTGAGCAGCTAGAATTAGCTCGGAATATCTTGCGTAAACAACGACAAATTAATGAAGCTGCGAGGGTGAGTCGCTTATTGGATAAATTAAAGTAATTATTCAAGCCTATATCGGTCAACTTTATGGCTCAAACCTTACCCGAAGGAAAACTATTGACCCCCTTTAGGAGTGATGACCGCATTGTATCTCCTACTTTCCCACAACTAAATTTAACCGCTCAACAAATTTTTGATTCGTTCGCTTAATATGCAGGAAAAGTGTTTTTCCCACTTTTATCCCATCGAGATATTGATCGAAGGTTCTCTTTTGAGCAAAAAAAGAAAAGCTAATTTGAGATGATATCAAACATTTACCTTCAGCGATCGCAATTCATCTCAACCGGGTCTGACCAGACACAGACACATATCTAAACTTCAGCTTCGGGGACCGACTTGAAAGTGCAGACGCACAAGCAAATTGACCGAAGGGTATTAGGAAGTAGTTAGTAGAAAAAACTAATTTCATAATTTTGGTTTTACAGTACATGAGCACTGTTAACGATTCCCTACTCCCCACTCCCAGAAAACGAGCTTGTTAAGAACTAAAAGTGACTTTTCAGAAAACCTTTAAGATTTAAATTTAGCAGCAGCCTCTTCAAAAGCAGTATTTAACTCACTCCAAGCACCTTGGAAACCAGTTTTGATACTTTCCCAAGCATCGTCACTAGCAGACTTTAGTTCAGCTAATTTTTGTTGCATTGCTTCCCGTTTAGCACTTAAAGCGGCAATACGCTGCTCTAAATCAGATTTCACATTAGCCTGAGCATCATTTGCCTTTGCTTTCATTTCATCTAATTTTGCACCCCATTCCTGGAGTTTAGCTTCCATTTCGCCTTGTTCAGCATTTCTATCTGCCATTTTCCTGACCTCAAGTTTAAAGTATCTTCCAGAAATTTAGACGTAGATATAAAACGTGGATTTGGGCAATATTTCCTATAGATTTAGATTGATGTCAACCATCACGCTTAGTATAAGTGCCAATATTTTCGCTGGCAAAGTTACTTATATTTTCTTAATCTGGACGGCAGTGTAGAATGGTTCTTTGAAAATTCCGGCAAAACCTGCCAATAGTTTCTAGTTCTCCTCTCAACACCCAAAAAATGACGTATAAAATCTTATTCGTGTGTCTCGGTAATATTTGTCGGTCTCCAGCAGCCGAAAATATTATGAATCATTTACTGAAAGAACGGGGATTAAGCGATAAAATTAGTTGTGATTCAGCCGGAACATCCAATTATCACATCGGTAGTCCCCCGGATCGACGTATGAGTGCAGCTATTGCCAAAAAGCTGAATATTGAAACCAAAGGTCGAGCAAGACAGTTTCAATTATCCGATTTCCCAGAATTCGACTTGATTTTGGCAATGGACAAGGAAAACTATGAAAATATTTTAGCCTGCGACAGGACAGGGGCTTACGATGACAAAGTACATCTCATTTGTGATTTCTGCTCCCGTCACGACCTGAAGGAAGTTCCTGACCCCTACTACGGTGATGTGGAAGGATTTAATTTGGTGGTCGATTTACTAGTAGATGCTTGTGAAGGCGTGATTAAGTATGTTGAGGAAATAATTTGTAATTCGTAATTTGTAATAGCCTGCGGCAAAGCTTCGCGTACGTAATAGCCTACGGCAAGCCGCTTCGCGTCTACGTAATACCCGTTACGCGGAAAGCAAGCTACGTAATTCTTAATAGCCTGCGGTAAGCCGCTTCGCGTCTACGTAATGTCTGTTTTCCTGCGGAAGGTTGTGCGAGCTGATCAGCTTTTGCGAACACAGTTACTAAATAAATCTCTATAATTCTGTCTCCTGTATCCAAAATGTCTGAAGAAATTCGCGGAATTTTTAATCGCATTGCACCTGTATACGACCAACTCAACGATAAACTGAGTTTTGGTTTACATCGGGTGTGGAAGGAAATGACAATTAAGTGGAGTGGAGCGAAATCAGGGGATAGATGTATTGATTTATGCTGTGGAAGCGGTGATTTGACAATTCGTCTGGGAAGACGGGTCGGGAAAGAAGGAAGGGTATATGGAGTGGATTTTTCCTGCGAATTATTGGATGTTGCTCAAACCCGAAGTCAAAATATTTATCCAGCCTTAAATATTAGCTGGTTGGAGGCAGATGTATTAAAGTTACCATTTGCTGATGATTATTTTGATGCAGCGACAATGGGTTATGGATTACGGAATGTAACAGATATTCCTCAAGCCTTGGGGGAAATATATCGTGTCTTAAAACCAGGAGCAAAAGCCGCAATTTTAGACTTCCATCGTCCTGATAATTTCCTGATGCGACAATTTCAACAGTGGTATTTAGATAATTGGGTTGTTCCCGCAGCCACAGAAATGGGCTTAAAAGCAGAGTATGCTTATATTAGTCCTAGTCTGGAAAAATTTCCCACTGGACGCGAACAAATTGCGATCGCAACTCAAATTGGTTTCCTTGCTACCACACATTACCCAATTGCAAGCGATATGATGGGAGTGCTAGTAGTGGAAAAATAGAAAAATAGGGAACAGCGTGTAGGGAATATTCTCCTTTTGTTCCAGTTGTGTTCTATATTCCTCATTCAAAATCTCAAATCTCAAATCCAAAATCATAATTAGTGGACTGGTCTCACCTGTGGCTTTATCTATCTCCCCCCGTTTTAGGAGGAATAATTGGCTATTTCACCAATGATGTAGCCATCAAAATGCTATTTCGTCCCTATCGTGCATGGTACATTGGTGGACGACGTGTTCCGTTTACCCCGGGGTTAATTCCCAGTAATCAAGAACGGTTAGCAAAAAATATTTCCGATAGCATTATGGGGTCTTTGCTCACCCCAGAGGAATTACAAAATTTAGCCAGGAGATTGTTACATACTGAACGGGTCCAGGGAGCAATCCAATGGTTGCTACAAACAGCCCTTTCCCAGGTAAAATCTGACCGGGAGCAGAAAACAGCCAAAATCCTCGCGGGGATTTTACGAGATTTGCTGGGAGAATCCCTACCCCGTCTGCTGAAAACCCTAGCTCGTCGGGAAGATTTTTTAGAGGTTCAGATCAATCAAATTTTTGATCAAATTTTATTAGAATTCCAACTCACCGAAGAACAAGCAACTCGTTTAGCGGAATGGTTGCTACAGGTAGTATTACCACCTGAAACCATCCGATTAGCGATTATCGATTTCCTTACCGACCGGACAATTCAAACTATTGACGAAAGCTTTCGGGAAAAAACTAGCGGAACCTATTGGGTAGTTGCCAATTTATTTGGTTTACGCAACACTTTAACCAGACTGCGGACATTTTGCTTAGACGAAAAAGAAGCTACCAATACTAGAATTCGCGAACTCATCCAAGATTTAAATGTACGCGATCGCATTAAAAGCTTTCTCCTCAGTATTTCCCTGCAAAATTTACCCATATCTACAGTCCGTCAACTCCGTAAAACCACCCGCGAAAGTGTCCGCCATTATCTCCAAAATAGTGGAGGTGAACTCCTTCAAGGTTTGAGTGATTCCATCGACTGGGAAAACATTGCTGTATTATTAGTTACTCGTCTTAGTAACTCCTCTGTAGTCAATTCTTCCCTAGAAGTGGTGAGTAAAGAATTGGCATTAGTTTTAGAAAGGTACTTAGAACGGGATTTAGAACAAATAGTCACCCAAGTCATCCCGATTCTATCCATCGATCAAGTGATCATCGACCGAGTAAAATCCACCTCCCCCGCAGACTTAGAAGACGCAATCGAAGGTATAGTCAAAAACGAATTACAAGCCATTGTATCCCTGGGGGGAATTCTCGGTTTCGTAGTGGGGTTAATCCAAGCAGCACTCCTGTACTTTAATCATGTTTAATACACAAAGATCATCCCAGAGAGATTGAACTGCGATCGCAAATACATCCAAAGATATCCACCCACCTATCCAGAGACTTATTGCGGGTGGCAAAAAATTAGCTGATAATCTCTACAGTCGAAAACAGCACACAATGCATCCCCGCAAAGGCATGTATTAAATCTAGCATTACCCAATAGAGTACGAACCCAGATTTTAGGCATTAAAAAAAACAGGTGTTGCTGAATTCAGGTATGAATCTAAATGTAGAGACGCGTTAGCGAAGCTCCTCTGAAAGAGGCTATATCCTGTCTCTGCAACAGTTTTACATATCCAAAACAACAATTATTCGACCTACGGGATCACCGAATAGCGATCGCGTCAGCCTAATTCATTTATCTTTATTTAACAAATCAGGAGCATATAAAAACCATGTCCGAAACCAATGGCGTAATGATGCAGTATTTTCACTGGTATAACCCAGCCGATGGTAGTCTCTGGAACCAGGTAGCAGAAAACGCGGAAGAATTAGCAAAAGCCGGTGTTACTTCCCTTTGGCTACCTCCCGCATATAAGGGTACAGGTGGTGGAATGGATGTAGGTTACGGTGTATATGATTTATTTGATTTAGGAGAATTTGATCAAAAAGGTTCCGTGCGGACAAAATATGGTACAAAAGATGAATATACACGTGCCATCAAGGCAGCCCAAAAAGTCGGCATTAGAATCTACGCAGATGCTGTTTTTAACCACAAATTAGGTGCAGACGCAGAAGAAGAAGTAGAAGCAACACCCTTCGATCCAGAAAACCGCAACGCCACAGTCGGTGAATACCAAAAAATTAAAGCATGGACCCACTTTAACTTTCCCGGTCGCGGTGATAAGTATTCTAGTATGAAATGGCATTGGTGGCATTTTGATGCCATTGATTACAATGCCTACAACAGTGAGAAAAAGGCTATTTATTTACTCAAAGGCAAAGAATTTGAGCGCAACGTTGACCTAGAAAAAGGTAACTTCGACTACTTGATGGGTTGCGATTTAGATATGCAAAACCCCGAAGTTACCGGAGAATTAAAATATTGGGGTGAATGGTATATAGATACAACAGGTGTCGATGGCTTCCGGTTCGATGCTGTTAAACACGTATCCGCAGACTTTTTCCAGGAATGGTTAGAACATGTCCGCAATTATGCCAAACGAGAGGTATTTGCCGTCGGTGAATATTGGTCCTATGAAGTAGAGGCTTTACACCACTTTATTAGTGTGACAGATGGTAAGGTGACTTTATTTGACGCACCTTTACACTACAACTTCCATATAGCGAGTAAATCGGGTAATAACTACGACTTACGGCAAATTTTTGATAACACCCTGGTACAGCACCAACCAACCCTAGCAGTCACCCTAGTAGACAACCATGATTCCCAACCCCTACAATCCTTAGAATCGGTCGTAGAAGCTTGGTTTAAACCCCTTGCCTACGCTTTAATCCTGTTAAGAAGAGAAGGATATCCCTGTATATTTTACGCAGATTATTACGGCGCTCATTACAAAGATTATGGCAAAGATGGGAATGAATACGAAATTTGGCTAGATAGTCACAAATGGCTGATTGATAAGTTTTTATTTGCGCGTCAAACCTATGCCTACGGAGACCAGTATGATTACTTTGACCATGCAAATACCATCGGTTGGACAAGACTAGGAACAGAAGAACATCCCGGTGGTATGGCTGTTGTTCTCAGTAATGGTAGTGATGGCAGTAAATATATGGAAATAGGACAACCAAATCGTACCTATATTGACATTACAGAACATATTAGCGAACCGATTACAACTAATGAGGAAGGTTGGGCTGAATTCCGTTGTCCAGCTGGTTCAGTTTCTGTTTGGGTTCCCCAGAATTAAATCAAATCAGACCTTCTGTAGAGACGTAGCACTGCTACGTCTCTAATGATTATGGTTTGAATAAACAAATATAATGCCCAAATTCAACAGCACCAATTTGAAAAATAAACGCGACAGGATAGATATATATCAATAAGGTTCAGTATTTATTACAGGTACGGAGGTGTGGATTGATGGGGGTGGTTCTTTAATTTAAGATTCTCCATTACAAATAGGGAGTAGGGAG
Organism: uncultured Calothrix sp.; assembly: GCA_937973965.1. Classification (GTDB taxonomy): domain Bacteria; phylum Cyanobacteriota; class Cyanobacteriia; order Cyanobacteriales; family Nostocaceae; genus NIES-3974. The sequence goes on along the minus strand of CALJJQ010000089.1, from coordinate 11,086 downwards.
TAGTCATCAGAGTTTGTTTGTTCTGCGGACATGCAATGTTAACATAACTTTTGCGTCAATCCTAAATGATCTATAACCGATAAAAGCAGCTATGAATTATTTATCAACTTCAGATATTCATCGACTACCGGAACAGCTAGAAAAAAATATTGAGGCAATTATTAATTTGCAAACCCAATTAGAGCGAAAAATTCCAGTTCATCAACGCATTTTAGAAAAGATTGCTGCTACCTTTGGCAAACCCTGGTTTTTTTATGCTCAAGTGATTTTTTTTGCTGCTTGGGGGTATTGCTCCCATTTAGCCGATACGGGTTTACTGATATGGGATTTACCAAGATTTACTTTAAAAGAACAAGGTATAGATGCGGCTTCCTTAATGATTGCTACTGGTGTCCTCATTCGACAAACCCGTGAGGAACAACTCGAAGAAAAGCGATCGCATTTAGCCTTGCAAGTAAATCTGCTCACAGAGCAAAAAATTACGAAACTAATCAGATTAGTTGAGGAATTACGGGTTGATTTACCAGGTGTGCGAAATCGTCACGATGCAGAAGCAGAAGTCATGCAGCAAACCGCTAATCCGCAAATAGTTTTAGATATATTACAAAAAAACCTTACCAAAGCCGGTTTAGAAGAGGAAGTGGTGTCAACGGAAATCAATATAGAAGTTTCAGGATATTGATTCTGGGAATTGTACCATTTTGGATTACTCCGCGGGAATTTCTAGTACTTTATTATTAGACCAGTATTCTTGCCTGTGTCTATAGATCAGATATTTTTTCTGGAAAACCCTGCCATAAGAGTACCTTCCAACATTTATATGTCGTATTTATATTTAGTCTATTGTAGCATTTTCAATCAAAAGCCTGTCCGATCAGTTCCCATACCATTTCACTCAAATTTTGAAACATTTTCTTCCCCAACTCCCCCAGTTCCCCTAAATGTATCAACTCCAAAGTAAAACGGTATCAGGGGTCGATTAGAATCAAAAATATCCCTCCCTCACATTCCCTACATCCCCGGCTCCAAATCTCCCCCAACACCCCTACTGAATCGATATACTAGTAGACAATGTGATTAATCATCAACTTGATTAGGAAATCATGCCTGCATTCAAAACTAACTTGATTGGACTCAAAGCAGACTCGTTTCGCCATCCCCTTGATTTGGAAGCGACAAAAGCACTCAAACAGATTCCTGGTTTGGATTTGATGGTGCGCAACCTCCTTGGTCCAATTGCGGAACAGGTTTTTTATGCAGAAAATATCGCCTCAAGTGTGTTGGTCAGTGAAAACCAATTACCTGACCTATACAAACTGCTGACGGAAGCTTGTCAAATCCTAGACATAGAACCACCGCAAATGTATCTACGTCAGCATCCTGCACCCAATGCCTACACCTTTGCCATGCGGGGCAAACAACCCTTCATCGTCCTCCATACTTCCCTGGTGGACATGCTGGAACCCGATGAGATTCAAGCCGTAATTGCCCACGAACTCGGACACCTCAAATGTGACCATAGCGTTTATCTGACACCAGTAAATTTACTGATTCTAACGGCAGCAAGTCTACCAGTTTTAGGTGCAGCCCTAGCCCAATCCTTACAATCCCAACTATTAGAATGGGTCAGATGTGCAGAATTTACCTGCGATCGCGCCGCACTTTTAGCCACCCAAAATCCCCGCACAGTCATGTCGGTATTAATGAAACTAGCTGGTGGTTCCCCCAAACTCTCACCCCAACTCAATCTTGACGCATTCATCGCCCAAGCCCGTGCCTACGATGATATCAGCAAAACGGAACTAGGGGAAATGATTAAAGCCGCTCGCACAGCCCAACTAACCCACCCCGTACCCGTATTAAGAGCCAGAGAAATTGATCGCTGGTCAACAAGTAAAGAATATGAACAGTTGCTAAAAAATCATTTTATGGAGTATAATAGTGCAGTTGCCACCAAGGGCGAGTGGCGAAATTGGTAGACGCAGCAGACTCAAAATCTGCCGCCCTCAACAGGCGTGAGAGTTCGAGTCTCTCCTCGCCCATATATGATGCATGAAGGAAAAGGCGCTTTTGATGCGTCTTTTTTCTTTTTCTCCTCTGGTTACTCCACACTTTGACGAGGAACATAGGGAATAATAATATCTGGATAACCAGGGTGAATGACAATAAAACGTTCAATTCCCACGTCTAAACGGGAAAGACTTGAAGCGTCACGAAAAATAGCACTCCGATGTTCGGAATTCACGCATAATAAATATAAGGTGCGACTTTTCGGCTCAAATCGCAGATGACATACACCCCACCAAGGATATCGAGAAGCAAGGAATTGGGAAACAGCAATCAAAAAACTCATTCTTTCAATCATGCTAACGAATATCAGACAAAGCCTACAGTCTTAGAATCAAATCCTCCTATAGACCTTTGATTATTTGTTAAATCCAACTATCAAGCAGTTAGCACAGTCAAAAACTTGATTCTGCTTGAGTAGTCTATTCACACCAAAGTTACTCTATCTCATTTATCGAAATAAAACGAAATAAACCGTTAAAATTCTCTAATTTTCATCATTTCTTGGTACATCAATCTGTAAATTCACAGAAAATGTATTTATGGTTAATGATTATGATTATAAATTAAGCGCCAAACTCGATAAATTTGACGCTTAACAATACTTTGGTTTTAGTGATTTGTTATTTTCAAGGTCTTTATGTTTTGTTTGACCTCGATTTATATCGTTTATTAAAGCTATACATAGATTCTCATTAAATTCCCAAATTTACGTTTCCCTTAATACATTTTTTAGATTTATCAGCCATAATTCCCAAATAACCAGCAAATTCAGGGAAATTGGGGAGATTATCGGCGAAAAAATCTCGAACAAGTCTCCCCGGATAGATTTTCTCTGAAGAAAGCAGGAAGTAGAGAGAATTACCCGACATCTTAAAGTCCCTTGTTTGTCAAGACTAATCTCTCATAAACCGACTAAAAGCGATAAACTGTAGGCTTGACGTTCTCATCCAAAACTCTGAAATTGCTTACCGAGGATAGGTTGCTTGCGATCGCAATCACAAATAGCACTTGCGTAAGTCCCGATTAAATCGAATTTTCGTTACCTGCGTTTTTCACAAGGGAGCAATCAGTGTTGACTTCCATCTAAATGAGCTACACACTCATCTCTAACATACGTTGGATGGGACGCAAAGCAGCTAAACGAGTATCTTCACTCATGGTAATTTCTGGTGTTCGGTGCTTCATTACTAAATATAATTTTTCTAGAGTATTTAACCGCATAAATGGACACTCATTACAGTTACAATTATTTTCCGCAGGTGCAGGGATAAAACGTTTATGGGGAGCAGCTTTTTGCATTTGGTGAATAATTCCTGGTTCAGTTGCAACAATAAACTCCTGGGTCGCAACTTCTTGACAATATTTTAATAAAGCTGCTGTAGAACCAATATAATTAGCGTGTCGTAAAACACTTTCTTCGCACTCTGGATGAGCGATAGTTTCAGCTTGGGGATGGGAAATTTTTAACTGAACAATTCGCTTTTCCGAAAACGTTTCGTGGACAATACAACTACCTTGCCATAACAGCATTTTTCGACCTGTTTGCTCCATGACATAGCGTCCTAAATTGCGGTCAGGAGCAAAAATAATTGGTTGTTCTGGAGGAATTTGTTGAACGATTTTTACCGCATTAGAACTAGTACAAATGATATCACTCATCGCCTTAATTTCCGCCGAACAATTAATATAGGAAATCACTAAATGTTGGGGATGGGCAGCTTTAAATTGAGCAAATTGTTCTGGAGGACAACTATCTGCCAGGGAACATCCAGCATTGATATCTGGTAATAAAACTAATTTATCGGGATTGAGGATTTTAGCCGTTTCTGCCATAAAATGTACACCAGCAAAAACAATTACGTCTGCATTCGTATTGGCAGCTGCACGCGCTAATTGGAGAGAATCCCCAATATAATCCGCAATATCTTGAATGTCCGGCTCTTGATAGTAATGGGCCAAAATTACGGCATTGAGTTCTCGTTTTAAATCATCAATTGCAGCGAATAAATCTAGTGGTAATGTACCCGAAGACGGGGTTGATGCACGTTTTTCGAGGGCAGTTTTTAACACGGTTCGACGTTAATATTAGTACGATAGAAATGTTGTCACTGAAAAGGAATAGGTCAAAAGGAATCAGAATCACACAAATTTGGATACAGCATAGCTACATTGGCTATTAGCTTTTTTGCAGGTGTAGCGTCTTTTAGTAATTCCTTAAATTGATGATACTGTTGGTTTTATTAATCATGGATGACATTTATCCCAACTCAAGAAAGGTTGAACCTGTAGGCTCAAGTTTGTTGGAAATTGCAAATCCCAGCTAATGGTTGAAACTGTATAATTTAAATAGCCGGGGGCAAAACACCCCATGAATTTACCCACAATACCATTATATTTACGGAATTTTCTGTCCAAGCTGGATTCTGAATCAAAAGCTTGCGGACATACTCATACAAATTACCCTTTCTCCTTCCTGTTTTCTAGAGGAAATTTGATGGTTTTATTTTGGGTAGCGACAGGCTTTGATATTCAACTACTCTCAGTGCTGTATGGGTTGCCATCCCTTTCCAGTCTCGCGACTAGAAACTACTGAGAACACTGCTTATAAATACAGTAGTTTGGTGTTGTTATTTGAATTATAGTATTTTTTACCAAAAATAGCTACCACTTTACCCGAAAAAACCGGGTTTAGAGCAAAGTCCGACAAGGACGGCTTTCTGTCTATCAGGCTATTAAGATATATGAAGCGCTAAAGCGCTACTACGTGCCTTTCTTTACTCATCAAAATTAATGTGGTCGAATACTACTCCCTACTCCCTACTCCCTGTAATTTTTCGGGATTTGAGTTAATCCAATCCAATAAAAGCGGATTCACTAAGTGGGGTGCTTCATCTTGAGGACAGTGACCGACACCTTCTAGGGGAATAAATTTGAGGATTTGCGGATAATTCGCTAATTCTTGTCCGAGTTCGATGGGTTCCCAGGGGTCAGCACTTCCCCAAATAATGATTCCTGGACAGGGAAGTTGGGGTAATAAATCTTCTGCCAATGGACCTGCAGAATAGGCTGTAAAGGCTAAAAAAACTTCTGCTGCTCCGACATCACGAGCGGGTTGGATGAGAATTTCCACCAGTTCGTCTGTGACAGCACTTCTATCCTTGTAAGCTTGTAATAAAACCTTCCGGACTGTGTTCGGGGTTGCTAACTGTTGAAAAAACAGTTTCCCTATTGGTTTCCATGCCAAAATTTTTTGTAAAATCGGCGCTCCAGTCCGACGTAACCAAGGTAAGCTAGCGCGTTTGCGGTCATGTAATAGCCGTAAAGAGCAATTAAGTAAAGCGACACTGCGAGCAATTTCTGGATGATCTACAGCAGCTTGGAGAATGACTATACAACCGATGGAATTTCCTACTAAAAAGGCTGGTTCTCCTACTACTTCACGGCAAAAATCGGCTAGCTGTTCTCCCCAGGTTTCAAAGGTATAACCAATTTGACTCGGTGAGGGTTTGGCTGAACCACCAAATCCAAGCAAATCAATGGCAAACACTCGACATGTTTGAGCTATCACCGGGATATTTTTGCGCCAATGCTGCCATGATGCACCAAATCCGTGGACAAAAACGACTGCTGCACCGGTTTCCCCTTCCTGATAATAGGTGGTGGGAAATCCTTTCCAATACCAAGTTTTGGCTTTGTTTGTCTGTTCTGAAGCTAGTATGGTCATTCGATTTGGGATTAATTTAGTGGCTTCAATCGGGTTCGGTTGAGCAAAATTTCTATATTGCTTTTAGGGTCAATGGTGTATGGGTCGGAAATCTTTAACACAAATTTACTTATCGTAATGCAACTTATACTATCACCTAATTAGCCAGGATATAAAGGTAGAGCGATCGCAAAATCACAGCATATAAATAAAAACAATTTTCTCTCAGTATAAACTCTGAGAATATGGGCGTGATTGTTGAGATATTAAACAAATTAAACATGATTGGCAAAGGTGATTAAGTGGTTTTACAATTTACGCTGACTGACTGCGTAGTTACAATGTTTATCATCCTAGATTTGCATTTATATAAAAACTCATTACCACAATTAAACCCAGAAACACAGCAACACCTGCCAAGTGTAATTATTAATTTCCAAAAACATCAGGGGAAATGAAAACGCTAGAAATGCTCAACACTCCCATTGGTAACTATGCGCCAGATTTTGAACTACCGGGAATCGACGGACAAGTTCATCATTTGAGCCGTTATCTAGAGAAATTCCGCGCCATTGCCGTAATTTCGATGGCAAACACATGTCCCTATGTTGATTTATATATTGACCGCTTAAAATCCCTACAAAGTCAGTTTTGTCATCAAAACGTGACATTGGTGGGTTTAAATTCGACGGATGTGGGGGAAGATGCCCATACAACAGTCAAAATGATGGAGGAATTTGCCCAGGAACGGCAATTAAATTTTCCATATCTGTGGGATTCGACTCAGGATGTGATGCGTAGTTTTGGGGGGACAGCTACTCCAACAGCGTTTTTAATCGATAGTAATGGGATTGTCCGCTATCGGGGACAGATTGACGATCATCCTCAAGGGGTTGGGGGTGTAAAACAACCTTACTTACACAATGCGATTGCATCTTTAATTGCCGGGAAGGTAATCGAAATAACAGAGACGGAAGTAATTGGTACTAATATAATTTGGCGTAACTAGAGACAAACTAGAGACAGATATGCCGGGTACTGCTATCTTAAATTGGAGGAAATTGCAACTTTTTTGAAAAAAAGCTTAACTTCATGGGTACACATTACCGACGGGTTTTACTTAAACTGAGTGGTGAAGCCTTAATGGGCAATCTAGGCTATGGAATTGACCCCGAAGTGGTTAAGGAAATTGCTCAAGAGATTGCGGAGGTAGTCTCCACAACAGGTGTTCAAATGGCCATTGTCGTCGGCGGTGGCAATATTTTTCGGGGAGTCAAAGCGGCTTCAGCAGGAATGGATCGAGCAAATGCCGATTATATCGGTATGATTGCTACGGTAATGAATGCCATGACCTTACAAGATAGCCTCGAACGCATTGGCGTGCAAACTAGGGTACAAACAGCGATCGCCATGCAGGAATTAGCCGAACCCTATATTCGTCGTCGAGCCATCCGTCATCTGGAAAAGGGACGGGTGGTTATTTTTGGTGCTGGGTCGGGGAATCCCTTTTTTACGACTGATACAACTGCGGCTTTAAGAGCAGCAGAAATCGATGCGGACGTGATTTTTAAGGCAACTAAGGTAGATGGTATTTATGATGCTGACCCGAAATTATATCCGGATGCCAAGCGTTACAATACTTTAACCTATGGACACGTGTTGGCGAAAGAATTGCGCGTCATGGATAGCACTGCGATCGCATTATGTAAAGATAACAATATCCCAATTTTAGTTTTTGACCTAACTGTCTCTGGCAATATTCGCCGCGCAGTTATGGGAGAATCGATTGGCACGCTTGTGGGAGGTTCTTGTGAAGTTAGCTGATGTTGAAAGTAATATGCAAAAGACAATAGAGGCAACTCAAAGGTCTTTTAACACAATTCGGACAGGTCGCGCCAATGCGAGCTTGCTTGATAAAGTTATGGTCGAATACTATGGTTCGCCCACCCCACTGAAATCTTTAGCAAATATTGGCACACCTGATGCAACTACTCTCATTATTCAACCCTATGACAAGGGTAGTTTAAACATCATTGAAAAAGCAATTTCGATGTCAGATGTGGGGTTAACCCCCAGTAATGACGGTTCCGTAATTCGCTTGAATATTCCCCCCCTAACTACCGAACGTCGGAAAGAATTTGTCAAAATTGCTGCCAAGTATGCAGAGGAAGGACGGGTGGCAATTCGGAATATCCGTCGAGATGCCATTGATTCAATTCGCAAACAGGAGAAAGCCTCAGAAATCTCTGAGGATGAATCCCGCGATTTACAAGATCAACTGCAAAAGCTAACCAACGAATATACTGGCAAAATTGACAAACTCTTGGCAGAAAAGGAAAAGGAAATTACGACTGTCTAGGCGTAATTATGGCTGGATTTAGTTGGAATTGCAGCATGTCCGACAACTGTTAACTAGAATCATATCGAGGAGAAGGACTAAAATTTTAACTAGTCCTTCTCTTTATTTGATTGATTTTTGAAATGCGATATCAGCATAGTTAATTTAGGAAAAATATGCATTTAAAACCACCCAATAATTCATAATTATTTTCACTAAAAATCTACAAATACTTGTTTACGAATAATTACGTGAGTGACATATCTGATGGCCATATTATTTAATGGAATTAAATCAATAAATAATAGGATTTACGCACTCGTTGAAAAAATCGATTTTGGGAATTGCCGCTACACCTCTACACCAGACAAAGGGAGTAGTCACCAGAAATACGCGGTAAATATAGTCCACGCGTAAGTCCTGTGCAAGAAACTTGCTCCGTATTTGTACCTTTTTCCGCAAGGGGATTTTCTGATGATATTGGCTGCAAACTTAATTGCGACAAAATCATTACCTGTTTGGCAATCGACCGCAAAACAGGGGACAAATTCCGATGTGAATTATCAAGTTGTCCATGCGGTTCCGGGTCGGGTGCGGTTTCGTGTGGCAATATTGGCGGTAAATGCCGATTATGCACCACGTCTACAACAAATATTTACAGCCATACCCTGGGTGACAAATGTCAAAATTCAACGTGCAGCCAGTTCGATTGCAATTTCCTATGAATATACACAGGAAAACCAATTAAAACGGCGATCGCATTTAGAAAAAGTTCTGCACACAGCCCATCGCTTACCAGTTAAAGATATTAAAGTTGATTCTACAACTTCTACTAACGGCAAACAGCACCAAGAAGAACATGCCCTCAAGCTACCTCTAGTGGCAACAAGTTTGGCATTATTAAGTTTAGGATTGCCGATTCCCAGCATTTTTGTGGCTGCTGCGGTAACTTGTGCAGCCGTTCCAGTTGCCAAAAGAGCCTGTGAAAGTATACATCGCGATCACAAATTAAATCTTGATTGTTTGGATTTGCTGGCCATTATTTTAACTGCCAGCCAAGGAAATCTCCTCACTCCGGCTTTAATGATGACCTTGCACGAAATTGGCGATACAATTCGCGATCGCACTGCTCGCAAAAGCAATAATAATGTGACAGATTTGCTCGCATCCCTCGCGAAATATGCTTGGGTGGAACAAGCTAACGGCGAAAAAATACAAATTGCAGCCAGTGAGGTGAAAATCGGCGATACGGTGATTGTCTATCCAGGCGAACAAATCCCCGTTGATGGAGTAATTGTACGGGGTAATGCCCTCATCGATCAACAAAAATTAACCGGGGAACCAATGCCAGTTTACCGGATGGTTGGCCAACAGGTCTATGCTTCCACCCTGGTGCGGGAAGGACAAATTTATCTCCGGGCTGAACGGGTCGGCTACAGCACCAGAGCAGCCGCAAGTATTAAACTTGTCCAGCAAGCACCCATCCATGATACCAGGATGGAAAATCACGCGGCCCACATTGCCGATAAAACCATTTTTCCTGCCCTATTATTTTCCAGTCTAGTGTTTCTAGTCACCCGTAACCCCGCCAGGGCAGCATCAATTTTAACCCTGGATTTTATGACCGGGATTCGCGTATCCCTACCCACAACCTATTTAGCAGCCCTAACCCACGCCACTCGACATGGTGTAATTATCCGTAGTGGTCGGGCATTGGAAAAATTAGCACAGGTAGATACCCTTGTCTTTGATAAAACAGGTACCCTCACCAAAGGCGAAGTGGAAGTAGTTGCAGTCCAAGCCTTCCCTGGACGCTTACCAGCCCAACGGGTGCTAGAATTAGCAACATCCGCCGAACAAAGACTAACCCATCCCGTCGCGATCGCTATTTGTGAATATGCCCGTCAACAAGGAATCGAACCCCTCACTAGACAAAGCTGGAACTACGAAATTGGTGGCGGAGTCCGCGCCGAAATTGATGGACAAGAGGTACTAGTGGGTAGCGATCGCTTTTTGGCTTCTGTCGGTGTTTCCCTTAGTGATAGCTGTAATTGTGATGACTTTGATTCCCTCCACAACTTATGCGACCATATCCGCAATTACCAATCTACATCAAGCAAATCATTGATTTATGTAGCCGTCAACGGTAAATGGCAAGGCGTAATTAGTTATACTGATCCTCTGCGAGTGGAAAGCGCCGCAGTTATTGCCCAACTTCAACAGCAATGCGGCATCGAAGTTCATATCCTCACCGGAGACAGCCAGCATCGCGCCCACCATGTCGGCCAACAACTAGGTATTCCCCCTGAATGTATTCATGCAGAAGCCTTTCCCGAACGCAAAGCGGAAATAATTCAACAACTAACCGCCCAGGGCAGAGTAGTCGGTTATACCGGGGATGGAGTGAATGATTCTGCGGCCCTAGCCTATGCAGATGTATCAATTTCCTTCGGTAACGGTTCTGAAATCGCCAGGGAAACCGCCGATGTGGTGTTAATGGAAAATAACTTGACCAGCTTTACCGAAGCAATGGAAATTGCCCAGGAAACCCAACAGGTGATTAATCAAAATATTGGTATCTCCGTGATGCCTAACTTAGCTGCACTGGGACTAGCGGGAACAGTCGGAATCCATCCCCTAGCTGCAACAATTGTTCACAACGGTTCAGCGATCGCGGCTGGTTTAAATGCATTACGTCCCCTGATGCATCGTGATCCAGAATTATCTGTGACAAGGAGACAGGATACAGGTAATCCTTGAAAGCATTGATTTTTGGTCTAAAATAAGAGTTTTTCTGCCCCTCTCCGTTCTGCGGAGAGCAGGGTGGTTTCATACCATGAGAGAATAATATTTCAGAGGTTTGATTATTGACCCAAATTTCTAGTTATGGGACTCAGGGTGCGATATCCCCATCTCTGACAAGCCAGGCGATCGCATTCAGCATCCCGATGCGGAATAGTTTATTCAACATTGGC
>CALJJQ010000088.1 GCA_937973965.1 uncultured Calothrix sp. | reverse complement strand
TCGAACCCTCGGCCATGGTAAAATCGACTTTACCCTCACTAGTAATCCGGAAATTGCGATCGCCGTCAAGTCTAGATGTGGTGATATCGGTCGAGTGCGCTGGGCTGTAAGTTCCCAGGAAGTGGAAAAAAATGCAGTTATCGCCTGTGTGTTGATTCAAGAGAAAGTTAGCGAAGCTGAAAATGAGTATCATCTATATTTGGCGGGTTTTTTGCCTAGTGAGATGGTAAAATTGCGCACGGGTCGGATTTTCTTTGGGATTAATCAGCTATTGTATGGTGGGGGGATGGCTGCGTGTCTAGAGTTGCTTAACCAGCAATCAATGGGGGAGAAATCTGCTAATTCGTTATCAACACCACAGCAATCGCAATCTGGAGTTAATTTTACCCCTTTAAATCATGATATCAACCCAGATAACTACATCCAATATTATCGGGATTTAATGACTTTGCAAATAAAATTAGGCGATGAATATGTAGAAAAAGATGAATTAGAAGCCGCAATTACAGCCTATCATCAAGCCTTAAACCTGAGTCATCAAAGTATGGACGAGGTGCAGATTTATTATAAAATCGGGCTAACTCGTCAACAAATGCACGATTATGAAGGAGCAATTAGTGATTATCTAAATGCCATTGCCATCAATCCCAATTATGCACCAGCCTATCAAAAAATGGGACTAGCTCGATACCAAATCGGCGATTATGAAGGCGCATTAGCAGATTACACCTGTGCCATTCAAATCAATCCCCATGATATCCTATCCTACATCAACCGCGCCTACGCTCGCTCCCAACTCCACGACAACCAAGGAGCAATCGAAGACTATACCTACGCCATTCAACTGCAATCCCACACACCTACAACCGACACAAATCAATCCAACCACCACCAAGAAATCATCGAGCAAATCCTGGCGCATATTGAAATCAACCCCACCACAGCCGTAGAATATAAACAACGTGCCCATTCTCGCTACGACCTGGGAGATTACGAAAGTGCGATCGCTGACTATACCCAAGCTCTGCAAATTCATCCCAGTGACGCAGACACATACTACCAACGTGGGAAAGTCCACCATGAACGGGGGGACGAATATACTGCATTAGAAGACCTTAATCGTAGCATCCAACTGGACACCCATCAACCGGACGCATATTACCTGCGTGGTGAAATTTACGACGCAAAGGGAAACAAACAACTTGCACTTGCAGATATGCATCGTGCTGCAAAAATCTATCGTCACCAAGGAAAATTAGGAGAACATAAAAAAGTACGCGATCGCATTTTAGAATTGGATATAGAGCAATCTCTAGATTCCTTGAATTTCTAATTTTCAGAAATACAGGGAGTGGGGATTAGGGAGTTGGGAGTAAGTGCAATAGGGTTCGGATCAGAAAATTTATAGACCCAAAATAGCAAAATAATTGTAGAGACGCGTTAGCGTTCAGCTCCTCTGAAAGAGGTTATATCGAGTCTCTCCCGAAATCACCACGAAAAATCATTAACCGAACCGCATTAGGAGTGGGTGATAGTATTAGTTTGAGAATAGCAATTTGGCGTATTTTTTGAAGGCTTGTGAACTGAAATCTTGCACTTTGCCAGTGAATACTCATTTTAGTAGTAATTAATTACCTACGGAGAGGAGAAAATTCAGTCCCCTCCCCGTAGCATGCTTCCCGTAGGATAATCGGGAAGGGTTAGGGTGAGGTTATTTCTATACGTCTTCAGACTAAATTAGTATTACTCCCTGGAAATAGGAGTAAAAACCATTAAATGCTGCTGTGGTAAGATATTTTTCGTTTCTATCCACTTCAAACCCACAGCTTGCATTTCCCGTTTAACTTGTTTCTGACTCATTTTATGTAAACGCTTAATCATCACTAACGGGTTTTCCGCTCGATATTCCACTAAAACAACCTTTCCACCCGGTTTTAAAGCCGTAATAATTTTCTCCATCATTTCCTGGGGATATTCCAACTCATGGTAAACATCCACCATCAAAGCCAAATCAATACTATGGGGAGAAAGACGGGGATTTTTTGGTGTTGCTAAAATCGTTTCCACATTATCAATATTTTTTTCCGTTTGCAAATATTTAATAATCTCCAACATCTCCGGTTGCACATCCACCGCAAACACTTTTCCCCTTGATAATAACGGAGCCATTTGCAAACTAATATATCCCGTTCCCGCACCAATATCCGCAACAACATCATCCGGTTTTAAAGCCAAAGCTGCAATTAATTTACTCGGAGCTTCCTCCACCTCTCGACTCGGACGCTCTAACCAACCCGCTCCCGTATGTCCCATCACCCGTGCAATTTCCCGTCCCATGTAAACCTTCCCAATTCCATCTACACTAGGGGATTTTTGGCTATAAATACTAGGTGAAATATTATTGGAAACAGGAATTGCCAGTCCTGGTGTGATATTTAAAAGAAAACAGCACAATAGCGAGAATAATATTACCATGAGTCGAAGATAATTACCGATAGATGTGTCCTGAGATAGAGATTTCTCAAAATACACTTTTACTAGATTACTGGAAATATCCCAAAAAACAGAATGTAAATACATGTAAAAATGCGATCGCATAGCGACTTTTACAGAGCATCACTCGCTAAAATTCTTGATTTCTCCGATAAACCTACCCGTGTTGAATTGTAAAATAAAAAATTGCATCCAGCCAACCAACACCAACCAGCGTAAAAACCGATATAATCTTCTACCGCTTATTCTCAAGCTTCCCCAGCATCTTTTTTGAACTGATCAACCAACCCCCGAAACTGCCAATACCGACGAATTTTCCTCCGTTGAAGTCAAACAACTAGCCTTCCGCATCGATGGTGTATTTCTTCCCAAAAACATTCCATCTTCCCCCATCTACTTTGTCGAAGTCCAATTTCAACCCGATGATAAATTATACTCTCGGCTATTTACGGAAATCTTTCTTGACCTCCATAAAACCCAGCTAACTAACAACTGGCCTGGAGTCGTTGTATATTCAAGCCGTAACATAGACACAGGTGAAACCGATAGGTATATAGAGTTACTCGCATCGGAACGGGTGAGCCGCATCTACTTAGATGAGCTTGAACCTGCATCCCCATCGATTGCGATCGCAACTGTTAAATTAGTAGTAGAGCCAGAATCCAATATTGTTACTAAAACCAGTGAATTAATCAATCTTGTCAAACAACAAATAGACTCGGAAATAACCCAACGGGAATTTATCGAACTAATAGAAACCATCATCATCTACCTAAAGTTGCATAAGTACCCTCTCTCCGGAAATATACTAAAGATGGATAGATTCGGTTGATGAAATTTTTAAATTTCTGGTTTGAACTGATCTACCACATTCGCTTGATAATTAACTTTTTAGAGAGTCACCGTGGTTGAAGAACTCTATACACCCGAACAACTTGCACAAATGCATGACTCGCTATGGCAATGTGTTTTGCAGTTTGCTAATCTCTCAGCTGCACAGGAACGGAACCGTATTGCTAGGGATTTACACGATTCCGTTGGTCATGCGTTGACTGCCTTGAATTTTCAGTTACAAACCGCGATTAAACTTTACAAACCCGACCCCAATCAAGCAGAGGAGTTTTTAACCGAAGCGCAACGACTGGTTAAACTAGCGACCCAGGAAGTCCGTCAATCGGTTCAAGCTTTACGTAGCGATACCCTAGAAACCCAACCCTTGGAAACCTTAATTCAATCCTTGGTTGATGATTTACGTAGCACTACTGGAATTATGCCAACGGTGAATCTGGATGTGCAGGTATCACCTCCCTCCCATCTGGTTATGCCAGTTTACCGAATTATCCAGGAGGCATTAAATAATATACGTAAGTATGCCCAAGCTAGTGAGGTGACAATTGAACTCTGTGCTAATGCTACGGAAATACAATTCCAAATTTGTGATAATGGTCGTGGTTTTGACCCCCATAGTGTTGCTGGTGGCTATGGTTTAAAAGGGATGCACGAACGGGTCGCGGTGTTGAAGGGGTTATTTTTGGTGGAATCCAGTCCTGGTGATGGTTGTCAAATTCATGTTTGGCTACCGACCCATATTTCCACACCAGCGATCGCTATCGGTACTAAACCTTGTGATAGTGTAAAGGCTAATTTGAGCAAATCGGAACTCAATCACCCCGTGGAGAATATCTCAAATATCTCGATGTCCCCACCCCACCTCGATTTAGCCAGTGATTCGCCATCTTCGTCAATTTCTGAGGAATATTCTACAGGAGTCGCTGCCAGAACACAAACATCACGACCAGATTTATCATTGTTAATGTCGGAGATTAATCTAGACTTTTCCCGGCTTTTAGAGACTTCCCAGGAAGCTAACCAAGTTGGGTACAAACACGAACATAAACAAATAGATGTACAACCATTCCACCAATCACCAACAGCAAGCAATGTCAAAATCGGTGAATGGCAACCTTTGGATTTAAATGTTTCTGCTTGAGCCAAGTCAACAAAATGGTTGACAAATACTCCAACTATTTGTTTCCACCTTTTGGCTAGTAGTCAAACCCCATCTCGAACTAAAGTTGGAAAATTATCTTTAACCCTAGAAATACCCAAAAAAGAGCGGTATTAATATAAGAAGGTGATCGAGTAGTCAAGACGACCCGTCGGGTCATCTGCACTGAGAATGTTAATCTTAAGTTAATTAAGTAACATTTGAACTGATAGATTCACTAAATTGTCGTTTTTAGCTTGATTGGGTAGGGGGATTAAGATGATGGTCGCTGTTCTGCTTGTAATTATACTATTGGCTATATTCATGCCAATGTTAACCATGAATGATATCCCCGTTTCCAAGTCAGATTGTCATCACCACAAAAGAGCAAAATTCTTACCACAGCAAGCTTCTGATGTGTCTGACGTGACTTTATCCAACTTCCAGCGTGATTTAACAGTGATGTGTGAAAAAAACGAGAATTTAGTCGATATCTATAATGAACTTGGTCAGTCCATCGCAGCTTTAAATATTCAATTACAAGTAGCACAAAAGTTGTGGCAAACTAACCCGAATCAAGCGAAGGAATCGGTCAGTGAAGCTTACCACCTGAGTGGGGTGATTATGCGGGAAGTTCGCGAAACTGTTCGCAGTCTCAGTGCAGATCATCGTCTGTCTGTAGGAAGTAGGGAGTAGAGACGACCCGACGGGTCGTCTAGTAGGGAAAAAATTAAAATGCTATGGATTTAATGACATTTTCTCCATTGGAATTATTGAGTTTTTCATTCAAGTATTAATTTATTTTTATTTTTCTGTTACAGAAATCAGATTTACAGCAGTATTCAAAAATGCAGGATACGGGAAACTGTCGTGAAAACTGTTTCTGACAAGCTTTGAAAATTTAAATGACCTGTCTCCTAATAACCGTATTTTTCCCCGAAAGGTGTGCAGATGATTCGCTTATTATTAGTTGATGACCAAAGCCTTGTCCGTCAAGGTTTGAAAGCAATGTTGAGTTTGGAAGAAGACTTAGAAATTGTCGGGACTGCGGAAAACGGGGAGGAAGCGATTTCCCTGGTGGAAACATTGCAACCTGATGTAATTTTGATGGATGTACGAATGCCAGTGATGAACGGGGCAACTGCTACTAAAATTATATGCGATCGCTATCCCCAAATCAAAATTTTAGTCCTCAGTACCTACGATGATGATAAGGATGTTACGGATGCAATTCGTGCGGGTGCGAAGGGATATTTACTTAAGGATATGCCTTCGGAGGAATTGGTAAATGCAATTCGTGCTGTCAATCATGGTTATGCACAACTTGCACCGGGATTATTGGAAAGGGTAATCAATCAGCAAGTCCCAGCGACACCAACAAGGGAATTTCCATCCCAACTTCCTCCAGGTTTTGCGGAATTAACTCCACGGGAATTGGAAGTAGCTAAATTGGTAGCGGTTGGTTCGACAAATCAAGAAATTGCTGACCAGTTATATATTAGTCAAGCTACGGTGAAAACCCATATTAATAGTATTTTTAATCGTTTAAATATTAAAAATCGCGCTCAATTGGCGATTTATGCTAATTCTGTTTTTGGTAGTCAGAATTAGGGGTTGGGAGTAGGGAATCGGGATGAGACCATTCGACTAAATATCTTGCATCCAATCAACTGCTGAGAAGTTGGATTTTTTGTAAGAGTATCTTGTTCCATCGAGATTATTTTTAACGTGAGTACTCCTAGGTCGTAGCGAGCTACGACGGATTCAAATAACCCCTCTCCATCCTGGAGAGGGGTTGGGGTGAGGTTCATCGAACTCACGTATTTTTAAAAACCGGACTTCTGGGACAAGCTTTTTGCAGTAAATACTTTTTCCGCAAACTCAAATTATGCCTTGTCTGATATCGTGTCCGCTTGATTACCCATAATTATCGATTAATTATCGATCATCTGGAGACGCGAAATTTCGCGTCTCTACATTCGTTTTCACCCCTATGTCTACTGTGTTGTACCAGAACCCATGAAAATGACTTTTCCCTACTCCCTATTTACAAGGATAATTTTTCCCACTTACCCAGCTTACCTGATAAAAAACTTGGTAGCCAAAAGGGGTGATTCCAGGATTTTGGTGCTGGTTTTTCGCCGAAAATGTGAATTTTCCAGAGTTCCCACATGATTAATAACCACAGGATTTCCCCGATTCTGCGTCCTTGGATGTTGGCACTGAATTTACCTGTAGCAATTTTGGCGGCAATATCTGATTGCAAATACTTACCTGCTTTCAGTGTGTTGGGATTGAGCCAAGTGCCAATTTGATACCACAAATCCTTTAAACACCAGGATGTGAGGGGAACACCCATACCCCGTTTTTGTCGCCACACTATTTCCGGTGGCAGCCAATTTTCCACGGCTCGTTTGAGGATGTATTTTTCACAACTGCCTTGTAAACAAAGTTCTCCAGACAGTTTGAAAGTCCAATTGGCTAGAGTGAAATCACAAAATAGCGATCGCACTCTTAATCCATGAGCAAATCCGAGGTTGGTAGCACGGGGATGGATGTTTTGTGCGCCTTTTAACATTAGGCTGGCTCGTCGCAGTCTATGTAATAATCCGGAGCAATATGCGGGGTCTAGTGCTGTTTGCAACCATTTTTTGGGTGATAACTGGTGGATTTGGGTGGATATTTCTGGTGCAAAAATTTGGGTTTCGTATCCCCACAAGCGATGAAAGGTGCGTAAATAATTTTGAGTAAAATCATTTTCACTGTATACGCTAGCTGCAATTAGTGGTTTATTTGTCCAACCAGCAAATAATTGGTCTCCACCTTCACCATTAAAGATAATTTGGGTTTCCTGACTTGCGGTTTGATTCAGGAGATATAAAGGAACTGTCACTCCGTCTCCAAAGGGTAAATCCAGGGCTTTGACGGTGGGAATAATTGCTTGTTTAATTAGGTTTGGTGTGGCTGCTACTTTTTGACAGGGGATATGGAGAAAATCAGCCACTTTCTCTGCGTAGGGGGATTCGGAAACACCAAAGGGAGTAAAATCTAGGGTGTAAGCGCGAACTTTTACCCCTGCTTGCACTAATAGGGATGTCACAATTGCCGAATCTAATCCACCGGAAAGAAATACTCCGACGGGTTCATCTGATAAATCAGAAATTTGGGTTTGCACGGCATTTTTCAGGTGTATTTGTAATTCTTTGATTGCCGTTTGTTCGTCTTTAATTTCAATTTTATCTTGTTGCCATTGATGAATTATCCGGGATTTAGGTGAGGTGAGGAGATGGGAGTTTGGCGAAGATTGCCAAATTAATTCATTTCCTGCGGGAATCACGAAAATATTATCTACAGGAGTAATAGGATTAGGAACATAGGAAAAACAAGTATAACCATATAATCCTGCTAAATTTATTTCTGGATTATTTAAAATTGGTAATAATAACTGCAATTGGGAAGCAAACCAAATCACCTCACCCTGTTGTAGCCAATACAAGGGAACTCGACCAAAAGCTTCCCGTCCCAAACTTAAGGATTGCTGAGAATTATCGCTTTGAATACGCACCCAAGCATCTGGAACATGAGCAAATCCTCCAGCAGATAAGGAGAAACCATCCACAGATGTTAACTTTCCCGAATTTGATATTTCAACTAAATGCCAAATTAAAGCTTGATCAGCAGGTTTGTCGGGAATTTCTAGAGTAGAATAATTGGCAATCCCATAATTTAATTGTCGGGTCAATATGTTGCGATCGCCATAACCCCAATACCCCAAACAATGCCAAATATCACCCATAATTCGTCATTCAACTGTAAATTTTTCCTCACCCAATAATCTATCACCTAAAAACATTTGTACCTGCCAAGTACCTGTTTTTGCTCCAGTTCCCAGATTGTAACGACAATGGGTATTCCAAACGGGTGTGGTAATAGTTTGGGTTTGATAGCGATTTTGCTTGACAGTTTGACCATTAGGGTCAATCCAATGACAAACAAGATTCAGTTTTTCACCCACCGGTGCATCTTCCAAGGTGACACGGTAAAATAATTCTGGATTGTTTTGCCGAGCAAACCGATTCAAACCACCACCATCATCCTCAGTCAAAGTGATTCGATCCCGTTGTACCTGAATATTGGCGATCGCTGAATGATTGCGTTGTATAAACCAAACAGTTGTCGAAATTGCCACCACCAGAGCGATCGCAATCCCTCCCAAGACAAACCTATCCCGACGACGTTGATGAGCCAAAGCTTGACGACGACGCAATTGAATGATCGCTTCATCCAGCAATTCCGGTGGTAAATTTAATTCCCGGAGAATTTCTTGGATTTGCTCCCGGTCTAACTCCGTCTCCTGACGACGAGACATCTCTCCCACCTCGACGATAATTTGCTTGAGTTGCTCTTCATTCAATTTTGGGGACATGCGACCTCATTAATATTCAACTCACAACAGATTCGCTACTCACCTCAACCTTTTCACCAATTTTCGGTTCCGTACCAGCGAGGATGCGTTGCATATTGCTTTGGTGACGAATAATCACATAAGCACCTCCAGCGATCGCAAATAATAAATAAGCCAAAGGCTGGTGGAACACTACCATTAGTATAGAAACAGCTACAGCCGCACAAATAGAACTGAGGGACACAATTCGGGAAATTCCTAAAAACAAGGCAAACACCCCAAACGCAGCTAAACCAACTTGCCAATCCATTGCTAACAAAACACCCAAGCTAGTTGCAACGGATTTTCCCCCAGTAAAATTCAAAAAAATCGATTTGCTATGACCCAACACAGCAGAGAAACCAGCTAGCACCACCAACCAGGGAAGCCAAACCCCAATAACAACATTATCCGGGAGCAAATGATAGACGGGAGCAAATTCCCCCAGCCATTTCACCAGAAAAATCGCCAAAACACCCTTGAAACAATCAAAAACGAACACAAATGCACCTGGACCCTTACCCAAAGTACGTAATACATTTGTCGCACCCGTCGAACCCGAACCAAATTCGCGAATATCTATACCTTTCAAAACTTTTGCCACCGTATACCCGGTAGGAATCGAACCCAGGAAATAAGCCGCAATGACGGTGAGAAAACAAAGTGTTAGCCAAATCAGCATAATTTTGGATTTTAGATTTTAGATTTTGGATTAGGGATAAATACAGGATACAGGAGACGGGATACAGGAGAGAAATTGATGACTTTCCCCCACCCCTCCTTCCTTCCCTCGCATCCCCTGCTGCTAAAAATCATCAAACCCATTGCTACGTATCGTTTTCGGGTCAGGAGCAAACGCTAACCAATAGGGAAATTGTAACAGCGCTAGACTAATTTGCTCCTCCGAATCATCAACGATAATTAGGGGGATTTCTTTCGCTCGCACAATCCGCTCGGCTTTTTGCGCGATCGCTTCTGCGGTTTCAAATAAAACTACACCTCGGTCAGGACCAAAATCAGGACGACCAATTCCTAAACAATCTTGTAAACCGCGTCGCCATTCCCCTAACCGTTCTGGAGAATTCGCTAACACTAAAACCCGCAAGCGATCGCCGTACAATTCATTCATAATCGAAATTATTGCCGAGGCTACAAGTATATTTTGTAACCTGCTGCCCATTGTTCGCAGTGCCCCACGTCCACCCTGTTCAAAGAACCAAGTGGAAACCCGTTCCGCATGAACTGGTTCAAAGGTGCGTCGTAATTGCCAAGGTGGTCCGTAATAATCGGGTTTGGTGCGGTATTGGTCGATAAAACGGCGGATTTTGCGGCTAGTTTCCTGAAATTGCTGCTGGGCAAATTGCAGGGTTCCAGTTTCTGGTTGGGGTGGTTGGACTTCCTTGGGGGTAATTCGTTTTGGTTCCGGTGCAGGTTTGGCTGCGGGTACTAATTGTAACTGCTCGGCGGCAATTACTAAATCCTGCAAACTACCTGTCAGATAATCCTTAAATCCTTGTACCCTGACTGCTAAATCTTGGGATGCACCGGAAAAGGTGGTACGCATTTCCTTGCGAATTCGTTCTTGACGACGTTCTAGCTGTTCGACGGCAATTTGTAAAGCTTGTTTGCGTTGCTCTAGTTCACTCAAAGACTCTTCCACCAGCCGACCCATTGCCACGTGTGTCGAATTTAGCTGGGCTTGTAACTGGTGATAGGTATTTTCCAGGTCAGCAATTTTTTGCTTCAGTTCGGCTTCGGTACGAATTAATTCGGGGTTGGGGTTTTGCTGGATATTTTCCTGCGGAGGGAACGATGCAGGACTATCAAAATTTTCTGCTTCAGGAGGGGATTGATCGAGAACATCCGTTGGTTGATTTTCGGTTTGCTCCAATTGGTCGAGATTGGGATTTTGATTTGGCTCTGGGTTAGGTGAATCTTCTGAGTACATAGAACTTTGCGGAAACTGATTTATTTGGGAATTGAGAATACAGAATTGGGAATTGAGAATTAACAAAGGTATATATTCTGTCACGGAAAATTTGATTTACCGACAGATTTATCACCCGAAACTGCATTCTGTATCCTGCATTCTCACATTACAGCCTATTTTCGCGGACAATATTTTTCTAAACAAGCTTTCAGTGTATCTGGATTAAATAAAATTGGTAAAAAATGAATGCTTTTAACTTCCTTAAAATAAAACAAAATCGGCACGGGATGCCAAAATATCCGCCAATTTTCCCATTCCCGATAGGGAAACCGCCGAATTAAAGTTTGTCCACGATACACATCCATATCCGTATCTGTAAACTGAAGTCGAATTAAACCAGTTTGTAACATCAAAAATAATCCTAGCAACCCCACCACTCCAGCAACTATCGGCTGGACAAATACGAGTCCAAATGCACCCAACAGCAAAATGATGGGAATATTGTAGCTAGGTGGCAGTTCGATTGTTGATGAAACATCCGTTGCTTGAGTAGATGGAGTCACAATGGCAAATCCTCATATATAAACACCAGCTACGTTTATTGTATGCCCAGTCGGGAAAGTTGGGGAGATGGGTAGAAAAGGTGTTACAGAATACAAAAGATCAATTCCAAATTTGACGTTGCGTAGAGACGTAGCATCAATACCGTTCGGAGCGGAAAATTCATAAACCCCAAAAGAGACGCGCTAGCGTTCAGCTCCTCTGAAAGAGGCTATATCGCGTCTCCTGAAACCACCACGAAAAATCATTAACCGAACCGTATTGAACGTAGCATGGCGTAGAGACGTAGCACCGCTACGTTTTTACAAGGATTTTGGTTTGAATAGAAAAAAATTTGCATAATTACAATTCATACCCAAAAATCAAATAGTAATCCTGCATAGGATTAAATTTCCCCCCTGTCTGGGAGCTTTCCTCTTCACCCCTCAGTGTCATAGTTTTCCGTGTATATATGGAGACAGGAAGCCCCGTGTACGTGTTAAGAAAGAAAAGAATATTCTTTAGTGCCAAGTTTTATGGTGTGGCGATAGAGATAGTGAAAAATTCGCTGCTTTGGTCAGAAATCCTTGAAAAGGGTAAGGGAAGGTTTTATTTTCCCTGGTTGTGAATTCTGACTACTAAATTTCTGTGCCCTATTTCTTGGTTTTTCTTTTCTCATGTCTTGCGATATTATGCCAAATTCTGACAATTATCTCGACTGGTTTAGTTTGGGAAATGAGCTTCTGGATAGCGGACGCTTGGAAGCGGCGATTGTTTGCTTTGATAAAGCGTTGGATGGGAATGCTAATTACCATTTGGCTTGGTATAATCGGGGGATTGCCTTGGAGGATTTGGGTCAGGTATCGGCTGCTTTGGCTAGTTATCGACAAGCAACTAAGCTGAAACCGGATTGTTATGAGGCTTGGTATAATCAGGGGAATGTATTACTGCAACTGGATGAGATCGAATCAGCGATCGCGGCTTTTTATCAAGCGATTGAGTTTAATCCAGAGGATTATTTGTCTTGGTATGCCCTGGGTAATGGGTTATTGCGGTCGGGTCGCTTAGAAAAAGCGATCGCAGCCTATGATCGGGCAATTAGTTTACAAGCTGGTTGTGATTCAGCTTGGTTTAATCGGGGGATTGTGTTGGCAGAGTTAAAGCGGTATGAGGAGGCTTTGGCTTCCTTTGATCGGGCTTTGGAAATTAACCCCCAAAAGCTCCATGCTTGGAATAATCGTGGTGTGGTGCTGTCGGATTTACGACGGGAACGGGAGGCTTTAGCTTGTTTTGAACGAGCGATCGCTATTGATCCGGATTATGGTGAAGCTTGGTTTAATCGGGGTCGGAGTTTACGGCTTTTGGGTCGTTATACGGAGGCGATCACTTGTTTTGATAAGGTAATCGAATTAAAGGCTGATGATGATGGTGCTTGGGTACAGAAGGGTCTGGCTTTGCAACGTTTATCTCAGTGGGAAGATGCACTCTACTGTTTTGATCGCTGTTTGGCAGTTAATCCGGGTTCTTTGAGTGGGTGGTTGTATCGGGGACTGTGTTTAAATGCTTTGTCTCGTTATGACCAAGCGATCGCCGCTTTTGATCAAGCAATTCGGATTAATCCTGATGATAGTGATGCTTGGTATAGTCGTGGTATGACTTTGTTTGCTTGTCAAAAATATGCGGAGGCAAGTGCTAATTTTGACCAAGCCTGTAGTTTACAGCCTAATTTACACGATGCTTGGTTTTATCGTGGTATTTGTTTATATGAATTATCTGAGTATGAAAATGCTTTAGGTAATTTTGAGCGCGCGATCGCCATTCAACCGAAAAACCATGTCGGTTGGTATGAGCGGGGTTTAACTTTGCGTTGTTTAGGTCGCTACGAGGAAGCTCTAGAAAGTTTTGCCAAGGCTGTTAAGTATCGCTCAGATGTGGCGAAAATCTGGTACTACTACGGTTTAACCCTGGTGGATTTGCAGCGCCATGAGGATGCTATTGGTTGCTTTGATGTGGCGATCGCCTTGGAACCAGATGGAGCATCGTGGTATTTACGGGGAAACGCCCTAGCTCGCATCGGACGTTTAGAGGGGGCTGTAGCTAGTTTTAACCGAGCGATTGAAATTCATCCCCAACGGGTGGAATATCTCCATAGACGGGCTGATGCATTATTTGATTTGGGCTTACATGATGATGCTTTAGCCGATTATGAGCGGATTTTAGAATTAGAACCGGAGAATTATCTAGTTTGGGTGCTGCATGGAGTTACACTATTTGAATTAGGTAAACTCACTGATGCCCTGGCTAGTATTGACCAAGGATTACAACTACAACCAGATTATGCCGCCGCTTGGTCAGAAAAAGGATTGGTATTACGAGCCTTAGCCCAATTTGGTGAGGCGATCGCAGCTATCGACCGGGCTATTCAGCTTAATCCCCAATTGGAAACTAGCTGGTATAATCGCGGACTGGTCATGTTTGATTTAGGGGAATTTACCCAAGCCATTGCCGCCTACGACCAAGCTCTAGAAATTAACCCCAAAAACCAGACAACCTGGTATAATCGCGGATTAGCCCTGGAAAAAATGGGAAATCACCCAGAAGCGATCGCCTCCTATGAAAAAGCGACTGAAGTAGATCCGGATTATTGGCAAGCCTGGTGTAAATACGCAGATTTACAGTCATTAGCAGCAGCATATACCCAAGCTTTAACTGGGTATAGTCGATTTGTGGAATTAAAACCAGAATTACATCTTAGTTGGTTATTTCAAGCCATTACCCTACGTAAACTAGGCCAGATCAATGCCGCCTTTAATAGTATCGAACGGGCACTGAGTTTAAACAATAACGATGTTCGAGTTTGGTACGAGAGAGGATTAATTCTCTATGCCATGCAATGCTTTGAAGATGCCATCCTATCCTACAACGAAGCCCTGAAACTCAACCCCCATGACGATAAAATCTGGTTTAATCGCGGCTTAAGTTGCGATCGCGCTCACCGTACCCCGGAAGCATTAATTGCCTACGAAAAAGCGATCGCCCTCAATCCTAACTTTGATTTAGCCTGGTACTGTCAAGGCTTAATCCTCTCCAAATCCGGTAAATACACAGCCGCTATCCCCGCATATAAACAAGCGATCGCCCTTAACCCCAACCATGCGAGTTCTCTTTACGGACTCAGTTGCTGCTACGCCGTGTTAGGTGATACAAACCTTGCCCTCGAACTACTCCGCAGAGCCGTCCAGCTCAATCCCCAAGAATGCAGTCAATGGATCAAAGATAATCGGGATTTTGACCACCTTCGCAGCCATCCCCAATTTCAACAACTCCTCAACTTGGATATAAATCATAACATCAAGGTAAATTAAGTCGGGCTTGCTGAATTATCCTTATATGTCAATTCAAAATATGTCAATTCAAAAAACGCTTCGACTAACAAAATTTATCTGTCCCATTCTGTTTGCGAATTGGTATTATTTTTGATCAATCCGGAAAAATACAGTTGGCTTTCCATCAATAACCCTTTCCTCCACCATTTTCATCCCAATTCTTGCGCATTCTTTGTTCACATTGGTATTACTCATAAACACTTACCTTGACTCCCTAGCTCCCATACTCCGCGTGGGAGCAGAATTTGCAGGCTCCTGCCTTGTGAATGAAGGCAGATCCTTCAAAACT
The DNA here is from genome assembly GCA_937973965.1 of uncultured Calothrix sp. Taxonomy (GTDB): domain Bacteria; phylum Cyanobacteriota; class Cyanobacteriia; order Cyanobacteriales; family Nostocaceae; genus NIES-3974. Next base: position 19,725 of record CALJJQ010000088.1, on the reverse strand, counting down.
AGGTAAAAATGTAGAGAATTTTCACTAGATACACTTAGGTAAACTTATTTTGAAATCAAAAATAGTTCAAGATATAGGTTAAACTGTCTGGACGAACTAGCTTAATGAAGTGGTGTTTAATATACATAGCTCTGGCAGCAGCATACTCTACTGTACTTGGGATTTGTCAAGATGTCAATAATCAGTCTCGAAAGTATTATTATTGCGTCAGGTTCTTGAGAATAGAATCATTAATATTGAGAATATAGCCAGGTTTTTTCTCAATAAGCCGGTCAACTGGGAGAAATGACAAATTTTGTGTTTTTCCAAATAAAAATAACTAATCAATCACACAAGCAACCCGATAAAATCCTATTTAGTACATGTAAACTAACAAAATATGAGATAATAACGAGATTGCGTATTTGGGTAGTTAGGGAATGTCGGATTTAATTTTGTTTTGGCATCGTCGGGATTTGCGGATTACGGATAATACAGGGTTAGCCTTGGCACGGCAAAGAACACCACAGGTGGTGGGGGTATTTTGTTTAGATCCGCAGATACTCAAAGGGGATGATATTGCTGCTGTGCGGGTCAAGTATCTGATTGGTTGCCTGCAAGATTTGGGCAATCGCTATTTACAAGCGGGTAGTCAATTATTGATTGTGTATGGAAATCCGGTTGTCAAAATCCCTGCACTGGCAACAAGTTTGGGAGCCAAAGCAGTATATTGGAACTGGGATGTGGAACCCTACGCCCAAAAACGCGATCGCGCCATGCTTGCAGCGTTGCAGGAAAAAGGGATTGAAACTATTGGTGTGAATTGGGATCAGCTATTACATAGTCCCGATGAAATTCGTACAGGTGCTGGTTCTCCCTACACAGTTTATGGTCCATTTTGGAAGAATTGGAGTAGTAAACCGAAGGCGAAAGCGGTTGCCAGCTTTCGGGATGGAAAAGGATTAAGTGCTGACCAACTGGAAAAAGTCGGGGATTATGGTGTGATTGCATTACCTAGCAGTGAGGATTTAGGATTTAGCTGGGATGGGGAATTGGTGATTGCACCGGGTGAAGATGCTGCCCAAAAACGTTTAGAGGAATTTTGTCAACGAGCAATTTATGAGTATGACCCCGAACGGAATTTTCCCTACACAGACGGTACATCCCAATTAAGTGCCCCCTTAAAATTCGGTGTCCTAGGTATCCGTCAGGTTTGGGAAGCAACAGAAACAGCCATGTCAGCCAGTCGCAGTGATGAAGCTCAAAACAGCGTTCGTACCTATCAACAGGAATTAGCTTGGCGGGAATTTTACCAACATGTGATGTATCATTTTCCCGAATTAGCTGATGGTCCCTATCGCCAACCCTTCCAAGATTTCCCTTGGGATAATAACGAAAAGTATTTTCAAGCTTGGTGTGCAGGGGAAACCGGATACCCGATTGTGGATGCGGCTATGCGTCAATTAAACACGACAGGATGGATGCATAATCGTTGTCGGATGATTGTCGCCAGTTTCCTGACCAAGGATTTAATGATTGATTGGCGTTGGGGAGAAAAATATTTTATGCAACATTTAATTGACGGTGATTTATCTGCCAATAATGGTGGTTGGCAGTGGAGTGCATCTAGTGGGATGGATCCCAAACCCCTACGGATATTTAATCCTGCGAGTCAAGCGCAAAAATTCGATCCGGATGGGGAGTATATTCGCACCTGGGTAGAAGAATTACGTTCCCTAGATACGGAATATATTGTCACTGGTAAGATTACACCCTTAGAAAGGCGTGCAGTTGGTTATCCCCAACCGATTGTAGACCACCAAGTTCAACAAAAGCTGTTTAAGGAACGCTATCAAAAGCAGAAACAAACTGATTGAATCGCAAAATACTCAACCCGGGTTTCTTACACAACCCTAAAACTTCTGGAGAGTAGGGAGTAGGGAATAGAAAGATAATTAAGCCTTTACTCAACGCTTGCTATTCACTTGTGAGAAATAAGGTAAGTCGGCACAAAAAAACCTCTAGTAATCCGATTTAAGTAGTGCAAAATAGCGTGCTGGTGACTGTTAACCGTCAACTGTCAACCGTCAACCGTTAATATCGATTCTCTTTTACTTTGAAATTCACGAAACTCGGATAATCAACGCTTATAGTCCCTGATATGTAGCGACCATTAGCCTAAACGATATAAGAACCCTACATGTAAGATTTCACAAATTATTTAGGACTGCGGTAATTATGTATTGATTGTAAATAACATTCAAAACCTTGCGTTGGCAAAGCCTGTCCGCAGGATTTATGCTTCCTTTCACTGGGTTCCGTACTGCTTTGCTTTGATCAAACTATGTAATGATGTACCTTGATTTTTTCACGCCGACTTACTTAACAGGTAAATCTGATTTCTCTATTTCCTCAAAATCTGCCAACTGTTAACCATTAACTACAACCTGTGACAGGAAGTTGAATAATATTTGTGAAGTGGAAATAAATTTTTTTGTTATTTCCGAAATCTGGTTTGGTATTGGGGTAGTAGTCCAGGTAAATATCTGGAGTATTTGTTTTTTGAAATAGGGCTTACTGAAAATACAGGACTTACGTAACTGACATATTATTTGAAGTTCGTAGTGAGGACTTTAGTCCTCTTCCTTTATTCATTAAAAGTGTTGTGAGTTTGTTTTTGATACTCAGATTGTGAGATAACCGCAATTATGTCTTTAAGTATTTCAGATTCAACTGTGAAGGCTGCCATTAATGCAATTGAGTCGGAGTCCGCAACTATTGAAGAAAAAATTGCGATGTTGATTGAACTCGCACAGGGATTTGAGTGTAAGTCGAAAACAACTAAAGATTTGCGTCATGCTGTTTCGCTTTACTATCAAGCCTATGAACTTTGTCAGGATGATTATCCCTTACTCAAAGCTCGTACTCAAGTGGGTATTGGCAACACATTGAAAGCAATTTCCTCCGAGGGAAGCGAATTATTAGTCCAAGCGAAAACAGCCTATGAGGATGCATTACCTATTTTACAAGAATTGGGTACAGAGGAAGAAGTTGCCTCCGTACAAATGAATTTAGGTTTAGTACTGCAATCCTTAGTAACCTATAACTTAGCAAGAATAACAGACGCGATCGCAGCCTATCGTGCGGCTTTAAAATTCTTTACATGGCAAACCCATCCCCATGAGTACGCGGTTCTCAATAATAATATTGCGATCGCCTATCTGTCGATGCCATTACCACCAGTCAAGGAAAGAATGCGAGAAGCTATAGCAATTCAGTATTTAGAATTAGCTTTGCAACATATAAATTACCAGGAACATCCCCATGAATATGCCATGTTGCAAAATAATTTGGGAAATGCACTGCAATATTTACCTAATTCCCAACCAATAGAAAATAATCTCCGTGCAATCAGTGCCTACGATGAAGCGTTAAAGGTACGCACCTACGAGAATACTCCAATAGAATATGCTAAAACCATCTGTAATAAAGCCAATGCTCTTTTAAATTTACCAGATAATTTAAATCATCCCCACCTAGGTAATCCCCAAAACCAATCCCAAGCACAAACTTATTACTTACAAGCTTTGGATATTTTTCAAAAGTACCAACAGTTAGAACAAGTAAAAGTTGTACAACAAGCTCTCCAATCTTTTTCTTAATTAGTGATTGATTAGACACTCTCAACTATACACATTCCATCATGAACGAAATTCTGACAGACCCATTAATCAATAAATTAATTACCAGTTTAGCCAATAGTGAGATTAACGTCATCACAGGATTAGTTTGGTTAATTGTGGCAACAATTGTCTCAATGGCTGGTGGTGCAATCGGTGGAATTCTGATTGCTGGTAAAGACTTAGGCTACGAATTATCGGCAATCTTAGGAGGCTTTTTCGGACCAGCAGGAGTAATTCCGAGTATTCTATTGGGATTAGTAATTTTAAGTGTTATTCTACATTGAATAACTGAATATAGGAATAACCTACATGTAAAGTTGGTATCAGAACCTATAGAAAAGCTATTAACTGTGAGCTTTAATTATTTCCTAGCTTGAAAGTAAGTAGGGAATAGTTAATAGTGAGTGGAGAGGAGGAAAAACCTCTTTCATCCGTTTTATAATTGTCACGAAAAATCATGTTAGAAATTGCCTGGTTTGCCACAAGATTATTTCTCAAAGGGAAATTACTACGAGACCCACTTATATTCATTCGTCAAATCGTTTTTGGAACGATTTTAGGACTGACTTGTTTTCTCGCAATAGCCCAAATGGATATACCTCTAGGTATCAGCGTGACTATTGTGAGTTTACTTACTGGTATGATGATGCCTTTCCTCTTTCGCGATTTTAAAATGAAATAAGTCATCCTCAGTTTGTCTATAAGAGCGATACCCTGTAATATCGTTTACGCTAATGCTTGCTACATATCAGGGGCTGTAAGCATTGATTATGCTAGTTTCATTTATTGCAAAGTACAAGAGAATCCATATAATCCAAAATCCACAATCGAAAATCTAAAATTGTTTAACCACCTAGACATTTGCACTAGGTAAAGGTTATCACATTGTAATGTCACTGAGTAATGTTGCGGAGGAATACCCCTTCTCGATTGAGATTGGCAGTCAGCAGCACCTATCTTGCATCAAAAAGCTGATTTTCGTTAACTGTGAACGGTCAACAATCAGTGAAGTGATGATGCAATTTATGCATGTTTGCTGATTATTTTCCTCTAGGAGTTTAAGCTGAGTGACAAAATTACAATATACTTATGGGATTATGAATATAATTAACGACTGTCTAACCAACATCTTGGGTCTTTTACCCCTTGATAGTAGTATAATAGCCCAAACTATCAATGACCCCAATATTTTGGGGCAGATGCAAAAAGCTTTTACCCATTTTGTGCAAACAGGACAAGCTTGGGCTTTATTAATTGGTTTATTTATTGGTTATATGATTCGTAACTTGACCAGTTACGGTTAAATCAACCGTTCTGAATATCTTGCACCCGAAACGACTACTCTTCACTTCTACATCCCTCTTCGGTAAGATAGGGTGCAAGTTTTGAAATTTGACGACAGTGATTATAAAAATACTCGTTGAAAACCCTTCGCCTTTAGGCCTATGCGTTAGTCACATCTTTCTTAACAATCTTGAAGCTCCTATTTGGAGGCAGTTTTGAACACTGAGGTGTTAGACATACTTGACAAGTTAGCTCTTAATATTCTCGCTAAAATTAGCTTTTTATTGAGAATTAACGACGAACTAATCAGGGTTACAGAAGATGTGAGCATACACTCTCACTTTTGTTGCGAAAGATACGACTAATGGATAGGGCTTTAGCCAGGGGAGTGTCAATTATAGGGTATTCTAGTTTTTGTGTCCTATCTCCTGACTCCAATCACGGATTTTAATTATGGTGCAAGCAAAAAAGTGGAGTCCACGCTTTGATTCTCCCCTCCATCCCCAAATAGCCGATTTTAATGCCAGTATTTCCTTTGATATTGCCTTAATCGAGTATGATATTACTGGTTCCCAAGCCCATGCAAAAATGCTGGCGAAAACTGGTATTATTTCTGCGGATGAGGGAGAACAGCTCGTTTCCGGCTTAGAACAGATTCGCCAAGAATACCGTTCCGGTACATTTAAACCCGGTATTGATGCGGAAGATGTTCATTTTGCAGTGGAACGTCGGCTGACGGAAATTGTGGGTGATGTGGGTAAAAAGTTACATACAGCCCGTTCCCGTAATGACCAAGTAGGAACTGATACCCGTTTATATTTACGGGAGCAGATTGGGCAAATTCGCAATTTGATTCGAGATTTTCAAGGGGTTTTGTTGGGAATTGCGGAAGTTCATGTGGAAACCTTGATTCCTGGTTATACCCACCTACAACGCGCTCAACCAATCAGTTTAGCCCATCACCTTTTGGCTTACTTTCAGATGTTGAAACGGGACTGGGAACGTTTAGGTGATGTGTTGAAACGGGTAAATATTTCTCCTTTGGGTTGTGGTGCTTTAGCGGGGACGACTTTTGCCATTGACCGTCACTATAGCGCCGAATTATTGGGATTTGCAGATATCTATGCCAATAGTTTGGATGGAGTTAGCGATCGCGATTTTGTGGTTGAGTTTCTCGCTGCTGCGAGTTTAATTATGGTACACCTGAGCCGTTTGGCGGAGGAAGTGATTTTCTGGTCTACGGAGGAATTTCGCTTTGTCCGTCTCCAGGATAGTTGTGCTACGGGTTCTAGTATTATGCCCCAAAAGAAAAATCCCGATGTACCTGAATTGGTACGGGGGAAAACAGGACGGGTGTTTGGACACCTACAAGCGATGCTAGTGGTGATGAAGGGGTTGCCCTTAGCATATAATAAAGACCTTCAGGAAGATAAGGAAGGTTTATTTGATACTGTGAAGACGGTGCAAGCTTGTTTACAAGCAATGACAATTCTCTTCCATGAAGGGATTGAATTTTGTCCGCAACGTTTACAACAAGCTGTGGCTGAGGATTTTTCCAATGCTACTGATGTTGCTGATTATCTTGCTAGTAAGGGTGTACCCTTCCGAGAAGCCTATAATTTAGTCGGTCAAGTGGTGCAAACTAGCCTTGCTGCGGGAAAACTCCTCAAGGATTTAACAATTGTAGAGTGGAAAAATATTCATCCTGCTTTTGAGGAGGACATTTACCAAGCGATATCACCCCGTCAAGTCGTTGCAGCTCGTAATAGCTACGGAGGAACCGGATTTAACCAGGTTCGGGAAGCTTTGCAAAAGGCACGAGATTTCTTACAAACTGCGGACTAATCCCAGATTTCTCACAGATAACTGCAAGTTTCAGGGAGTAGGGAGAAAATAAACTTGTAAACAAATAGGTTATTAGGCTTAAAGACCCGGCATTTTTTATTTTTTGCGTCTTGTGAAAAGTGGAATTTTTCGGTTAAAAATATTCCCTGTACAGACGCGACATGTCGCGTCTTTCCCTGTTACCTACCCTCACGAAAAGACTTTTTCCTCAGACCCTACTTATCAACTCAAAAGTAAAAGGATATTAATCAACGTGAGTTCGATGAGTTATAAAGCCTGAAACTCTTGTCCAGTATTATTCTTAGGAAATAGAAGTTTTTAAAAACCTCCTAGGATGTTGAGAATAAAATCATTAAACCTGAAATCAGTCAGTTATTGAGTTTGTTCTCAACTAATGGATGAGGTTACTTTAACCTTAACTTTCAAAATCATTGATTTACAGAGATTGTAGCATTTACAATCCGTCGAATTCACGTTAATCAACTGAGTTCCGTGGGTTATAAGGACGGCTATTCCCTACTTCCTCTAGTCCGAATTAATTCAGCAATGAATGCGAGGGTTGCGGAAACGACAATCAGTATCACACTCAGGGCATTGATATCTGGTTTGACTCCTGCACGAATCCGGGCAAAAATTTCCATCGGTAAGGTATTTGCACCACTACCAGCAGTAAAGCTGGCGATGAGAAAATCATCCAGACTCAGTACAAAGGCTAATAAACAGCCGGAAATAATACCTGGTAATAGTTGGGGTAAGATAACCTGTAGGAATGCTTGCATCGGATTTGCTCCTAAATCCAAGGCTGCTTCCTCTAAATGGGGGTCTAAATGCTCTAAGCGAGAATTAACTACTAGAGCAACATAGGCGATACAAAAGACAATATGGGCTGCAATAATAGTTCCCAGACTGAGGGGAATGGCAAAGGACGCTAAAAATACTAACGTTGCAACTGCGATCGCAATATCTGGGATAATTAGGGGTAGGTAGGCAATTCCTTGATATAGTCCTTTACCGGGAAACCGATATTTTGCTAACCCGACAGCCATCAAGGTTCCGAATACCGCCGATACCGCCACCGCACAACCACCGACAATTAGGCTATTTTTCAGGGCTAAGAGGATTCTTTCTTCGCTCCATAGTTTTTGATACCATTCCCAAGTAAATCCCTGCCAAGTGGCACTGTAGGGGGACTGGTTAAAACTATAGGCAGCTAACACGAAGATTGGCAGATACATGAACGCGAACATTGATAATGAAAAAATTCCCTGCCAAGTTATCCGTCGCGGTTTTGATGGTGGAAGAGTATTCACGTTCTAAATTATTTTTTATGATAACCAGTGTTTTCGGTTTTAAATTTTGATTCAGAAATTAGCACTAACCTATACTCCTGTTGATAGCATATATGCAGTTGAAAGTCAAACCACTTTGAATTTGAGATTACGAATTTGAGATTACCCTGTAAAAAACTTGGTACTGATATCTTGCACCATCCTGATAAATACTTACTCAGACAAAAAGCTAGTCATAAATCAATTTATTTTGAGCTGATACATGATGCAAGATTTAATTTAGAGCTTGCTGAAAAATATAAAAACTCTTATTTTGTGAGCTTTAGAGGATATTTTAGTCGCCAAAAGCGCTGTCGGAATATGCATGTAAGGCTTAAAAAACCTGGCATTTGTAATTTTTGCAGCCTGTCCAAAGTGGAATTGTTGGCTGAAAACTATTCCTGTACAGACGCGACATCTCGCGTCTCTCCCTGTTCCCTACCGTCACTAAAAAATTTTTACAGCAGACCCTAATTTCAGCTTTTTTTCGGAAAACTTATTGAAAACCCTGGGTAGCCTTAAGCATGTGATAGGTGATCAATAACTGGGTGAGAGCCAAAGGATAACTTTGGAGGGTTTCTCCGGTTGTTCCCGTAACTTTTCCTAATTCAGGGTTAGATTCGCGATCGCAAACATTTTTGAGATAGGGCATATCCCAACAAAGAATTTGCTCTAGTTTATTCACCTGTTCCTGGGTTGCGTGTCCATCAATTTCCAAAACATCCACCGGTTTACCCATATCCCGGTCTAGTCCAAGGCGGATAGCGGATTGGAAATTTCCATTACCCATCTGTACAATTTCTGTAAAATCAGGGTGGGGAATTGTCGGACGCAATACCAAGCGCACGCTTAAATGTCCGTTCCCGTTTTCTCCGTTGTTGTCATAGGTTGGATAAAAACTGACAACAATATCCGACCATTGACGTTGAGGACGAATAAACTGCTCCGAATCCGGTTCCCGCCTTTCCAATTCCTGCAACACCTGTTCCGGTGTATACCCCCGCTTTTGGGTATCCCGTTTCACCTTCCACTGCGATCGCAAATCCTCTGGAGGCGCTAAATAAACCTTAACATCGTAACAATCCCGCGCTCCACGAGTCGAATAACCTAACAAACCCTCCACTATTACGTATTTACCTGGTTTGATGTAAATCGGTGCTTCAAAAGTACCTGTCTTATGGCTATAAACAGGTTTCAAAATTGGCTGTCCAGTCCGCAACAACGATAAGTGCTGCTGCATAATATCCAAATGGTTACAATCAGGATGAAGCGCCGTAATACCTATTTCCGCTCGCTGTTTGCGGTCATAGCGATGGTAATCATCGGTACAAATCACCGTCACGTTTTCTGGTCCAAGTATCTGGGCAATCCCCCGTGTTAATGTGGTCTTACCTGCGGCACTATCACCAACAATACCTAAAATAATTGGGCGACTCATCCTAAACCCCTCCAAGTGTCTATTACGCAATCGGCAGAAAATGCGAATACAAAATGTATGCTATTTTACTAATTTTATGAATAAATTGAGTTTTACTCAATAACTCAGAAGTTGATTTATTGAGCAAACCCTGACAATTGGGAGTAGGGATAGCGGTTTGTCAGCATAGAAATGACGGGTGACAGTAGGCATCCAAAATCCAAAATTCGATGGTGGACGGATTACTCTCCTTGGGGACACTCATCCCACAAAGTCGTAATTTCCCGCAAACTTTGAAAATTACCATCCCCCAAAATCAAATGGTCGAGCAAAGGAATATTTAATAGCTTTGCACCAGCTAATAATTGACGGGTAAGTTCAATATCTGTTTGACTCGGTTCAATATTTCCCGATGGGTGATTATGGGCAATAATTAAACGAGTAGCATTATGTTTTATTGCTTCACGAAAGATTTCTCTCGGTGGTGCAAGGGTCTCTGTAGCGGTTCCCACCGTAATCACTTGGGTTCCCAATAGTCGATTTTTGACATCTAATAAAACGACAGCAAACCTTTCAGTACTTTGCCACATCAGGTCTTGACTTAACGCTGCGGCTGCAGCTGCGGGACTATCAATCACAGTTTTATCATTGGGACGGGATTGAAATGTTCGCTTACCCAATTCTACTGCTGCGAGGATACTTGTGGCCTTCGCTGGACCAATTCCATCAATTTGCATCAACTCTGCTGCACTGACATCCCGTAACACTACTAACGGTTCCCGTTGATGTTGTCCTAACTCCTGTAAAATTAATTGTCCTAATCCCACAGCCGATAATTTACCTGCACCTTGACCTGTTCCCAGTAAAATGGCAATCAGTTCAGCCGTTGAGAGGGTTTTTGCACCGTAGGTGAGCAATCTTTCGCGTGGTCGTTCAGTTTCCGCCATATCCGCGATACGCAGACAGTAGGTCATAGCTTCAAACAGGGGTAAATGCAGTAAATATTTCTATTTTTTATTTATCCCCTTTCTCGGTAGCAAATATATGCCAATATGACTAAATATTTAAGATTTTGCATTATCTTCATATTTTGGTGGAATTGCTCCTGTATTTCTCACAAATTCCTCAAACCTACAGGGAGTAGGGAGTAGAAGGAAAATTCATCTGTCACTCAAGACTGACAGCAGTCCGAGGGGGATTTGTAAAATCTTACATGTAGGGTTGTTAACGGTTGACAGTTGACGGTTAACAGTTACCAGTCATCAGTCAACGGCACGCTATTTTTCACGACTTAAATCGGATTGCTGTATCAGTTACTTAGAGGATGTTGGTCAAGTGTCAATAAATACTTTATCAACCACTTATTGATAGAGAGTAAATAGGCTCAAACTGTACAGACGCGACACGTCGCGTCTCTCTCCCTTCTGCCTACTTCCAAAAAACGAGCTTTTTAAGTATTAAAATCGACTTTTAAAACATCCTCTTCAGAGAAATCCGGTAATATGCTGATTGGCAAATTTGGGTTGACCTGCACACACGCTACAACCTCTCAGGATCAATACCTTTTTCCTGTAATTTTTGCAATAAATCCTGATACCGCTTTCTTTCCTCTTCGAGTTGGGAAAGTGCATTATCTGCACGTTGACGTTCGGTTTCTGCACGCTGACGCTCCTGTTCCCGTTGTTGTGCAAGTTCCACAGATGTCAGAAATTTCTCCCCATCGGGACGGTATATTTCCAGGGTTTGAGGTGTGAGATGAAAGCGGATACCCAAACGCGGACTGACCCAAGTATTCATCTCTTCAATTACTTCTAATTCTCCTTCTTGACTTCGCAACCAACCATTCAAATCATTTTTGTCGGGGTCGTAGATATAATACTCCTCAACTCCATAGCGTTCGTAGAACTTCTGTTTTTTTGCCATTTCCTTGAGGGTATTTCCTGGAGACAGGATTTCAAACACAACTTGGACAGGGATATTATCTTCTTCCCATTGTTTGTAAGAACCCCTGTCTCCCTTGGGTCTACCAAACACAACTAAGACATCAGGAGCTTGACGGATTAATTCTCCCTCCACCGGATACCACAGTAAATCTCCAGCTACAAACACATCCGGTTGGGATGCAAACAATATTTCCAGGTTTTCTTTAATAGTGACTATCCATTGAAATTGTTTGGTATTATCAGCCATTGGTTGTCCATCGCTGTCCGGGTAGATGATGGTGGTTGGGGTTTGTTGTGTCAGTACCATAGCGATCGCTCTACCTTGCATTTAGGTGGGGATGGTCTTATTCTAACTTTCTCCGGATATTGACCAGCAACCATTCCTATAATCATTCCTATAATTAAGTTAATAATCCCTTGAAATCGACCGCTTTTAGGAGTCATTAAATTGATATGATTAATGGTAAGGCTATTTCCATTTCCTTGTTTTCAGGGGCATTTGGTTTAGATTTAGGTATGGAGCAATCAGGATTTCATACCGTTGCTGTAGTTGAGAAAGATAAAGATGCAGTTAAAACCATAGCCCTAAATCGTCCACATCTTCAAGAAATTGCCATACCCAAAGAGATCGAAAAAATTAGCAGCAAAGAATTATTAGAAGCAGCAGGAAAAATTCTGGGATTAGATAGACCTTTGAATCCAGGTGAAGTGGATTTAGTCACAGGTGGTCCTCCCTGTCAACTTTTTAACTGTGCAAAACAAACTAAATATATTTTGAGAATATAATAAGATCAACGCCTGTGATTTTAACTCCGAATTCATATTCGGAAATTATAACATAAGGACTAATGTTAGATATGTCTTCCCAAAGACGACCCATTCTCGTGATTAGACTTCTGTTAAATGAATTACTCGTAACTAGTAATTTTGCCCCACAAAGTTCAAAGAGATTAGAATGGTTGGGATAATTGTCTAACATTAATTTTTTCTTTTCAAAGTCTTCCACTAACCATTCAATAAAATCTGTGGCAAATTTATCTGTCAGCTGGTTAATTAGAATTGATTGTCTTTCTGATTTTAATTCGGAGTCTCGGCGATCGCATTCCTGAATTTGATACTCAAAATATGATTCTGCTACTAGACTTTTTGATGGGGAATAAACAATCCAAGATAATTTAACCAATCCTAAATTAATAACTTAAAATGAAAAATCCCCCACCACAGGGTAGGGGAATTTCTTAATTACTTAACAGCAGATAAATATAGATTTATCAACCAAACTTACCAGCCGTCGAAGCAATCAGGAAGGCGGCATAGGTGAGCACGTAACCAACCGTAAAGTGTGCTAAACCGACTAAACGAGCTTGAACGATGGAGAGTGCAACGGGTTTATCTTTCCAACGAACTAGGTTCGCCAATGGAGTACGTTCGTGTGCCCAAACCAAGGTTTCAATCAACTCTTGCCAGTAACCACGCCATGAAATCAAGAACATGAAACCAGTTGCCCAAACTAGGTGTCCAAACAAGAACATCCAAGCCCAAACCGACAGGTTATTCATCCCGTAAGGGTTATAACCGTTAATTAACTGTGCAGAGTTCGCCCAGAGGTAATCACGGAACCAACCCATTAAGTAGGTGGAGTTTTCGTTAAATTGAGCGACGTTTCCTTGCCAAATTGCCAGATGTTTCCAGTGCCAGTAGAAGGTTACCCAACCAATGGTGTTCAACATCCAGAACATAGCTAGGTAGAACGCGTCCCAAGCAGAGATATCGCAAGTACCGCCACGACCAGGACCGTCGCAAGGGAAGGCATAACCAAAGTCTTTTTTGTCTGGCATTAATTTGGAACCACGAGCATCCAACGCACCTTTAACTAATACAAGGGTGGTGGTGTGGATTGCTAGAGCAAAGGCGTGGTGTACCAAGAAGTCGCCAGGTCCAATGGTTAGGAACAGGGAGTTAGTACCACTGTTGATTGCATCTAACCACCCTTGTAACCAAACGTTACCGTAGTTGGGGAAGGCGGTGTAAGCAACACTTTCGGGGTTGGAAAGGAGAGTGTTCAACCCGTAGAGTACTTTACCGTGGGATGCTTGGATGAATTGAGCAAATACCGGCTCAATCAGGATTTGTTTTTCGGGTGTACCGAAGGCAACAACTACGTCGTTGTGAACGTACAAGCTGAGGGTGTGGAAGCCTAGGAAAAGGGATACCCAACTGAGGTGGGAAATAATCGCTTCTTTGTGCTTCAGAACACGGTCAAGTACGTTGCCTTTGTTTTGTTCGGGGTCGTAGTCACGTACCCAGAAGATGGCTGCATGGGCAAAGGCTCCAACCATCAAGAAACCAGCGATGTACTGGTGGTGGGTGTACAATGCTGCCTGGGTTGTGTAATCCCTCGCGATAAATGCGTAGGGAGGCAGAGAGTACATGTGTTGAGCTACCAATGAGCAGATGGTTCCTAAAGCAGCTAGTGCTAAGGACAGTTGGAAGTGTAAGGAATTGTTGATGGTATCGTACAAACCTTGGTGGGGTAGGTTGAAAGGTCCTTCAACTTTGCTACCAAAGAATGTTTTCGCATTCATCATTTCTTTGATGCTGTGACCAATACCAAAGTTGGTACGGTACATGTGACCAGCAACAATGAATAAAACTGCGATCGCGAGGTGGTGGTGAGCCATGTCGGTTAACCACAGCGATTCAGTTTGCGGGTGGAATCCACCTAAGAAGGTCAAAATTGCACTACCAGCACCTTGGGATGTACCAAAGATGTGACCAGCAGTATCGGGATCTTGGGCGTAAACACCCCAGTTACCTGTAAAGAAGGGGGTCAATCCAGCCGGGTGGGGTGCAACCGACAAGAAGTTATCCCAACCTACGTGAACACCGCGAGATTCAGGGATAGCTACGTGTACTAAGTGACCAGTCCATGCTAAGGAGCTAACACCAAACAAACCAGCTAGGTGGTGGTTAAGGCGAGGCTCGGCACTCTTGAACCAAGAGAGGCTAGGACGGAACTTCGGTTGTAAATGTAACCAACCTGCGAATAGTAAGACTGCGGATAACAACAGGAGGAATACTGAACCTGTATACAGGTCGTTGTTGGTACGCATCCCGATGGTGTACCACCAGTGGTAGACACCAGAGTAGGCAATATTTACAGGATTGCTAGCACCAGCTTGGGTAAATGCTTCAATCGCTGGTTTACCAAAGTGGGGATCCCAAATTGCATGGGCAATGGGACGGATGTGAAGAGGATCTTTAATCCACTGTTCAAAGTTGCCTTGCCAAGCGACGTGGAACAGGAGGCTGGATGCCCATAGGAAAATGATTGCCAGGTGTCCGAAGTGAGTTGCAAAAATCTTTTGGTAAAGATTTTCTTCGGTCATCCCATCATGGCTTTCAAAGTCATTCCCCATAGCCATCGCATACCAGATCCGACGCGTCGTCGGGTCCTGCGCGAGGTCTTGGCTAAATTTTGGAAATTTTGTTGCCATAGGTTTGATAAATCCTCTGACCTTGAGCCTTTGTTTTCAGCTTTTGATGAAAGTGAAGGTGGGAGTTAAGAGTTACAAGCTTTGGATCGATAAGCTAACTATTCAATTAACTCATTTACCCATACCTGCAACTCCTAACCCTTAACATCAATTAATTAAATCTTTAATTGATGGCGAATTAGCCGACCGAGAGTATGTGGGCGTGGAAGAATGCCCAGGTTGTCGCAATACCTCCGAGGAGATAATGGGCAACGCCAACTGCACGACCTTGAACAATACTCAATGCACGCGGTTGGATCGCAGGAGCAACCTTCAGCTTGTTGTGTGCCCAGACAATCGACTCAATCAATTCTTGCCAGTAGCCACGACCACTGAACAGGAACATTAAGCTGAATGCCCAGATGAAGTGCGCACCTAGGAACATGATACCGTAGGCGGAGAGGGCACTACCGTAGGAATTGATGACTTGTGAGGCTTGCGCCCATAAGAAGTCACGCAACCAACCATTGATAGTAATCGCGCTTTGAGCAAAGTTACCACCAGTAATGTGGGAAACATTACCCGCCGCATCGACTGTACCCCACACATCTGATTGCATCTTCCAGCTAAAGTGGAAAATTACAATTGAGAGGGAGTTGTACATCCAGAATAATCCGAGGAACACGTGGTCCCAACCGGATACTTGACATGTACCGCCTCGACCTGGCCCGTCACAAGGGAAGCGGAAACCGAGGTTCGCTTTGTCTGGAATCAGACGTGAGCTACGGGCAAATAACATGCCTTTGAGCAGAATTAAAACGGTAACGTGAATGGTGAATGCGTGAATATGGTGAACTAGGAAATCAGCAGTTCCCAAGGCAATCGGCATCATCGCTACCTTACCACCAACGGCAACTACACCACCACCAAATGCATGGCTGACAACTTGGGCTGCGTTCGGTGCAGTACCACCAGGGGCGAGGGTGTGTAGGCTTTGTACCCACTGGGCAAAGACTGGCTGCAATTGAATTGCAGTGTCGGAGAACATATCTTGGGGACGACCCAATGCCCGCATTGTGTCGTTATGAATGTATAGTCCGAAGCTGTGGAAGCCGAGGAAAATACATACCCAGTTGAGGTGGGAAATGATGGCATCACGGTGACGGATTACGCGATCCAAAACGTTGTTTTGGTTCACTACTGGGTCATAATCGCGCACCATAAAGATTGCTGCGTGTGCTGCACCACCGACGATACAGAATCCGCCAATCCACATGTGATGGGTGAAGATACACAGTTGGGTTGCGTAGTCTGTTGCTAAGTACGGATAGGGAGGCATCGCGTACATGTGGTGAGCCACGATGATGGTCAACGAACCTAGGAATGCTAAGTTAGTTGCCAATTGGGCGTGCCACGAGGTGGTCAAGTTTTCGTACAGACCTTTGTGACCTTCGCCGGTAAAGGGTCCTTTGTGGTTTTCGAGGATTTCTTTAATGCTGTGACCAATACCCCAGTTGGTGCGGTACATGTGACCAGCTACGATGAAGACAACTGCGATCGCTAAGTGGTGATGCGCAATGTCGGTCATCCATAGACCACCAGTAACGGGGTTGAGTCCGCCTTTGAAGGTCAAAAAGTCCGCGTATTGACCCCAATTCAAGGTAAAGAATGGTGTTAAACCACTGGCAAAGCCAGGGAATAGATCAATTAATACGCTCTTGTTGAGGATGAATTCGTGGGGTAGGGGAATATCCTTCACCGCTACGCCTGCATCCATCATTTTGTTAATGGGTGCAGAAACGTGAATCAAGTGTCCTGCCCAACCCAAGGAACCGCAACCCAGCAACACTGCTAGGTGGTGATTGAGCATCGATTCAACGTTTTGGAACCATTCCAACTTGGGTGCCCGTTTGTGGTAGTGGAACCAACCAGCAAACAACATCAAAGCTGCCATGACTAAACCGCCAATGGCTGTGACATATAACTGGAAGGAGCTAGTAATACCCCAACCCCGCCAAATTTGGAATAGACCAGAGGTGATTTGGATGCCGTGGAACCCACCACCAACATCACCATTGAGAATATCTTGCCCGACAATCGGCCAGACGACCTGGGCACTGGGTTTGATATTTAAAGGGTCACTTAACCAGGCTTCGTAGTTCGAGAACTTCGCGCCGTGGAATATCATCCCACTCAACCACAGAAACACAACCGACAGGTGTCCGAAGTGCGCTGCAAAGATTTTGCGGGAAATATCTTCTAAATCGCTTGTATGTGTATCAAAATCGTGGGCGAGTGCGTGGAGGTTCCAAATCCAGGTTGTGGTTTTTGGACCTCTAGCAAGGGTGCGATCGAAATGACCTGGTTGTCCCCACTTCTCAAAGGAAGTTGGCACTGGGTCTTTATCGACTATCACTCTTGCCTTCTTTTCCTCTCGCTCCGGAGGACTAATCGTCATTCGACCTCCTCTCTTAAAAGGGATTGAGGATTAATAATTACCACACTTGGTCTTCGTGGTTATGATCCACTTTAACTCGCTTTGCCAATCTTGTTTGCACTGGCAAGTGAATTTTCGACTTTCATGTGGAGAGTGGTTTCTGTTGAATTATAAAGTCTTCTCTCCTACATTGTTGGAGACATTTTAACAATAATTTAAATTCGCCAAAATATTTGCTAAATCTAGGTTCCAATCCTATGTATCCGGCTAATTGTCAATACTTTTTTGATTTATTTTACAAAGGTAAACAATTAGGAAATTTTATTCTCAAGAAAAACAGCTAATGTCTTGCTATGTAAGCGTTTCAGCTTGGATTTTCTTTTCTGATTTCCCATTGACAAAGGTGAAAATCAGCACTTTTACTAATTCTGTATGCCTAAATTAAGTAAATTTTTGTGTATAAACCTAATATTTAGGATTTAAATCTATTATGTTAAGTAATTTAAAAACTACTTGTCCAAAATTATAAACATAAATTAACTCTATTCGCTTAGTTACATTTATTAATAGTTTATTTGCTGTATGACGATGGAGTTATCTCTAGTGAAACGATAGGATATTTGTACCTGTAAAAGTGGAGAAGATGGCGATCGCAATCTGAGGTAAAACTAATCTCAAATCAGCACATGGGATATTCAGACTGAATTAGTATGCTGTTTAGGGGAGTTTGCGTCACAATAATTCAGGGTTGTATAAACCCGTTCCGATTTTTGAGTTGTTGTGGGGGTTATGAGCCATGAAGACCTGGACAGCGAGATGGGAAAGGAGTAGCCATAGCGAAATTAGTCACAGACCTGACCCTATAGGTATGGCATTACTATTTTCATCAGGTTCGTTAAATTATATTCTGCGTTTATTTTTAGTATTAGTTTTAATTATTGGTTTAACTAGTTGTGGTGGGGAGAAAGCGGTGAGTCAACCACCATCTTTAGGAGTACCGAAGCAGACCCAGTTACCTGCAAAGTTGTCAGGGAAGTTAGCGGAGGTAGCTCCACCGGAGGTGATTCAGGAGTTAAACCGTAGTTTAGACAAATACCGTCCCCAGGTAAAAATTGTCAGTCCAATGAATGATGAGGTGTTGCAGACGGACAGTTTAACTGTGGGATTACAGGTTCAGGATTTACCGATTTTTCAGGACAGAAAATATGGTTTAGGACCACATTTACACGTGATTCTCGACCAGCAATCCTATGCCAAAGTATACGACTTGCAGCAGCCTTTAAAAATATCGAATCTGACACCAGGAACTCACACATTACGTGTGATTGCGGAAAAACCCTGGTCTGAAACCTTTAAAAATGATGGAGCCTACGCTCAGGTTAGTTTCCATATTTTTACACAGACGGATGAAAATAATCCAGTATCTAATTTACCATTGTTAACCTATAATCTGCCGGATGGAGATTATGGTGCAGAACCGATTTTATTGGATTTTTATTTAACTAATGCTCCCCTACAAGTAAGTACAAATAGCAACCAAAAGGGAAGTATTAACGATTGGCGAATTCGCTGTACAATTAATGGGGATAAATTCGTTCTCGACCGTTGGCAATCAGTTTATCTCAAAGGTTTTCAGAAAGGGAAAAATTGGGTACAACTAGAATTTTTGGATGACCAGGGAGAACCGATTAAAAACGTTTTTAATACAACGACTAGAACGATTAACTATCAACCCCAGGGACAGGATGTTCTGTCTAAAATTATTCGCGGGGAATTAACGGTTGAGCAAGTTAGGGGAATTGTCGATCCTAGTTATAATCCACCGGAACCTGTTGTGACACCCAAAGCGGAATCGACACCGGAACCTGTCCTAACTCCCACACCTGTTGTGACACCCAAAGCGGAATCGACACCGGAACCCGTCCTAACTCCCACACCGGTTGTCACACCGACAACAGCACCAGAATCAAAAGTAGGTAACTTTTTAAACCGTTTCAAACCCAAGTCTCCTAGTTCTGAACCAAAACTAGAGGAGGAAGTAACTAAACCAACCCAGGAACAAACGGATACAGATATCAACTTGGAAGTCAAACCAGAACCAACTCCAGATATTACCAGTACACCTACACCTTTACCGACGGAGACACCTCAACCAGATAAAAAACCATTTTTAGATTATTTCAAACCCAAGTCTCCTAGTTCTGAACCAAAACTAGAGGAGGAAGTAACTAAATCAACCCAGGAACAAACGGATACAGATATCAACTTGGAAGTCAAACCAGAACCAACTCCAGATATTACCAGTACACCTACACCTTTACCGACGGAGACAC